>JBEVJK010000106.1:0-2637 GCA_040510195.1 Mesorhizobium sp. | reverse complement strand
ACCACCGGCAGCCGCCGCTCGCGCGCCGCCAGGAGCTCGGGATTGTCGCGCTTGATGGCGGTCGAGACGACGACCACCTCGGCTGCGCCGACATTCTCGGCCGCATGGCCGATGAAGGTCCTGACGCCTTTGTCGCGCAGCCGCTTGACGTTGTAATTGTCGGCTGCGTCCGAGCCTTGCACCGTATAGCCGAGATTGACCAGCACCTCGGCGATGCCGGACATGCCGATGCCGCCGATGCCGACGAAATGGATGGGGCCGATCTCGCGCGGCAGCTTCATGGCGGGGTTCCGTGGTGACGACGGCGGGTCAATAGCGGAAGAGGCGAGCGGAGGGAACCGCTCAGCGGATGAGGCCGATGACCAGGTCGGCGAGACGCTCGGCCGCATCCGCCGTGCCGGCGCGCTTCGCCGCCTCGCCGCCGCGGACGAGCCCGCCCGGATCGCCGAGCAGCGCGGTGAGGTCGACGGCGAGATTGTCGGGCGTGAAGTCCGGCTGCATCACCACCTTGGCCCCGCCGGTCTGCGCCAGTGCCTTGGCATTCGCCGCCTGGTCCTGGTCGAGCGAGCCGGGCAAGGGCACCAGGATCGACGGGCGGCCGATGACCGCGAGCTCCGCCACGGTCGAGGCACCGCCGCGGGCGACGACGAGATGGGCCGCGGCGATGCGGGCCGGCAGGTCGCCGAAGAACGGCGACAGCTCGACGCTGACATCGCACGCCGCATAGGCCCGGCGGACACGGTCGAGATCCTCCTCGCGCGCCTGCTGCACGATGGCAAGGCGCTCCCTCAGGCTCTCGTCGAGCTTGGCGATGGCGGGCGGCACGATGTCGGACATCACGCGCGCCCCCTGGCTGCCGCCGAAGACGAGCAGGTTCAGCGTCTCGCCGATCGGCGGAAATGGCGTCCGCGCCGCCTCCAGCACCACAGGGCGCACCGGATTGCCGGTGTGGACCAGCTTCGAGCGCACGGCGGACTCGACGAGCTTCACATCCGGAAAGCCGGTGGCGATGCGCGTCACCCGCGTCGCCAGCATCCGGTTGGCCCGGCCGAACACGGCGTTCTGCTCGTGGATCACGGTTGGGATGCGACGCCAGGCGGCGGCGAGGAGCGGCGGCACCGTCGGGTAGCCGCCGAAGCCGACGACGACGGCGGGCTTGGCCCGGCCGAGCATGGCGAAGGCGGCGAGCACGCCCGTCGAAAGCTTCCAGCCCGTCCGTAGCATCGACAAGGGCGAGCGGGAGCGCACCGTCTCCGACGGGATGGCATGCACCTGGCGGGCCGGAAAACCCTTGGCGAAGGGCGCGCCACGCTCGTCGGTGGCAAGGTCCACCTCATGGCCGCGGCGACGCAACACGACCGCCAGCGCCTCGGCGGGAAACAGATGGCCGCCGGTCCCGCCGGCGCACAGGAGCACAAGAGCCATGTCAGGCCGGCTCTGCGCCGAGCGACGCGGCCCTGTCGCGGAAGCTCCAGGTGCGGGCGATGACGTCGGAGCGCGGCCGCCGGCGGGTCAACGCCAGCACCATGCCCATGGCATAGGCGACGGCGATCAGCGACGAGCCGCCATAGGAGATGAAGGGCAGCGTCATGCCCTTGGCCGGCATCATGTGCAGGTTGACCATGAGGTTGATGGTCGATTGCAGGCCGAAGAGCAGGATCAGCCCGGCCGTCGCGAAGCGGCAGAAGGGATCGTCGAGCTTGTGGGCGTGCCACAGGCCCCGCAGCACGACGAAGGCAAAGAGCAGCACCAGGAGCATGCAGAACAGGATGCCGAACTCCTCCGCCGTCACCGCCATGATGAAGTCGGTATGGCTGTCCGGCAAAATGCGCTTCACCGTGCCCTCCCCCGGCCCCTTGCCGAGCCAGCCGCCGCCCAAGAAGCTCTCCATCGCCGTATCGACCTGGAAGGTGTCGCTGCCCTCCGGATTGAGGAAGCGATCGATGCGCCCGGTGACGTGCGGGATGAGGAAATACGCCGCGACGATGCCGGAGAAGCCGACGCCGCCGAGGCCGATGACCCAGAACCAGTGCAGGCCGGCCATGAAGAACAATGCTGCCCAGACGAAGGAGATCAGCATGGTCTGGCCGAAATCGGGCTGGAGGATGAGCAGCGTCACCGACGAGGCCAGGAGCAGAACGGCGAGGATGTTGCCCGGCACGTCCGGCCGCTTGGCGCTCTCCGAGAACAGCCAGGCGGCGAGCACGACGAAGGAGGGCTTCAGGAACTCCGAGGGCTGGATGCCGAAGATCCAGCGCCGCGAGCCCTTCACCTCGGCCCCGAACAGCAGCGTCGCGACGACGAGGATGACGGACAGGGCAAAGACGATCAGTGCCGTCCGCCGGATCGCGTGCGGCGACAGGAACGACACGCCGATCATCACCACGACCGCCGGCACGATGAACATCGCCTGTCGGTTGACGAAGTGGAACATGTTGTCGATGCCGATGCGCTCGGCGACCGCCGGACTTGCGGCAAGCAGAAGCACGACGCCGATCAGCATCAGCGCAAACAGCGCGACCAGCAGAAGACGATCGACGGTCCACCACCATTCGTTGACGGTGGATCTCTGGGCGCGCGAGGCCATGGTGGGTCCGTCCCGAATTGCGGAAGATTCAAATAGAATTGGCGCCGTCA
>JBEVJK010000105.1:0-25315 GCA_040510195.1 Mesorhizobium sp. | reverse complement strand
ACCGCCTCGGCGATCGCCGGCTGGGTCAATGCCTCGCTGCTGCTCGGCGTGCTGATCCGGCGCGGCCAGTGGGGCAGGGATGTCGGACTGATGACCAGGATTCCGCGCCTGCTGGTCGCAGCCGCATTGATGGGCGGATTTCTCCACTTCGCCATCCGCTGGTTTGCCGACGCGCTCGCCTCGGCTTCGCCGCTCTACACCCAGGCGGCCACGCTGGCAGCACTCTCCGCGGTCGCCGCCGTCATCTACTTTGCCGTGGCCTTCGCCATCGGCGGCGCCGATTTCGGCATGATCCGCAGGAGCGTCAGGCGCGGCGCGGCGCGGCCGGATCCCGACCTTCCCGCTTCCGACTGACCGCTTGCCATCCGATATCGAGCGGCGCGCTGTCGGCCGTGCCATGCGGGATTTCGTGCCTGCACCTGCTCTTGATCCAGTCGGCGTTTTCCGCCATAAGCCCGGCTCGATTTTCGCCGCGCGCGAAACGGCCCTCCACAAGCCACGAGGAATTCAAATGACCGCCTTCAAACCGCTCGTCTTTTCGGGCGTTCAGCCGACCGGCAATCTGCATCTCGGCAATTATCTCGGCGCCATCCGCCGCTTTGCGCAACTGCAGGCCAGCCACGATTGCATCTATTGCGTCGTCGACCAGCACGCCATCACCACCTGGCAGGATCCCGTCGAGCTCATCAAGGCGACGCGCGAGGTGACGGCAGCCTTCCTGGCCGCCGGCATCGACCCGAAGCGCAACATCGTCTTCAACCAGAGCCGGGTCGTCCAGCACGCCGAGCTTGCCTGGATCTTCAACTGTGTCGCCCGCATGGGCTGGCTCTCGCGCATGACGCAGTTCAAGGAGAAGGCCGGCAAGGACCGCGAGAACGCCTCGGTCGGCCTGTTCGCCTATCCCGCGCTGATGGCCGCCGACATCCTCGTCTACCGGGCCACCCACGTGCCGGTGGGCGACGACCAGAAGCAGCATCTGGAGCTCACCCGCGACATCGCGCAGAAGTTCAACAACGACTTCTCGGCCCGCATCGCCGAGCTCGGCGTCGGCGTCCCGATGCAGGTCGGCGACGAGACGGTGAGCGGCTTCTTCCCGCTGACCGAGCCGCTGATCGAAGGCCCGGCGCCGCGCGTCATGTCGCTGCGCGACGGCCTGAAGAAGATGTCGAAGTCGGACCCCTCCGACCTGTCGCGCATCAACCTCACCGACGACGCCGACACCATTGCCCGCAAGATCAGGAAGGCCAAGACCGATCCGGCGCCGCTGCCCTCCGAGGCGGAGGGGTTGCGCGACCGGCCGGAGGCCGAGAACCTGGTCGTGCTCTACGCGGCGCTCTCCGAAACGGACAAGGAAGCGGTGCTGGCAGATTTCGGCGGCCGGCCTTTCTCCGACTTCAAGCCGGCGCTGGCCGACCTCGCCGTCGCCCGCCTGGCGCCGATCGCCGGCGAGATGCGCCGCATCGCCGCCGACCCGGCCTATGTCGACGGCGTGCTGCGGGAGGGCGGCGAACGGGCGAGCACCCTGGCCGAGGCCACCATGAAGCAGGTTCGCGCCATCGTCGGGCTGCTCGACGACTGACCGGTCCGCCCGGGACGCGCCCGCTTGCCGGCGGCCGTGCGGGGTGGCAGATTGCCGCATCTCTTTCCCACTGCCAGGAGCAGACCATGGTCTCCAAGCGACTTAGCCGGGAAGTCGGCCACCGGCGCAAGTTCCTGGCCATCATCGACGACACGCCCGAATGCGAGCGCGCGGTCGAATACGCATCGCGCCGCGCCCAGAGCACCAACGGGGTCCTGATCCTGCTCTACGTGATCGAGCCGGGCGACTTCCAGCACTGGCTGGGCGTCGAGAAGATCATGCGCGAGGAGGCCGAGGCCACGGCCCATGCGGCGCTCGACACCTATGCCGTCAAGGTGCGCGAAGAGGTCGGCATCGAGCCGGAGCTGGTCGTGCGCGAGGGCGCCCCCGCCGACGAGATCCACAAGCTCATCGAGGAAGACCAGGACATCGCCATCCTCGTCCTGGCCGCCGGCGCCGGCAAGGAAGGCCCCGGGCCCTTGGTGGCCTCGATCGCCGGCAAGGCCGCCGCCTTCCCGATTCCCGTCACCGTCGTGCCGCAGAACCTTTCCGACGAGGAGATCGAGAGCCTCGCTTGAGCACAAAACATCCGCTGCTCCGGCCCGTCGGGGCACCGTTTGGCTTGAAGTGGCCGACGCTTGAGACTATTTAGAACTATTCCAAACAAATGCCCGCTCGGCGGGCCGGAGCATCCGACCATGTTCATCCAGACCGAGGCGACGCCCAATCCGGCCACCCTGAAGTTCCTGCCGGGCCGCGAGGTCATGGCAGCCGGCGGCACCGCCGACTTCCGCGATGCCGAGGCCGCCGGCGCCGCATCGCCGCTCGCCGGCCGGCTGTTCGCCATTCCCGGCGTCACCGGCGTGTTCTTCGGCTACGACTTCATCACGGTGACCAAGGACGGCCCCGACTGGCAGCATCTGAAGCCGGCGATCCTCGGCGCCGTCATGGAGCACTTCATGTCGGGCGGTTCGGTCATGGCCGCCAACGACACGCCGGCGCCCGACGAGGGCGGCGAGTTCTACGACAAGGCCGACGAGGAGATCGTCATCACGATCAAGGAGCTGCTCGACACGCGGGTGCGCCCCGCCGTGGCGCAGGACGGCGGCGACATCACCTTCCGCGGTTACGAGAACGGCGTCGTCTTCCTGCACATGAAGGGCGCCTGCGCCGGTTGCCCGTCCTCCACCGCGACGCTCAAGCACGGCATCCAGAACCTCCTGCGACACTTCGTTCCCGAGGTCCAGCAGGTCGAGCAGGTCGCCTGACGGCGGCCCTCTCCGCAACACCCACGGCAACAAAAAGCCGGGCTTGATAGCCCGGCTTTTTGTTTCGCGACGTCTTTGTTGCCGAGACGGCTCGCTTGAAATGCTACCTCACGATGACCTTGGCCCCCACTTCGGCCCGGTTGTAGAGGTCGATGATGTCCTGGTTCAGAAGCCGGATGCAGCCCGACGACATCGCCTTGCCGATCGACCACCACTCCGGTGTGCCGTGCAGCCGATAGCCGGTGTCGCCGCCTCTGTTGTAGAGGTAGAGGGCGCGCGCGCCGAGCGCGTTGGTGATGCCGGGCTCCATTCCGCCGGCGAACCTGGCGAGCTCCGGCTGCCGCCGGATCATCGCCGCCGGCGGCGTCCAGACCGGCCATTCCCGCTTCATCGCGATCCGCGACGCGCCCTTCCACTCGAAGCCCTCGCGGCCGACGCCGATGCCGTAGCGGACGGCCTTGTCGTCCGGCAGCACGAGGTAGAGGAACTTGTCCTTGGTGTCGACGATGATCGTCCCCGGCTTCTCGTCGCTCTGATAGCGGATGATCTGGCGGTGGTACTTGCGATCGACCTTGTAGATCGGGATGGCCGGCAGATGATAGCCGGCGTCCATGCGCGAGCCGTAGTCGCTGGAGAACATCTTCAGCGTGCCGTCGCTGGTGCAGGCTGAAAGCAGCGCAGCGAAACACAGGCTTGCCGCCAATGCAGTGGACTTCATCCGCATTCCAGGTTCGACCATTCCCTGTCAGTATTCGGATGTGCGTGATTCGCACCCCGTTTTGGGAATACTCTTAAGTCTCATTTCTTTTGCTTGCCAAGCGCAGATACCTCTTTCGGAGGGCGTCCGACGTGCCTTGGCACGCCGAGTATGGTATTTATGCAACAGCGCGCCGGCCGGCCTGTCCCGTTGTGGCGGCCGGTCGCAACCCCTATCTGGAAGGCGACAGAGGAGCGCTGATCATGAATGTAGGCCAAGCTGCCCGCCGGTCCGGCCTGCCCGCCAAGACGATCCGTTACTACGAGGACATCGGGCTGATCCGCCCGGCCCGCGCGGCCAACGGCTATCGCGACTACTCCGGCGACGACATCCACCGGCTCGCCTTCCTTCGCCGGGCCCGCGGGCTGGGCTTTTCCATTGACGACTGCCGACAGCTGATGGCGCTCTACGGCGACCGCGGCCGCGCCAGCCATGACGTGCGCGAGATCGCCGAGGCCCATGTCGAGGCCATCGGCGGCAAGATCCGCGAGCTCGAAGCCATGCGCGCCACCCTCGTCAGGCTGGTCCATGCCTGCCACGGCGACGCCCGGCCGGAGTGCCCGATCCTCGACGACATCGCCGGCGAGGCCGCGCCGCGTCGGCAGCCGTCAGGAGAAGCGGGCGCAGCGGTTTGAACCCCCGCCGGAATGGTGGCATGGTCGTCCCATGCCCATCGTTTCGCCGATTCCCTGGAATCCTCTCGTCGACGGCCGGCAGTCCGAGCGCGCCATGGTCATCCGCCGCGGCGTCCAGCGGCTTCTGTCCGCCATGGGGGCACATGTGCTGCCGGAGCTGTCGCTGTCGACCGGCCGCCGCGCCGACCTCGTGGCGCTGACGCGCAGCGGCGACATCTGGATCATCGAGATCAAGTCCTCGGTCGAGGATTTCCGCGTCGACCGCAAATGGCCGGAATACCGCCTGCATTCCGACCGCTTCTTCTTCGCCACCCATCCGGAGGTGCCGGCCGAGATCTTCCCTCAGGAGTGCGGCTTCATCCTGTCGGACGGCTGGGGCGCCGAGGTGCTGCGGGAGGCGCCCGAGCACCGGCTGCTGCCGGCCACCCGCAAGGCGCTCATGCTGCGCATCGCCCGGGCCGGGGCGGCCCGGCTGCTCGCCGCCGAGCTCGCCGGCGTCGCCGTTCCGGCGCTTGCCGGCGAGAGCGAATAGCCTTTCTAACGCGGCGCGCGCTTCGCCAGGATTCGCTGCAGCGTGCGGCGATGCATGTTGAGCCGTCGCGCCGTCTCGGAGACGTTGCGGTCGCACATCTCGTAGACGCGCTGGATGTGCTCCCAGCGCACGCGGTCGGCCGACATCGGGTTCTCCGGCGGCGGCGCCCGGTCGCCTCCGGTCCGCGTCAGCGCGGCATAGATGTCGTCGGCGTCGGCCGGCTTGGAGAGATAGTCGATCGCCCCGAGCTTCACGGCCGTCACCGCAGTGGCGATATTGCCGTAGCCGGTGAGGATGATGGTGCGCGAATCGGCCCGCTTCTCGCGGATAGCCTTCACCACGTCCAGCCCGTTGCCGTCGCCGAGGCGCATGTCGACCACGGCGAAGGCCGGCGGCTTCTCGCGCGCCTTGCCCACCGCCTCCTCGACGCTTTCTGCGGTTTCGACCTGGAAGCCCCGGCCCTCCATGGCGCGCGCCAGGCGCGTCAGGAAGGGCTTGTCGTCGTCGACGATCAGCAGGCTGGTGTCCTCGCCCAGGTCGCTCGGCTCGCTGTCGGCTTCGGCGGTCATCTGCGGGGTCCATGTGTCGGGATGGGTCATGTGCATCATATAGCCATTTGCCGGCATGATTCCACCGCGCCGAGGGTGCGCTAGCCGCCGTCAGGCGTAATCGAACAGCCGCTCGGCCGCGGTGGCCGGGTTGCGGAAGGCGTCGCGCGGCCAAGTCACCTCCACCATGGCGCCCATGCCGGGCTCCATGGCGTTGCGGAACGACAGCGCCGCGCCCGAGCGCTCCAAGAGCGTCTTGGCGATGAACAGGCCCAGTCCCAGCCCTCCGCCAGGCTCCGCGCCCTGGCGGGTCGACATGTAGGGTTCGCCGATGCGGTCGATCACCTCCGGCGGAAATCCGGCGCCGTCATCGGTGACCGCGAAGCTCACGCTCTCCTCGTTCCAGCCGCAGCGGACGGTGACGGTTTCGCGCGCGAAGTCGACGGCGTTCTCGACCAGGTTGCCGAGGCCGTAGATGACACCGGGGTTGCGTCGCCCGACCGGTTCGGCGCCGACCCGCTCGCCCTGCTCCAAGATGATCCTGATGCCGAAGTCGCGGTGCGGCGCGACCACCTCCTCGATCAGCGAGGTGAAGGGAAGCTGCGCCAGGTGCTCCTCCCCCTCGCTGGAGAGGCTGGTCAGCCGTTTCAGGATCTCCCGGCAGCGCTCGCTCTGGGAACGCAGCAGGGTGACGTCCTCGTGCCAGCGGGGATCCTCGCCCAGCGCACGTTCCATCTCCTTGGCGACCAGCGCGATCGTGGCGAGCGGCGTGCCGAGCTCGTGGGCGGCCGCCGCCGCCAGCCCGTCGAGCGCCGAAAGATGCTGCTCGCGCTGCAAGACCAGCTCCGTGGCAGTGAGCGCGTTGGCCAGCTTGCGCGCCTCGTCGGCGACGCGCCACGCATAGACCCCGGTGAAGGCGATGCTGGACACCACCGCCACCCACATCCCCGCCACGTAGACGAAGGGCATCGGCAGCTCGGCTCCGGCGAACCACGGCAGCGGCATGTGGAAGAACACGAGCAGCGTGACCATCGCCACGGCCAGTGCGCCGAGGCCGATCGTCATCCTGAGCGGCAGCGACGTCGCCGAAACCACCACCGGCACCGTCATCAGCAGCGAGAACGGGTTGGTCAGCCCGCCGGTCAGGTAGAGGAGCCCGGCGAGCTGGAAGGCATCGAACACCATGATGCCGAGCGCCGCGAACGGCCGCAGCCGATGCGTCGCCGGGTAGCGGAAGGCGAGGTAGAGGTTCAGCCAGGCCGAAATGGCGATCAGCGCGAAGCAGATGCTGACCGGCAGCGGGAACTCGAACCCGTAGGCGACGATCAGCACCGCCGCGCTCTGCCCGACGATGGCCAGCCAGCGCAGCTTGATCAGCGTGTTGAGACGCAGCCGGTGGGTGACTTGCGGGTCTGGGGTGCGCAGTTCGAGCATCGGCCCAGATTAGGCCCGGCGGCCCCGCCGGCAAGCTATTTCGTCCGCGGCTTGGCGCGGCTGGTCGCGGCTGCCGACAGCGGATCTTCCGGCCACGGATGCTTCGGATACCGGCCGCGCATCGCCGACCGCACCTCCGCCCACGAGCCCCGCCAGAAGCCGGGCAGGTCGCGCGTGGTCTGGATCGGCCGATGGGCCGGCGACAGCAGCTCCAGCGTCAGCGGCACCGTGCCCTCGGCGATCGACGGATGTGCGTCGAGCCCGAACAGCTCCTGGACGCGGATCGCGAGCAGCGGCGTCTCGCCTTCGTAGCGGATCGGCAGCCGGTTTCCCGACGGCGCCTCGAAATGCGTCGGCGCCAGCGCTGCGATCCGCCGTTGCTGCGCCGGCGGCGCCAGCGACAGCAGCCCGTCGGCGAGCGCTCGGTCGGTGAGCTTCGCCAGCGAAGCTTCTCCAGGAAGGAACGGCGCCAGCCACTCGTCGAGGCGGGTCGCCAGGGCTTCGTCGGTCATTTCCGGCCATCGCGCGCCCAGCCCCTGACGCAGCCAGGCGAGGCGGTGCCGGAGTGCCGTCGATTCCCTGCCCCAGGGCAGCACGCCCAGCCCTTCCTCCCTCACAGCCTCCAATATGGCGCGGTCGGCCTCGGCGCCGCGCGGCGGCGGCAGCAGCCGCTCGGCCAGCACGATGGCACCCAGCCGCTCCGTCTCCCGCACCCTGACGCTGCCGCGCGCCGCATCGAAGGCCGTCGTCCGCCGGCGCTCGATGTGCCTGCCGAGCACGGCGCGGATGTCGGCTTCGTCCACCGCGGCGGCAGCCGCGATGCGCGCACTCTGCGCCTTGCCCTGCAGGTCGGCGACGACCAGGAAGGCCGCGCCGGCCAGCGCGTCGGTCTCCTCGATCTCCGCGCCGCGCCCATTGGCGAGGAGGAAGCGGCCGCGCCCGCCGCGCGCCTTGGCCACCCGGTCCGGCCAGGCCGAAAGCAGCAGGCGGCCGACACCGGCAGGCGCCTCGGCACCCAGCCGGCCGCCAGCCTGCCGGGCGATCCGGGCGGCCAGCTGGCGGGCCGCCGTCGCCCGCGGCGAGCGGTCGGCGGCAAACCGGGCCAGCCGCCGTTCCAGGTCCGGGTCGTCACCTCCCAGCCCGCGCTCGGTGACCAGAACGGCAAGCGCGCTGGCCGCTTCCGCGCTGCCGTGCCGGGCCGCCTCGGCCACCATATGGGCGAGCCGCACCGGCAGCGCGAGCCGGCGCATGGCTTGCCCGGCTTCGGTCGGCCGGCCGTCCGCGTCGATGGCGTCGAGCGACAGGAGCAGGGCGCGCGCTTCGGCGAGCGCCGGTGCGGGCGGCGGATCCAGGAAGCGCAGGGTCGACGGGTCTGTCACCCCGAAGGCGGCACAGTCCAGCATCATTCCCGAGAGGTCGGCTTCGAGGATCTCCGGCGGCGTGAAGGCTGGCAGCGCCGCGGTCTGCTCGGCGCGCCAGAGGCGCAGCGCGACGCCCGGCGCCGTGCGGCCGGCGCGGCCGGCGCGTTGGTCGGCCGAGGCGCGCGACACGCGAACCGTCTCCAGCCGCGTGAGCCCGGTGGCCGGCTCGAATTTCGGCAGCCGGGAGAGCCCGCCATCCACCACCACGCGCACCCCGTCGATGGTGATCGAGGTCTCCGCTATGGCAGTCGCCAGCACCACCTTGCGGCGCCCCGCCGCGGCCGGCCGGATGGCCGCGTCCTGCGCCTTGCCGTCGAGCATCCCATAGAGCGGCAGCACGTCGACGTCGGGATCGGTGCGGCCGACGAGCCGCTGCGCCGTGCGCTCGATCTCGCGCTGCCCCGGCAGGAAGGCGAGCACGCTGCCCTCTTCCTGCGCGAGAGCGTCGAGCACGGCGGCCGCCACCGCCTCGTCGACGGGCGCGCCGGCCGCCCTCTCGCGGTATCGGATGGCGACGGGATGGCTTCTGCCGGCGCTTTCGATCACCGGCGCGTCGCCGAGGAGCCGCGCCACCCTTGCCCCGTCGAGCGTCGCCGACATTGCGAGAAGCCTGAGATCGGGCCGCAGGGCGCCCTGCACGTCGAGCGCCAAAGCCAGTCCGATATCGCCATCCAGGGAGCGCTCGTGAAACTCGTCCAGGAGCACGGCGGCGATCCCCGGCAGCTCCGGCTGGTCGAGGATCATCCGCGCCAGCACGCCCTCGGTGACCACGAGGATACGTGTCGCCGCGCTCACTCGGCTCTCCATCCGCATGGCGTATCCCACCGTCCGGCCCGGCTCCTCGGAAAGCAGCGCCGCCATGCGCCGCGCCGCTGCCCGCGCCGCCAGGCGTCGCGGCTCCAGGATGAGGAGGCGGCCTTGCGCCGCCCATGGCTCGTCGAGCAAAGCGAGCGGCACCAGCGTCGTCTTTCCGGCTCCGGGCGGCGCCACCAGCACCGCATTCGAACCGGCGCCGAGCGCCTTTCGCAGGGCGGGCAGCGCCTCGATGACCGGCAGGTCCGGAAGCGGAAGACGCGACGCCGCCATGGTGTCAGTCGCCGATCGAGACGATGGCGCCGCCGGCCGCCGCGGCGTCAGCCTCGTCATGGGTGACCAAGAGCAACGGCAGGCTGGCCCGGCGCGCCTGCGAGAACACCAGCGCCCGCATCTGCTCCTTGAGCGCGCGGTCGAGCTTGGCGAACGGTTCGTCGAGCAGCAGCGCCCGCGGCTCCGACAGCATCACGCGCGCCAGGGCGACGCGCGCCTTCTGGCCGCCGGACAGCGTGTCCGGATCGCGGTCGCCGAGGCCCTCGAGGCCGACGCGCTGCAGCGCCGCGTCGGCATGGGCCCGCCGCGCCGCCCGGCCGGCGATGCGCGGCGGGATGGCGAAGGCGAGGTTGCCGGCCACCGACAGATGCGGGAACAGCAGCGGGTCCTGGAACAGGATGCCCGCGTGGCGGTCCTCGGGCGGCAGGGCGGTGAGCTCGACGCCGCCCGCGAACACCTTGCCGCTCGCCCGGAAGGCCGGATCGAGGAAGCCGCCTATATAAGCGAGAAGCGACGACTTGCCTGCCCCCGACTGCCCCATCACCGTGAGCACCTCGCCGGCCGCCACGCAGGCGCTCACCGTCAGCAGCGTCTTGCCGCCGAGCGCGATCGTCACCTGGTCGAGCTGAAGTCCGCCGTCCGTCATCGTCCCTGGCTGCTTGCGCCGCCGCGGAGCGCGCGGCGCTGCCGGAATAGCAAGGCTGGCACTGCCGTGGCAATCGCGAAGCCGGCGGCCGGCAGCGCCAGCTGCAGGAAGGCGTAGACGCCGATGACGCGCCGGTTGCCGCCCGCCGCCAGCGCCACGGCCTCGGTGGTCACCGTTTCGATGCGACCGGCGGCGACGAGCAGCGTCGGCAAATAGAGCCCGACCGACACGGCGAAGCCGACCGCGGCCGCCGTGGCGAGCGCACCGGTGAGCATCGGCAGGCGCACCCGCGTCAGGGCGGCGAGCCGCCCCTTGCCCAGCCCCGCCGCCACCGCCTCGTAGCGGCGATCGAGCGCTCGCCACGGATCGGCAAGCGACAGGAACACGTAGGGCAGCACGAAGACGAGATGCGAGAGCACCAGCGCCGGCCAGCCGTTCCCGAGCCCGGCGACCAGGAACAGCAGCTGCAGGCCGAACAGGAATCCGGCCTGCGGGACGATCAGCGGCAGGTAGATGAGCAGCGCCGCTCCGGTGCCCGTGCGGCGTCCGGTTTCCGTCTCGTTGGCGAGGCAGAGCACGGTCACGGCGAGCGCCGTCGCCGTCGCCGCCAATCCCACCGAGAGGCTGCTCCACAGCGGCTGGCCGATCCGGCTGGCGGCGCTCGCCCAGCTGTCGAGGCTGAGCGAGGCGGGCAGCGCATCCGGAAACGGCCATTGTCCGGCGACCGACCACAGGGCCAGCAGCCCCAGCCCGGCGAAGGTGACCAGCGCCGTCAGCGCGATGGCGCCGAGCCCCGCCAGGCGCAGCGGCGCGTCGCGGCGGAACCGCCGGCCGCGATCGCCCATTTGCCGGCGCAGCATCGCCCCGACATGCTCGAGGCCGAGCCAGGCCAGCAAGGCCAGCCCGGTGACGGCGAGCTGCAGCAGCGCTCCCGCCGAGGCGGTGAACCGCATGGAAAGGTCCGGGTCCTGCATCAGGCGCGTCACCTGGACGGCAAGCGGCGGCGGGGCCGTCGGGCCGAGGATCACGCCGACGTCCACCACCGACGTACCGAACGCCAGCACGGCGAAGACAGCCAGGCGGATCTGTCGATAGAGCCGCGGCCAGAGCGCCAGCAGGAAGCCCGCCATTCGCCCGTATCCCGCAGAGGCGGCGATGGCCAGCGTCCGCGTCACCTCGATCTGCGGCAGCGCCGCCAGCGCGATCAGCATCAGGAAGGGGATTTCCTTGGCTGCCAGCCCGGCCGACATGGCGAGCCCGGCAGGATCGTTGACGATCAACAGATCGGGCGGCCGCTCCCAGCCGGTCAGCTCAGGCGAGATGAGACGGGCGATGAATCCGGACGGTGCCGCCAGGAAGACGAGGCCGAACGCCGCCGCCGCATGCGGAACGGCGAGCAGCGGCGACACCAGATGCACGATCCGGGAGAACAGCCGCGTGCCGGCCCAGCCGGCGACGAAAAGGAATATGACGGCCACCGATAGGGCGGTGGCGGCGAGCCCGGTCGTCAGCGCCAGCACCGCGCCCCGTGCCAGGCCGGGCTCCGCCAGGAGCTGGCGGAACGGATCGAGCGAGAGCGTGCGGCCGCCCAGCGCCGGCAGGTAGCCGAAGGCCGGCAGGACGGTCCCTGCGAGGCCGCACAGCAGCGGTCCGGCGAGCAGGGCCACGGCCAGCACCGGCCCCAGACGATAGAGCGCCGTGCGTCGCTCCGCCATCGGCAGACGGTCAGTTGGCGGCGCCGTAGCGCCGCTTCCACTCCGTCTCGATGCGCTCCATCCAGCTCGCATCCGGCTCCGCCAGCGCCGGCCCGAGCGCGGCGGGCGGCAGCGTCGCGACGCCGAGCTCCAGCGCGTCGAAGCGGGCGCGGTCGGCGGCGTCGAGCCTGGCGATCGACAGCACCGTCGGATCGCCCCACACCTTCGGGTCCTGTTTGCGCGCTTGCGCCTCCGGCGACAGCAGGAAGTCGGCCGTCACCAACGCCGCCGCCTTGGCGGCGGCATTGTAGGGAATGGCAACGAAATGCGTGTTGGCCAGCGTGCCGGCCGGGAAGACGAAGGAGCGCACGCTGTCGGGCAGCTCGCCGGCGGCGATGGCGCTCGACGCCTCCGCGGGGTTGAAGGCGAAGGCGATGTCGATCTCCTTGTCGGCGAGCAGCTGCTTCATCGCCGGATAGTTCTGCGGAAACGCCTTGCCGCCCCGCCACATCAGCGGGTTGAGGGCGTCGAGATAGTCGAACAGCGGCCGCGCCGTCGCCTGGAACGTCGCTCCCTGGACCGGCCTGGCCAGCACCGATGGATCTTCAGCCAGTTCGACCAGCACCTGCTTCAGGAACGACGAACCGGTGAAATCCGGCGGCTGCGGATAGGTGAAGCGGCCCGGATTGGCCTTGGCCCAGTCGAGCAGCGCCTTGGCCGAGCGGGGCAGGGTGGCGGCCGGCGTGCGGGCCTCGTCGTAGAAGAACACCAGCTTTGCCATGCCCCAGGGGCTTTCGAGCCCGCCGACCGGGACGGTGAAGTCGGTCCGCACGGTGGGCTTCTCGGCCGCGTCGACATAGGCGAAGTTCGGCAGCTTTTCCGCCCAGCCGGGCGAGAACAGCAGGTCCTGCTTCTTCATCGCAGCGAAGTTCTCGCCGTTGATCCAGATGAGGTCGACGCTGCCGCCGCTGTCCTTGCCGGCCGCCTTCTCGGCCACCACCCGCCCGACCGCATTCGCGGTGTCGTCGACCTTGACCTGCACCAGCTTGATGCCGTGGCGGCGGGCGAGCTCGCCGGCCGCCCAGTCGAGATAGGCGTTGATCGCCTCGCTGCCGCCCCAGGCGTTGAAATAGACCGTCTGCCCGCGCGCCTCGGCGAGAACCGCGTCCCAGCGCGACGGGTCGGGCTCGGCGGCACGGGCGGGCAGCGAAAACAGGAAGGCCGCGAGCAGGGCGGCAGCGAAGTATCTCGGCAAGGCTTTCCTCCAAGCGTCCGGCCGCGCCGATCAAGCAACGGCGGCGCGCCAGGGTCAATGGACGGCCCGCCGCGAGGAGGTCACTTCGCCGTGAGTCGGCGGCTGCTCAGTGGTTTTGCGTCCGGAGTTGCGCGAAAGTCAGACCTCGACCCAGCGCCCTTCCTGGAACGAGCGCGCCATGGCGGCGACCGTGCGCTCGATCAGGATGCCTTCCGCAAAATCGATCGCCACGCCGCCTTCGCCGCGCATGCGGCCGATGAGCTGCCGGCATTCGATGGTCTTCAGGTCGTTGAAGCCCAGCCCGTGCCCCGGCACCGGGCAGAAACGGTCGTACGGCCTGTGCTGCGGTCCCGACAGCACCGTGCGGAACCCCTGCTCGGTGCTGCGCTCGGACGCCAGATAGAGCTGGAACTCGTTGAAGCGTTCCTGGTCATAGGCGATGGCGCCCTTCGATCCGACGATCTGGATGGCGATCCGCCCCTTGCGGCCCCAGGCCGTACGGCTGAGCGCGATCAGCCCCGACGCCCCGTTCTCCAGCCGCACCAGCACCGTCGCGATATCGTAGACCTCGACGGCTCGCTCGCCGCCCTCGGCACTGCGCGTCGGGTAGGGCTTCGCCATGTCGCACATCACCTTTGCGACGCCGCCGAACAGCGTGCGGATGAGCGACAGCGGATGCACCCCGAAATCGTCGACCGCACCCCATCCGTTCGCCGCCTCGTGCCGTTGCTGGAACGGCGCGGTCGGGTCGGCCATGAAGTCCTCGTCCATCTCGATGCGGACATGGTTCACGGTGCCGATGGCGCCCTCGTCGAGCAGCGCGCGGATGTGCCGGATCGCCGGGTTCTGGATGTAGTTGTAGCCAAGCACCGCGACCTTGCCGGAGGCGCGCTGTGCCGCCACCATCGCCTCGGCATCCTCGAGCCGGGGTGCCATCGGCTTCTCGCACCAGACATGCTTGCCGGCCTGAAGCGCCGCCTCGGCCATTTCGCGGTGGAAGCGGTTCGGCGTGGTGATCGACACCACGTCCACGCCGGGGTCGGCGATCAGCGCCCGCCAGTCGCCGGAGCCGCGCGCAAAGCCGAATTCGCGGGCCTTGCGCTCCGCCAGCGCGTCGCCGGCATCGGCGAGATGCGCGAGCCGGATCTCCGGCACGTCGCCGAACACCGGGCGCACCGCACTCCAGGCGATGGCATGCGACTTGCCCATGAAGCCGCTGCCGATGAGCCCTACGCCGATTGCTTCCATCGCCATTTCCCCGTAAGCCGCGCACCGCCGGCCGTTGCCCTCGGCCCGGCCGAATTTGGAACAGATAGTGCATTCCTGATTTTTGTGTGGAATTTTTATTCCATTTCTGATTTTCTCCGTCAAGTCCGAAGTCAGCGCGAGGGGCACGTCTGCATGGGAGAGCATCAACCGGCCCCGAAGGACTATCAGGCGTTGCGGGCGTTGATTGCGCAGCGGGCCGAGCAACTCCCCAAGCGTCTCACCCAGGTCGCGGCCTATGCGCTGGAAAACCCCGACGAAGTGGCCTTCGGCACGGTGGCCAGCATCGCCGGCAATGCCGAGGTGCAACCGTCCGCCCTGGTTCGCTTCTCCCGCGCGCTCGGCTATCAGGGCTTTTCCGATCTGCAGGAGGTGTTCCGCTCCCGGCTCCGCGAGCGCGTGCTGAACTACGACGAGCGGCTGGCGCAAATGCGCGACCACGGCCTGGCGTCGAGCCGCACCGGGCTCATGCTCGACGGCTTCCTGACCGCCGGCGAGCGCTCCTTGGCGGAGCTGCGCGACAAGGTCGACCAGGATGCGCTGGAGCGCGCCGTCGGCATCCTGGCGTCGGCCGAGACGATCTATCTGATCGGGCTGCGCCGCTCCTTCCCGGTCACCTCCTACATGAGCTACGCCATGGGCAAGCTGGGCATCCGCAACATCCTCGTCGACGCCATTGCCGGCCTAGGCGCCGAGCAGACCGGCTTCATCGGCCGCCGCGACGCGGTGCTGGCCACGAGCTTCACCCCCTATGCCAGCGAGACCGTGTCGCTCACCGCGGCGGCGCGGGCGCGCGGCGCGCGCATCGTCTCGGTGACCGACTCGGTGTTTTCCCCCATCGCCTCGTCGGCCGACGTCCTGCTCGAGATCGCCGAGGCCAATTTCGAGGGCTTCCGATCGATGGCGGCGACCCTGGCGCTCGCCATGACGCTGACGGTGGCCGTCGCCGGCCGGCGCGGCAAGGCGGCCGTCGCCGACTAGTCCGCTGCCGGCGGCGACGCCGGCTGATCCGCGGCGCCGCGCACCTGCTGGTCGAAGTCGATGATCGAGCCGGTCATCATGCCGCTCTCCCCGCTGGCCAGGAAGGCGACGGCGCGCGCCACCTCGTCGGCCTTGAGCAGCCGGCCGAAGGGCCGCCCCTGTTCCGCCGCGGCGAGCCAGCCGTCCTCGGCCTGGTGATAGGTCTTCATGATGCGGTCCTCGCCCGGCGTGTCCATCCATCCGATGGTCAGCCCGTTGACGCGGATGCGGTGGCTCATCACGCTGTAGGCGACGTTCCGCGTCAGCGTGATCAGCGCCCCCTTGGAAGCGCTGTAGGCAGAGATGAAGCTCTGCCCTCCATGCCCCGACATCGAGATGATGTTGATCACCGAGCCTTCGATCTTCTCGCGCCGCATCACCTTCAGCGCATGCTGCATCAGGAAGAACGGCGCCCGCACGTTCACCGCGAACATGGCGTCGAACAGCGCCGGGCTGGTGTCCCAGATCGAGCCCCGGTCGGTGATGCCTGCCGAGTTGACGAGCACGTCGACGCGGCCGAAGGCGCGGTCGGCCTCGGCCACGACGCGCTCGGCTGCGGCCGTATCGGCGAGGTCGGCGGTCACGAATTCCGTCCGCACGCCCTTGGCGGCGAGCGCCTTGCGCACGCGCTCGCCGCGTTCCGCGCTGCGCCCGGTGATGACCAGCCCGGCCGCGCCGCGGTCGGCTAAGAGATGCGCGATCGCCTCCCCCAGCCCCTGCGTGGAGCCGGTGACGATGGCGACCTTGCCGGCAAGCGACAGTCTTTCGAGCGATGTTGTGTCCATGGTGTCCTCCTGAACGAGAGCAATTCCGGCAAGAGTGAAGCTGCGTCCGGAACCGCGTAAGAAAGCGGAACCGATCTAGCGAATCGCAACGGCCTGACCGGTCTTCAGCGACTCGGCGGCGGCGTCGGCGAGCTTCTGCGCCATCAGGCCGTCATGCCCCGAGGCCCTCGGCTGCTGGCCCGTCTCCACCGCCGTCAGGAATGCCTCCAGCTCGAGCCGGTAGGCGTCGGCGTATCGCTCGACGAAGGAAAACGGGATCAGGTCTTCCGTGAAGCCTGCGGCATCCGCCTTCTCCACCGTCGTCAGATGGACGTTGCCGGCCCTCAGCATGCCCTTGGAGCCGTGCACCTCGATGCGCTGATCGTGGCCGTAGGTGGCGCGGCGCGAATTGGTGATGACGCAGATCTTGCCCGAGGCGGTTTGCATGTGCACCGTCGCCGTATCGACATCGCCCGCTGCGCCGATCGCTCTGTCCACCAGCGAGGCGCCGAGCGCATGCACGCTGACCGGCTCCTCGCCGAGCAGGAAGCGCGCCATGTCGAAGTCGTGGATCATCATGTCGCGATAGAGCCCGCCGGAGCGCTCGATGTAGGACACCGGCGGCGGGGCAGGGTCGCGGCAAATGATGGTCACCATCTCGACCTCGCCGATCTCGCCGGCCCGGAGCCGCTTCTCCAGCGCCGCGAAGTTCGGATCGTAGCGCCGGTGGAAGCCGATCATCAGCGGCACCGCGGTCTTCTCGACGACCTTCAGGCATGCCTCGATCCGCTCGACCGAAAGGCTCACCGGCTTCTCGCACAGGATCTTCTTGCCGGCGCGGGCCGCCTGCTCGATCAGGTCGGCATGGGTGTCGGTGGGGGTCGCGATGAGGATCGCGTCGACGTCGGAGCCGATCACCTCGTCGACGCCGGCCGTCCTGGCGCCCACCGCATCGGCCAGCGCCGTCGCCGCTTCGGGCATCGCATCGGCCACCAGGGCCACCTCCGCCCGGTCGGACCGCGAAAGCGTCCTGGCATGGACGTTGCCGATCCTTCCTGCCCCGAGCACCCCGAAACGCAGCATCTCACACCTCCTCGCCGAGATTCGCAAAACGGAACAAATATTCCGAATTGACTAACAAACAGAATTTCTGTTTCATATCGGCATGTCATAGTTCGATTGCCGGCCGCGGTCCACAGGAAAGTTTCGACGGCCGCCGCCCTTGTCGAGGAGCCCGCCATGCCGCCTTCAGAAGGCAGCGCGCTGGACGTCATCACCATCGGCCGCTCGTCGGTCGATCTCTACGGGCAGCAGATCGGCTCCCGCCTGGAGGATATCGTTTCCTTCGCCAAGTCGGTCGGCGGCTGCCCGGCCAACATCGCCATCGGCACCGCCCGGCTGGGTCTGCGCTCGGCCTTGCTCACCCGCGTCGGCGCCGAGCAGATGGGCGCCTTCATTCGCGAGCAACTGACGCGCGAAGGCGTTGATACGAAAGGCATCGTCACGGACCCGGAACGGTTGACCGCACTGGTTCTCCTCGCGGTGGAGGAAGAGGGCGTCTCGCCGATGATCTTCTACCGTGCCAATTGTGCCGACATGGCGCTGGACGCCGACGACGTCGACGAGGCGTTCGTCGCCTCGGCCCGCTCCATCGTGGTGACCGGCACGCATTTCTCCCGCCCGCACACCGACGCCGCGCAGCGAAAGGCCATCGCTATTGCCAAGGAAAGCGGCGCCAAGGTCGTCTTCGACATCGACTACCGGCCTAATTTGTGGGGGCTCGCGGGTCACGCCGAGGGCTTCGAGCGCTACGTCAAGTCGGACCGAGTCTCGCAGGCGCTGCGCACCGTGCTGCCCGATTGCGACCTGGTGGTCGGCACCGAGGAGGAGATCATGATCGCCTCGGGCGCCGACGACGTGCTTTCGGCCCTGCAGGCGATCCGCGCGCTGACGCCTGCCACGGTGGTGCTCAAACGCGGCGCCAAGGGCTGCATCGTCTATGACGGCGAGATCGGCGACGATTTGGAGGCGGGCATCGTCGGCCGTGGCTTCCCGATCGAGGTGTTCAACGTGCTGGGCGCCGGCGACGCCTTCATGTCGGGCTTCCTGCGCGGATGGCTCGGCGGCGAGAGCCTTGAGACCGCCGCCACCTGGGCGAACGCCTGCGGCGCCTTCGCGGTGTCGCGCCTGCTGTGCTCCCCCGAATACCCGACCTGGGAGGAGCTGCAGTTCTTCCTGGCCAATGGCAGCGGCGAGCATGCTCTGCGCAAGGATGCGACACTCAACCACGTTCACTGGGCGACCACCCGCCGGCGCGACATCCCCTCGCTGATGGCGCTCGCCATCGACCATCGGGTGCAGCTTGAGCAGCTCGCCCAAGAGGCCGGAACGGATCCGAAACGGATCGCCGATTTCAAGGTCCTGGCGGTCAAGGCGGCGGCCGAGGTGGCGGCCGGACGCGACGGCTACGGCATGCTGATCGACGAGAAGTATGGCCGCGAGGCGATGTTCGAGTTCGCCCGCCACCCCTTCGCCTGGCTCGGCCGCCCGGTGGAGCTGCCCGGGTCTAGGCCGCTGCGCTTCGAGTTCTCGCAGGACATCGGCTCGCAGCTCGTCGAATGGCCCGTCGACCACTGCATCAAATGCCTCTGCTTCTACCGTCCGGACGATCCGCCCGAGCTGAAGGGCGAGCAGCAGGCGAAACTCCGCGAGCTCTTCGAGGCCGCCCGCAAGGTCGGCCGCGAGCTTCTGATCGAGATCATCGCCGGCAAGCATGGCTCGGTCGACGACGAAACGGTTGCGCAGGCGCTGGAGGAGCTCTATGCGCTGGGCATCAAGCCGGACTGGTGGAAGCTGGAGCCGCAGGCGTCGGCCGCGGCCTGGCGCCGGATCGGGGCGGTGATCGAGGCGAACGACCCCTGGTGCCGCGGCGTCGTGCTGCTCGGGCTGGAAGCGCCGCAGGCCGAACTCGAGGCGGCGTTCCGCGCCACTGCGGAGGCGCCGATCGTCAAGGGCTTTGCCGTCGGGCGCACCATCTTCGCCGAGCCCGCCGCCCGCTGGTTCGCTGGCGAGATCGACGATCGGCAGGCGATCGAGGCGATGCGCGACGGCTTCGCCCGGCTGACCCGCGCCTGGCTCGCCGCGCGCGGCCGCAAGGCCGCATGACGCGAGCGATTGGAGGAGGAGTGCCATGACCAAGACCATCCGCCTGACCATGGCGCAGGCGCTGACCCGCTTCCTGGCCCGCCAGATGACCGAGGTCGACGGCGAGACCTTGCCCTTCTTCGGCGGCGTGTGGGCGATCTTCGGGCACGGCAACGTCGCCGGCATGGGCGAGGCGCTCTACCAGGTGCGCGACGCGCTGCCCACCTTCCGCGCCCACAACGAGCAGGCGATGGCGCATGCAGCGATCGCCTTCGGCAAGGCTCAGTTTCGCCGCCGCGCCATGGCGGCCACCACCTCGATCGGCCCCGGCGCCACCAATCTGGTGACCGCAGCGGCGCTGGCCCATGTCAACCGCCTGCCGCTGCTGCTCCTGCCGGGCGATGTCTTCGCCAGCCGAATTCCCGACCCCGTTCTGCAGCAGGTCGAAAGTTTCGCTGACGGAACGATCTCGGTGAACGACTGCTTCCGCCCCGTCTCGCGCTATTTCGACCGAATCGCGAGGCCCGAGCAGATCGTTCCCGCTCTCGCCCGCGCCATGCAGGTGCTGACCGACCCGGCGGAGTGCGGGCCGGTCACGCTGTCGCTTTGCCAGGACGTGCAGGCCGAGGCGTACGACTACCCGGAAGATTTCTTCGAGGAGCGCATCTGGCATGTCAGGCGGCCGCGCCCCGACCTTGCCGAGCTGAAGACCGCCGCCGATCTCGTCCGGCGCGCCCGCAAGCCGCTGGTGGTGGCCGGCGGCGGCGTCCTCTTTTCACAGGCGTCGGCGGCGCTCGCCAAGTTCGCCGAGGCGACCGGCGTGCCGGTCTGCGAGACGCAGGGCGGCAAGTCGTCGCTGCCCGACGGGCATCCGCTCAACATGGGCGCGGTCGGCGTCACCGGCACCTCGGCCGCCAACCGCCTGGCCGAGCAGGCCGACCTGGTGCTCGCAGTCGGCACCCGGCTGCAGGACTTCACGACCGGCTCCTGGGCGCTGTTCAAGAACGAGCAAAAAGCGATCGTCGGCCTCAACGTGCAGCCTTTCGATGCCGGCAAGCACCGCGCCGTCACCCTGGTTTCCGACGCGCGCGAGGGTCTCAAGGAGCTGCTGCGCTCCGTCGACGACTGGCAGGCGCCCGCCGGGTGGACCGAGACGGCGCGGCAGGGCAAGGTCGAGTGGCAGAAGGCCGCCGCCCGCGTCACCGCCGCCAGCAACGCCGCGCTGCCTTCCGATGCCCAGGTGATCGGGGCGGTGCAGCGCGCCATGGGCTCCGGCGTCGTGCTGCTGCATGCCGCCGGCGGCCTGCCGGGCGAGCTCCACAAGCTCTGGCAGGCCGGCGACCCCGGCTCCTACCATGCCGAGTATGGCTATTCCTGCATGGGCTACGAGATCGCCGGCGGACTGGGCGTCAAGATGGCTCGCCCTGACAAGGAGGTCGTGGTCATGGTGGGGGACGGCTCCTACCTGATGCTCAACTCCGAGATCGCCACGTCGGTCATGCTGGGGTTGAAGCTGGTGATCGTGCTGCTCGACAACCGTGGCTATGGCTGCATCAACCGCCTGCAGATGGCCACCGGAGGCGCCAACTTCAACAATTTGCTCAAGGACGCGCGCCACGAGACCATGCCGGAGATCGACTTCGCCGCCCATGCGGCAAGCCTCGGCGCCATCGCCGAAAAGGTCTCTTCCCTCGCCGACCTCGAGGCGGCGCTGGGCCGCGCCCGCGAGGCCGAGCGCACCACGGTGGTGGTCATCGACACCGACCCGCTTGCCTCCACGGAGGCCGGCGGCCAGTGGTGGGACGTCGCGGTGCCCGAGGTCAGCGCCCGCAAGGAGGTCGCCGCCGCCCGCAAGGCCTACGAGGATGCCTTGCGCATGCAGAGGGTCGGCGGCTGATGGCCGGCCAGTCGCATCCGATTCTCGACCCGCTCTGGCGGCGGGTCCTGCTGGTCGCCTTCTGCGCCGGCTGGTCGGCCTTCGAGCTGATGTGGGGCGACTCGTTCTGGGCGACCCTCGCCATCGCCATGACCGCTTACGGCGCCTGGCAGTTCCTCTACGACTACAAGCCAAGCACGTCCAAGGAGTGACCATGTCGAGGCTGCAGCTCAAGACCAGATACGGCGCCGGGCGCGTCGCCCACGTCACGCCCGAGACCGCCGGCTGGTCCTATGTCGGGTTCGACCTCTACCGGCTGAAGCCCGGCGAATCGGTCGGCGCGGCGACCGGCGAGCGCGAGGTCTGCCTGGTTTTCGTCTCCGGGCGCGGCAGCGTGGCGGCCGGCGGCCGCGATTTCGGCACGCTCGGCGCGCGCATGTCGCCCTTCGAGGGCAAGCCGTGGTCGGTCTACGTGCCGCAGAGCTCGCGCTGGCAGGTCACGCCGGAGACCGAAGTGGAGCTCGCCGTCTGCTCGGCGCCCGGCCTTGGCGGCGGCTTGCCGCCGCGCGTCATCGCCCCCGACGGGCTCGGGCAGGAGGTGCGCGGCAAGGGCACCAACACCCGCTACGTCACCAACATTCTGTCGGAGGGGGGCGAGCCGGCGGACTCGCTGCTGGTGGTCGAGGTGATCACCCCCGGCGGCCACACCTCCAGCTATCCCCCGCACAAGCACGACCAGGACAACTTGCCTGCGGAATCCTATCTCGAGGAAACCTACTACCACCGGCTCAACCCGCCGCAGGGCTTCGCCTTCCAGCGCGTCTACACCGACGACCGCTCGCTCGACGAGACCTTCGCCGTCGAGGATGGCGACGTGGTGCTGGTCCCCAGGGGCTACCATCCCTGCGCCGCCTGCCACGGCTACGACCTCTATTATTTGAACGTGATGGCAGGACCCCGGCGGACCTGGAAGTTCCACAACGCCAGGGAGCACGAATGGCTGCTCTCTGCGTAAGAGCCCCTAGCGCTCGGTCGACACGCTGAGCTCCACCCGGTCGGCCGCGAAGCGCGTCTCCGCATACTGGATCGGGCGGCCCTCGGGATCGACGTTGACCGCCACCGCGCAGAGCACGATGGCGCCAGGGGAGAGGCGCAGCGCGGCCAGGTCGCCGGCGTCGGCGTGGCGGGCCGAGACCAGCGTCGACTGCCTGAAATAGTCGGCGACGCCGCAGCGCGCAAAGGCGGCGGTGATCGACAGCGTCTGTGCATAGGCCCCGACGAAACCGGGGAAGCGCTTCACGTCGAACCAGCTGGTGGCTCGCGACACCGGCCGGCCATCCGCCTCGCTAAGCGTCTCCAGCCGGATGACCCGGTCGCCCGCCCGCAGCCCGAGTGCCGCCGCGACCGCCTCGCTGGGCGCCTCGATCGTGTGGTGGATCAACATGCTCCTGCGCTCCCGGGTCTGGTCCGCCAGCCCGGTCGAGAAGCGCGTCCTGGCCGCGATCGGGTAGGACAGCCGCTTGCGGCGCGACACGAAGGTGCCGCGCCCTTGCTCGGCGCGCAGCACCCCCTCTTCGACCAGCGCCGCGATGGCGCTGCGCAGCGTATGCCGGTTGACGCCGTAGCGCGCCGCCAGCTCGACCTCAGGCGGCAGGCGGCCGTCGGCGCCCAGGGTGCCTGCACCTATCGCCTGGCGGATCCTGTCGGCGATCTGCCGCCACAGCGCCACGCCGGTCTTGCGACGCATCGTCGGAGTGCTATCGACGCTCACCGGGCCACCTCGTCATCGCCACGTCATGGACATGCGCTAACCAGGCTCTATAATAGGTCTAGTTGTATAGAACAATAGACAAATTCGAGGGCGCATGCCGACGATCCCGAAAAGCGAAGGCGAGACAAGCATGGCGCGGCGCGAGGCCATGGCGGTGCTCGCTGCGGCTCCGTCGGCGGAGCTCGCCCGCCTCGCGGCGGCCCTGGCTCTCCCTCCTGCCGCCCTGCTGCGCGGGCCGGAGACCGGCCTGGTCACGGTGCGCGGCATGATCGGCGGTGGCGGCGCCGCCTTCAACGTCGGTGAGGCGACCGTCACCCGCGCCACTGTGCGGCTCGAAACCGGGGAGGTCGGGCACGCCTATGCGCTCGGCCGCGATGGGGAGAAGGCTCGGCTGTCGGCCATCGCCGATGCGCTGTGGCAGGACCCGGCCCGCCGCGACGAGGTCGAGCGGGGCCTGCTGGCGCCACTGCGCGCCGCCGCACGGGAAGCCGCCGCCACGCGCCGTGCCGAGACCGAGGCGACGCGCGTCGATTTCTTCACTCTGGTGCGCGGAGAGGACTGATGACCGCCGCCGACGCTCCTGCCTTCGCCCTCGGCGGCGGCTTTGCCGACCCCGTCATGGAGGCACAGGCGACGTTCCGGGCGCTGATGGACGCCATGGCGCGGCCGGGCACCATCTGCCCGCTGGCCGCCGCCGTCAGTCCGCCGGCGCCGCTGCCGCCGGTTGCCGCTGCCGTGGCGCTCGCGCTTTGCGACCACGACACGCCGCTCTGGCTCGACCCGGCGCTTTCCGCCGGCGAGACGGTGCGCACCTGGCTCGCCTTCCATTGCGGCGCCCCGCTGACCGCGACACTCGCCGAGGCGATGTTCGCCCTGGTGGTCGAGCCGGCCCGACTGCCCGACCTGGCGCTGTTCGGCCAGGGCACCCAGGAGTATCCGGACCGCTCGACCACGCTGATTCTCGCCGTCGACACGCTGGAGGAGGGGCCTATGCTGCGGCTCGAGGGTCCCGGCATCGAAGGCCTGGCACGGCTCGCCGCCGCGCCTCTACCGCCGCGCTTTGCCGCTCAATGGGCCGCCAATGCCGCACGCTTCCCGCTCGGCGTCGACCTCGTCCTGCCGGCGGCGGGCGCCGTCGCCTGCCTGCCGCGCACCGTGCGCATCGTTGAAGGAGAGGGCTGAGCATGTATGTCGCGGTGAAGGGCGGCGAGGCGGCGATCGCCCATGCCCATCGGCTGCTCGCCGACCGGCGTCGCGGGTCCCGCGAGGTCCCGGCGCTGCGGCTCGACCAGATCGTCGGCCAGCTGGCACTCGCCGTCGACCGCGCGATGGCGGAAGGCTCGCTCTACGATCCCGAGCTCGCCGCCCTGGCGCTCGTCCAGGCGCGCGGCGATTTGATCGAGGCGATCTTCCTCGTCCGCGCCTATCGCACGACGCTGCCGCGCTTCGGCTACACGCGGCCGGTCGACACCGCGGCCATGGCGGTGGAGCGGCGCGTGTCCGCTACCTACAAGGACCTGCCGGGCGGTCAGCTGCTCGGCCCGACCTTCGACTACACCCATCGCCTGCTCGATCCGGACGTGGTCGGGGCGTCGCCCGAAGAGCCTGCCCGCAGGCAGCCGCCCGCAGAGGCGATGCCGCGCGTCACCGAGCTGCTTGCTGCGGAGGGCCTGATAGAGGACGACGGCGACCTGCCGGGGAACAGGGAGACCGCCGACATCACCCGCGAGCCGCTGGACTTCCCGCTCGGGCGCGACGGCCGCCTGCAGGCGCTGGCGCGCGGCGACGAAGGCTTCCTGCTGGCGCTCGCCTACTCCACCCAGCGCGGCTACGGCCGCAGCCATCCCTTCGTCGGCGAGATCCGCATCGGCATGGTCGAGCTGGAGCTCGACGTCCCGGAGCTGCCCTTCCCGGTCAGCCTCGGCAGCGTCCGCCTGACCGAATGCCAGATGGTCAATCAGTTCAAGGGCTCCGCCAAGGCGCCGCCGCAATTTACCCGCGGCTACGGCCTGGTGTTCGGCCAATCGGAGCGCAAGGCGATGGTGATGGCCCTGTGCGACCGGGCGCTGCGCGCCGGCGAGCTGGGCGAGGAGCGCGTCGCGCCCGCCCAGGACGAGGAGTTCGTGCTCAGCCATGCCGACAACGTGCAGGCGACCGGCTTCGTCGAGCACCTCAAGCTGCCGCACTACGTCGATTTCCAGGCCGAGCTCGATTTGGTCCGCAGGATGCGCGCCGAGTTCGAAGCCGGCAAAGGACTTGACGCGGACGATGCCGCGAGGGAGGCCGCCGAATGAACGTCGCGGCCGCCGGCTACAACTTCGCCTATCTCGACGAGCAGACCAAGCGGATGATCCGCCGTGCCATCCTGAAGGCGATCGCCATTCCCGGCTATCAGGTGCCCTTCGCCAGCCGCGAGATGCCGATGCCCTATGGCTGGGGCACCGGCGGCATCCAGGTGACGGCCGCCGTGCTGGGGCCGGACGACGTGCTGAAGGTGATCGACCAGGGCGCGGACGACACGACGAACGCGGTGTCCATCCGCAAGTTCTTCGAGAAGACCGCCGGCGTCGCCACCACCACCGAGACCGAGACCGCAACCATCATCCAGACCCGCCACCG
>JBEVJK010000104.1:0-9487 GCA_040510195.1 Mesorhizobium sp. | reverse complement strand
ATCCGCAGCAGCCATTCAACGTGCCGTCCGACGATCCCGAGGGCAAATATATCTACCTGACGCTGCGGCCCGGGAAAGCCAAAACGCTGACGATCCAGGTCGTCTGGGCGGATGGCTCCGGCAGCGAGATCGTCACCTACCGGCCCTGCGACAATGTCGGTGAAGGAACCTGCGCGCGGATCAAGAAGATCGCCAAGCCGGAACACAAGCTCAGCGCGCCGACACCCGAAGCACAATCCCGTTGAGCGGCTGCGTCGTCAGGCGCTGGACGGGCCAGGCACTGGTATTTGCCGTCACGTCGAAGCGGTAGCGCTTCATCAGCACGGCGAGCGCGATCACCGCTTCCTGCAGCGCGAAGGTCGCGCCGATGCAGATGCGCGGGCCGGCGCCGAAGGGCAGGTATTGGAAGCGATGGATCTTCTCGCGGTTCTCGGGCAGGAAGCGCTCGGGCATGAAATGGCGCGGGCGGTCCCAATAGAGTTCGTGGCGATGCAGCGTCCAGGGCATGACCAGCACCGATTCGCCCTTGGGAAGCGTTAGCCTGGTGCCGTCGGCCGCCGTCCAGGTGTCGTCCTCGATGGGCGCGCGGTTGATCGACGGCGCCGGTGGATAGAGCCGCATCGCCTCCTCGAACGCGGCCCGGGTGAACGGCATCTGCTCCAGCCATTTCGCCGGGTCGGGCTCGCTCCCCACCACATGGTCGACCTCGGACTCGATGCGTTCGCGCTCCCAGGGCGCCTCTGCCAGCATGTAGATCGTCCATCCCAGCGCCCTGGCTGTGGTCTCGTGACCGGCGCCGATGAAGGTGATGATGTTGTCCTCGATCTCGCTGCGGGAGAGCCCTTGCGGCCCCTCCGCCCTGAGCAGCAGGGTCAGGAAATCTTCCGGGACGCCGGCTGCGCCCGCCGCCAGACGCTGCTCGCGCAGAGCCACCGTATCGGTGACGATCTTGCGGAAATAGGCCATCGTGCGCCGGCCGCGCAGCCGGGTGACCCGCGGCAGCCAGCGCGGCGCCCGCAAGAGGTCCAGCGGGTCGACCCGTCCCATGGTCTCGAACAGCCGGTCGATCTCATGCGAGAAGTTGCTCTGGCCGCCCGCGATCTCGCCCGAGAACAGCGTTTCGGCCAGGATGTCGTAGGTCAGCATGGTCATGTCGTGCGCCACGTCCACCATGCCTGCCGTCTCGTAGGACTCGGCGAAGGCCTGCGAACGTCGCAGCATGGCGGGCGCGAAACCAAAGATGTGGCGCGGCGTGAACACCGGCGCCATCGCCTTGCGCGAACGTTTCCAGACGTCGCCCTCGGCCGTCAGCAGGCCGTCGCGCAGGATCGGCCTGAGGATCATCTGACGAACGGTGGCGAGCTTGTAGTTGCGCGTATTGTCGACCAGCACGTGGCGAATCAGGCCTGGATCGTTGGCGATCACCAGCGGTCCGCCCACGCCGCGCAGCGAGATCCACGGCTCGTTGTATGAAGGCTCGCCCCACAGCTCCAGCGGATTGCGATAGACGATCCGCATCATCTCCAGCGTCGAGGGCGGCGCGCTCCGCGGCGTCGGCGCCGGCGGCACGAACGGGATCGGCTTGGTGTCCATGCCCTGAACCTAGGGAGCGCGGGCCCCGCCGTCCATTCGGACCCCTCGACTCATTCGGTCGCCATGCTCACGGCGGGCCCGCCGGCAAGCCAGGCGCCGACCAGTCGGGTGTCCTCCTCCGTGAGCATGTGGCCGGCGGCGATGAGATGCGCTTCGACGAGGGCGCCCCGCTTGGACAGGGCCTGCTCGAGCGCTGGCGAATAGCGGGCGTAAAGCTGGTCGTCGCGACCGGCAACCACGAGGAAGCGGGACCTCGATAGGTCGCCCGCCGGCGGCTTGTCGAGCACAGGCATGGCTCGCAGCAGCGCTGCCTGGCGCACCAGCCGCGGCTTGAGCAGTGCCAGCGCCGCCACCAGGTTGGCGCCGTTGGAATAGCCGACGAAGCCGAGCCGCGCCTCCTCGAGCCCATAGGTCTCGACCGCTTGGCCGAGAAAATCGGCGAAGGCCTGGGCCTCGGAGCGGATGTCTCTCTGGTCGAAACGCACCGCGGTCACCCGTCGATACCAGCGCGTCACCCCGTCCTGCATCACGCGACCCCGCACGCCGAGCAGCGTGGCGCCCGGCGCCGCCTCTCGGGCCATCGGAATCAGCGTTTCCTCGTCGCCACCCGAACCGTGCAGCAGCACCAGCACGTCGCCGTTGGCCCGCTCCGGGCGCTCCAGCCGGTGCGCGAAGCCGAGTTCCGCCAGGGGATGCGTCGTCGCGGGGGATTTCGTCATCGGTTGCGGTCCGGCATGCGCTCTTGCGACCTCGTGGGCCTGAGGTTTGGCGCCCGTCGGGGACCAGGTCAAGGCGCAGAGCGCCGCGGCGACGAGCATGGGAGCGAAGCGGCGAACAGGCATGGCGGCGAAGGTGGGAGGCAAACCTTAAGGGAGCGTTGACCATGCCGCCCGTGTCGCTCGCGGATAGGACCCGATTTCCGCCGGAAAGCTGGTGCTTTTGTGTCGATCGGAGTTTGGAAATTCGGCTCCGAACACCTATATTTTTGAGAGTCGAGGCGCGTGATTCGGAGTTCTTCCGCGCGCCATCTCCTGCACAGGCCCACGAAAGTTTTTCCATGAGCGAAACGCCCGACCTCCCGACCGGCGAAACCCCTGAATATGGCGCCGATTCCATCAAGGTGCTGAAGGGTCTGGATGCCGTGCGCAAGCGTCCCGGTATGTATATCGGCGATACCGATGACGGCTCCGGCCTCCATCACATGGTGTACGAGGTCGTGGACAATGCGATCGACGAGGCGCTGGCGGGGCATGCCACGCTGGTGACCGTCACCCTCAATCCGGATGGATCCTGCACTGTCACCGACAATGGCCGCGGCATTCCGACCGAGATCCACACGTCGGAGGGGGTGTCTGCCGCCGAGGTCATCATGACCCAGCTGCATGCCGGCGGCAAATTCGACCAGAACTCCTACAAGGTTTCCGGCGGCCTGCATGGTGTCGGCGTGTCGGTCGTCAACGCGCTGTCGGTCTGGCTGCGGCTGAAAATCCTCCGCAAGGGTCGTGTTCATGAAATGTCCTTCACCAATGGAGTGGCCGACCGGCCGCTGGAAGAGACGGGCGACGCCGGCGAGGCGACCGGCACGGAGGTGACCTTCCTTCCCTCGCCCGAGACCTTCACCATGGTCGAGTTTGACTATGCCACGCTGGAGCACAGGTTGCGCGAGCTCGCCTTCCTGAATTCGGGCGTCCGCATCGTCCTCACCGACCGCCGCCACGCCGACGTCAAGGCCCAGGAGCTGCTTTACGTGGGCGGGCTGGAGGAATTCGTCAAATACCTCGACCGTGCCAAGAAGCCGTTGATCGACAAGCCGATCGCCATCCGCAGCGAGCGCGACGGCATCACGGTCGAGGTCGCCATGTGGTGGAACGACAGCTATCACGAGAACGTTCTGTGCTTCACCAACAACATCCCGCAGCGCGACGGTGGCACCCATCTTGCCGGGTTTCGCGGAGCGCTCACCCGCCAGGTGACCGGTTATGCCGAATCCTCCGGCCTGACCAAGAAGGAAAAGGTGACGCTGACCGGCGACGACTGCCGCGAGGGGCTGACGGCGGTGCTGTCGATCAAGGTTCCGGACCCGAAATTCTCCTCGCAGACCAAGGACAAGCTCGTTTCCTCCGAGGTCCGCCCCGTCGTCGAGGGGCTGGTCAACGAAGCGCTGGGCACCTGGCTCGAGGAGCATCCGGCCGAGGGCAAGGTGCTGATCGGCAAGGTGGTCGAGGCCGCGGCGGCACGCGAGGCCGCTCGCAAGGCGCGAGAGCTCACCCGTCGCAAGGGCGTGCTCGACATCACCTCCTTGCCCGGCAAGCTGGCCGACTGCCAGGAGCGCGATCCCGCCAAGTCGGAACTGTTCATCGTCGAGGGCGATTCGGCCGGCGGCTCGGCCAAGGGCGGGCGTTCGCGGCAGAACCAGGCGATTTTGCCCTTGCGAGGCAAGATCCTCAATGTCGAGCGCGCCCGCTTCGACCGCATGCTGTCCTCCGACATGATCGGCACCCTGATCACGGCGCTCGGCACCTCGATCGGCAAGGACGAGTTCAATGCGGACCGCCTGCGCTATCACAAGATCATCATCATGACCGACGCCGACGTCGACGGCGCTCACATCCGCACCCTGCTGCTGACCTTCTTCTTCCGGCAGATGCCGGAGCTGATCGAACGTGGCCATCTCTTCATCGCCCAGCCTCCGCTCTACAAGGTGACCAAGGGCAAGGGCGCCCAGTACTTGAAGGACGAAAGCGCCTTCGAGGGATTCCTGATCGATCAGGGCCTCGAGGAGGCGACGCTCAGCCTCGCCTCGGGCGAGGTCAGGTCCGGCCGCGACCTTCGCGTCGTGGTGGACGACGCGCTGGCCGTGCGGGCGCTGATCAACGGGCTGCATTCGCGCTACCACCGGGCTGTCGTGGAGCAGGCGGCGATCGCCGGTGCCCTCAGTCCGCACGTCTTCAACGATCTCGGCCGCGCCAACGCGATGGCCGAGAGCGTGGCGCGGCGGCTCGACGCGATCGCCGAGGACACCGAGCGAGGCTGGCAGGGGCGCACCGCCACGTCGAACGAGGAGGGCCCGGGCGGCTTCGTCTTCGAGCGCACGGTGCGCGGCGTGCGCGAATCGGCCGTGCTCGACATGGGGCTGCTCGGCTCGGCCGATGCGCGTGCGCTGGAGCGCTTCGCAGCGCGCCTGGGCGACGTCTACTCGGCCCCGCCCGTATTGCGCCGGCGCGATCTTGCCGAGACCCTCAGCGGCCCGCTGGCCCTGCTGGATGCGGTCTTCGCCACCGGCCGCAAGGGGTTGACCATGCAGCGCTACAAAGGCCTCGGCGAGATGAACGCCGAGCAGCTATGGGAGACGACGCTGGATCCGAACGTTCGCTCGCTGCTTCAGGTCAGGGTCGCCGACGCCACGGACGCCGACATGCTTTTCTCCCGGCTGATGGGCGATGAGGTCGAGCCGCGCCGCGAGTTCATCCAGGAGAACGCGTTGAGCGTTGCCAATCTGGACGTCTAGGTTCCGCTGCGTTGTGGAGCGATCGCCTCGCGCAGGGTCGGGGGCGGTGACCGAGCCTTAGCCGACTATGCGTTCTTGTCCTCGCCATTGCCTCGGCGCTGCAATGGCCACGACCCCTTCTCGGATCCGCTCGGCAGGCTATATTGCTGGGCATCGGAGGTCGGACTCATGAGCGATGATGCCTTCAACATGTCGGTACGGAAATTCCTCAAGGAGGTCGGGGTGACCTCGCAACGCAAGATCGAGGAGGCGGTGCGAGAGGCGCACCCCTCCACGCGCAGGCTGATGGTCCGCATGACGCTGACGGCGGATGCGGTTGGCCTCGTCCACACGGTCGACGGCGAGATCGAATTGCCCTGAAGCAAGTCTCAGGTGCATTCCTTGGGCTCGCCGCATCCTGGATGACTGAAACGGTCATGACGACGGCGTCAGCCCGAACCCGGCTTCAGCACGTCGCCGCCTATGGTCCTGCAATGCCGCGACGCTTCCCGTGCCAGCTTTGACAGCTGCGACGGCATGCTCTGCGCGCCAATTCAACGGCAAGTCATCGGGTCGAGCTAAGGCCGACGCGCCAGGCCCTTGCTCGATCATGTCAGGCCGCCTGCTTGGGCTTTGGCTTGGCGCGTTGGCGCGGCCTGCGCTTGGCGATCGGTCGCGGCGGTGCCGGCCGCACCGACACCGCTTTCTCCTCCGATAGCGCACCTGCGACCGCTTCCGTCAACGATCGCGCGACGAAGTCGCATCGGATTGCTTCGCGGAGCCTGGCCTCGTCGAACTGGTCGGCGGGCAGGCCAAAGAACACGACGCCGACGCGCAGCGCGCCCCGCGCGCGCTTGAGGCGGCGGACAACGTAGCGCGCCTGCGCCACCGAATCACGGTTGAGATAGCCGATCACCATCGAATGGACGGAGTCGAGCTCCAGCCTCTTGATATTCCCGGCGGCGACGGCCCGCGTCTCCAAAAGCTGCGCGGTCGCGCCATGGGCCGCCAGGACTTGCGTCAGCATGGCCGCCGCGGCCTCGTCGAGCTCGCCGCGGCCGCCGGCGCAAAGCACCGTCTTGCCGCTGCCGTCCGGCGGCTCGGGAGCCGAGCCATTGCCGTTGGCATCACCGTCCGTCGCCGGCGCCTCCTCCTCGTCCTCGTCGGCCGCTTCCTCCTCGGTATACTCCTCGAGGTTGTCGACCAGCGTCAGCGCCGCCTCGGCGACGCGTCGCCGCCGGTCTTCGCCCATCACGCCGCGGGCGCGGTCGGTCTCGCCCAGCGAGAGCGCCGGAATGGCGACCGCTTCGTAGAAGGTTATGAGGTCGTTCTCCTGCAGATACTCCTCGGCCCGGTCCGTCGCCTCGTCGGGGTCGCCTGCCAGCAACCTCTGGTAGAGGGCCTCGTGCACCTCCAGCACCGGCTCGCTGCCGAACAGCACGTCGAGGAACTGGAACTGCGGGACGTGCCGCCCGAGCACCACGAGGCAGACAGTGAGCGGGGTCGACAAGAGCAGGCCGAGCGGTCCCCAGAGCCAGGTCCAGAAAATGGCCGCGACGATGATGGCCAGCGGCGAGAGACCGGTGCGCGAACCGTAGAGGATCGGCTCGACGATGTTGTTGCTGATCAGCTCGACGACCACGAACAGGGCCACCGTCCAGGCCAGCATGGTCCACCCGGGATCGACGGCGAGCGCTAGAAGGATCGGGAAGATGGCGGCGATGACCGGCCCGATATAGGGTACGAAGCGCAGCACGAGCGCCAAAAGCCCCCACAGAAGCGCATTCGGCACACCGATGATCCACAGGCCGATGCCGATCGGCACCGCGTAGGTGACGTTGACGATCAGCTGCATGAGCAGGTACTGGCCGACCCGCTTGCCGGCCTCCTGCAACGCCTCGGTGGTTCGATGCAGATCGCTGGCGCCCACCAGTCGGATGAAGCGGTCGCGCAGATCCTCGCGCTTGATCAGCATGAAGATGACCACGACGACGATGATGCCGCCTGTCGCCAGAGGCTCGATCAGCGGCCCGATGATCGTCTGCAGCACTTGCAAGGGCTGCGGTTCCGGCTCGACGACCTCGACGGGCAGCGGGTGCACCGCCGGCTCCCCTGCCTGATCGGTTCCGGCAGCCTGCTCTGGCGCGTCGTTGCGCTTGATCTCCCGCCCCAACCGTTCGAGCAGCTTCGAGACCCGGTCGACGATGCCTTCGCCGACATTGGCCTCCTTCACCACGCGCACCTTGTTCTCGATGTTGGACTGGTAGAGCGGCAGGTTCTCCGCCAACAGTCCGAGCTGCGTGGCGACCACCGCCCCGAACAGGGTGATGGCCGCGAAGGCCGCGACCACCACCATGACCACGGCGGCGGTCCTCGGGATGCGAAACCGGCGCATGAACGAAACGACGGGCGCCAGCGCGAAAGTGAGCAGCACGGCGACGGCAAGCGGCAGGAAGATGTCCTTGCCGAAGTAGAGCGCGGCGACCGCGCCGGCTACCGCGATCAGCGTCGGCGAGGTGACGACCGGGGCATGACCCTCTTCGTCCGGCAGGCGCGCCGCCGACACTGCCGCTCCAGCTTGGCTGACGGAACGCTTGACGGCCTCGGTTTCAGGCGTCGTGCTCGACATGGTCCTGTCGGCTCCCCCTCATGGGCAGCAGACGGTGCGGCCCTTGCCGGAGCTATAATCCGCAGCACCCGTGCGGGGTTCCGACGGCATCCGGCTTGGCCAGCTTAGCGGCCCTCCGCGGCCCTCTGCAAATGACCCGCATCCGACGGGGAAATGGCGCGGGTTTAATTCAAACTTTACCCTAAGGGCAGTCCTTCCTTGCATTACGGCCTCCCGGCAGGAACCATTCAGGGTGCGCCGGGTTGCTCACAGGCAGCAGGTTGAGATGAAGATGCATCGTATGAACGCCAACGGATCCGATACGCTCTCGACGAGCATTAGGCGGCAGATCGGCACCGATGCCAATGCGCGCTACCTGAAGGCCTTGCCGGTGTTCCGCGTCGACCGCGACCTGCCGTCCGAGCTGCGCGACAAGCTGAAGAAGCTCGAGCAATCAACCAAGCGACGCAAGTCATAGCGCGGCCTCACGCCGCCTGTGCGAGGCGCTCGCCGGCCATCCGGTAGGAGATCGCCTCCGCGAGGTGGATTCGCCCCACATCGGCTGCGCCGTCCAGGTCGGCCAGCGTGCGCGCCACCTTAAGCACCCGATGGTAGCCGCGAGCCGACAGGCTGAGCTTGTCGCTGGCCTCGTTGAGGAGCGCCGTGCCGGCGGCGTCCGGGGCGGCGATGTCCTGGATGTGCGACGGCGGGCAATGCGCGTTGAGCACCACTGTCAGGCCGAGCCCCTCATAGCGCTGCCGCTGCGCGTCCCGAGCTTGCGCCACCCGCGCGGCCACCGTCGCGCTCGACTCCGCCTTGCGCGGGTTGAGGAGCTCGGCCGCCTTCATGGCCGGGACCTCGACCTTCAGGTCGATGCGGTCGAGCAGCGGCCCCGACAGCCGCGCCACGTAGTCGGCCTGGCAGCGCGGACCTCGCAGACAACGGAAGCCGGGCTCCCCGGCCATGCCGCATCGACAGGGATTCATGGCGGCGACCAGCTGCAGCCTTGCCGGATAGGTGACCCGGTGGTTGGCGCGCGCCAGCACGCATTCGCCATTCTCCAGCGGCTGGCGCAGCGAGTCGAGGACCGCCGGGGAGAATTCCGGGAATTCGTCGAGGAAGAGCACGCCGTGATGGGCGAGTGACACTTCGCCGGGCTTCGCACCGTGTCCGCCGCCGATCATCGCCGCCATCGAGGCCGAATGGTGAGGCGCGCGGAACGGCCGCCGGTCGCTCAACCTGCCGCCGGCCAGCGCCCCGGCGATCGACGCCACCATGGACACGTCCAGCAGCTCGCGCGGCGAGAGCGGCGGCAGCAGCGAAGCCAGCCGCTGCGCCAGCATCGACTTCCCCGAGCCGGGCGGCCCGACCATCAGAAGGTTGTGCCCGCCAGCGGCCGCCACCTCCAGCGCCCGCTTGGCACCTTCCTGGCCGCGGATCTCGGCCAGATCCGGCATGCCGTCGGCCGCCGGCTGGATTCGAGCCACCGGCGGAGAGAGGACCTGACTGCCCTGGAAATGGTTGGCAAGCGCGATCAGGCTGCGTGGCGCCAGGATGTCGAGCTCCGCCCCGGCCCATGCGGCCTCTGGCCCCGAACCGTGGGGGCAGATGAGACCGCGGCCTTGCGCGTGCGCGCCGATCGCCGCCGGCAGCGCCCCGGCCACCGGCGCGATGGTTCCGTCGAGCGACAGCTCCCCCAGCACGACATAGCCGTCGATCGCATCGGCCGGGATGGCGCCAAGCCCGGCCATCAGGCCGATAGCGATGGGCAGGTCGTAGTGGCTGCCCTCCTTGGGCAG
>JBEVJK010000103.1:0-26579 GCA_040510195.1 Mesorhizobium sp. | reverse complement strand
CGAAGCGGTAGACCACATGCGCGAACTCGGCGACGATCGACGGATCGATGGTCGTGTCGAAGCCGTCGGGCACCAGGAACACGTTGATGTTCGGCTGGATCTTGCGGGCGAACTCTTCGAACACCAGGTGCTGATACTGCATCTCGGTGCCGAACTTGGCAGCCTGGAAGATGCGTTCTCCATCCCAGATCAGGCCGTTGATTTGTGCCTGTGTCGTCGGCACTGCGCCGACGTCGTCAATCAGCCACTCGTTGAGGAAGGCGACGGCCTGTGCCTGGGTCGAGCCACCCGCGAGCATCGCAGCCGCGTCGGCAAGCACGACAGATTTGGTGTGCTCGGCCAACCGGTTGTGTTCGGCGTGGAACACATGGTGCACGGCCGTCAGGCCGATATTCTCGTTGACGCGGCCGTCACCGGCGATGAAGTGCCGGTCGAGCAGCTCATTGTCATAGCCGGCGGTGCTGGCCGGGTCGTTGTTGCCGAGGCCGATTTCGATGTCGCCGTCAGCGAGACCCTCGGGAACGGCGTTGTGCGCAATGTCCGCCAGGAAGGCATGACCGGTGAGGTGGGCGTTAGCCGGAACCAGGACCCCGAGGTTCCCATTGGCGGCCGGATTTCCCTCGAGCAGCGTGCCGTCTTGGAGGACCATCTGCGGGAAGCCGTTGGCGCCGCGAATGAACTCGCCATAGGGGTCGGTCGCCAGCAGGGGTATGTTGCCGACATCCTTGTCGAGCAGCTGGATGCCGAGCAGATCCGCTGCCTGGGCCTTGAGCTCGGCCCAGGTCGCCATGCCGCCATTGGCACCTTCGATCAGGTGGCCGGTTGCCACAGGGCGATTGGCGGCACTGAAAACATACTCGCGCAGGAAGACCTGGTGCGACGGGTGCGAGGTGTAGGTCTGGTTCTGATCAACATAGGCGGTCGTGGTGTTCACCGGACGATGCGTGTCGTCAGCAGTGCCCATGATCCCGTCACCTCCTGGCCCGTCGATAGTGGCGCGGGTCAGCACCATGAAGTTGGGCGCCCCGGGAGTCGGGTCGAAGAGCGGATCGTCGGGCAATAGCGGAATGAACACCGTGCCATTGCCGCCTTTTGCGACAAGGTCGAGGCCGTGATCGAAGAACTGGCCGAACAGGGTGAACCAGGAGTTGAATGGAGCAGAAAGCCCCTCGTCGGGGGCGGCGTTGACGATCTTGACGTTGGCGCCTTCGAGCTCGATCCCGTTGGCCTCGAGCAAGGTCATCAGGCCGTCATCTGCTGCTGCCAGTGCGGCGCGTGCGTTGTCCAGCTCCAAAAGTCGAGCTGCGGCAGCGTCTTGAAGTGCGGTGTTATCCGGATTCGCATTCGCCGACGCAGAAGCCGCCGCATAGGCGCGTTCAGCTGTCGTGACGGCGTTGAAAAGTGGCTTGAGAGGCTCGTATGCGTCACTAATCGTGGCCGTGACCGCGAGCTCGTTCTCCGGCGCGACGATGCCGGCACGCTGCAAGGCCGTCAGGATGGCCGACGGGTTGCCGAGCGTCTGGTCGACGAGCAGGTTGGAGATCGTCCGCACCGTTGGATCGAACACGTCGCCGGGCCCTGCAGAGCCTTGGCCGCCGGGCAGGCCGTCTGCGTCAGGTCCGTCATTGTCCACGCCGGGCGTGTAAGTGACAGGCACCATCATGACGCCCGGGCCGGGATCAGCATCGACCATTATCGTCCGGTACGGGGTTCCGAGCGGCTCTGGGAATGGGTTGTCGGCAGCACCCCACTCGGTTTGGCCCGTCAGCAGGTGGTTGTAGCTGCCGTCGACGGTGCGCAGGCCCCAGGCCAGGTTGTATGTGGGAATCAGGCCACCCGGCCCATAAAGCGGCTGTCCGGCCGCATGTGCTTCCGCGATCTTGATCTGCTTGAGAATGAACTCCAGATCGGACCTGATGTAAGTGACCATTGTATTCCCTCCACCCGGGCGCTTTGCGCCATTAGAAATTCTGTTCCCCTGATGTCAGAGGTCGAAAGTGGTTCATTGCCGGGTAACGGACCGCGTCATAGACTGCCGCGCGGCCGCCGGAATGCACTCCGACGTCTGACTGCGCCGCACGGATCACGACCCATGATGCGCATTCGACAGCCAATGTGATCGAGGATGCGATTTGAAGTTAGATCACAAGGTCCAGTCGCCGATGGCGACTTCGGCCCGAGCGGGCACCCCGACCTTGGCCGGAGGTCTGATTGGACCTTGGTCTGATCGCTGGCGCCGCAACCGTCTCGCCCGAGCCTGGCAAAGGATCGGCCTCACCGGCCAGTTCGTCATCACCGCCGCTGTCACTCTCGTGCTTCTGATGGGCGTGGCAGGCCTCATCCAGAACCGCTGGATCCTTCAGAACCTCATCCGCGGCAATGTCGAGGTGGCGGCAGTCTTCATGGAAGGCATCATCGCGCCGCATGTGCGGCGCCTGCTGGCCGAGCCGCAGCTCTCCGCGGCCCGCATCGCCGAGCTGAAGGCGTCGCTCGCGCGCTCCGGCATCAATGCCCATGTGCAATCGGTCAAGATCTGGCGTCCCGACGGCACCATCCTCTATGCCACCGACGAAGCGCTCATCGGCAAGGTGTTCGACTCCTCCGAGCTGCGTGCGGCGCGGCACGGCAAGACCGTTTTCGCCCTCGGCGACCACGACAACGACGAGAACCTGCTCGACAGCCGGCTTGGCGACGAGATTCTCGAGATCTACCTCCCCATCCACGACGGCAACGGCAAGGTGGTCGCCGTCGGCGAGTTCTATCAGGACCTTGCTCTCTCCAACCGCACCGCCATCACGACCATCAGAGGCTCGTGGCTCATCCGGCTCCTGTTCCTCTTGCTGGGCGGCCTGGTGCTCTTCGTTCTCGTCAGGGCGGCCCACAACACGATTATCCGTCAGCAGGTGGAGCTCAAGCGAAACTACGTGATCGCCCGGCGGCTGGCCCGCCAGAACCAGGCGCTGCGCGCTTCCGCCGACGACACCCGGCGCAAGTCTTTGCAGGCCAACGAGGAGCTTCTCAGCCTGATCGGCGCCGAGATCCACGATGGGCCGATCCAGCTCCTGAGCGTCGCCATGCTCAATGCGCCGGAGCCGCCTGCACCCGCCTCGGCGCAGGGCGCGGCGACCGATCGGCTGGCTCTCGGCTTCGCAGCGGCCACCTCCGAAGCGATCGCCCAGCTTCGCCTCATCTCCAGCGGTCTCGTCCTGCCGGAGATCGAGGAGCTGTCCGCCGAGGACGCCATCCGCCTGGCGATTGCCCGCCACGAGCGCATGACCGGCACGGAGGTGGCCTTCGAGATCGGCGAGCTGCCGCCCGTCGCCCAGGGGCTGAAGTCCTGCATCTACCGGATCGTCCAGGAATGCCTGAACAATGCCGCGCGCTACGCCGACGGCAAGGGCCAGCGGGTCGAGGTCTTCCATGCCGGCTCCCTCATCACGGTCTCGATCAGCGATCGCGGGCCGGGCATCAGCGCCGAGGCCGACAGCGACGGCCGGCCGCGGCTGGGCATCCTCGGCGCCCGCAACCGCGTCGAAGCCTTTGGCGGCACGCTCGAAGTCCATAGCGAGCCCGGCGTCGGCACGCGCATCACCGCCGTCCTGCCGGTCGAGAGCGATCCGTCGGGCAGTGACGTGTAGATTTTGGATGAAGTAAGGGGCGACCCGCGGTCAGTTGACGAAGTTGGCCCGTCCGGGCTCCCGCTCCCGGTACTCCTCGCCCAGCTTCTGAGCGGCGATGATCACCTCGAGGCGGTTGCGCACGTTCAGCTTCTGCATCAGAAGCGTCATGTAGTGCTTCACCGTCTTCTCGCTGATGTTCAGCTGGTTGGCGATTTCCTTGTTGGTGCGGCCGCGCAGCAAGAGCTTCACGATCTGGTCCTCGCGCAGGCTGAGCTTGATCGCCCGCGCCGCGATCTTGCGAAGCGAGGCATCGCGCAGCGCCACGATCACCTTGGTTGCGAAGCTGGGGGTGATGAAGGTTTCGCCTGTCAGCACCTTCTGGATCGCCTCGCAGAGTTCGTTGGCGGTGCTGCCCTTGAGCACATAGCCGCTGACCCCCGCCTCGAGTGCCCGCACGGCATAGTCGATGCCGGCCGAGGCTGTGAAGGCGAGCACCTTGGTCTGCGGCGAGTATTGGGGGATCTTGCTGATCGCCTCGAAGGAATCGCCCGGCATGTTGAGGTCGATGACGATGATGTCCGGCCGCTCGCGGCTCGCCACGACCAGCGCGTCGCCTGCGCACACCCCGGTTCCGACGACCGAATAGTCTGCGCGCGCCGAGAAGTTGGCCACCAGTCCCTCCAGGAGGACCGGATGGTCGTCCACGAACGCTACCGATATTTTTTCCATGATTGAACTACACCCACCCCAAGACGCCAAACTCGACCCAAGCCCGACTAAAGGCTAGGTTTTTGGCCAGGGTCTGTAAACGGCGTTTTTGAGCCTCATGCGCTACCTCAAAAGGAGGCGCATCTAAGCCTTTTGACGTATGTCGGTTTTGGATTGTGTGCCGAAGCGTGGGACGGCGATGTCCCGATTCGGTGATTCGGCAGGCTACTTGTAACCTCCCATTTCACCGTACGCAACCTTTGATGCACGGCGCGGGATGAAATTGCTGGCGGGCTCCGTATACACGTCATGAGATCCGATCGGCCCCGCTTCGACGTGCTTGGCGAGCTCGCGGCCCTGCGCCGCTATGCCCGTGCCTTGCTGCGCGACGGCACCGATTCGGAGGACCTGGTGCACGACGCGCTGGTCAGGGCCTACGAGCGGCGCAGCCAGTTTCGACCGGACGGCAACCTGCGCTCCTGGCTGCTGTCCATTCTTCACAACGTCTTCGTCGACCGCCTGCGCAGCAGGCTGGCCGAGACCAGCCGGATGGATCGGCTGAGCGCGCTTTCCGACGATGCCCTCGCGCCGCCGCAGGAGCACGCCGTGCGGCTCGCCGAGGTCTGGGCGGCATTCCACAGCCTCCCCGACGAACAGCGCGCCGCCCTGCATCTCGTCGCCATCGAAGGGCTGTCCTATCAGGACGCGGCCTCGGCGCTCGACATCCCGCTCGGAACGCTGATGTCGCGCATCGGCCGCGCCCGCGCGGCGCTGCGTGCGTTCGACAGCGCCGATCCCGGTCGGCCTGCCCGCTTCAGGATCGTCGGAGGTCCATCGTGAACGCTTTTCGCGACCCCGTCGTCGAGGCCGACCTCGACGCCTATGTTGACGACCAGCTGGATGCCGGCCGCCGCATCGAGATCGAGGCCTATCTGTCGACCCGCCCCGACGAGGCCGCGCGCGTCATGGCCGACCTCAGGCTGCGCGACGAGCTGCGGCTCGCTGCCGCGCTGCCGGCGGGCGTGGCGTCCCCGGCCACCGCCGAAGCCGCGCGTCGCCTCCAACGCGGCTTGAGCCGGGGTCGCGCCCTGGACATCGTGCGGCGCCTCGCGGCAGCGGCGGTGCTGATTGGCGGCGGCTGGCTAGCCGGCCATGCGGCAGGGCCGATCGCGGTTACCCGCGTGGCGGCTTCTACTCCGCCGCCGGCCTATGTCGAGGACGCCATGCGGGCCCATGCCACGACCGCGCTGCGGGCTGGCATGAGCTCCCAGCCCGCCGCCCCGTCCTACGACGCCGACGAGATCCGCGCCGCGACCGCCATCGTCATGCCCGCCTTGCCGGCCGGCTGGGACGTGCGCGACGTCCAGGTCTATCCGTCCCGGTTCGGCCCGAGCGTCGAGATGGCGATCCAGACGTCGCGCTACGGCCCCGTCTCCCTGTTTGCAGTCCGTCCCGGCCGCTTTGACGTGACGACGCCGACGGTTGCGGCCGCCGGAAGCGTGACGGCGGCCTATTTCCAGCTCGGCGAGGTCGCCTATTCGCTTGTCGCCGCCGGCCAGCCGCCGGGCCTCGCCGAAGCCGCCGAACGCCTCGCCGCCTCTCTCAGGTAGTCTTGTCTCCCTCGCAACAGGAGTTTCGATCGATGAGCAGTCCGCAATACGCCCCGCGCACCGGCCTTGGCCGCGCCGACGCAGCCTTCGACGAGGGCCTGCGCCAGCATATGCTAAGCGTCTACAACTACATGGCCCTCGGCCTCGTGCTGACCGGCGTCGTCGCCTTCGTGGTGGCCTCCACGCCGGCGCTCTACGTGCCGATCTTTTCCACCCCGCTCAAATGGGTGGTGATGCTGGCGCCGCTCGCCTTCGTGTTCCTGTTCTCGTTCCGCATCCAGACCATGTCGGCGTCGGGCGCGCAGGCCATGTTCTGGGCCTTCTGCGCGATCATGGGGCTGTCGCTCGCCTCGGTCTTCCTGGTCTTCACGGGCACCAGCATCGCCCGCACCTTCTTCGTCGCAGCCACCATGTTCGGCGCCACCAGCCTCTACGGCTACACCACAAAGACCGACCTGACGCGCTTCTCCTCGTTCTTGATCATGGGCCTGATCGGCGTCGTCATCGCCGCCTTGGTCAACCTGTTCCTGGCCTCCTCGGCGCTGCAGTTCGCCATTTCCGTGATCGGCATCTTGGTCTTTCTCGGCCTCACGGCGTGGGACACCCAGACGATCAAGGAGCAGTACGCCGCGAATTTCGACTCCGAGTCGCGCCAGAAGATGGCTGTCTGGGGCGCCTTTTCGCTCTATCTGAACTTCATCAACATCTTCCAGTTGCTGCTCAATTTCACCGGCGAGCGCGAATAGCTCCCCCTGCCGGTGCTGCCTTGCCTGCGTCGCCGGGATGACGGCGGCGCAGCGACCGGGTCGAGCCCGTTCAGCTCAGCTTTCCGCCTTGATCGTCTTCGCCGCCTTCATGAGTTCCCCGCGGTCGGTGCCGACGCGCTTGATGAGCTCACGCGCTTGCCCCGGCGACAGGTCGGTGTTCTCTGCCAGGAAGCGGATCTCGCCCTCGAACTGGGTGTTCTCGGTCTCGACTTGCTCTACGGCGGCTTTGCGGGATCGCTGATCGGTCATCTCTGCAACTCCATCTGTTCCATTTGAGAACGGCCGCGTGCCTGGCCGGTTCCGAGCCGATTTTTGAACCCTTGACAGTATTTCCAGCGAGGTCATTATCTCTCCTTTGGAGGTACGCTGCGGGAGAACTGAGGTGAAGCGCGACCTGCTTGCCCACGCTATCGTCACATATTTCGATTTGTTCACGACTTCGAACCGTCCTGTCTCGATCGTCCATGCGATCGGAACCATCCGCTCCTTGGCGCCGTCATGCCATCTGAGGGACGAGGAGCTCGAGGAGCTGGTGGTTGGTGAGGCGCTCAGGCTGGACCTGTCGGTCCAGCTCGACCGCGTGAAGGCGGCCTGATCGATTTCGCTCCGGAATCACGGACTTGCCCAGGCCGCCGCGTTCGCGCGGCGGCCTTTTGCGGCGTGGCCGGATCTGCTGCCGGGCTACATCCTATTTTCCGGCCTCCGCTCCGGCTCCAGCCAGGGCGAAAGCAGCGCTTCGGCATGCGCCTCGAGCACCGGCGCCATCCGCGGATTGGCGCTGGCCAGGCGCTGCGACAGGTCGGCCATGCGAAAGGCGATGCCATCCTCGCCCCGCCCGAACGACACGGGACAGCGCAGCGCCGCCTCGTAGCGGCGTCGGTCGTCCGCCGGGGCGCAACTGACGCTGGCGCCAACCGGGTCGAGGGCCCGTCGCGTGAAACGGTCGGCGAAGGCCAGCACGCCGGCAAGCTCGGCATCCAGCTTGCATCGGTTGTACGGGCGTCCGGCCATCAGCGGCACGAAGGAAAGCCGCATCGTGCAGGCGTCCTCCTCCACCGTGCAGGGATCGCCCCAGATCAGCCTATCGAAGCGCGCGATGGCGCGCAGCGCGTCGCCGAGCGTCGGCTGCATCATCGCCAGCAGCCCGACGATGCCGAACCTGTCCACATCGAGATGCGCGCCCGCCGCAAGCCCGAAGCCGGGGTCCGCCACCTGGCCGATCGCCGCCACGGCGAAAGCGTCGGCGACCGTCCGCGAAACGCCGCTTTCCAGCGCCTCGACTGTCGTGCCGGCCGAACAGGCCGTCGTCTTGACATCGATCCCCGCCGCCGCAAGCGCATCGAGGAAGAAGCGCGGAAACGGCGCCTTCAGCTGTGTTCTGTGTCGTCTGCGATGAAATTGCCGCATCGGTGAGCCCCCTTTTCTCGCAAAGGGATAGGGCCTTCGATCGACCTATTCAATTTATGGATGAAACTATCGCAAATGTTCAATTAAGACGCGCAATTTCGGCCACGTGGTCGGCGAGCGCCAGCGAGCTGGTCAGGCCTGGCGATTCGATGCCATAAAGGTTGACCAACCGCCCCTCGGCGACCGCGACGACGCCGAAATCGGCAAAGCCTAGCCCGTTGGTTTTCGGTCGTATGCCGGCATAGTCGGGCATCAGCTCGCCGTCGCGCAGCCCCGGCCAGTAGCGCCGGATCGCGGCGTAGAAGGGCGCCGCCCGTGCCCCGTCGACCGCATAGGCGATCTTCTCGACCGGCTCCACATCGGGCCCGAACCGCACGCCGCCGCCGATGTCGAGCGTCAGGTGGACGCCGAGGCCGCCAGGCTCCGGGACCGGATAGACGAGATGGCGAAAGCCCGGACGCCGCGAAAGCGCGAAATAGTTGCCCTTGGCATAGCTGACCGGCGGTACGCTCCCTAAAGGCACGCCGGCGATCGACGCGGCGACGCGGTGCGCATGCAGCCCGGCGGCATTGACGACCCGGTCGGCGGTCAGCGAATAGCCCTCCAGCGCCCCGCCGAAATCGAGCTGCACCCGATGCGCCTCGAGCCTTCCGCCCAGCACCGGTGCGTGAAAGGCGAAGCTCGCCCCGGCGGCCTCCGCATCGCCCTGCAGTTCCGTCATCAGCGCGTGGCTGTCGATGATCCCGGTCGAAGGCGAGACAAGCGCGGCGACGACGTCGAGCTCCGGCTCCAGGGCCTGGACGTCCGCACGGTCGATCATTTCCAGGTCGTCGACCCCGTTGGCCAGCGCCTTGCCGCGGATGCCTTCGAGGATCGGCACCTCGCGAGCGTCGGCTGCGACGATCAGCTTGCCGGTCCGCCGATGCGCAATGCCGCGCTCGGCGCAGTAGGCGTAGAGCTGTCGCTTGCCCGCCACGCAAAGGCGCGCCTTCAGGCTGCCCGCCGGATAGTGGATTCCCGCATGGATGACCTCGCTGTTGCGGCTCGACGTACCGCGACCGGGGCCGTCTTCGGCCTCCACGACCAGCACCTCGAGCCCGGCCAGCGCCAGTCGGCGCGCAATCGCGAGGCCCACCACGCCCGCTCCGATCACCACGCATCCGACCCTGTCCATCCGCACCTCTTCGAGCTCAGCGCGGATGCTCTACAGCAGTCTGCGGATCTTCGCACCTTGTTCGTCGATATAGGTGGGCTCGTCCCTTGGCGGCATCGCTCGCCCGGAAGAAGGCGTCACCAGCATACGTAGCCGCCGTCGACGATGAGGTCGACGCCTGTCACATAGCTCGCCGCGCGGCTGGAAAGGAACACCGCCGGCCCGATCATCTCCTCCGGCGCCGCCATGCGGCCGAGCGGCGTGTCGCGGGAGAAGGCCTGCACCTGCTGCTGAACCTCCGGTCGCCGGTTCATCGGCGTCAGCGTGTAGCCGGGGCTGATCGCATTGACCCGCAGGCCGCCGTCGGCCCACTCCATCGCCAGGCTCTTCGTCAGGTGGATCACCGCCGCCTTGGACGAGTTGTAATGGGCCTGCAGAAGGCCGCGATTGACGATCGAGCCCGACATGGAGGCGATGTTGACGATCGAGCCCTTGCGGCGCGGCAGCATGGCGCGCGCTTCGGCCTGGCAGGAGAGGAACACGCCGCCGACATTGACGTCGTAGAGCCCCTGCCATGTCTCGAAAGGCAGCGTCTCTGCAGCGCCGGCGCCGCCGATGCCGGCATTGTTGACGGCGATCGTCAGCGCGCCCAGCTGCGCTTCCGTGTCGGCGACCGCCCGCGCCAGATCCTCGGCCGAGGTGACGCTGCCGGTCAGCGCGACGGCTTGGCGGCCCAGCGCGACGATCCGCGCCGCGGTCTCCTCGAGTCCGCCCTTGGAGGCATGCCCGAAGCAGGCGACGTCGGCGCCCGCCTCGGCCAGCCCGATGGCGATGGCCTGGCCGATGCCGCTCCCCGCGCCGGTCACCAGCGCGACCTCGCCGGCAAGGTCGAACAGGCCGCTCCCGGTGGCCGCAGCACTCATGCCGGCAGCCCCGCCTTGCGCATGTCGGCCGCGAACGGCTCCATCAGCTCCGGCCGCACCAGGTCCATGCGGACGAAGCCTTCGATGGTCCAGCCGGGCGCCAGGGCGAGCAGACGCTCGGCCGCCGCCCGGGCGGCATCCATCCGGTCGATCCTGGCATAGGTCGCGGCCAGCGTGGCGTGCAGGATGGTGAAGCCCGGATTGGACTGCAGCGCCAGGTTTGCGTATTCGGCCGCCTCGGTCGGCCGCCCGGTGAACATCGAGACCCACGCCAGCGCCAGATAGGGGTGATAGTTCAGCGGGTCGAAGGGGCTGAGCCTCAGCGCCTTCTGCGCGTGGTCGGTCGCCGGCTCGTAGCGCTCGGCGAACATGTTCACCAGCGCGCTGAAGCCGAAGGCCAGCGCCGAGTTCGGGTTCATCCTGAGCGCCCGGTCGAGCACGCTGATCGCCGCGTCGTATTCATGCGAGATGTTGGCCCGCACGAAGGCGCCGATGGACAGCGCTTGCGGATCGTCGACGCCGGTCGCGATCGCGAATGTCGCATGCTCCAGCGCCGCTGCGCGGTCCTCGGGCCGGAAGCCGCCGCGCAGGAAGCGCTGCTCGTAGCTCCAGGCGGCATGGCCGTGCGCCGCCGTGTAACGCGGGTCGAGCGCCAGCGCCTTCTTGAGAAGCGCGAGCGCCGCGTCGTTGTCGGCCGGCGTGTTCGCATAGACGTGCGGCAGCGCGCGCAGATAGAGATCGTAGGCATCGAGCCGGTCGGGCCGCTTGCGGCGCGCCCGCTCGATCTCGGCGCGCCTGATCGTCGGCTCGATCGCTCCGACGATGCTCTCGCTCATCCGGTCCTGCAGCTCGAACACGTCCTCCAGGGCCCCCTCGAACTTGTCGGCCCAGACATGGGTGGCGTCGGTGCCCTGGACCAGCTGGCCGGTGATGCGCAGGCGGTTCGCCGCCTTGCGGACGCTGCCCTCCAGCACGTAGCGGACGCCGAGCTCCTTGGCCACTTGGCGGATGTCCACCGCCTTGTCCTTGTAGGCGAAGGTCGAGTTGCGCGCGATCACGAATATGCCTGGGATTTTCGACAGGCTGGTGATGAGGTCCTCGACCAGCCCGTCGGCGAAATAATCCTGCTCGGGATCGCCGCTCATATTGGTGAACGGCAGCACCGCGAGCGAGGGTCGGTCGGGCACGGCGAGCGGTCTCGCCGCCGGGGCGGCCCCGTCGAGCACCACGCGGAATGCATGCACCGGGTCGGCGATGTTCTTGACCAGCTGCTCGCCCATCGACTCGAAGCCGAAGGCGAGCTTCTTCTCGACCTCCTGCGCCACCTTTCCCGACACGCAGATGCCGCCGGGCTCGGCCAGCTGCTCCAGCCGCGCCGCCACGTTGACGCCCTCCCCGTAGCGATCGTCCCCGTCGACGATGACCTCGCCGAGGTTGACGCCGATGCGCACCTCGATCCGCTCCGCTTCCGGCAAGCCTTGATTCCGTTCCGCAAGCCCGCGCTGCAGGCCGACGGCGCATTCCACCGCATCGACCACGCTGCCGAACTCGGCGAGCATTCCGTCGCCCATCACCTTGAAGACCCGCCCGTGCCGCCTGGCGATCTCCGGCTCGAACAGCTCCTTGCGCCCCGCCTTGAGGCGATCGAACGTCCCCGCTTCGTCGCGCTCCATGAGCGCCGAGTAGCCGACGACGTCGGCAGCCAGGATAGCGGCAAGCTTGCGCTCCAAGCACGACCTCCCCTCAAAGGCGTCACTGGCAGGCAGGATAGCACAATGCCGGCGCGCGACGAACATCGCGCGGGAAATCGGCTTGTGCTACCAGTTCGGCCCCGGACACGGAGCAAGCCATGCGCAGCCTCGCCTTCCTTCTTGCCGCCCTCGTTGCCGGCCCGGCCTTGGCGACGACGGTCACCCTGCAACTGCCGGGCAGCCAGCCGCCAGAAGAGAGCCGCGTCGTCTACCGCTGCGGCGAGCGCGACATCGCCGCGACCTACATCAACACGCCCGACAATCAGTTCGCGGTGCTCGACCTCGACGGCCAGGCCATCGTCGCCGTCGCCGTCATGAGCGGGTCGGGCGCCCGCTATGTCGGCCAGCACTACGAATGGTGGACGAAGGGCGACGGCGCCACCTTCACCGACCTCATGCAGGACCCGCAGAAGCCGGTGCAGTGCACCGCCGGCAAGTAGGTCGCCAGAGGCGGGGAAGAGCCTCCCCGCGATGCCGTTGACGGCGAACGCCACGGCGACCGGCACCGGGGCCCCGCCGCGGTTCCAGCTGACGGCGAACGCCACGGCGACCGGCGCCGGAGCCCCGCCGCAAGCGCAGCAGGCCCGAAAGGCGGCTGGCGCCGGCTTTCTGCTCGGGGCAAGTCCGAAAGGTGGCGAGCGAACGACCGCATCGTCGTCGGGAACCCGCACGACCTCGCACGAACCGGCGCCGATGATCGCCAGCCGGCGGCTCAGCCTTTGCCGAACCCCGCCTTCATGCAGCGGCCAATCAGCCGCTTCCGAACCGCCCCTCCATCCAGCGCACCGCAAACGCCACCATGGGTGCCGCCTCGACCAGCACGCACGGCGCCTCCCCCGCCAGGCCGCGGCTGCCGCCGACGCCGATGCGAACGGCCCGACCAGCGCCTGTCGACGAGCGCCGCGACGTGTCGATGCGAACGTCCCGGCCAGCGCCAGTCGACGAGCGCCGCGCCCGTTTCACGGGACCGCCCGCACGACCTCGCACGAGCCGGCGCCAATGATCGCCAGCCGGCGGCTCAGCCTTTGCCCAACCCCGCCTCCATGCAGCGGCCAATCAGCCGCCTCCGAACCGCCCCTCCATCCAGCGCACCGCAAACGCCACCATGGGTGCCGCCTCGACCAGCACGCACGGCGCCTCCCCCGCCAGGCCGCGGCTGCCGCCGACCTCGGCCAGGAAATCCTCTACGATGACCGCGAACGTGTCGTTCGCGGCTTGCGGCGTCACCGGCCGGGCCGTCTCGAACTCCTCGACCCACCGCCAGGTCACGCCCGGCCCGTCGGCGAACGGCACCTCGATGCGGCGGCGCCGCTTGTCGGGAAGCCGCGCCAGATGCTCGGCGTGGTGGAGGAGCGTCATCGTGTCGAGCGGCGCCCCCAGCATCAGCACCTTGCCCTGCGCCGCCGCGAGCTTCTCGAATGGCGATCCGGGGCCGTAGCCGTAGTCGATCGGGTGGTCCTCGGTCAGCCACGCGGCGCGGGCGCCGATCGCCGCCACCGAGGCGCCGGGATTGCCGCTCCGCCGCGCGCCAGGAACCGTGCGCAAGAACTCCGCCAGCACGCCATTGTCGCGCGACGCCCGCGAGGTGCGCGCGTCGAAGCCCGGCACGTCGCCCCGCCAGCGCTCCGGGACCCGTCCCGTAGCGTCGACGAGGTCCTCGTAGCCGGCATCCCAGTCGGCATAGGCGGCGACCGTGCCGTCCGGCCCGACCGCGTCGCAAAGCGCCGCAATCAGGGCGTCCGGCCCGCCGAGCAGCCGCCCGACGCGGCGGACGGCGGCATGCACCATCACCAGGTCGCCGGGCCCGAGGCCGAGGCGCCGAAGATCCTCGGCCAGCGAACGGCGCGTGTGAAGCGGTTCCGCCATCGACCCTCCGGCGCAGGGCTCTACAGAGCGGGAAGGCCGGCCGCAGCCAGCACCGCCGGATCCGGCACGACGCGGCCATGCGGCCGGCAATAGGCGGCGTCGATCGCCCGGTAGCCCATCAGCCGCCCGAGCGGCGAAAGCACGGCGAGCGCGATGCGCTGCACGAAGGGCGGCGGCCGCGTGAACACCACGACGTCGGCGAACTCCTCGGCGATGACGGCGGCCTGCAGCATATGCGGCCGCCCCCGCCTGTCCACCTTGCCGTCGTTGGCGAGGCCGAAAAGCATGCCGATCAGCTGCTCGAAGCGGTCGGCGTCGCCGCCGCTGCCCGGTGCGGCCGCGATCTCGACCAGCACATGGGCCTCCTCGGTCTTGCTGCCGTTCCACCAGTCATGCGCGACGCCGGCCGGCGCCACCGCCGACTGGCCCGGGCCGAGGCTGAGCTCCCGTCCGTCGAGGCGCGCCTCCAGCCTTCCGCTGAGCACCGTGAAGCGCTCCACGATCCCGGGGTGGAAGTGCTCGCCCACCACCGCCGCCCCCGGCCGCGCCAAGAGGTGGACGATGCCCGGTCCCGCGCCGCGGTCCTCGCTGCCCCGCAGCACGACCGCATACTCGCCGGTCACCCGGTTCTCGTAGACGTCCCCGCAGCGCGACATCGGACGCGCGCCTAGCGGTCGATCGTCGCCATCATGGCCGTCGTATAGCGCGGTCCGGCGACCTTGCCCGGGGCCAGCGCCGCGTCGAGCGCCTGCATGTCGGCCTCGCCGAGCGCCAGCGCGGCGCCGCCGAGATTTTCCTCCAGATAGCGCCGGCGCTTGGTGCCAGGGATCGGCACGATGTCGCCGCCCTTGCCGAGCAGCCAAGCGAGCGCCACCTGGGCCGGCGTCGCATTCAGCGCCGTCGCGATGGTCTTCACGGTCTTCGCCGCCGCCATGTTGGCATCGTAGTGCTCGCCCTGGTAGCGCGGATCGCCGCGCCGGAAATCGCCTTCCGGGTATTCCTCGGCACGCTTCACGGCCCCCGTGAGGAAGCCGCGGCCGAGCGGTGCGAACGGCACCAGCCCGATGCCGAGCTCCCGCAACGCCGGGATCACGTCGGCCTCCAAATTGCGCTCCCACAGCGAATACTCGCTCTGCAGCGCCGACACCGGATGCGCCGCATGCGCCTTGCGGATGTTGGACACCCCCGCCTCCGACAGGCCGAAGAAGCGCACCTTGCCCTGGCGCACCAGCTCGCCGACCGTGCCGGCCACGTCCTCGACCGGCACCGCCGGGTCGATCCTGTGCTGGTAGAGCAGGTCGATATGGTCGGTCCTGAGCCGTTTCAGCGACCCTTCGACGGCAGCGCGGATGGTCTCCGGCCGGCTGTCGCGCTGCGGGCCGCCTTCGGCTCCCGGAACGAAGCGGAAGCCGAACTTGGTGGCCAGCGTGACCTGCTGCCGCCGGCCCTCCAGCGCCCGCCCGAGCAGCGCCTCGTTCGTGAACGGCCCGTAGGTCTCGGCGGTGTCGAAGAAGGTGCAGCCGAGCTCGATCGCCCGATGCAGCGTCGCCACGGACTCGGCTTCGTCGGCCGGCCCGTAGGACTGGCTCATGCCCATGCAGCCGAGGCCGATCGACGACACTTCGAGCCCCTGACTGCCCAGTTTGCGTGTGCTGAGGCCCATGACGGCATTCCTCTTCCTGACCAAGCGCGGTCGAATATAGCACGTCAAAGCTCCTTCTCGGCCAGCCCGCGGAACGCATCCGGGACCGATCGCCTGAGGCCGAGCGCCGCCGAGGCATAGCCGACGCACTCCCAGCCGAACCTGTCGCGCAGCGCATCGACGGCGCGGTCCGCCGCGAAGCGGGCGAGCCCGCGTCGCGATCCGGGCCGTCGCGCCTCGTCGCCGAGCCCCAGCGACAGGTCGAGCTGCAAAGGCGGCGCATCTTCCAGCTGCGAGACCGCGATCGCCAGCAAGGTGACCTCCCTTTCCTCCGGGCGCTCCGCCAAGACGCCCCTCACCAGCTCCTCGGCAATCTCGGCGAGGATCGCGGTGGCGGCGACCGGCGCCTCGAGCGTGACCGCCCGCGTGGTGGCGCGGAAATCGGCGAAGCGGACGCGCACCGTCACCGTGCGCCCCGGCCGCGCCTTGGCGCGCAGCCGGCTGGCGACGCGATCGGCCAGATGGCGCAAGGTCGGCGTGAGCAGCGCGAGCTCGGCCGGCCGGCGGCCGAGAGCCGACTGCGCGCCGGCCGAATGGGCGCGACGGCCGGGCCGGATCGCCCGCGGATCCTGGTTGCAGGCGAGCGCCAGGAGCTTCTCGCCCGCCGCCGGCCCGATCAGCCGCGTCAGCGCGTCCTTGCGGCTGCGCGACAGCTCGCCGATGGTGCGCACGCCCTTCTCTGCAAGCTTGGCGCCGGTGACCGGCCCGACGCCCCAGATGAGGCCGACCGGCAGGTCCTCCAGGAAGGCCCGCTCCGTCGCCGGATCGACCACCACCAGCCCGTCGGGCTTGGCGACCTGCGAGGCGATCTTGGCCAGATGCTTGGTGCGTGCCACGCCGACCGAGATCGGCAAGCCGAGCTCGCCGCGCACGCGCTGCCGGACGGCCAGGGCGATCGACGCCGGCGATCCGAAGAGATGCGTGCAGCCGGCGACGTCGGCGAAGGCCTCGTCGATCGAGATGCGCTCGACCAGCGGCGTGAAATCGCCAAGCACGGCGATCGCCGCATCGCCGAGCCGCTGATACTCCTGGAAGTGCCCGCCGACGAACAGGAGATGGGGGCACAACTCGCGCGCCCGCCGGCCCGGCATCCCGCCGCGCACGCCGAAGGCCTTCGCCTCGTAGGAAGCGGCCAGCACCACGCCGCCGCCCACCGCGATCGGCCGCCCGCGCAGCGTCGGGTCCAAAAGCTGCTCGACCGAGGCGTAGAACGCGTCGAGATCGGCATGCAGAATGGTTGCGTCCTCGCTCACGCCTCGTCTCCCCAACCCTGCCGCCATCATGGCGCCAAGGCACGCTCTTGGCAAGAACAAAAAGTGAACACACCGCATGTCGCGCAATTCGCTCTGGACAAGCCCCTGTTGCGCGGGATTACTTCCGGCCATGGACACCGACATCGTTTCGCCGCCGCGCCAGGCCTCCACGGACGGCATGGTCTGGGTTCCCGGCGGGACCTTCCTGATGGGCTCCGACCGCCACTATCCGGAGGAGGCGCCGGCCCATCGAGTGACGGTCGGCGGCTTCTGGATGGACCGTTTCACCGTCACCAATGCCGAGTTCGAGGCCTTCGTGGCGGCCACCGGCCATGTGACGCTGGCCGAGCGGCCGGCCGATCCGGCCGACTATCCCGGCGCCCGGCCGGAGCTGCTGCAGCCTTCCTCGACGATGTTCCGCAAGCCGAAGGGCCCGGTCGACCTTTCCAACCATTACAATTGGTGGGTCTACGTGGCGGGTGCCAACTGGCGCCACCCGCGCGGCCCGGCGAGCTCGATCCGCAAGCTTGCCGACCATCCGGTGGTCCACGTCGCCTTCGAGGATGTCGAGGCCTATGCGCGCTGGGCCGGCAAGGTGTTGCCGGGCGAGGCCGAGTGGGAGTTCGCCGCCCGCGGCGGGCTCGACGGGGCCGAGTTCGTGTGGGGCGAGGAGATGACGCCCGGCGGCAAGCAAATGGCCAACACCTGGCAGGGCGAGTTCCCGCTCAGGAACACGCTGGACGACGGCTTCGAATACACCGCCCCGGTGGGCTCCTTCCCGCCCAACGGCTACGGCCTCTACGACATGGCCGGCAATGTCTGGCAGTGGACCGGCGACTGGTACGCCGCCCACGAGGCGCCGGACAGCCCCTGCTGTGCCGCCGACAACCCGCGCGGCGCACCGCGCGAGAGGAGCATCGACCCGTCAGCGCCCGGCGCCGTGCCGCGCAAGGTGACCAAGGGCGGCTCGCACCTCTGCGCACCCAACTATTGCCGCCGCTACCGCCCGGCGGCCCGCATGGCCCAGCCGGTCGACACCTCGATCTCGCATCTAAGCTTCCGCTGCATCCTGCATGCCCCGGCACCGTGAGCCGGGAGCCGGCGCTCTCCCTCAGCTGGCCGCCTGCCTCAGCGGAGCCAGCAGTGCCGCCTCCAGCCGGCGCGCCTCGTCGGCCGCCATGCCGCCGAAGGCCGCGTTGGCCAGGAACTTGGCCGAGAGCTGCTCGTCGGTGAGCGGCTCCCTGGCGCCGCCGCGCATGTGGCCCTTGCGGAACTCCAGCACGCGTCCGTCCTTCAGGGTCGCGATCAGCGTCCCGGTGAAGTTCCGCGGATATTCGTCGTTCGGATCGACCTCGTAGGAGACCTTGGAGGCAAGCCCGCGAAGCGCCGGGTCGGCGGCCCGCCGGTCGGTGAACTGCTCGAGGCCGGCCGCCTTGTCCAGGAAGCCCACCGCCACGCAATAGGGCGTCGAAAACTTCGCCGCATAGCCGTTCGGCGGCGCCTGCTTGAGCGCCAGCGGCTCCCACAGCCGATGCACCGTCCCCTCGCCCACCCGGCAAAGCAGCGTCTCGATCTCCTCTGCCGCAACGCCGGTTTCGGCGAGCGCCACCGCGCAATCCACGAAGGGCTGGGTCATCGTTCCGCAGGCATAGGGCTTGAAGGCGATCTGCTCCATGATCCAGACGCTGCCGAGCCCCTCCATGAGCGGTGCGAAGTCCGGCATGCGCGACGGCGCGAAGGCCCGGAAGAAGCCGTGGCTCCCTTCCAGCACCGTCAGCGGGCCGACGAAGCCGGCTTCGGCGAGCAGCGCTGCGCGCAGCCCGGCCTGCGCGGCCGCTCCGGCATGCAGCCGCTTGGTCCAGCTGCCGTCCGCCAGATACTCGATGATCCCCGAGGCCAGACTGCCGGCGATGCCCAATGCGTGGGCAAACTGTTTCTCGTCGAGCGACAGCGCCGCCGACGCCCCGGCGCCCGCTGCCAGCGCGCCGAGCACGGCCGTGGGGTGGAAGCCGGCCTTGTGGATCGCCTGCGGCGCGACGAGGCTCAGCCGGCACATCAGCTCGGCGCCGACCGCGATGCCGCGTGCCGCCGCCTCGGGCGGCAGGCCGCGCGCCTCGCCGAGCGCCAGCATCGCCGGCACGACGACCGCGCCGGCGTGCACCGGCCCGCCTTCGAACGTGTCGTCGAAATCCTCCCCATGCGCGGCCGTTCCGTTGATCGTCGCCGCATCGTAGAGGCCGAAACGTCGCGTATGACCGAAGGCGGTGGCAGGTCCGTCGCCGGCGGCGGAAGCGACCACCGCTGCCACGTAGTCGGTGTGGCGCGCCGCCACCGCCAGGCCCACGACGTCGACGGCAAGCCGCCAGCAGGTGTGGCGCGCCGCCTTCGAAGGAGCCGCGTTCTTCACCGCCGAGGCGATGCCGAGCGAAAGAGGCGGGCCGGCATGCGCGGTCATGAATGCGTTTCCTCGAGTTGGCCGGCGGCACGGCTCTTGCGCGCATCCCTGAGGTCGCGCCAGAGCGAGAAGGCGATGAAGCACAACGACGCGAGAAGCAGGCCGACGGCGATCGGATCCTGCAGGAAGATCGTGTGGTCGCCGCCCGACAGCACCAGCGAGCGCCGATAGGACGACTCGACCATGTGGCCGAGCACCACGCCAAGGATCAGCGGCAGGAACGGGAAGCCGCAGCGCCGCATCAGATAGCCGAGGAGCCCCATGGCGAGCACGAAGCCGACCTGGAAAAGGCTGTGGTCGAGCGTGTACACGCCGGAAAGGATCAGCGCCATGATGTAGGCCGAAAGGAACGGCCGCGGCCGGTTGACCAGCCAGACGCAGGCGGGCAGCAGCAGGATGCCGAACACGAGCTGGCCGACGATCGCCACCAGCGAGCCGAAGTAGAGCCCGTTGATGACGTCTGCATTGTGCTCGAACAGCCGCGGGCCCGGCAGCAGGCCATGGATGAGGAAGCCGCCGAGCAGCACCGCCGTCGAGTTGGAGCTCGGGATGCCGAAGGAGAGCAGCGGGATCAGCGTCGTGCTCGCCACCGTGTTGTTGGCCGTCTCCGGCGCCGCCACGCCTTCCGGCGACCCCTTGCCGAACAGCTCCGGCCGCTTCGACCAGCGCCGTGCCTCGTTGTAGGAGAGGAAGGCGGCGATGGAGCCGCCGCCGCCCGGCGTCAGCCCCTCGAAGAGCCCCATGATGCTGCCGATCGCCTGCGAGCGCTTGAGGCTCTTCATGGTCTCCCAGCTCGGCAAGCGAACGCGGATCTTCTCCTTGAGCGTCGACAGCTCGGGCGCGCCCGACTGCACCATCAGCTCGCTGAGCGCGAACACCCCCACCATGACCAGCACCGGCTCGATGCCGCCGAGCAGCTCCGGGACGCCGAAGGTGAAGCGGTTGATGCCGGCGATCGGGTCGGCGCCGACGGTGGCGATCATCAGCCCGACCACCGCCGCGGCAAGCCCCTTGACCAGCGAGCCGCTGCTCATCGAGGCGATGACGCTGAGGCCGAGCACGCCGAGGCCGAAATAGGAGGTCGGCTTGAAGGAAAGCGCCAGCCAGGACAGCGGCTCGGTCATCGTCACCAGCATCAGCAGGCCGAACAGCGAGCCGAGAAAGCCCGACCAAAGCGAGATGCCCAGCGCCTCGCCGGCCTTGCCCTGGCGCTTCATCTCGTAGCCGTCGATGACCGTCGCCGCCGCCGAGTTGGTGCCCGGCGTGCGGATGAGGATCGCCGGGATCGAACCGCCATATTCGGCTCCGATATAGACCGAGGCGAGCATGACGATCGCCACCACCGGCTCCATCGTGTAGGTGAAGGGCAGGAGCAGCGCCATGGTGATCGACGCCGAGATGCCCGGCAGGGCGCCGCCCAGGATCCCCCATACGAGGCCGATCAGCGCCGCCGGGATCATCCAGGTCGTGGTGGAAAGGGTCCAGATCGTCGACAGGTCGATCACGGCAAAACCTCGCTAGAACAGCCAGCCGGACGGCTGGCCGACGCCGAGCAGCACGTTGAACATCAGCCAGAACAGGACACCGCCGAAGATCGCCGCCGCCGGGATGCGCCAGTTGCGCGCCGCCCCTTCGTAGAGCGCGATGGTCGCGATGAGCAGCGCGATGCCGAGCGGATAGCCGACGACCGGCAGCACGAGGATGTAGCCGACGCCGATCAAAAGCAGCCCGAGAGCGCGGCCGAGCGGCGCCTCGTGGTCCGCGCCGTCTTCGCCAACCGAGCCTTCGCCTCCCGCCGCTGCGCCCGCGTTGCGCAGGGCGCGGATGCCGCGAAAGGTGATGATCAGCGCCAGCACGGCAAGCAGCACCGCCAGCACGTGCGGCAGGCCGCGCGCGCCGAAGGCATCGTCCAGCATGCTTACCGGGATTTGCTGCGTCGACCAGAAATAGGCCGCGTCGAAGACCAGCAGCACCACGCCGCCGACGACATCGTTGTTCATCGAAAGGGACCTTCCTGCACGGGCTTTTGCGGGCGGCGCGCCGCCGCCCGCACGACGCCACGCCTACTGGATGACGCCGGACTGCTTCAGGAACGCCGTGGTCTTCTCGACGAAGTCGTTGACGAAGGCCGGATATTGCGTGTGGTCGATGAAGTTGGCGACCAGGCTCTGCTCCTGATAGACCTTCTTGTACTCCGGATCGTTCAGCACGCCTTGCGCCGCCTTGTCCCAGATTGCGCCGATGTCGTCAGGCAACCCCTTCGGCGCCGCCAGCCCGCGGAACTTCTGCAGCACCACGTCGTAGCCGCTTTCCTTCACCGTCGGCACGTCGGGGAAATCGGCCATGCGCTCCGGGTTGAAGGTGCCGAGCAGGCGGATCTGGTCGGATTCCAGCTGCGAGCGGACCTCCTGGACCTCGCCGATGCCGATGTCGAGCGTGCCGTTGAGCACGTTGATCATCATGTCGCCGCCGCCCTCGTGGGTCACGATCGCCGGCGAGACGCCCGCCGCGGTCTTCAGCTGCTCGGCCGCCTGCCGCTCGAGCGACGCCGGGTTGGCGGCGCCCCATTTGCCATCGCCCTCCTTGGCGTGCGCGATGACGTCGCCGAGGCTCTTGTAGGGGCTGTCGGCGGCCGTGTAGATCACCTCGGAATCGGTGAAGAAGTTTACCACCGGCTGCAGCGCGTCATACCTGTGCTCGGGCGAGCTGAGCAGCGAGGTGTAGATGTAGGTCGGCGTGGTGGCGTAGAAGATGCTGCCGTCGGGCGCCGCTGTCGCCATCTTGGCCATCGCCTTGGCGCCGCTTCCCCCTTGCACGTTCTCCACCACGAACGTCGCGTTGATCTGCTTGCCCAGATATTTGCTCATCTCGCGCAGGAACACGTCGCTGCCGCCGCCCGGGCTCGAATGCGTCACCAGCGTGACCACCTCGTGCGGATAGTCCACCGGGTCGGCCAGGCCGATGCCCGGCAGTGCCAGCGCGCCGGCCAGTGCGAGCGCGAAAGCTTGTGTCGTCGTCATCCTTCAAGTCCTCCCTGTGATGCCCGTGCCGGCGCTCAGGCGCCGGTGGATTGCGTCCGCGCCAGGCCGCCCGGCGGCCGGCCTTCGGCCTCTTCCTCTGCCTTCACGCGCTCCATGACCCGTTTGCGACCCTGCTCGACATGCTCGAAGCAGGCGGCGAAAGCGGCCTCCGCGTCGCGGGCCTCGACCGCGCGCACGATCGCATCGTGCTCCCGGTAGGACAGCGCGAGCGTGTCGCCGAACATCAAATTGCGCGTCCGGAACAGCCGCAGCCGCTTGACCAGCATGCGGTACTGGCCGGCCAGGGTGCGGTTCCCGGCTGCCTCGACGATGAGCTCGTGGAACGCGAAATTGAGCGGCGCATAGCTCTCGAAATGATGCGTCTCGGCCGCCGCGAGCATCTCCTCGTGCAGGCCGCGCAGGCGGCCCGTCGCCTCGGCCGTGCCGCGCAGCGCCATCAGCCGCCCGGCCTGCCCGAACAGGGCGGCGCGCACCTCGTAGACCTCCAGCGCCTCGGAAAGCTCGATCTTGCGGACATAGGCGCCGCGGTTCGGCTGCACCTCGATGAGACCGACAGCATCGAGCGCCCGCACCGCCTCGCGCACCGGGCTGCGGCTGACGCCAAACCGTTCGGCCAGCTCCAGCTCCGGCACCCGCGCGCCCACCGGCAGGTCGCCATTGAGGATCATCGCCTCGATCTCGCGCTCCACCGCCGTCGCCAGCGATGTGCTGCGGATCAGCTGGAAGGCTTCGCGGATATCGGCCATAGACATTGCGTATTTCGTCGGCAGAATATTGTCAACAATATTTATTCGCGCTAGGGTCCTCCCGGCGGTTGGCGAGGAGATGCCTGGTGGAACGACGCGAACTGGAAGGCAGGGTCGCCCTGGTCACGGGGGCCTCTCGCAACATCGGCCGCGCCACTGCGGTGGCGCTCGGACAGGCCGGCGCCCAAATCCTCGTTCATGCGGCGCGCGACCGCCAGGCCGCCGAGAAGACGGCCTCGCTGGTGCGCGATGCGGGCGGCAAGGCGGCCGTCGCGCTGAGCGACGTTGCCACGCCCGACGGCTCGGACCAGGCGGTGAAGGCGGCGCTCGACGCCTTCGGCAAGCTCGACATCCTGGTGGCGAATGCGGCGATCCGCCCCGAAGCCTCGATCGACACGGTGACCTTCGAGGACTGGCGGCGGGTCATGGCCTTGAACCTCGACAGCGCCTTCCTGCTGGCCAAGGCGGCGTTGCCGGCGCTGCGCCGCAGCGACCAGGCGGCAGTCGTCCTGATCGGCGGCATGACCGGGCAGACCGGCGCCCCAGAGCGCATTCACGTCGTGGCGGCCAAGGCAGGCCTCACCGGCTTCGGCAAGGCGCTCGCCCACGACCTCGGACCCGACGGCATCACCGTCAACACGGTGTCGCCCGGCCTGATCGACACCGCGCGGCAGGGCGCCGAGCCGGCGCACCATGCCTCGCGGAAGAACCCGCTCGGCCGTCGCGGCGCGCCCGAGGACGTCGCCGCGATCGTCCGCATGCTCGTCGGTCCGGGCACCCGCTACGTCACCGGCCAGACCGTGCACGTCAATGGCGGCGCGCTGATGGTCTAGAGCATGGTCCCGGCTTTTGGAAAAGATCGTGCTCGAACAAGGGGATAGACTGCAATGACGGTTCGAGGAAGCGTCGTTGCGCTCTAGACCGGCCATGCACATGGCAACGCCCTGGCACGAGCGCAATCTCTGGCGGACCGTGGTCACCACCGCCGCGGCCGCCGGCACCGCGGCTGCGTTCCGCTGGCTCGACGTGCCGCTCGCCTACATCCTCGGGTCGATGATCGGCGCCGCCTTGGTCGGCAACCTGTTGTCGCCGATGAAGGGCGGCCGCCAGGTGCGCCGCTTCAGCCAGCTTTTCGTCGGCGTCTCGGTGGGCGCGGTGATGAATGCCGGCGTGCTCGACGCGCTGGCCGACCTGTTTCCCCTGATGCTGGCGATCGCCGTCGCCGCCAATCTCCTCGGCCTGGCGCTGACGCTGCCCGTCGCGCGGCTGGCCCGCATCGATCGCCTGACGGCTCTGCTCTCCTGCCTGCCGGCGGGCATGGCCGAGATGGCGACGCTGGCGCACGAGGTGAAGGCCGACGAGCAGAGCGTGGCCATCATCCACACCTTGCGGGTGCTGACCGTGCTCACCCTGGTGCCGCTGTGGCTGATGGCGATCGGCCATCCGCCGGCGAGCCGCGTGTTGCTGACGCCGCCCCAGGCGCCGCGCGAGCTCCTCGGCCTCGCCGCGCTGATCGTCGCCTCCCTGCTGATCGCGCTGGTCGCCGGGAGGATGAGGGTCATCAACGCCTTCATCGTGGTGCCGACCTTGCTTTGCATGGTGCTGATCGCCTTCGGCTTCGACGTGCCGAGCGTCCCCGGCCCGCTCCTTGTCGCAGCGCAGATCGGCATCGGCGCCTCGATCGGCCTGCGCTTCCGCTTCGACAGGATGCGGCGGCTGCCGCGCACCGTGTTCGGCGGCATCGTCTCGGGGCTGGCGCTCGTCTCGGCCTCGCTGTTCGGGCTGGGCTTCCTCATCGAACGTTTCGGCGGACTGGACCACGTATCCGCCCTGCTGGCCGCCGCACCAGGCGGGCTCGGCGAGATGATCGCCACCGCCGATGCGCTCGGCGTCGCGACCGCGATGGTGGCGGGCTTCCAGCTGACCCGGTCGATCTTCACCAACGTCTTCGTGGCGCCGCTGATCCGGTGGTTTCAGGGCAAGCTCGGGCGCACCCCGGAATAGGGCCGGCACGGCTCTATTCTACCGCGCGGCCACCGCTTCGGCGCGTTCGATGCAGATTGCAAGCGCGCCATGATCTACAGGCAAAATGACCCGTCAAGCGAAAGCCTGCTGCCCGCTGGCCTCACCCCGCCAGCCGCGCCGCCAGCGCGATCGCCGCCTCGAAGGCGCCGGTGTCGGCCACGCCCCGGCCGACGATGTCGAAGGCGGTGCCGTGTGCCGGCGTGGTGAAGACGATGTCGAGGCCGGCGGTCACCGTCACGCCGCGGTTGAAGCCGCGCAGCTTGGTCGCGATCTGCCCCTGATCGTGATACATGGCGAGCACGCCGTCGAAATCGCCGGCGAAGGCCTTGAGATAGACGGTGTCGGCCGGGAACGGGCCACTGCAGCCGAAGCCCTCGGCCGCCATCGTCGCCACCACGGGTCCGATCAGCTCGATCTCCTCGCGGCCGAACAGGCCGTTCTCGCCGGCATGCGGGTTGAGCGCAGCGACCGCCAGCCGCGGCGCGGCGATGCCGGCCCTGCGCATCGTCGCGTCGGAAAGGACGATGGCGTTGGAGATCGCCTTGCCGGTGATCTGGTCGAGCGCCTGGCGCAGCGACACATGCGAGGTGACGCGCGACATCCACTGGCCGTCGAGCACGTTCATCTCGCTGAAATGGCCCTTGTGGCCGAGCAGGTGGGCAAACATCTTGTGCTCGTCCGGGAACTCCCAGCCGCCATCATACATGGCCCGCTTGTTCAACGGGGCGAAGGTGATGGCATCGACCTCGCCGGCCCTGGCGAAATCGATCGCCCGCGCCAGCGTCTCGCCCGTCGCATGGCCTGACTTGGCGCTGACCTTGCCGGGCGCCAGCTCGGCCGGATCGGTGTTGCCAAGGTCGATCAGCGGCACGCTGCCGCGCGACCAGTCGACGTCGGCCGGGCGCTCATATTGCGTGACCTCGAAATCGACCCCCGCCTGCCGCTTGCCGAGTTCGACGACGCGCCTGTCGCCCACGACCACCAGCGCCGCGCGGTCGCTAAGCCGCCGGTCGGCGAGGATGCGCGCCGTCTGCTCCGGCCCGATGCCGGTGCAGTCGCCGGGGGTGACCGCGATGATGGGAAGCCTGTTGCTCATCCGACCTTGACCGCCTTCCTGTTCTGCTTCGGCTCGACCGCCTCGCCGAGCGCCCTGGCCACCGCCTCGCCGCATCGCACCGTGTCGGCGCTGCCGCCGAGATCGGCCGTGCGGCTCGCCGGATCCGCCGCCACCGCCTCGATGGCGGCGACGATGGCAGCCGCCGCGTCGGCATGGCCGAGATGGTCGAGCATCATCGCGCCGGCCCAGATCTGGCCGATCGGATTGGCGATGCCCTTGCCGGCGATGTCCGGCGCCGAGCCGTGCACCGGTTCGTACAGAGCCTTACGCTTTTTCGTCTTCGGATCGGTGTCGCCGAGCGACGCCGACGCCAGCATGCCGAGCGAACCCGTGAGCATCGCGGCGATGTCGGACAGCATGTCGCCGAACAGATTGTCGGTGACGATGACGCCGAACTGCTTCGGATTCTTCACGAGCTGCATGCCGCCCGAGTCC
>JBEVJK010000102.1:0-29230 GCA_040510195.1 Mesorhizobium sp. | reverse complement strand
CCAGGCCTCGACCTTGCCCTTTCCCTTGACCTCGATCGCGCCGCGTGGCTCGAACACGAACTGGTCCTTGAGCCGCTCGTAGACCGCGCGCGTTACCTGCACCGAATCCGGCACGCCGCCGGCCTCCATGCGGCTCGCCAGGTTCACGGTGTCGCCCCACAGGTCGTAGATGTACTTGCTCTTGCCGATGACGCCGGCCACCACCGGACCGGTGTTGACGCCGACCCTGAGCTTCAGCGACGCGTTGTGCTCCATGGCGTGCTCGCGCGTGATGTGGACCATGCGGATGGCCATGCGCACCATGCGTTCGGCATGGTCGGGGGCGGGCATGGGAAGCCCGCACACCGCCATATAGGCGTCGCCCACCGTCTTGATCTTCTCGATGCCGAGGTCCTGGGCGGCGGCGTCGAAGCGGCTGAACAGGCCGTTGAGCAGGGTCACGACCTCGTGGGGCGGCATGTCCGACGTCAGCTGGGTGAAGCCGACGATGTCGGCGAAGGCGACCGTGACCTCCGCGAAGCCGTCGGCAATGCCTTCTTCGCCACTGCGCAGCCGGTTGGCGATCGGCGCGGGCAGCACGTTGAGGAGCAGCTCTTCGTTCTCGCGGTTCTTGTTCTCGATGACGACGTTCTGCTCGCGCAGGTCCTCGACCATGCCGTTGAACGCCGAGCAGAGCTGGCCGATCTCGTCCTTCGTGCGCACGGGCACGCTGGTTGCGTAGTCGCCGGCCGCGAAACGCTTGACCCCTGCAGTGAGCTCGCGCAGCGGCCCGAGCAGCGCCCGCGACAGCCATGCCGCCGTGGCCGCCACGACGAGCAGGGCCAAACCGCCGACGATCATCAGGTCCTGCCGCAGCTTGACGATCGGCGCAAAGGCTTCGGCCGCGTCTATCTTGGCCACGAGCGCCCATTTGACGCTGGAGATCGCCAGCGGGCCCCAGGATGCAAGCGTCGGGACGCCGCGGTAGCCGATGATCTCGCCCGTGCCTTCGACGCCGGCGAGTGCGGCTCGCGTGGCCTGGGTATCGATGCGCTGATGGAGCACGGGCGTCCCGTAGCGTTCGATGGCGTCGATCTCCTCGTCCGTGCCGCCGCCGCCCCTCAGCTCGGCATAGTAGACGTCGCGGTCTTCGTAGAAGGCGCGGGGCGCCGAACGGACCAGATGGTCGGGCCCCACGAGGTAGGCTTCGCCCGTAGCGCCAAAGCCTTCCTCGCGCCAGTGGCGCCCGCCGGTGACGACGCTGTCGATCTCGTCGTTCGACAGCTGCGCGATCAGCACCCCGATGACGGCCCCCTCGTCGATGACCGGAGCAGCCATGAAGGCGATCGGCGCGCCCCCCGACGGCGCGTAGGAGGCGAAGTCCTCGAGGCAGACGGCAGACGGGTCGGGCGCGGTGGCGCAGCGCGCGACGGCGGCGGCGACGTTCGTCCTGCGGTAGGGGCCGAACTGCAGCGACGTCGTGAAGTCGACCTCCTTCTCGACGGTATAGATCACGCGGCCATTCTGCGGATCGGCGATCATGAAGTCGAAGAAACCGACCGTCGAGGCGGCCCGGCGCATCAGGGGATGGAACACGCGGTGGAGCCTGCTGTATTCGCTCCCGTCGCCGGCATCGTCGAGCAGCTTGCGTCGCTCGGGCGGGTTCGGGTTCGCCACTATGTAGTGATACTGCAGATAGTAGGGGGCACCGCCGACGGGCAGATAGTCGCTCAGCGCCGGCTCCCTGCCGAGCACGCCCGTCATGCGCGGAACGAACTCCTTCACGTACCAGTCGTCGACCTTGCCCTTCAGCTCGGCCGGAATGCCTGCCCGATCGAGCTCATCGACGGCCACCCGGAACTCGCGGGTCGCGTCGACCACCATCTTCGAGTTGGCGAGCAGGCGCAGCTCCGCCTGGATGGTCCGAAAATAGGTCTCGACCTGCCGCGCCTTGGTCTGCCGGGCGGCCGTGAGCTGGTCGAACACCGCCTTTTCCAGCGCGTCGCGGGCCCGGAAATAGCCGAGGACTCCGGTCACCAGGACGGCGACGGCGCCGAGCAGGACCAGCGTCGTGAACAGCTTTGCGGCCAAGCCCCAGCGCGACGAGCCTGTCACGGTGTGCACCTCCCTCCAGGCGTCGACGGGAGCCTATCCGATCGCTCGTCCGGCGCAAGCACCGCCGGGGAGCGATGTCGTCGCTCCACGCCCAAAGGCAATTCGACCGACCGGCCGGCACATCAAGGCCAAGGGCGCAGTGTCCAGCCGGGGCGCCGGTGGGTCGCCTCAGGCAGGCAAGCGGGGCCTGGCGAGGCTTCCGCGGTCAGCCGGGGGTCTTCCTCGGGTCGGCGCCATAGGTCCGTTCCTCGCGGATGCTGCCGTCCTTCTTATGGAGGACGGCCTGACCGAGGCCACCATTCATCTCCGTGTTGCGGCCAAGCGTCATTGCCGCATTCTCGGCGTCCTTCTGGGTCTCGTGATTGGAAACGGTCTTCTTGTTGAGGGTCACTTTCCACGCGTCCTTCGAAGGTACTGAATGGAAGACGCTGCGCTTCTGCTTGGCCATGTCGGAGTTCCTCCTCTGCAGGGCAACAACGAGAACATGGATGCAGGTGAGTTGAAAGTCCAGGCGATCCCGAACTTGGAGACTTGTTTTGCAAGACTTGTACATTGGCGCCTCCGTTGGCATGCCTGCTCACGACAGCGCTTCCAGCACCTCTTCGATCGGCGCCGTTTCCACATGCTGGCTGTAGCGCTTGCTGAAAAGGTCGAGCATGGCGTCGTGCGCCTCGTCCGAGGCGCTGCAGACGCAATCCGTCACCAGGATGGTTCGATAGCCCCAGTCGATAGCACCGAGCACCGTGGAGAGCACGCTGATGTCGGTTTCCCCTCCGGTGATCAGAACGGTGTCGATGCCCGCCGCCTCGAGGCGGGCGCGGAGGTCGGAACCGAGCCAAGGCGAATAGTCCGGCGTGTCGACGACCGTGGCGGGAGGCGCAAAGCCCGCCAGCTCCGGCCAGAGTTCGACCAGATCCCTGCCGCGCCCCTCCAGGCTGAGATCGGCCCAGCGCTCGTAGTAGGTTCGCCATCTGCCGGCGCCCTGGCCGGGTCGCCGAGCCGGGCTGAAGCGGGTGAAGACGGTGCGGGCGGGGTCGGCTTCGCAAAGCCGGACGATTCGTGGCAGCACCTGCGGCAGCCATGGCAGCCCCCACGCCTCGCCGGGCGAAAAGAGCAGCTGCATGTCAACGCACAGATGCGACCAGCCCGAACGGGCGGGATCCTTGAGCATCCCGCCAAAACTGTTCCGCCGCGGCTGTGTTCCAGCCCGAAGCCGGTGCTGGCCAGAACCGGCGCTCCGCACTACTTTGCACGGAATGATCATCCGCGAAGCCTCGATTGCCGAGGACGACATCGTCGTCCGGCACTACCTCGAGATCTGGCGCAGCTATGGGACGCCGGAGGATCATTTTTCCACCGACGCGAAGGCGCGCGTCCTAGCCTATCTCGAGGAAGGTCGCGCACACCATCGGCTCAAGGCTTTTCTGGCGCTGGAAGGAACCGAGGCCATCGGCTCGGTCAGCTGTCAGCTCCTGGCCTCGCCCTATCCCGAGGTCGTCGATCCGGCTCGCCGTCGCTACGGATACATATGGAGCGTTTGGGTGCTTCCGGCCCATCGCAGAAAGGGCATGGCCGGCGCCTTGATGAACGCCGCAATCGACGAACTGAGGCGCATCGGCTGCACCACCGCCGTCCTCAACGCCTCGGAGGCAGGCATGCGACTCTACCTGCAGCTCGGTTTCAAGCTGGCCACCGAAATGAGGCTCGATCTGACACAGGGACCTTAGACCTGCGGCGTGTCCGTCGTTTCGACGATCGGCACGAGGACCAGGGCAAAGCGGTCTCCCTGACTGACGGCGCCGTCTTTCAGAGCCTGCTCATAAGCGCTGGTCCAGGTCTGAGCCTCTTCAGTCTCCGCAGCCCTCAGGGCGACTTCGGTCTTGTCGCTCCAATCGGGAAACGCACCGCTTTCCAGCATCTCCCGAAACGCCTCGGTCCTGCTGTAGGTCTCTGCCTGGTCGCGCTTCGCATTTCCGTAAAGCGCGATGGAAATGTCGTTGATCTCGAAAACCCAAATGCCCACTTTGCTTTCCTCCGGCGTGTCAACAGAACGCAGATGCGACCTCGGAGTTGCAATCGGAAGCAATCGTTTCGGGAACGGACAGCAATGCCCAGCATAAAAATACAACTCATCCGAGCAGAAAATCTTGGTCGTTACTGCGAACGATTTTCAATGTGGAATCACGCTAGATGTGATATGCGTGGCGCCGCGTCGAACAGACGACTCAGGACATGGCGATGGACGTTGTCTACAACAGAGGTGCTTGGTGCATCAGGCATAGGCATGACTCGGACCTATGGTGGAACCGCGACGCTGGCTGGGTCAGCATCCCGCTCGCCAGCGTCTTCACCGTGGAAGAGAAAAGCCGGCTGCCGTCCCCAGACGCTGGGGTCTGGCGTCCTTTCAGCGAACACCTCGAGGTTCTCAAAGCCGATATGACGTTTGAGGCACCGTTCTGATTCGCCGGGCGAAGCCGCCCTTCCCAAGGCCCATCTCCTGACGTCCCAGAAGCCTTGAGATTTCCGAGCCTACACACCATCGCTAAAATGATCCCGGCGAGACAAACCGTTCATTAAGTGGGACCTGGACACCTTGCCTCGGCTGATGGAGGTCGAGGCATGCAGAACACAAGAGCGGCCATGCTCGCGCTGCTGGTGTCGGGTTGCACGAGCACCACATCGTCGGTCGTGGCGACGGGCGATTTCGGCCCCGAGACGCTCGGTCTGATCAATTCGTACCGAAGCAGCCATGGCCTGCCGCCGCTGAGCCCGAACGGAACGCTGCGGGCCCTGGCCAAGCAGCACAGTCGCGAGCAGTCGGCGAGGCACGACATGGGGCATGACGGGTTTCGCCAGCGATCCGCTCAGGCTAGGGCCGCCGGTCTGAGCGTGGTGTGCACGGAGAATGTCGGCCACAACTACAAGAACGCCCAGCATCTCTTCGCCGGCTGGCGGAACTCCTCGTCACACAGAACGAACATGCTCCGGCCCAACATGCGCTATGCCGGGGTTGCGGTGGTGGGCGGATACGCCACCTTCTTTGCTTGCGGCTAGGACGATCGTCGTCGAGGGGTCAAGACTGCGTGACCCATAGGCATCCGGATTCGATCTGGAAGCGTCGGATGATGGTGTCGCGCATGGATTGAGCCGCCGGCAAAGCAGCCTCGAAAAGGTGTTGCCGAGCAAGGCAGGCGATCCCGGCCGGAGTGGCGGGGACAAGCGTCCGTTTTTGAATGGCGTGCATGGATTCTGCGCTCAGGAGTGCGTTGGCGCGACGTGCCCCAGCGCTGGTGGAAGACGGCCGCATCTGCGAGCGGCCAAGCTCGGCAATGTCTAGGTCGATTGCCGCCCGGCGTGGGGTCCGTTCGTGCCGAGAAGCTCAGTCACAAGAAATCGCCGAGCGCCGCCGAGCAGGAGCGCCTCGCACGACGGCGCAGGCAGGGACGAATGGTCGTCGCCGGATCGATCAAACGCGACCGGTTCTCATCGACAGCGCGACCAACATGCCCGGCTCGGGGCGGCCCCTGTGGGCGGCGCGTCAGGCCAAAGCAGCTCACCGCTCACTGGAAGTGCATGACCTTCCCGGCCGTGTTGGCACGCGCGATTTGGCTGATGGACGGATAGCTATCCGGCGAGAGGTCGAGACGTGCACTGGCTGGGAAGGCATCGCGCCGGCACCAGCCAACCCGTCTGCGACGCGATCGTGGAAATTCGCCACCGCTGCAAAGCCGCCGCCTGCTCACGCGACCTCGAACAACTCGGCATATGAGGAAACCGATCTCATCCTGCTGCAGGCGTCGACTCCGCCAGCAAGCGCCGGCGCCAGTTGCGCTGCGTCTCGGCGACGATGCGCTCGGCCAAATCGGGCGGCTCGAACGCCACCTCGATCTCGAGCACGACGGCGCGCTCCAGCATGGCGCCGGCGGCCGCAGAGCCGTGGCGCAGCCGCGCCGCGTCCTTGGCCGTGGTGACGAGGTCGAGGCCGGCGTCGCGCGCTGCGCCGGTCAACTCGGCGAGCTCCTCGTCGGAGAAGACATGGTGGTCGGCGAAGGAGCGTGCCTCGACCACGGTGCCGCCCGCCTCGCCCACGCTGTCGAAAAACTTGGCCGGATTGCCGATGCCGGCGAAGGCGAGAAACCGGCGGCCGGCCACGCGACTGTCGGGGCGCGGCCGCGCGACGGCGTCGTAGACGGCTCGGCCGGCCCGCGCGGCACGACGCACCAGCGCGTCGGCGGCGCCGCCCTCGCCCATCCTGAGCACGGCGTCGGCGAGTCTCAGCTGGTCGAGGACGGGCGCCCTGACGGGACCGCCGGGAATGACGTGGCCGTTGCCGAGGCCGCGCCGGGCATCGACGACCAAGAGCGCGAAGTCCATGTGGATGCGGGCGCTCTGGAAGCCGTCGTCCATGATCAGGAAGTCGCAGCCCCCGGCGATCAGCAGGCGGGCGGCGGCGGCGCGGTCGGCGGTCACCACCGTCGGCGCCGCCTCGGCGAGCAGCAACGGCTCGTCGCCGACATGGCGGGCGCTGTCGGTCCGGGCATCGACCCGGTGCGGCTCGCGGAAGCTGCCGCCATGGCCGCGCGACAGGAAGCCGGGCGAAAGCCCGGCGCTGCGGGCGGCGGCCGCCAGGGCCAGGGCGACCGGGGTCTTGCCAGCGCCGCCGACGGTGAGGTTGCCGACGCACATCACCGGCGCGCCGACCCGGACGCGCGGTGCCCCCTTGAGGCGCAAGCGTGCCACCGCGCCGTAGACCGAGGAGAGGGGCAGCAGGGCGCGGGCGCGCCAGTCGGGCTTCTCCCACCAGAATGGAGGCGCCTCGGTGGCCATCCGGCTAGACCGCAGCGACGCTGGCCGGCATCGTCATTGCACGCTATCCTCTTGTTTCAGCATGATCTTCCGGCGTCCACATTTTTGGGATCATGATTTCTTGTTTGAGCATGATCCTTTTTTGGGCTCTAGACCGACCCGTGGCCACCGGTGCCGTTGGTTTCCTTGAGCCGCGACTTGACGATCAGCGGGTGAATGTAGGGCTCCAGGGCCTTCAGCGTGGCCGACAGCGCGCCCCGCATGTCGTCGACGGTGGCGGCGCCGGCGGCGATCATCTCCTCGCGCGCTTGCTCGTTCTTGAGCAGGAAGTTGACGGCGCCGGCCAGCATGTCGCGGTCGCGGACCAGCCGGGCGCCGCCGCCGTCGATCAGCCGCTGGTAGGTGTCGCGGAAGTTCTGCACGTTGCGGCCGGCGAGCACGGCGGTCTCCAGCATGGCCGGCTCGAGCGGGTTCTGCCCGCCCTCGGAGGTCAGCGAGCGGCCGACGAAGGCGATCTCGGTGAGGCGGAGATAGAGGCCCATCTCGCCGATCGTGTCGCCGAGCAGGATGTCCGTCCGGTCGGTGACGGCCTCGCCCTGGCCGCGCCGCACCACGTCGAGGCCGTCGGCGATGAAGGCCTCGGCGACCGCGTCGGCGCGGTCCGGATGGCGCGGCACGATGATGGTGAGCAGGCCCTTGTGGCGCGGCTTCAGGATCTGATGCACCTCGGCGGCGACCTGCTCCTCGCCGTCATGGGTGGAGACGGCGGCCCAGGTCTTGCGGTCGCCGATCTGGGCTTTCAGCTCGGCCAAGGCGCGCTCGTCGGCGGGCGGCGGGTCGGTGTCGACCTTGAGGTTGCCCGAGACGGTGACGGGGCGAGCGCCGAGCGCGCGGAAGCGCTCGCCGTCGACCTCCGACTGGGCGACGACATGGGCCAGGTTCTCAAACAGCGCCTCGGCGATGAAGGCCCGCTTTTTCCAGGAGGCGAAGGAGCGATCGGACAGGCGGCCGTTGACCAGGACCTGCGGGACGCGGCGGGCGCCGAGCTCCAGGATGGTCATGGGCCAGATCTCCGATTCGGCGATGATGGCGAGGTCGGGCTGCCAGTGGTTGAGGAAGTGGCTGACGGCCGGCTTGAGGTCGAGCGGCACATATTGGTGGATGATGCGCTCGCCGAGCCGCTCCTCGGCGACCCGCGCCGAGGTCACGGTGCCGGTGGTGAGCACGACGTTGATGCCGAAGCCCAGGATGCGCTCGATCAACGGCACCACGGCGATGGTCTCGCCGACGCTCGCAGCATGCACCCAGACCAGCGGCCCGGCGGGACGCGGCCGGCTGGCGAAGCCGTAGCGCTCGCCCCGGCGGCCGCGCTCCTCCTTGCCGCGGCTGGCGCGCCAGCCGACATAGCCGCCGACCAACGGATAGGCGGCCGCGCCGGCGAAGCGATAGGCCGAGAGCATGGCACGCGCCCATTTCTCGCTCATTGGACGCCGTCCACCAGGCGATAGGCGCGCTCGGTGGCGCCGTTGAGCGCTTCGGTCACGGCGCGCCGTTTCTCTTCCAGCTCGACCTCGCCGGCATCCCGTGGGACGCGGATCGGGTCGCCGATGACCACGGCGCCACGGCCGAAGGGCAGGTTGATGGTGGACTTGTCCCAACTGCGCTCCAGCACCTTGCGGCGGCTGGTGGCGACGGCGACGGGAATGACCGGCCGACCGGAGAGCTTTGCCAGGGTGACGATGCCGAGCCCCGCCTGCCTGGGCGTGCCCTTGGGAATGTCGGCGATCATGGCGACATTGCTGCCCTGCTCGAGCACCCGCTTGAGCGCGATCAGCGCGCGTGCCCCGCCCTTGTCAGGATGGCCATCGCGCTCGCGGCCGCCCGAGCCCCGGACCGCCTCGAAGCCGAGCCGCTCGAACACCATGGCGTTGAGCTCGGCGTCGGCGCTCCTGGAGACCATGGCGACCAGGCGGCGGTCGCGCGGATAGTAGGTCGGGGTGAGAAAATGCTGGCCGTGCCACAAGGCGATGATGCCGGGCGACAGGTCCTCATAGCCCTTGGCGAGGTCGGACGAGCCCTCGACGAGAGGGTTGGTCAGCTTGACGAAGCGCAACGTCCTCGCCAAGAGGCTGGTTACCAGGCGCTTGGCAAGGCGCGACTGCGCCAGCGGCTTCCGGATGGTCCTCCAGAAGGCCTTGAGCGCAGTGGGACGGCGAGCGGCAGCTGACTGGCGCACCGCCGCCGGCGTGGACGTCTGTTCCTCCATCACGTCAATCGAGGGTCCATTCTACTCAATACACGCAGCGACCCTAGCCGGCCCTGTCGGCGTCCGGTTCGAGCAATCTATGCAGGTGGACGATGAAATAGCGCATATGCGCGTTGTCAACAGTCTCCTGCGCCTTTGCCTTCCAGGCGAGCTCGGCGGACTTGTAGTCGGGGAAGATTCCGACAATATCAAGTCGTTCGAGGTCGCGGAACTCGGTGCTGCCGAGCCGCGCCAGCTCGCCGCCGAAAACAAGGTGCAGAAGCTGCTTCCTCGGTGCCTCTCCAGCCATCGTGCCTGATCCCACTCCTTGGACGCTGCTTAGAGCATATTGCGGCGGCGGGGAACTGCCTTCGCGCATTCAGCCGCCGGCGCGGGCGATCACCCCGACCATGGCCCGCAACAGTTCGCCATGGCCGGCCGCCAGCGCACCGTGCGTCGAATGAGGGCCGGCATAGCGCAGGAGCCTACCGTCGCGGTCGAAGAGAGCGCCGCCGGCCTCGCCGAGCAGCAGGTCGGCGGCGGCGAGGTCCCAGTCATGGGCGCTGGGCTTGACGTAGGTCGCGTCGAGCGCGCCGGAGGCCACCATGGCCAGGCGGTAGGCGAGCGACGGGATGTAGGAGACCGGGCGGAAGCGGCGCCGCAGGCCCTCCGGCGTGGCGGCGATCAGCGGCTTCGGGCCGGCGACGGCGAGGGCCTCGCCGGGGGTCGAAACGCGCAGCCTGACGCCGCCGCGAAAGGCGCCGCATCCCAGCTCCGCCTGGTAGGTCTCGGCGCGGGCCGGGCATTCCAGCACGCCGACCAGCGGGCGCCCCGCCTCGACCACCGCCACCGATACGCACCAGGTGCTCTTGCCCTCCAGGAAGGCGCGGGTGCCGTCGATCGGGTCGACGACGAAGGTGCGGCGTGCGGCAAGCCGGCCGGGCGAATCGGCGGTCTCTTCGGACAGCCAGCCATAGTCCGGCCGGGCGGCGGTCAGGGTGTCGCGGAGGAAGGCGTCGACGGCGAAGTCGGCCTCGCTGACCGGCGACTGGCCGCCCTTCAGCCAAACCTCCTGGTCGCGCTTGAAGAAGCCCATGGCAATGCGGCCGGCCTCGGCCGCCGCATCGCGGACCAGCTGCAGGTCCCCCGCAGCGGATCCCGGCTCGGGCGGGCGGTCAGCTGCCGGCAAGCGTCATGCCTTCGATGACGAGGGTGGGCGAGGCGGTGCCGAAATTGCGGTCGAGGTCGTCAGCCGGCACCATGGCCAGAAACATGTCCTTCAGGTTGGAGGCGATCGTGACCTCGGCGACCGGGTAAGCCAGCGCACCGTTCTCGATCCAGAAGCCGCTGGCACCCCGGCTGTACTCGCCGGTGACCATGTTGACGCCCTGGCCGAACACTTCGGTGACGTAGAAGCCGCTGCCGAGCGCGCTGATGAGGGCCTCAGGGCTCTCCGTCCCGGGCTCGATGGCGAGGTTGGTGGAGGACGGCGTCACCGACGAGGCGGACCTGACGCCGCGCCCGTTGGTTTCCAGCCCGAGTTCGCGCGCCGCCGAGGTCGACAGGAACCAGTGGCGCAGCACGCCCTCCTCGACCATCGACAGTGGAATGCCTTCGACCCCCTCGCCATCGAAGGGCCGCGAGGCCTGGCCGCGGCGCCGAAGCGGATCGTCGGTGACGGTGATGCCGGCGTTGGCGACCTTCTCGCCCATCCTGTCGCGCAGGAAGCTGGTCTTGCGGGCGACGGAGGCGCCATTGATCGCCCCGGCCAGATGGCCGGCGATGCCGCGGGCGACGCGCGGGTCGAAGACGACCGCCACCCGGCCAGTCCGGGCCTTGCGGGGGCCCAAGCGGCGGACGGCGCGCTCGCCGGCCTTGCGGCCGATCGCCTCGGGGGCGTCGAGGTCGGCGAAATGCGGGCGCGAAGAGTATTCGTAGTCGCGCTCCATGCCCGTGCCCTCGCCGGCGATGACGCTGGTGGAGCGCGAGAAGCGGGAACCGACATATTGGCCCAGGAAGCCCTCGGAGGTGGCCAGCACGAGGCCGCCGAGGCCCGCGGAAGCGCTGCTGCCGCCGGAATTGGCGACGCCCGGCACGGCCAGTGCCGCCTCCTCGGCGGCCAGCGCATCCTCCCGCAGGCGCTCGGCGGAGACCTCGGTGCCGTCGAAAAGGTCGAGGTCGCGGATCGCCGAGGCGAGGCGCGCTCGGTCGGCAAGGCCCTGAAAGGGATCCTCAGGCGAGACCTTGGCCATGGCGACGGCGCGGGCAGCCAGCTCTGCGGCATCGCCGGCGGCCGTGGCCGAAACGCTGGCGACGCGCTTGCCGACGAAAACGCGCAACGAAATGTCGTCGCTCTCCGACGATTCGGTGCTCTCGACCTTGCCGAGGCGCACCGAAACGGCGGCAGAACGGCCCCTCACCGCCACTGCGTCGGCGGCGTCGGCGCCGGCGCGGCGGGCGGCCTCGACCAGCGCGGCGACGCGCTCGACCAGCTTGGCGGCATCAACGGGTTCGTTCATGGGATCGCATCCTAAAGTTCAGATTTTTTGCGGGCGACTTTGTCCACCCACCTGCCGGAAGCATCTATTGTCGGAACCGTGCTTGTGCAATGGGTCGGCAGCAAGGCACGGCATGCAGTGCCGAGGCCGGCCCGGGAAGAAGGACGAGGACGGTGGCTGTCGAGGGAACGATCTATACGGAAGCGCTGCTTTTGCTCGGCGGGGCGGTGGTCGCGGCGCCGCTGTTCAAGCGCATCGGGCTCGGCACCATCCTGGGCTATCTGGCGGCCGGCGTGGCGATCGGCCCGGCGGCGCGGCTGATCACCGGCGGCCGGGAGATCCTGCACGTGGCCGAGCTCGGCATCGTGTTCCTGCTGTTCATCATCGGGCTGGAGCTCAAGCCGTCGCGGCTGTGGGCGCTGCGCCGGCAGATCTTCGGGCTCGGGCTGGCGCAGGTGCTGCTCACCGGCGCGGTGCTCGGCCTCGCCGCGTTCACGCTCCTCGGGCTGCCGGCGCCCGCCGCTACGGTGATCGGCTTCGGCCTGGCGCTGTCGTCGACCGCTTTCGCGCTGCAGATCCTGGAGCAGGAGGGCTCGACCAACACGCATTTCGGCCAGACGGCGTTCTCGATCCTGCTCTTCCAGGACCTGGCCATCGTGCCGCTGCTGGCGCTCATCCCCTTCCTGTCGCCGCGCCCCGCCGGCGAGCCGACCTCGCTGCTGCCCGAGCTCGGCGCCATCGTCGTGCTGCTCGTCGCCGGGAGGTACCTCATCAACCCGCTGTTCCGCATCATCGCCAACACCGGCGCCAGGGAGGCGATGATCGCCGCAGCGCTGCTCGTCGTCTTGGGTGCCGCGACGCTCATGCAGCTGGCCGGCCTGTCAATGGCGATGGGCGCCTTCATCGCCGGCGTCATGCTGGCCGAATCGTCCTATCGGCACGAGCTCGAGGCCGACATCGAGCCGTTCCGCGGCATCCTGCTCGGCCTGTTCTTCATGGCGGTCGGGCTGTCGCTCGACCTCACGGTCATCGTCGCCAACTGGGCCCTGGTGATGGTGGCGGTGCCGGTGCTGATGCTGGTCAAGGCGGCCTGCCTCCACGCCTGCTGCAAAAGCTTCGGCTGCAGCCGCAACGATGCGGTGCGGATCGCCTTCCTCTTGCCGCAGGGTGGCGAATTCGCCTTCGTGCTGTTCACGGCGGCGGCCGCCGCGGCGATCTTCCCGGCCGAGACGGCGTCCGTGCTGATCGCCGTCGTCACGCTGTCGATGGCGCTGACGCCGCTGTTTACCATGGCCTCGAAGGCGCTGCTTGCCGGGTCGGCGCCCGAACAGCTGGACGAGGATTTCGAGGGCGCCGGCGCCGACGTGCTGATGATCGGCTTCTCGCGCTTCGGCCAGATCGCCGCGCAGATGCTCCTGTCGGGCGGGTCGGACGTCACCATCATCGACCATTCCGCCGAGCGGGTGCGCAGCGCCGGCAAGTTCGGCTTCCGCATCTATTTCGGCGACGGCACCCGAAAGGACGTGCTGGAGGCGGCAGGCATCCGGCGGGCCAAGGTGGTGGCCGTCGCCACCAACAAGCGTGAGATCACCGACAAGGTGGTCGAACTGATTCAGAGCGAGTTTCCGGACGCCAAGCTGTTCGTCCGCTCCTACGACCGCACGCACACGCTGGAGCTGAGGGCCAGGAACGTCGACTACGAGCTGCGGGAGACGTTCGAGTCCGGGCTGCTTTTCGGTCAAAAAACGCTGCAGGCGCTCGGCATGGACGAGCCGACGGCCGAGGCGATCCGGGTCGAGGTGCGACGCCGCGACGAGGAGCGGCTGGCGCTGCAGGCGGTCGACGGCATCCAGGCCGGCCGCGACCGGTTCCTGACCAAGCCGGTGACGCCGGAGCCGCTGATCAAGCCGTCGCGCGAATCGCGGCGGATCGACAAGGCGCCGGGGGTCGAGACGCCGGAGCCAGCGGAGAGCTAGGATCAGGTCTTGCGGCGCTCGACGCGCTCCAGCTTGTCGGCGACGGCGCGCTTGAGCTCGTCCTTCATGCTGGCGGTCTCGGCCAGCACGGCGTCGACCTTGAGGAAATCGAGGGCGCGGAAGCGCAGCACCGGCGGCCTCAGGAAGATGTCGGGGCGCCTAAGCTTGAGCTTCATGGCGACGATCGACTGCATCATCAACTGATTGGCGCCGAGCATCAGGTCGAGCGAGTTGGGACGACGCCGGTCGCTTTCGGTGGGCGCGCCGACGACGTCGATGGCGATGGTGATGTCGCCGTCGGCCTCGATCAGGTCGAAGGGCACCGGGTTGGTGATGCCGCCATCGACCAGGAGGACGCCGTCGCGGCGGACGGGGCGGAAGACCGCCGGGATGGCGGCGGAGGCGGCCAGCGCGGACGGCAGATCGCCGCTGTCGAAGACCGCCAGCCGGTGGCCGAAAAAGTCGGTCGCGGTGACCTTGAGCGGGATCTGCAACGCCTCGAAGCTGTCGGGGACGATGTCGGGCAGGAACGATGCGAGGATGCGCTCGATGTTGAACTGAGGCACCCGGATGCCACCCGACATCATCTCGCCGAGGCTGCCGGGCCTGGCCGCCCACATGCGGGCGGCAACCTCCGAGCGGCGGCCGAGGATGCGGCGCGCATAGGCATGCATGTCGCGGCCGCGCATGCCGGCGGCCATGCCGGCGCCGATGATGGCGCCGATCGAGCTGCCGGCGATCGACACCGGCCGGATGCCGAGCTCGTCGAGCGCCTCGACCACGTGGATGTGCGCCAGGCCGCGCGCGCCGCCGCCGCCGAAGGCGACCGCAAAGCGCGGCCCGTCCGCCGGGCGGGGCGTGCTTGCCGGCGCGGGGCGGACGGGTTCGTTCACCCCTTGCCCCCCTCGGGCCCGGCGGGCCCGACGATCATCACGGCGGGCTCGGCGAGCAGCAGACGCTGCGCCGCCGCCTTGACGTCGGCGGGGGTGACCGCCTCGATCTCGGCCTTGCGACGCTGCACATAGTCGATGCCGAGGCCGTCGAGCTGCAATTCGACGAGGGTGCCGGCGATGGCACCGGAGGAATTCAGGTTGTTGATGGCATAGGAGCCGACGACGTAGCGCTTGGCCGCCTCCAGCTCCGCCTCGGTGACGCCCTCTTCGGCCATGCGCCGGGCCTCGGCGCGGATCAGCGCCAGCGTCTCGGCGGCGCGATCGGAGCGCGTCGCGGTGCTGACGACGAGGCCGTTGGAGTGGTCGCTGTTGATCAGCGAGGAATCGACGCCATAGGCCAGGCCGCGCTTCTCGCGCACCTCGTCGAACAGGCGCGATGTGAAGGTGCCGCCGCCGAAGATGTGGTTCATGAGGAACGCGGCGAAGAATTGCGGATCGTCGCGGGGGACACCCGGATAAGCGAGGCGCAGGGACGTCTGCGGCAGGTCGTAAGGGACGCGGATCTCCTGGTCGAGGCGGGGGCTGACATCGGCCACCGGGGCCAGCTCCGGCTCGGCAGGCAGGCTGCCGAACAGGCGGTCGAGATCCCGCTTCAGCGTCTCCGCGTCGATGGCGCCGACCACGGCGATGACCAGCTCGCCGCGGGCGAAGAGACGCCGATGCGCCTCGTGCAGGTCGGCCGCGCCGATCGCGGCGAGGCTCTCCTTGCTGCCTTCGTCGCGGCGCGCATAGGGGTGATCTCCGTAAAGCGCGGCCGCCCAGGCGAACTGCGCCGCCTGCTCGGGGTCCTTGGCGCTGGCGTCGATGCCGGACACGATCTGGGCCCGGATGCGGTCGATCGGCGCCTGGTCGAAGCGCGGCTCGGCGATCGCCAGGCGCAGCAGCTCCAGCGCCTCGTCCTTCTGGTCGGCCAGCATGCGCATCGAACCGTAGAGCGCGTCGCGGCCGGCGTCGAAGCGCATCTCGGCGCCGGCTTCGTCGAGACGCGCCTGGAAGGCGCGGCTGTCGAGATCGCCCGCCCCTTCGTCGAACAGGCCGGTCATGAGGTTCAGCAGGCCCTCCTTGCCGGCAGGATCCTGGGTGCTGCCGCCGCGCAAGGCGAAGCGCAGGCTTACCATCGGCACCGAATAGTCCTCGACCAGCCAGGCCTTGACGCCGCCGGGCGAGACCACCTCCTGGATGGCCATGGCGGCGCGCGCCGAGACCACCGCCGGCAGCACGAGGAAGACCAGCGCCAGGCTGAGCGCCGCCAGGAAGGCGGCCGTGCGGCGGACGGTGGGAAGGGAGCGCATCGCGGCGGCCTCAGTTCTTCTTTTGCTGGTCGACCGGCAGGAGATAGCCGGCGACCGAGCGGTCGGGATCGAGATATTTGGCGGCCGCTGCCTGGACCTCCTTGGCGGTGACCTTGCGGATGCGGTCGGGCCAGGCGGCGATGTCGGCGACGGTGCCGCCGGTCGACAGCGTGGCACCATAGATGTTGGCCATGCCGGACTGGCTGTCGCGGGCGAAGATCATCGAGCGGACGAAGCGGTTCTTGGCCTTGTCCAGTTCCTCTTCGGTGACGCCGTCGCGGACGATCTTCAGGATCTCGGCGTCGATGGCGTCCTCGACCTGGGCAAGCCCGGCCTCGCCGCGCGGCGCTCCGTAGATGGTGAAGCCGGTCGGGTCGAAGGCGGTGGCCTGGAAGGCGGCGCCCGCCGACGAGGCGATGCCCTGCCGAACCACCAGCTCCTGGTAGATGCGGCTCTGGGTGCCGCCGCCGAGGATCTCGGACAGGAGGTCGAGGGCCTCGGCCTCGCCAGGCTCGGCCTTGCCGTAGGAGGGCACCACCCAGCTCTTCTGGAAGCTCGGGATGCTCACCCGGGGGTCCGTCATGGTCACGGTGCGCTTGGTGTTCTGCTCCGGTTCGCTCGGCCTGACGCGGGGCGGCAAATCGGGGCCGCGAGGCACCTTGCCGTAGGTCTCCTCGGCAAGCCGCCGGACGGTGTCGGCGTCGACGTCGCCGGCGACGACCAGCACGGCGTTGTTGGGCGCGTAGTAGCGGTCGTAGAAGGCGACGGCGTCGGTGCGGTTGAGCTTCTCGATCTCGTGCATCCAGCCGATCACCGGGATCCGGTAGGGATGGTTCTGGTAGAGGGTGGCGTCGATCTCCTCGGAGAGCAGCGCATCGGGGCTGGTGTCGACGCGCGAGCGGCGCTCCTCGAGGATGACGTCGCGCTCGGTGGCGATGACCTCGTCGGTGAGGACGAGGTTGCGCATGCGGTCGGCCTCGAACTCCATCATGGTGCGGAGCGCCTCGGGCGTCACCGTCTGGAAATAGGCGGTGTAGTCGTAGGACGTGAAGGCATTCTCGTTGCCGCCGATCTCGGCGATCCGGGCGCCGAACTCGCCCGCCTTGTGGTTTTTCGTGCCCTTGAACATCAGGTGCTCGAAGAAATGCGCGATGCCCGATTTGCCGGGCGGCTCGTCGGCGCTGCCGACCTTGTACCACACCATGTGGGTGACGATGGGCGCCCGGTGGTCGGGGATCACCACCACCTCCATGCCGTTGCCGAGCAGGAAGTTCTCGATCGCTTCCTGCTTGCCCGGCGCCTCGGCCTGCGCCGGAACAACCGCAACCGCCGCCGCGAGGCAGACCCAGAGGAAAAGTCTGCGAACGGCGTCCATGCCAATCATCATTTCATCGAAACCCGCTAACGCAACATCGTGGCCGGGCACGCCCGGCAAGCGACCCTGTCGCGCGCAAACAAGGCCGGATTCAGGCGGCGGCGAGGAGGAAGAGCCGGGTGTCGCCGTAGGCCCTGCTCTCGACCAGGGCGAATCCGGGCGGCGGCCGGAAGTCAGCGGCAGCACTTTCCTCCACCACGCAGAGCGCGCCCGGCGCCAGCCAGCCGTCGGCCGCCGCGCCGGCCAGCGCGCGCTCCGCCAGGCCCTTGCCGTAGGGCGGGTCGGCAAAGACGAGGTCGAAGGGCGCCAGCGGGCCGAGCGGGCCGAGGCGGGTGGCGTCGCGGCGGAAGATCTTCGTCCTACCCGTCAGGCCCAGGGTTTCGACATTCTGCCGGACCAGCGCGCGGCCCGCCGCGCTGTCCTCCACGAAGAGCGCGAAGGCGGCGCCGCGCGACAGCGCCTCCAGCCCGAGCGCACCGGTGCCGGCGAACAGGTCGAGCACGCGGCGGCCGGCGAGCTTGTCGGCATGGCGGTGCGAGAGCACGTTGAACAGCGCCTCGCGGGTGCGGTCGCTGGTGGGGCGGATGGCGGCCGATGCCGGCGCGGCGAGCGGCCGGCCGCTGAACTCACCGCCGACGATCCGCATCGCGCCTGCCGCCGCGCGGGCGGCGGTCGCCGCCGGGTCGCGGCCCGGAGGGCTTGCCCTTCGGCTTGCCCGGCCTGTCGGGCCTGTCCGGTCTGCCCGGCTTGCCGTGACCCTTGCCCGGCCTGGGGCCGGCCTTGGCCGCCTTGCCTGGCGCCGGGGCGGACCTTTCGGCGCCCTTGCCCTGCGGGCGGGCGCCCGGCGCCATCCAGACGTTGGAGGTGCGCGGCCGCCGCGGTTCGTCGCGGCGCTCCTCGCGCGGACCCTGGGCGCCGCGGGCCGGCTTGCGCGCGCCGCCCTCGGGGCGCGTCGACAGGCGTTCGAGAGCCGTCTCGCGGCGCGCCTCCCGCTCTCGCTTGCGTGACTTCACGAGGCCGCCCTCGCCGACCCGCAAGGCCGCGCGGGGTGCCGCGCCCTGGCTCTCGCGGCGCGGCGGACGCTCGCTGCGGCCGTCGCCGCGGGCGGTCGGCTTGTTGGAGAAGGGACGGGCGAGCTCGGCCTCGAAGTTGGCGCCCGCCTCGGCGATCAGGCGCTCGCCGAGCTGATCGCGCAGGGTCCTGCCCCGGATTTCCTGGACATTGCCCTCGGGCAGCTCGCCAAGCTGAAAGGGGCCATAGGAGACACGGATGAGCCGGGCCACCTCGAGGCCGAGCGCGCGCAGGATGTTCTTCACCTCGCGGTTCTTGCCTTCGCGCAGCCCTATGGTGAGCCAGGCATTGCTGCCCTGGGTGCGGTCGAGCGCGGCCTCGACGGCCCCGTAGAACACGCCGTCGACGGCGATGCCGTGCCTGAGCTCGGCCAGCGCCTTCTCGTCGGGCGCGCCGTGGACGCGGACCCGGTAGCGGCGCAGCCAGCCGGTGGCGGGCAGCTCAAGCACGCGCGCCAGGCCGCCGTCGTTGGTGAGCAGAAGCAGGCCCTCGGTGTTAATGTCGAGGCGGCCGACGGTGACAAGCCGCGGCAGGTCGCCCGGCAGGGCATCGAAGACGGTGCGGCGCCCTTGCGGGTCGCGGTTGGTGGTGACCACGCCGGCGGGCTTGTGAAAGAGAAACAGCCGCGTGCGCTCGATGGCGGGGATCTGGGTGCCGTCGAGCTCGATAACGTCGGACGGGATCACGTTGACCGCTGGCGAGGCGAGGACCTTGCCGTTGAGCCTGATCCGGCCGGCGGCGATCAGCGTCTCGGCATCGCGGCGCGAGGCGATGCCGGCCCGCGCCAGCCGCTTAGCGATGCGCTCGCCGGGCTCCGCCGCCGCTTCGGCTGCCGAGCCCGCCTCACGGGTCTCCGCCCGCTCCCGGCGGCCGGGCCGCGGGCCGTTGCGCTCGCCCGGACCCCGCCGCGCGTCGCGTCCGCCGCGCCTCGGCTTGTCGTCTCGTCTGTCGGTCATCTTGGCCTTTGCACCTCAGGCCGGGTAGATATCAGGAAGGCTTTCGCGGCGCGAGGGAATTGTCGCCCATGACCACGACGACACATCCGGACTTCATGGCCGCCGCCCTTGTGGAAGCGGAAGCGGCGGCGGCGCGGGGCGAGGTGCCGATCGGCGCCGTGCTGGTGCGTGGCGACGCGGTGCTGGCCAGCGCCGGAAACCGCACGCGCGAGCTCAGCGATCCGACGGCCCATGCCGAGCTGCTGGCGATCCGCCACGCAGCGACCGCGCTCGGCAGCGAAAGGCTGAACGGGGCCGATCTCTACGTCACCCTGGAGCCCTGCACCATGTGCGCGGCGGCGATCTCGTTCGCGCGGCTGAGACGGCTCTATTTCGGAGCGACGGACGACAAGGGGGGCGGTGTGGTGAGCGGCGTGAGGTTCTTCGCCTCGCCGACCTGCCACCATGCGCCGGACGTTTATTCCGGCATCGCCGAGAAACGCGCGGCGGCGCTGCTCAAGGGCTTCTTCAGAGAGCGTCGATAAAGCCGCCGAGTGCGGCCGGGCCTTACAGGCCGGGTATGAGCTGCCGGATCGACCAGCCGCCCGTGTGGGCTGCCCGCTTGGCGCGGCGGTCCTTCTGCCACTCGTCCTCGCCGATATCGCCCACCGGAGCGGTTTCCGCCGCCTGGCGGTAGGCGAGCGGCGGCTCGCTCAGATATTTGCGCGTGTTCGGGCTGCCCTGCTTGGTGTCGGCAAGGCGCCTGTTGAACTCCTTGCGCGTGGCGCGCATGTTCTTGCCGGCATTGACGCCGGAATCCTCGCCACGGTGGTTCGAGAGGGTCGGATCGCCCGATGGCTGGGCCAGCGCCACGTCCTGCACGATCGGCGACCGATAGTTCGGGTCGTCCTGATTGGCGGTCGCTTCGGCCCGAAAGCGGGCGCGCGCCTGCTCGGGCGATTCGGGCCATTGCGGGTTGGAGGTGGCGGCTACGGAAGCCTGCGGGGGTGGCAGCGCGGCGGTTTTTGTGCCCGGGGCGGGCTTGACCAGCTCCGGCCGCGGCTTGTAGTCGATCGGCTCGCGCCGCTTGGGGGCCGGCGAGAGCATGCCGGTAATATCGGACGCCAGCTGCGCGCCGGCGCTCTTGTCGGTGCCGTAGGTCGGCGAGCCGATGCAGCCGGTCAGGCCGAGGCACGAGATCAGCATCGGTGCGCCGAGCCAGAATCGCACTGTTCTCATCGAGAAGATCCCAATTGTCCCACTCCGCAGCCCTCTCGCCGCCCGACGCTCCATTGCCGAAAAATCCGGCGAGAACATGGCGCCATGCGTGCTGCAGGCGTTGCAGCACGCGGCCTGGCCCTCAAATGCGCCCGAGGCGCGCCAGCTCGTGCAAGGCGGCGGCGTCGCGGGCCGATACGTCGGGGAATGCCGGATCGCTGCCGACATCATCGGTGAAGCGCCATGACCGCGCACATTTCCTCCCCTGCGCGGGGGCGAACTCGACCCCGACGCCCTTTACCTCGTCCAGGGTGTAGGCGCCGACCGGCGGCTCGGCATTCACCGCCTCGATGCCGCTGGTGATGGCGACCTCGGCGAGGTCCACTCCTTCCAGGGCACGCCAAAGGTCCGGGTCGGCCACGTAGACCCGCGGCGCTGCCTCCAGGGAAGAGCCGATCGTCTTCTTGGCGCGCTCGATCTCCAGGGCGCCGGTGACGACGCGGCGCACCTGCCGGATCTTCGCCCAGCGGGCGGCGAGCGCGTCGTCGCGCCACTCGGCTGGCGTCGGTCGGAACTGCTCCAGATGCACCGAAACCGCGGACGGGTAGCGCTCCAGCCAGGCTTCCTCCATGGTGAAAGGCAGCAGGGGCGCCATCCAGGTGACCAGCCGGTCGAACAGCGCGCGCACCACCTGGACCGCCGCCTTGCGGCGGAGGCTGGACGGGGCGTCGCAGTAGAGCGCGTCCTTGCGGACGTCGAAGTAGAAGGCCGAAAGCTCCACCACCATGAAGTCCATCAGGGCGCGGGTGATGCGCTTGAACTCGAAGGCGTCGTAGCCTGCCTGCACGATGTCGTCGAGCTCGGACAGCCGGTGCAGCATCAGCCGCTCCAGCTCGGGCATGGCCGCCAGCGGCACCTCGTCGCCCTCGTCATGCGCCAGCGTGCCGAGCATCCAGCGGACCGTGTTGCGCAGCTTGCGGTAGGCATCGATGTTGGTCTGGAGAACCGTCTTGCCCAGCCGCTGGTCCTCCCAATAGTCGGTGGTGACGACCCACAGCCTCAGGATGTCAGCGCCGGATTGGCGGATGACGTCCTGCGGGACGACCGTGTTGCCGAGCGACTTCGACATCTTGCGGCCCTCCTCGTCCATGGTGAAGCCATGGGTGACGACGGCGTCGTAGGGGGCGCGGCCGCGCGTCCCGCAGCTTTCCAGCAGCGAGGAGTGGAACCAGCCGCGGTGCTGGTCCGAGCCCTCCAGATAGAGATCGGCCGGCCATTTGAGGTCGGGGCGATCCTCCAGCGTGAAGGCATGGGTGGAGCCGGAATCGAACCAGACGTCGAGGATGTCGGTCACCTGCATCCAGCGCGAGAGGTCGTGGTTGCCGAGAAAGCGCTCCTTGGCCCCCTCGGCGAACCAAGCGTCGGCGCCCTCTTCTTCGAAGGCCGCCAGGATGCGCGAATTGACGGCGTCGTCCATGAGCACCTCGCCCTCGGCATCGACGAATATGGCGATCGGCACGCCCCAGGCGCGCTGGCGGGAAAGCACCCAGTCCGGACGCTCCTCGATCATGGCACGCAGCCGGGTCTGGCCCGCGGACGGAACGAAGCGCGTGGCATCGATCGCGGCGAGCGCCCGGCTGCGCAGCGTGTCGGGCCGGCCGGCCGGCGCGCCGTCGAGGCCGAAGCCGCCAAGCTCCTTGTCCATCTGGACGAACCATTGCGGCGTGTTGCGGAAGATGACCGGCTTCTTGGAGCGCCAGCTGTGCGGATAGGAATGCTTCAGCCTGCCTCGGGCGAAGAGCATGTTCCGGGCGATCAGCGCGTCGATCACCGCCTTGTTGGCATCGCCCTTCTTGCCATGGTCGTCGATGACGCGCGCCGCGCCGCCGTCGCGGTCGGGGCCGAAGCCAGGCGCGTCGGCGGTGAAGAAGCCCGCATCGTCGACGGTGAACGGGATGGCCGTGTCGATGCCGCGGCCGGCCAGCATCCTGGCGGCTGCCGTCCAGGCGTCGAAATCCTCGCGCCCGTGGCCGGGCGCGGTGTGCACGAAGCCGGTGCCGGCATCGTCGGTGACGTGCTCGCCTTCGAGGAGCGGGACGGGGAACAGGTAGCCGCCGCCCAGCCCGGCCAAGGGATGGGCGAGCGTCAGTGCGGCCAGCTCGTCGACCGAGACGCCGCGCCGGCGCTCCAGCGTGACCTTGGCCTTGGCCGCCGCATCGGCGGCCAAGGCGTCGGCAAAGACGAGCTTCTCCCCGGGCTGGGGACCGAAGTCGTTCTCGGCCGCCGTCACCTGGTAGAGGCCGTAGGCGACGCGCGGCGCGTAGCTCACCGCCCGATTGCCGGGGATGGTCCAGGGCGTGGTCGTCCAAATGACGATCGATGCATCGGCGAGCTCGGCGGCCGGGCTCTCCCTTATCGGAAACTTCACCCAGACCGTGTCGCTCTCGTAGTCCTGGTACTCGACCTCGGCCTCGGCCAGCGCGGTGCGCTCGACGACGCTCCACATGACCGGCTTGGAGCCGCGGTAGAGCTGGCCCGACTTGGCGAATTTGAGCAGCTCGCCGGCGATCCGCGCCTCGGCGTGGAAGGCCATTGTGGTGTAGGGATTGTCGAAGTCGCCCTCGACGCCGAGCCGGCGGAACTCGTCGGTCTGCACCTTGATCCAATGGGCGGCGAAATCGCGGCATTCCTGCCGGAACTCGTTGACCGGCACCTCGTCCTTGCTCTTGCCGCGGGCGCGGTACTGTTCCTCGATCTTCCACTCGATGGGCAGGCCGTGGCAGTCCCAGCCCGGCACGTAGTTGGAGTCGAAGCCGCGCATCTGGAACGAGCGGGTGATGACGTCCTTGAGCACCTTGTTCAGGGCGTGGCCGATATGGATGTGGCCGTTGGCGTAGGGCGGCCCGTCGTGCAGCACGTAGAGCGGGCGGCCGGCGGCGTCCTCGCGCAGGCGTCGGTACATGCCGAGGTCCTGCCAGCGCTTGACCAGCAGGGGCTCCTTCTCCGGCAGCCCGGCGCGCATCGGGAAATCCGTCTGCGGCAGATAAAGCGTCTTCGAATAGTCGATCTTTTCCGATGTCTCGGTCATCGTCTTACCATGTCACCCGGTCCGCCGGCGGCGGCCGGGCCCTTGAAAACCATCACGATCCTGAATGAAAGCGCCGAACGGCGCGCGCCAAGTCCCGGCTCTTCCGGGCGACGCTCAGGCCGCCCGCAAGACCGGGCCGGTAATTCGGGTCGCATACGCGACTGGCCGGGCGTCGTGCTTCATGAAGCGAGCTTTTACCGGAGCCGGCGACGAGAATAAAGCGGGATTCGGCGGGTCAGAGCCTGAAATCGAACCGATAGGTGGCAGAAACGCCGAGCAGGAACTGGATGTCGGAGCCGCGCATACCGCACCAGGCTGGAATGTCGGCGAAAGAGGCCCGCGGGCCGCCGGACAGCAGGATGCGCGGCGTGAGTCGGTGAAGGCGTCGACGGCGACGTCGCGATCCGTAAAACTTGATTAAACTTCGAGGCTTATCACGTCCGATAGACGGCCCCGCGCACTCGCGTTAAGGTGGCGCCGTTTGAGGGACCTCGGCCTCCCGTCATTGCCGAGGCATGGAGGCAAATGATGACTGACGTTGCGCAATCGCCTAGGGGCCTCGGATCGTCGATCGCCGAAGTGCGATCGAAATGGGGCTGGTTCGTCGCTCTCGGCATTGCCTTTCTCGTGCTCGGCGCGATCGCCTTCTTCAATGTCGTCCTGGCGACGGTGGTTTCCGTCTACTGGGTCGGCATGATGATGCTGATCGGCGCGGTGCTGGAGATCGCGCATGCGTTCGGGGTCAAGACCTGGGGCAGCTTCTTCTGGTGGCTGCTTTCCGGCGTCGTCTATGCGATCGCCGGCGTCGTGGCGCTCATCAACCCGCTGCTCGCGGCCGGCGTGCTGACGCTGCTGCTCGCCGTGGCGCTGATCGCCGGCGGCATCTTCCGCATCTGGGTCGGCATGAACGCGCGGCCGCAGGCCAACTGGGGATGGATGGTGGCCGGCGGCGTGATCACGCTCCTGGCCGGCATCGTGATCGCCATCGGCTGGCCCGTGAACAGCCTGTGGATCCTCGGCATGTTCCTGGCGATCGACCTGATCTTCCAGGGCTGGTCGTTCGTCGCATTCGGCCTGGCGCTGCGGCGCTAGAAGCAGACCGTCCGGTCGAGGTCGGACAGCGGGCGCACGCCGGAGAGCAGCGCCCGCGCTTCCGCTTCGTCCAGCCGCATCTGAGCGATGAGCGCGTCGAGCCCGTCGAAGCGCTCCTCGCCGCGCAGGAAGCCGAAGAAGGACACGGCGCAGCGCTCGCCGTAGAGGTCGCCGGCGAAATCGAACAAGAACGTCTCCAGGAGCGGCCCGCCGTCGGCCTCGACGGTCGGGCGAAGGCCGAAGCTCGCCACGCCGTCGTAGAGGCTGCCGTCGGCGCGCCTGAAGCGCACCGCATAGACGCCGTGCCTCAGCCCGGTGGCGGCCGGCAGGGTCATGTTGGCGGTGGGGAAGCCGAGCGTGCGGCCGAGCTGCTTGCCGTGGCCGACCTCCGCCGCAACCGTATAGCGATAGCCGAGCAGGCCGGCGGCGCCGGCCACGTCGCCCGCCGCGAGCAAGGCGCGGATGCGGCTCGACGACACGATGTCGGCCGCCTCGTCGCGGAAGGCGTCGACCAGGGTGACGCCGAAGTCGTAGCGCGCGCCCGCCTCCATCAGGAAGGCCGGACCGCCCTGCCGATTGCGGCCGAAATGGAAGTCGAAGCCGGTAACCGCATGGGCGATGCCGAGCGTTTCCTTCAGCGTGAGCCGCACGAAGTCCTCGGCCGACCGCTCGGCGAAGGCCCGGGTGAAGGGCTGCTCGACCAGGGCGTCGAAGCCGAGCGCGGCGACGAGCCGCGCCTTCATGGCCGGCGGCGTCAGCACGTCGAGGCACTGAGACGGGTTGAAGACGGTACGCGGGTGGGGCTCGAAGGTGAGCACGAGGGCCGGCACTGCGAGGCGCGCCGCCTCCTCGAGGGCCCTTCGCAGCACCGCTTGGTGGCCGCGATGGACGCCGTCGAAATTGCCGATCGCCACGACGCCGCCGGTCAGCGAAGGCGACAGGCCCGCGGGATCCGTCAGATGGACGAACCGGCTCACGCGGCCCTTCTTCAGCGCAAGCGCGGGATGACGGCCACGGGATGGTGGCCGTGGGTGCCGAGGAAGGCCGCGAGCTTCTCCGGCTCGGGATCCTGCGGATCACCATACTCGCCGGCGTGGATGCCGCCCGACACGTAGAGCGCGTCGATGCCGTTGGTCTCCGCACCGCGCAGGTCGGTCAGCACGCCGTCGCCGATGGCGAGCGTCTCGGCGGCCGTCACCGGACGGCCGAGCACCTCGCCGGCAGCGCCGAGCGCCGCCTCGTAGATCGGCCGGTGCGGCTTGCCGGCGATCGCCGTGCGACCGCCGAGCTGGCCGTAGTCGCGGGCCAGCGCGCCGGCGCAGAAGATCAGGCGGTCGCCCTTCTCCACCACGATGTCCGGATTGGCGCAGATGAAAGGCAGATCGCGCGAGCGCAGCCGGGCCAGCATGGGCGCATAGTCCTCGGGCGCCTCGGTGTCGTCGTCGAACAGGCCCGTGCAGACCACCGCCTGGGCGTCGGGCTCCTCGACCAGGTCGACGTCGATGCCTTCATAGATCACCATGTCCCGCTCGGGACCGAGGTGGAAGACGCGGCGCGGTGCGGTGCGGATCAGGTCGCGCGTAACGTCGCCGGAGGTCACCACGCGGTCGCGCGCATCCGGCGGCACGCCGAGCGCCGCGAGCTGCGCCTCCACCGAGCCGCAAGGGCGCGGCGCGTTGGTGATCAGCACCACCGCGAGGCCACGCTCGCGCGCCCGCCGCAAGGCCGCATTGGCGCCTTCGAAAGCGCGCTCGCCATTGTGCACGACGCCCCAGACGTCGCACAGCAGCGCTGCATAGCCGCCGGTCAATTCGTCGAGCGAGCCGATGATCCTTGGCAATCCCGCCATGATGTCTCCCTGGGCCGATCCAGTCCGGCGGTCCGCCATGAGCGGCTGGACGTCTACCCGAAGCGGCGCGGCCTGTCACCCCGCCTTGCCGACCCGGGCCCGAGCGTTCCGAGGCCGAACGTGGTTAACACCCTGTGTGCCCGTTAATGTTCTTTCAATGTATTAGTAAAACGTGGAATTTAAGCATTTGAGGCATGCTCCGGCGCTCAGGCTGGGTGACAGGGGTGTTTGGACCATGCTTCGCAGGTTTGTGAAGGACAGAGGCGGTAACTTCGCCATCATGACCGCGATCGCGCTGCTTCCCGTGATGGGTGCGCTGACGATCGCCATCGACTACAGCGAGATGTCGCGGCGGCGACAGGAGATGTACAACGCGCTCGACGCGGCGGGCATCGCCACGGGGCGCCAGATCGTCAAGGTGTCGAGCGAGACGGAGCTGATCAAGTATGCCGAGGACTTCTTCGAGGCTTCACTGACGACCGTAAAACCCACGGACACGTCGCTGCACGTGACGCTGCCGCAGAACAACACCGGCGGCGGCACGCTCAGGCTTTGCGCCACGCTGACCTATCATCCCTATTTCCTGCCGGCCTTCACGGCCATGCTGGGCAAGGATTCGGAGACCTTCACCTTCGACACGTGCACCGACATCCGCCTCAAAAACACGCTGGAGGTGGCGCTGGTGCTCGACAATTCGGGTTCGATGAGCGAGCTGGGGTCGGGCTCGACCAAGACGCGGCTCGAGCTGCTCAAGCTGGCGTCCACGCAGCTGGTCGACACGATCGCCAAGGAAGGCGAGACGCTGAAGCAGATCCCCAAGCCCGTGCAGTTCGCCGTAGTGCCCTTCGCGGCCTCGGTGAACGTCGGCTCGACCAAGGACACGGCGAGCTGGATGGACACGACCGGCATCTCGCCCGTCCACCACGAGAACTTCAACTGGACCAACGTCGCCGGCAAGAAGCTCGCCACCAACAAATATGCCGAGAAGGTGGGCTCCGTCTGGTACAAGCGCGGCGCCGGCTGGGGCACGACGGAAAATAAGCCGCTGACCCGGTTCAGCCTGTTCAAGGACCTGCAGGTGCAGGTGACCACCAAGATCAACGGCAAGAACGTGACCTCCACCGTCCCCTATTCCAGCTGGCAGGGCTGCGTGGAGAGCCGGCCTTCTCCCTATAACGTCACCGACGAGGAGCCGAAGCTCTCCAACCCGGCCTCGCTGTTCGTGCCGATGTTCGCGCCGGACGAGCCGGACGGCTACAGCGAGTACGACAACAGCTGGTTCCCGGACTTCGACAAGTCGACGGTGGTGCTGCGCCAGCGCGACATGCAGAAGTACTACAAGGTGAACGCCGGCAGCGTCGCCGGGTGGGGTGCCGGCCCCAATCTCTCCTGCACCACGCAGCCGATCTCGCCGCTGGTCGACGTGACCACCGGCACCGGCAAGGCCGACGTCAAGGCTTCCATCAACGCCATGACCGCCGGCGGCAACACCAACGTGCCGGAAGGCATGGCTTGGGGCTGGCGTACGGTGTCGCACGCCGAGCCGTTCACCGAGGGGCGGCCCGACGAGGAGCGCGGCAACGACAAGGTGGTGATCGTGCTGACGGACGGCGCCAACACCTATGGCGACCTGTCCAACTCGAGCAGCGACGACCCCATCCCCAACCGCTCGACCTATGCCGCCTACGGCTATGCGGGCATGAAGTACAATGGCGGGGCCGACACCCGGATCTACAAGGACACCACCGTCACCAAGACGACGTTCACGGCGGCCAACTACACCGAGGCGATGAACCAGCACTTCTCGACGCTGTGCACCAACGCCAAGAAGCCGAAGACGCCGGGCTTCAACGATCCGCACGTCATCGTGATGACGGTGGCGCTCGACCTCGACAGCAAGAACACGACCGAGAAGAAGCAGATCGACGCGCTGCAGGCATGCTCGTCCTTCTCGCGCGTCAACCCGACGAAGAAGCTGTTTTGGAACGCCACCGGCGGCGAGCTCGACAAGGTGTTCAAGGAGATCGCCGACGAGCTGTCCAACCTGCGCGTGGTCAGCTGACGGCGACAACTCTTCGCTGAGACCTGCCGATTTGGCAATTTAAGCGAGAAGAATGGCGCGTTGGGCTAGTGTCCCGGTTCGACCGGGACGCTAGCCTTTTCGCGTCGCGGTAGAGGATTCCCACTTCTGGGTTGCTTGCGGCGCAAAGGATTGGGCCTCGCCGTGGTGCAACGAACCCGACAGAAAGCTCTTCCGAATCGCCACCGGCGCCTTGCCCGGATTCTTCTTCCGCCCGATCGCGGACGCTCTCGCCAATTTGCGCGCCCTGCATTGAGCCCTGCTGGACGCAGTTCCGGATTGGCGGCTTGGAAAAGCGCTTTGGCGTGCTCTGCTAGTGGCGAGGGCCACGCGGCCGCATACATCTCCGATCCATCGCGGGTCCTCCTTCGCGCTTTCTGGATAGGGCGCAGGGAGGAGCCCGTAGCGCCCGGCGGCCGCCTTGGCTGCAATGACGACTTGATTTTGGCATGACGAAGTTTTTTCCGGCGGCCGTCCGGGCGGCCTGTCGCCTGTGGCGAGACGAAAGCGGCCAGTTCGCGATCCTGACGGCGATCGGGCTGGTGGTGGTGTTCGGCGCACTGGCGCTGGCGGTCGACTATGCCGAGATGTCGCGGCATCGCAAGGAGATGCAGAGCGCGCTCGACGCAGCAGCCCTCGCCACCGGCCGCGAGATGAT
>JBEVJK010000101.1:0-47831 GCA_040510195.1 Mesorhizobium sp. | reverse complement strand
GGCGTGATCCACGTCATCGATGCCGTGCTGATCCCGCCGGATGTCGACGTCTCCACGCTGACGTCCTGACACCAGCGGAGACGGGGGCCCCCCCCCCACCCCCCCCGCGGGCCCCCCGCCGGGGTGGTTAACTAGAGGCTCGCGGCTGCCAAAAGTGCCGCATTTGTGATGATGCGGGTCAGACGGCTGCTCGCTGGGCCGTCCGGAAGACTGAGCCTTGCCTGAAGGTCCGATTCTTCGGTCAGCCCAAGCTCCCCCAGCGCATCCTTGTCCGAACTGAAAACCTCCTTCAAAGTTGTCTCAAGCATCTTCATCGCCGCCGCATCCGGATCGCCGGGATGCTCAGTATCGAAGGCATGAAGGAAGGCCGAGACGTCTTCTCCGATCGGTAGACCGGACTTTATAGCCGCAGCCATTTTCAGCTACGCGATCCGTTAGCTCGATTGACCGTCGGGTCTGTCGAAGTATGCCTGGATGAGCTCTGCCTTGGCATGCTCATCCATATCGTGTCGCGAAGCGTATTGAACCAAAGTATCCCTGAAGAAGTCGTCAGCATTGCGAGGCGCGACATCGGAGCAGAAGTTTCTGATATCTTTCATGAAAGAAGGATCCTTATCTTTGCTGTATTCCCCTAGCAAGTAGCCCAGTTTCTGCTTGTTTGCTACTTCTTTGGCGACGGATCCTATAACGCTGGCGAGGTGGAGGCCTTTGTTGCTGACCGGGAGCTTCAAAATGTCGCGGATTTGCGCCGAGGATGCTCCGCCGAGGACCATGACGTCATCGAATTCCAGGTTTTCCAGCATCATCTTCCCCAACGTCTCATGGGCATAAGTGCCCTCATCGCCATACCGCTCTTTGTCGTCACGATGTGCCTTGTCCGAATTTGCCAAGATCTTGGCAAGTTTAGTTTTCGACGGTATTTTCGCTGCCAGTTCGGGATTGTAGAGCGAACGGTCTCTGGTGCCTCCTAGTCGCGTATTCCCAGGCAGTTGGAGACCTCCCCCAACGTCATGATTGGAGCGCTTGGTGACGGTCCGCTTGACCTTGCTCGCTGCTTTTGCAGCGAGCTTTGCGCCGCTCTTCACCGTTTTGACGACGTCCTTGCGGGCAGCGTTTGCGTTTCGTGAAATTTGCTTGAGGGTGAGTGCCATGGCTTCTCTCCTTTTCTAGAGCCGGAGCGACACTAACCCTAGCGTTGCGGGCGGTTGTCGCGATTGTTACAGCGCGCGTGCGACGTCGTCAGGGCGTAAAGGAACGATGGAGGCGAGTGGACATGCCGCCCATCGAGTGTCGCGATCTCGACCGCAACGCAGCACGCAGAGGGACGCCACCGGGCGGTGCATGGCGAAAGATTTCACGCCGGGTGAATGGAAAGGCGGCGGCCGCGAAGGGCCGCCGCGAGGGGCGACGGCGAGGCAGCCTTAGATGGCTTCCGTCGTGTAGCCCAACTCCTTCAGGACGCCCTCGAGGGCCTTGGCGGCTATTGTCCCCAGATCGGATCGATCGTTGCTGCCATAGCCAGGAATGCCGACAACGCTCTCCCGCGCCAGCAGCTTACGATCGGACGGCGACAGCTTTTCGCACATGGCTCTCAGGTTCGACCTCAGGAACGAGCCAGCGTCGCGTTGTGTTTTTGATTCGGCCGCCAAATCCGCGAGCTGCTCGGCTGCCGAAAGAAAGTCCATGTAGTCTCGTGATTTGCGGGCCTTAACGATCTGGGCAACCGCCCCAATGTTGGTTTCCGGCTTGGAAGCATGCTTACCGGAAATGGCTCCAGTAGAAGCTCCATTTCGGCCATTCTTCACGACGTCCGTAGGAGCGCCGACTGTAGGTTCGTTGAGACCCTGGCCTCCAGTTAGATTCGCCTCTTTCCTTTCTCGCGTATTCCCAGGCAGTTGGAGACCTCCCCCAACGTCATGATTGGAGCGCTTGGTGATGGTCCGCTTGACCTTGCTCGCTGCTTTTGCAGCGAGCTTTGGGCCGTTCTTCACCGTTTTGACGATGTCCTTGCGGGCAGCGTTTGCGTTTCGTGAAATTTGCTTGAGGGTGAGTACCATGGCTTCTCTCCTTTTCTAGAGCCGGGGCGACCCTAACCCCAGGCGTTGCAGGAGGTTGTCTCGGACGTGACAGGGAGCAGCGGGCGGTGGAAGGAGGGAAGGAGCGCGGCTAGCTTGGGCAGGAGCGCCGTGAAGCGGTGCCTGAGAGCCTCGGGAAGAGGCATGGCGCGTCTTCGGATTGCCCGGTCGCGGCACGCAAAAAAAAGCGGCGGCCCCGAAGGGCCGCCGCCTCGGAGATCACTGGGGCGAGGCTAGATCGGAAACGACTAGTCAGGGGCGCCGGGGCGGCGGCCGGGAAGGCTACTGGTCGAGACGTTAGGGTTCGATATCGTCCCCATGAAAAACGTCCTTCAGCCAAGCTTTGTTGCTCGCGCCCTCAATGGGGTCGCTCAGTGGGTTTCCCGGCTTACGCTCGAAGCGTTCTACCATGCTACGGAAGAAATTCTGGGACCTCGCTCCGGCGGTGCTATCACAGAAATTTCTGATTTCCTTCTGGGCTTGCGATTTGTCCTGCTGGGTCCCGTGCCTAGCATTGATAACCCCATTTACGACCATATCCGATTGATGCTCAATCAAGAGCTCTTTAACCACGGCACTCACGAACTTCGCGAGGCATTGGCCCTTGGGCGTCGCCTGGAATCCAAGTTTGTCCCGGAGGTCCGTCACCGACTCATTGGCCATGTTAGCCCAGCCGCGAGCTCTTAGCAGAGCGGACCTTATCTTTTTGGTGGCCATCGCGTCGGGATCGCGAGGGTTGTCCGCGGACGAGGCTCTCAGGAGCCTATCGAAATGAATCCTCCTTCCCTTGCTGTCTTTGAAATTGTCCAGCATCACCTGGTCGAACAAGCCAGGGTCGCCAATCAGCGTCTCCTTGATTGCTTTAGTCTCAACATGCCCCAATAGACCAGCATTCTGTGGATCATTTAGGAATGCAACGAGATCGCGTTGCTCAGACGGATCGAGCCTATTTCGAGCCTCGAGGAGATATTCATCAAATTTCGGATCTTGAGAGAGTGCGCCAAGCCGGTTCAAATCGGGTGCCGTACCCTTTGATAGTGCGGACAAGGTGCCTTTCAACTCATTTACAATCCTCGATTTATACGATCTGCCAACGCCGTTGGCCAATGCCGACCCCTTCCCGAGCTGCAGACGCGCTTTTTCATAACGCGTTCGGCTCGTCTGCTTCACCTTGACCGAGGACAGCACGAGACGGTTTTTAGCATCCTTTATCTTTGCAACCGTAGTATGGACAGGTCCGTTGATAAGCTTGTTTATCCCATCGACTGGCACCGCATCTTCTCCTTCTCTAGAGGCGCGGCGACCCTAACCCCAGCGTTGCGGGCGGTTGTCTCGGACGTGACAGCAGGCGATCGTGCGAGCGGTTTCCGCCGCTACTGTGTCCCCAACGCCGCGGCTAACCGCGGATGGACGAAGGCGTCGAAGCAGGCGTCGAGCCGGATGCGCCGGTGCTCCGACAGCATCGGCGCATAGAGCCGGAAGAGGTCGGCATTGGCCGTCGTCGGCGGGCATCTCGGGTAGAGAACGAGGTCGGTGTCCCGCATCGCCGCCGCGACGTTGGCGTCGGGCGGCGGCACGGCCCGCGTCGGGTCGGCGCCGATCGCCACGTGGAGCGGTGCGCTGCGCTGCATCAGCCAGGGGAAGGGGTTGACGAAGTTGAGCGACATGATCGTCTCGAAGCGGATGCCGTTCGCCCTTTCCAGGGCCTCGATGGCGCCGATCGCGCGGTCGATCGCCATCAAATGCGCGACCTGGAAGTCGAAGTCGGAATAGAGCAGCGGCGAGGGCAGCTCGCTCGATCGCACCAAGAGGCCGTAGGTGAGCGGGTGCGTCGGGTAGATTTCGAGCATCACCTCAGCGCGCCTCAGCACCTCGGGGCGCATGTTGAGCGCGCCGAGCGACTTCAGCCGCTCATGAGGCAGCACGACGTTCTTCACCACGCCGGCATAGGCGCGCGCCGCGCGCTCGGCGATGCCGACGGCCGGCGGCAGCGCCGTGGCCGCGGCGAGCACCGCGACGGCCGCCATCAGCGTCGGCGCTCGTGCAAGGGCGGGGAGCTTCATCGCGATCGCCACCAGCACCGGCCAGACGAAGATCATCGCCTGGCTGCCGGTGTTCTGCGTCTCGAAGAGAATGCCGGCGAAGAGCACCGCCGCCAGCCAGAGCCCGTCCTGGTCGAGAAGGGCGGCAACGGCCGCAATGGAGCGCTCACGGCCGAGCGCGGCCAGGCGCTCGACCAATCCGTGCCGGTCGGCGGCGACGAGGAGGATCGCCAGCGCGCCGCCCGGCGCGACGACGCCGAAATTCATCGACAGCGACTGGAGGAAGCGCGGGGCGAGCGTGCCGCTGTTCATCTCCGTCAGCGCGACGATGCCCGCGAGATAGGCCGAGACGAGGCCGCTCGACAGCTGCAGCGCCACGAGCAGCGCGGCGAAGGCGGCGAGCAGTTGCGCCGTCTGGCGCCAGCTGAGCCGGCCGGCCAGAAGGGCATACCCCGCGACCACCAGGCCGGCGACGAAGCCGGTGATCTTGAGGAAGAACAGCGACGTCATCGCCACCAGCACGATCGCCGTCAGCACCGCCGGCCGGCGCACGAAGAGGAGCGCCGCCACCATCACGTAGAGCATCTGGCAGACCTGGCGGTTGTAGATGCCGAAGCCGTCCGAGCCCGGATAGGGGTAATATTCGTGGGTGTTGAAGGGCAGCAGCGAAAACAAGAGGAACGGCAGGACGAGGCCGAATGCGGCGACGCGCGACTGGCGGTCGGCCTCGATCGTCACGGCGGCCATCATCGGCAGGGTGAGCGCCAGCAGCGACCAGTGAGCGATGAGGACCGGCTGCGCGTTCGGGAACAGCGCGAGCCAGCCCGCAAACAGGTAGTAGCCGAGCGGCCCCACGGGGGTGAAGAAGTCGACGACCGGCATTTGGCCGTCGAAGATGCGGTTGGCCGCGTCGTAATAGATGAACACGTCCCAATACATCGGCCCGACGGGCAGGCTGAGCGGCAGCGAAAGCAGCAGCAGGACGACGGCGAGCGCCAGCACCAGCGGCAGGAGCGGCGACGTCCAGAAGGCGCGCTTCGGGCGGACACCGGCGATTTCGGCAGCGGCCATGGACAGTCATCCTCCGGCGGCATCGAGGTGAGCGGGCGGGGGGCGTCCGACGTTTCGAGGAGCGGCCGGCCTGCCCCGGGGGGCACGGCCGGAGCGCCGCCTCTCCGGCACCATAGGCCAAAAAGCGCTTGCGAAACGTTAATGGCGTCCGTCGCGACCCGTTTTGGCGATGTCGCAAACAGGCAGCGGCGCGGCTTGCCGGCCGGAATATTGTCCGCGAAGATCAGCGGCCGGCGCGGGTACGTCGCGGCGCGAGAAGTTCGGGGAGTCTAGAAGGCGATGCAGAGCCAAGCGCGAGCGGTGGTCATCGGAGGCGGCGTGGTCGGCGTCTCGACGCTCTATCACCTGGCCCGCAAGGGTTGGACCGACGCGGTGCTCTTGGAGCGGAAGGAGCTGACCTCAGGCTCGACCTGGCACGCCGCCGGCCTCTTGCCGCTCTTCAACATGAGCTACTCGGTCGGTCAGATCCACAAATATTCGGTGCGATTCTATCAGGAGCTGCAGAAGGAGACCGGCATGAATGTCGGCTTCACCAACTGCTCCAACATCCGCCTGGCGCGCACCCGCGATCGCTGGGACGAGTTCATGTACTATGCCGGCATCGCCGAGACGATCGACGTGCCGGTCAGGCTGCTGACGCCGGAGCAGCTGAAGGAGGTCTGGCCGCTGTGCGAGACCGACGGCATCCTGGGCGCCATCCAGCACCCCGACGACGGCTATATCCAGCCGGCAGACCTCACCCAGGCGCTGGCCAAGGGCGCGCGCGACCGTGGCGCCACCATCCACCGCAACACCGCGGTGACCGCCATCGAGCAGGCGGGCGACGGCAAATGGCGCGTGGTGACCGACAAGGGCGACATCGTCGCCGACCACGTCGTCTCCTGCACCGGCAATTTCGCCCGCCGCACCGGGGCCATGGTGGGCCTCAACGTGCCGGTCATCCCGGTCGAGCACCAATACATCGTCACCGAGCCGCATCCGGCGATCGTCGCGCGCAAGAAGCAGGGGCTGCCCGAGATGGGCGTGCTGCGCGAGAGCGACAGCTCCTGGTACATGCGCGAGGAGAATGGCGGCCTGCTGCTCGGTCCCTATGAGAAGGGCGCCCCGGCCTGCTACGTCGACGGCCCGTCCGACGATTCCGAATACGAGCTGTTCCAGGAGGATCTGGAGCGGTTGATGCCGCATATCGAGGCGGCCATCGTCCGCGTGCCGGCGTTCGGCGAGGTCGGCATCAAGAAGGTCTACAATGGCGCCATCGCCTACACTCCGGACGGCTCGCCGATCGTCGGCCCGGCACCGGGGCTGAAGAACTTCTGGCTCAACGAGGGCCATTCCTTCGGCGTCACCGCCGCCGGCGGCGCCGGCTGGCAGATCGCCGAATGGATCGTCGACGGCGAGCCGACCATCGACATGATGGGCGTCGATCCGCGCCGCTTCGGGCCCTATGCGACGGAGGGCTACCTCAAGGAGAAGAACGAGGAGGCCTATGCCAACGTCTTCACCATGCACTATCCGGACGAGGAGCGTGCAGCGGCGCGCCCGCTGAAGACGACGCCGTGCTACTCCCGCATGAAGGCACTCGGCGCCGTGTTCGGCTCGGTCTACGGCTGGGAGCGGCCGAACTGGTTCGCTCCCGCCGGCTACGAGGTGCCCAAGGAGGAGCTCGGCGTCGGCGCCGACGTGTTGACCAGCGAAAACCATGCGCCGCCGCTGGAGGATGGCCGCATCGTCGAGAAGTGGTCGTTCCGCCGCTCCAACTATTTCGACCATGTCGGCAACGAGGTCCGCAACGTCACCGACAATGTGGGCCTGCAGGACATGTCGGCCTTTGCCAAGGCCTGGGTCGGCGGCGCCGGCGCGGAGGCCTGGCTGGAGTCGATCCTCGCCAACCGCATCCCCAAAAAGGTCGGGCGCATTGCTCTCTGCCACCTGCTCACCCGGCATGGCGGCGTCAAGAGCGAGTTCACCGTCTACCGGCAGCCCGGCGGCTTCTATCTGGTCTCCGCCGGTGCCTACGAGGCGCACGATCACGACGTCCTGCGAAAGCTCCTGCCGGCAGACGGCAGCGTCAGCTTTTTCCCGGTCACCACGCAATGGGGCGTGCTGGTTCTCGCCGGTCCGAACAGCCGCAAGGTGCTCGGCAAGCTCACGCGCACGCCGCTCGACAATGCGAGCTTCCCTTGGCTGTCCGGCAAGCAGATCTCGGTCGGCGCAGGCACTGCCCATGCGCTCAGGGTCAACTTCGTCGGCGAGCTCGGCTGGGAGCTCCATCATCCGATCGAGCAGCAGGCCTACATCTTCGACAGGCTGATGGAGGCGGGAGCCGAGTTCGGCATCAAGCCGTTCGGCATCCGCGCCATGACGGCGATGGCCATCGAGAAGAGCTACCGGCTGATCCCGCGCGAGCTGTCGATCGAATATTCGGCCTGGGAAAGCGGGCTCGATCGCTTCGTCCACCCCAACAAGGGGGATTTCATCGGCCGGGACGCGCTGGTGAGGCTGCGCGAGAAGGGCCCGAAATGGACCTTCGTGACGATGGAGGTGCACGGCATCACCGACGCCGATGCGCGCGGCTCCGAGGCGATCTACCGCGACGGGCGGCTGGTCGGCCGCGCCACCCATGGCGGCTACGGCTTCCGGGTCGGCAAGTCGCTGGCGCTCGCCATGGTCGCTCCCGAGCATGCCGCCGAAGGCACCGAGCTCGAGATCAAGATCCTCGGCAAGCTCCACAAGGCAACGATCATCGGCGAGAGCCCGTTCGATCCGGAAAATGCCGCGCTGAGAGCCGACGCCTGACAAGCCTCCCAAAAAAGTGAAGGCCCCGCCGGGCGGCCTTTCTTTTTCGGCCGGCGCTTTTCGCTTAGCCTGCCGTCGTGTCTCGTCTCGTTCGCCCCTGGCGTGGACTGCTGGCTGGCGCCTTCGTCGCGCTGGGGCTGGGCGGCGCGTTGCCCGCCCTGGCGGCCGAGCCGGTCGATATCGAGCTGGTGCTGGCGGTCGATGTGTCCTTGTCGATGTCGCCCGACGAGCTGGAGATCCAGCGCCGCGGCTACGCCGCCGCACTCACCCACGACAAGGTGATCGAGGCCATCCAGGAAGGCATGCATGGCCGCATCGCGGTGACCTATTTCGAGTGGGCGGGCTCGACCTCCCACCATGTGATCGTCCCGTGGACGATCGTCGCGACGCGCGAGGATGCCGAAAAGGTCGCCGCGCAGCTCTCGGCCATGCCGCCCAACAGCGCCCGCCGCACCTCAATCTCCAGCGCGCTCGACTTCGCCTCCGACCTGTTCGCCGAGAGCCGGTACAAGGGAATGAAACGCGTGATCGACATCTCCGGCGACGGCCCCAACAACCAGGGCCCGCCGGTGGAACCGACGCGCGACGCAATCGTCAGGCAGGGCATCACCATCAACGGGCTGCCGCTGATGACCAATGGCGGGCTGTCCAGCGCCTACGACGTCGACGACCTCGACCGCTACTACACCGACTGCGTGATCGGCGGTCCCGGCGCCTTCATGGTGCCGGTCAACGACTGGTCGCAATTCCCCGAGGCGATCAGGCGCAAGCTCGTGCTGGAGCTCGCCGGCGCCGGGTCGGCGCTTCGCGCCGCGAGCGCAGACGCGAACCCGTCGGTCGTCCTAGCAGAAGCGCAACCCCACTATGATTGCCTGATCGGCGAGAAGCTCTGGCAGGACCGTTCCTGGATGTGGGACAATCGCTGATAATTTCACCCGGGTGAATTGACGCAAACATAATACCCGGGTAAAAGCCTCCGCGACACTGGAGGCTGGCGCATGGACGCCCATCGAACACTGACGGCTTTCATCGGCGATCTCCTGCTGATGCGGGGCGACCCGTTGGAGGTGGCGCGTGCCGCGCGTTCGGCCGCCGACACCCACGCCGACGGGCCTCTGGTGCTGATTTTCGACGACGCCAGCGGCCGGCAGGTCGACCTCGACGTCGGCGCCGCGGCGGCCGACGGCGGCGCGAGCCATGCAAGGCCACGTCCGTCGGGTCGCCCCGGGCGCCCGAAGCTCGGCGTGGTGTCCCGCGAGGTGACGCTGTTGCCGCGCCATTGGTCGTGGCTCGGCGCGCAGCCGGGCGGCGCCTCGGTCACGCTGCGCCGCCTGGTCGACGCCGCGCGCAGCAGCTCGGCCGGCATCGAGGCGGCGCGCCAGGCCCGCGAGGCCGCCGATCGCTTTATGCTCGCTATGCTCGGCAACCAGCCGGGCTACGAGGAAGCCGCGCGCGCGCTCTACCGGGGCGAGGGCGGCCGCTTCGCAGCGCTGACGGATGGCTGGCCGGCCGACCTGCGCGACCATGCGCGTCGCCTGGCCGCGCCGTCCTTTTCGACCGACCCGAACGAGGATGAGCGACCGTGAACGCGTCCATCGACGCCCTGCGTCGCGACGGCGTTGCCGTGGCCGACACCGCCGACGGCCACGCGCTGCCCGTCATCGACGTGACCCACCCGAGGTTTGCCGTGCCGGACGACGCCGCGGGGCTCGCGGCGCTCGACGCGGCCCTAAAGCGCAACGAGCGCCAGCTCCGCTTCGTCCCTGCCTTCCTGATGCGCCGCATGCTGAGCTCGGCCGCGAAATCCTCGCAGCTCGCGCGTGCCATGTTCGCCGGCGAGGGGACCTTCCTCGACGGCCGCAGCACCTATGCCATGAAGCTCGGCGCCGACAATCTGGTGCCGCCCTTCGATTCGCCGATGGACCGCAAGTTCGCCGCATCGCCGCATGTGACGTCCATGCGGCTGCGCATGCAGCAGGTGGCGCGCCTGCTCGCCGACGGGCTTGGCGAGCACCTGTCTCCCACCGACCGCCGCCCCCTGGCGCTCGCCAACATCGGCGGCGGCCCGGCCATCGACAGCCTCAACGCACTCATCCTGCTGGCCCGCGAGGCACCGAAGCGTCTCGATCGTTCGGTGACAGTCCACGTCTTCGACCTCGACAAAAGCGCGTCGACGTTCGGCGGCAACGCTTTGGCGGCCGTCACGGCACCGGGTGGCCGCCTCTTCGGCTTCGACGTAGCCTTCAGGCACCACGCCTACGATTGGAACCACCCACGTGACCTCGAAAGGCTGCTCGACGGCCTGAAGCTAGGGGAGGCGCTCCTTGCTGCCTCCTCGGAGGGTGCGCTCTTCGAATACGGCTCCGACGATGCCATCGTCGACAATTTGCGCGTGCTGCACGAGGCCGGTGCCGAGCTGGTCGTCGGCTCGGTCACTCGCGACGACCGCGCCCGCGCGCGTCTCGTCGGAGCCGATCGGTTCAAGGTCGTGCCGCGCGGCCTGCGCGGCTTCGCGCCGCTCGCAGCGCGCGCCGGCTTTGCCGTCGGCGAGCCCGTCCTGAGCACGGTGTGGAGCGACCAGGTGCGGCTGGTCAAGGCCACCTAGGCGGCGAGGAGCTGCTTGCGGTCGACCCGCTCCTGCTGCGGCGAGCGGGCATAGAGCTCGCGATAGCACTTCGAGAAGTGCGACGCCGAAACGAAGCCACAGGCGACCGCCACCTCGACCACCGGCATCGACGACTGGATCAGCAGGTGCCGCGCCCGGTCGAGCCGTATCTCCAGATAATAGCGGGCCGGCGAGCGGCCCATCTCGGTGCGGAACAGGCGCTCGATCTGGCGCCGTGAAAGGCCGACCTCGTCGGCGATCTCGATCAGCGACAGCGGCTCCGAAAGGTTCGCCTCCATCAGCTCGATGATGGTGAGCACCTTGGCGTTCTGCACACCCAGCCGCGCCCGCAACGGCAACCGCTGGCGGTCGGTCGGGCTGCGCACCCGGTCGGTCAGCACCTGCTCGCAGACCCGGTTGACGAGCGTCTCGTCGAAATCGTCGCCGATCAGCTTCAGCATCATGTCGAGCGCCGCCGTGCCGCCGGCGCAGGTGTAGATGTTCTGGTCCACCTCGAACAAATCGGCGAACACATTGGCCTTGGGGAAGGCCTCCGAGAAGCCTGGAAGGTTCTCCCAATGGATCGCGCAGCGCTTGTTGGAGAGCAGCCCGGCCGCCGCCAGCACATAGGCGCCGGTGCAAAGCCCGCCTACCGCCACGCCGCGATGGTACTCTTCGCGCAGCCACGCGAAGGCCGATTTGTTTTGATAGGTCTCGACGTTCATCCCGCTGCACACCACCACCATCGACGGACGGTCGGGTCCCGACATCTTCCGGCGTTCGTCCTCCAGCGAGGTGTTGACGGCGCATTCGACGCCATTCGAGGCACGCACAGGCTTTCCGTCGACGCTGGCCAGCCGCCATTTATAGGCCTCGTAGCCGAGCATGCGGTTGGCGAGCCGAAGCGGATCGAGCGCCGTCGCGAACGCCACCATCGTGAAATCGGGTACCAGGAAGAAGACGAGCGATCGCTTGATCGGATGGCGGATGGCGTTCACGGCAACCTCGGACGGGGCCTGATGTCGCAGACGGGTATGTCGCGATCAGCAAAGCGTCATCAGGAAAAGCGTTGCCTGTCAATGGGTGGCGCATGTCGCATGCGCAATTTTAGGGTCTTCTGCCTATCCGCATTGCGACACATGGCACCCCGAGACGGCCGTTGCTCGCACGCAAAAAGGGCCGCGCAAGTAAGCCGCGCGGCCCTTTTTCCAGTTCGTGGCCGGCAGTGCCGGCCGGGATTCGATCGGTGTTAGACGAGCACGCCCAGGCGCGCACCGGCAAGCGCGGCGGTCTGGCCGGGCATCGTCTTGCCCAGGCGCTGACGCTCGAGCGCAGTGGTGAGGTTGCCCTCGCGGCGGCTAAAGAAGCGGGAAAGGAATTTCATGACACGTCTCCATGCATTCAAGGGTTACACGGGGTGCCTTCGCTGAAAGGAGTGGGGCAGCTCGTTTGGCAATGCGGATATAGGCTTTGTGCAGTGCGAAAGCAGCGGCAAATGCGAAGCGCCATAAGGAAAATACGACATTGCGACGTCAAGCTCCTCGGCGTTGCACAAAAAACACATGCTTTCTCAACCAGTTACGCACGACACGATCGCGCCATGCGCGTGTCGCATATGAGGCATGCGGCCGTTGCACGCCTGCTGCGCCGCACGAGGGAGGAGGTGCGGCGCAGCATTCCGGCCTTTCATCGAATTACCTCAGCTCGGTCCAGTTCGGGTTGAGGCGGCCGTGCTTCCCGACCGGGTGGTCGCCGGGCCAGCCGATGTCCTTCTGAATCTCCACCGGCAGCGAGGCCACGATGCGGCGTGTCCGAGCCTCCTCGCGATGAGCGCGCCATTCGGAGGCAAGCGTGTGCAAGGTTGTGTAGACAGACATGGTTCTCTCCTCTCGGTCGCCGCCAGGAATTTCCCTGGCTGCATATTGACTATGGAGCGGCTCTCATGTTCAATCAAACGAAATGATGTGATCAAGTCGTTCAGAAAAATTGATGAGGCAAAGATGACTGCTCCCCTCAACCATCCCTTGCCGTTGCTCGACCTCGATGTGCTCAGGACCTTCGTGGCGATCTCCGAAACGGGCAGCTTCACCACTGCCGCCAACGCCGTGTTCCGCACGCCGTCGGCGGTGTCGATGCAGATCAAGAAGCTCGAGGATATCCTCGGGCGCTCCGTCTTCGCGCGCGATGCCCGTTCGGTGACGCTGACCACCGATGGCGAGATGCTTCTCGGCTATGCCCGGCGCATGCTGGCGGTGAATCGCGAGGCGGTGTCCAAATTCATCATCCCCGACATCACCGGCATCGTCCGCCTTGGCTCGCCCGACGATTTCGGCGAGCGCGTGCTGCCCAACGTGCTCAAGCGCTTCGCCCAGTCTCATCCGTCCATCGCGGTCGACGTGATCATCGATCAGAGCAGCAATCTGCGCCGCCGCATGGACGACCGCACGCTCGACATCACGCTGCTGACCAATTCCTGCAAGGCCGACGCGGCGGGTGCCGAGGTGCTGCTCACCGAGCCGATCGTCTGGGCCGGCGCCAAGGGCGGCTCGGCGCATCTCCGAGAGCCCTTGCCGGTGTCCGTGTGGGAGGAGGGCTGCGCGTGGCGGGCCGGGGCGCTGGACGCGCTGGGCCGCGAGGCACGCAACTACCGCATTGCCTATATGAGCGCCCACACGGCGGGCCAGCGGGCGGCCATCATGGCCGACCTGGCGGTGGCGCCGCTGCCCAAATCCTTCATCACCGGCGACATGGTCGAGCTGGGCCCCAAGGACGGCATGCCGGTGATCGGCAATTACAGCCTGGCGATGCTGGTGGCGCCCGACGCTCAGCCTCCGGTCAAGGCAGCGGCAGACCACATCCGCGCCACCTTCGAGACCTTCCGCGACACCGGCCGCTTCTAGAAGACCGACTCCAAAAACGGCGAGGCCGCCTTCCTCCCCCCTGCGCTGGGGAGAGGAAGGCGGCCATCGACCTTCCGGGCGGCCGACGCGCTTGGCGGGGGGACGTCGCGTCGGCAGTCCGGCGTCGAACCGTCAGAGCCAGCCGTTCCAGGTCGCGAAGAACATCTCCATCCTGCGGCGCTCCTCCGACACCACCGGCCAGCCGATGTCCCTCTGCAGCTGGATCGGCAGCTCGTTCATCTGCCGAGCGGCCTTGCCGGCGCGATGCGCCCTGGCCATGGAAGCGCCGAAGCGCGAGATCTCGTTGATGATCGACATGGTGTCCTCCAATTCAGATCGACCGAGGCTTTTTGCCCGTTGATCGATGGAGGCAGCTTGCTTCTTGTTTGTTTCTGCCCGATTGCGTGGGAATCGGCCGCGTGTTTCAGTTCGACTTCAATCCAGAAACATTTGTATGCAAACGATCAGACGCGCCCGCGGCGAGCGGCGCGCTCCTCGCGCGAGCGGCGGCGCGGCGTGCCGTCGGGCTGTCCCGGCTCTGCCGACGCCGCCTTTCGGGGCGGCAGCGCGACCTCGGCGGCGAGCTTGGGAAACGGGTCGACCTTGTTGGGCAGCGCCATCGCATCGATGAAGAGCTGCTGGAAGTTCGGCTCGAGCGCGGTCTCGATCTTCTCGATCCGCTTCACGACGTCCTCGATCTCGCGGCGATGGTTGCGGTTGAGCAACGCCATCAGCGCCCCGGTGCCCGCGGCATTGCCCACCGCCTTGACCTCCGACAGGTCGCAGTCGGGGACCAGCCCCAGCACCATGGCGTATTTGGGATCGATGAAGGAACCGAAGGCGCCGGCGAAGCGGATCGTGTCGACCGCCTCGACGCCTTGCTTCTCCATGAGAAGCTTGACGCCGGCATAGAGCGCTGCCTTGGCGAGCTGGATGGCGCGGACGTCGTTCTGCGTCACTGTGATGCGCGGCTCGCCATCCTTGAGCAGGTAGGAGAACGTCCGCCCGTTCTGCACGATCCGCGGGCTGCGGGCGGCCATCGCGCCGTCGACCACGCCGTCCTCGGAGATGATGCCGGTGAGGTACATCTCGGCCACCACCTCGATGATCGCCGAGCCGCAGATGCCGGTGACGCCGACCGCGTGAGCCGCCTCTTCGAAGCCTGGTTCGTCGGACCAATGGTCGACGCCGATGACCCTAAAGTGCGGCTCGAGCGTCACCGGATCGATGCGCACTCGCTCGATTGCGCCCGGTGCGGCGCGCTGGCCGGAGGAGATCTCGGCGCCTTCGAAGGCTGGTCCGGTCGGGGAGGAGGCGGCGACGACGCGCTGGCTGTTGCCGAGCACGATCTCCGCATTGGTCCCGACGTCGACCAAGAGCATCATCCGATCCTGCCGGTACGGACCCTCGGCGAGCGTCGCACCGGCGGCGTCGGCCCCGACATGCCCGGCGATGCAAGGCAGCGTGTAGAGGCGCGCCCCGCGCGCCACCTCGATGTCGATCTCGTGCGCCCAGTATTGCAGCGCGCCCGAGACCGCCAGCGCGAACGGCGCCTGGCCGAGCTCGGTCGGGTCGATGCCGAGGAACAGATGGTGCATGATCGGGTTGCCGACGAACACGCAGTCGAAGATGTCCTCGCGGTTGACGCCGCCTTCCGCGCACACCTTGCCGATCAGCTGGTTGACCGCCTCGCGCACGGCCCTGGTCATGGCGACGCGCCCATCCGGGTTCATCATAACGTAGGAAACCCTGCTCATCAGGTCTTCGCCGAAGCGGATCTGCGGGTTCGAGGTGCCCGACGAGGCGACGATGCGCCCGGACAGAAGCGACACCAGATGCATGGCGATCGTCGTCGAGCCGATGTCACAGGCAATCCCGTAGGCTTCGTTCTTCAGGCCGGGATAGAGCCCGATGATGAAGGGGCGCGAGGAATCCATGTCGCGATGGATCGCCGCGGTGACCCCCCACTCGCCCTTGCGCAGGACCTTCTGGACTTCCGGGATGACGTGCGCGGCGACCAGCAGGTCCTTCCAGCCCCAGTCCTTCTCCAGCACCGCCTTCAGCCGGTCGAGGTCGCCCAGCGGCTTGTGCATGTCCGGCTGATCGACCTCGACATAGCACAGCTGGACCGCCGAATTGCGCTCGATGACGCGGTCGGTGGCCGCCTTGCGCACCACCTGGGCGTTGATCACCGTATCCTGCGGCACGTCGATGACGAGATCGCCCTGGACGGTGGCCGAGCAGGAGAGACGACGCCCTTCCGGCAGGCCGCGCACGCGCTCGTAGCGTTCCTCCTTGGCGCCCTTGGGCGAGATATGGCCGAGCGAGGACACGATCTTGTGCTTGGCGAAGCTGCCTTCCTGCACCTCCACCTGACAGCGGCCGCAGGTCGCGCGGCCGCCGCACACGCTCTCCACATAGACGCCGAGCGCCCGCGCCGCGTCGAGCACCGGCGTGCCGACGGGAAACCGCCCGCGCTTGCCGGACGGCATGAACAGGACCAGCGGGTCCTTGATGTTGACGGGCGGGTTCAAATGGCCACGCTTACCCCCGCGCCAGCCTGGCTTCGCGGCCGCCGCGACGGCGACCGCCCGCGGCGGCCTCGCCGGGCGCGTTGACCTGCACCGGAGCGGGCGCGGCATGCTCTCCCGGCTTGTAGTCCTTGTAGGTCTTGATCCAGGTCATGCAGTCCTTGTCGGTGCCGGCAAGCACGTTGGCGCCGCGCACCGCCTCCATCTCCTGCGGCCGGCAGGGGTTCATGATCGCCGAGGTCATGCCGGCACCGATCACCATCGGGATGAACGCCCCGTTGATGCCGTGACGATGCGGCAGGCCGAAGGAGATGTTGGAGAGGCCGCAGGTCGTGTTGACCTCGAGCTCCTCGCGCAGCCGCCGAAGCAGCGCGAAGACCTGGCGGCCGGCGTCGCCGAGCGCGCCGATCGGCATCACCAGCGGGTCGACCACAACGTCATGCGCGGCTATGCCATGGTCGGCGGCGCGCTCGACGATCTTCTTGGCCACCGCAAAGCGCACGTCGGGATCCATGGAGATGCCGGTCTCGTCGTTGGAGATGGCCACGACGGGGACGTTGTATTTCTTCACCAGCGGCAGGATCGCCTCCAGCTTCTCCTCCTCGCCGGTCACCGAGTTGACGAGCGGCCGTCCCTTGGCGACCTTGAGCGCGGCCTCGATCGCCGCCGTCACCGAGCTGTCGATCGACAGCGGCAGGTCGACCAGGTTCTGCACGATCTCCAGCGTCTGCACCAGGAGCGCCGGCTCCGTGGCGTTGGGGTCGACCGCGGTCACGCCCGCATTGACGTCGAGCATGGTGGCGCCGGCCGCTGCCTGCTCCAGGGCGTCCTTGACGACGGTCTCGAAATTGCCGGCCACCATCTCGGCCGCCAGCTTCTTGCGCCCGGTCGGGTTGATCCGCTCGCCGATCACGCAAAAGGGCTGGTCGAAACCGATGACGATTTCCCTGGTCGCCGAAGCGACGATCGTGCGGGTCATGGATCCATCTCCGTAGGATATAAAGACTTGTTTATATCGTTATCTGACGTGGTTCACAAGTGACTTGCGGTGGCGCAGCGCGCTTCAATGCGCCGACTTCACCATATCGACCTGGGTTTCGGTGACATCGTCGTGGATCAGGTGCTCGAGGCGGTCGGCGACGAGCCGGTCGTCCGCCCTGGTCTCCCGCTTCCAGGGCTGACGTCCCTTGAGCACCCCCGATTCGTCGACGATCTCGGCCACGTATTCCTCCTGCCGGTAGGCCATCACGTGGACTCCGGAGACGCCGGGAATCTCCTTCACCTCGTTGATGATGTCGATGCAGAGCTGCTTGCCTTCCTTCTTCTGGTCCTCGGCGCCCTCCAGGCGGTTGACGACGGCATCGGGAATGTGGATGCCGGGCACGTTGGAACGGATCCAGCGCGCCGTCTTGGCCGAGGCCAGCGGGCCGACCCCGCACATGATGAAGCACTGCTCCGTGTAGCCGAGGTCGCGGATGCGCTGCATGTAGGTGCGGAACATCGGCACGTCGAAGCAATACTGGCTCTGTACGAACTGTGCTCCCGCGGCGATCTTCTTGCCGAGCCGATAGGGGCGGAACTCGTAGGGCGGGGCGAACGGGTTGATCGCGGCGCCCAGGAACATGCGCGGCGGCGTCGTCAGCTTGCGCCCGGAAAGAAACTTGCCGTTGTCGCGCATGATGCGGATCGTCTCGAGCAGCGACATGCAGTCGAGGTCGAACACCGGCTTGGCGCCCTGCTGGTCGCCCGCCTGCACGCCGTCGCCGGTTAGGCAGAGGATGTTGGCCACCCCCATCGCCGCCGCTCCGAGCACGTCGCCCTGGATGGCGATGCGGTTCCTGTCCCGGCAGGCGATCTGCATGATCGGCGCGTAGCCCATGCGGGTGAGCAGGGCGCAGATGCCGACCGACGACATGTGGCAGTTGGCACCGGAGGCGTCGACCGCATTGATGCCGTCGACCCAGCCGTCGAAGATGCGGGCGCGGTTGTAGACGTCTTCCGGATCAGCGCTGTCAGGCGGGTTGAGCTCGGCGGTCACCGCGAACTCGCCGCGCCTCAGCACGCGCTCCAGCCGGCCGCGCGAGGTATGGCCGGGCAGCGCGTCGAGCGGCAGGTGGATGCCCGCCGGGTTCTCGTCGCGCTGTGGCACGCGCCGCTCGCTCATGCGCCCGTCTCCGCCTTCGCCTTGTCGCGGGCCGCACCTGCCAGCGCGGTGACCCTCAGCCAGGCCGAGGTCTCGCGCAGCGACTGGTCGACCGGCTTCTGCACGTTGAGGATCGCATCGCCATGCACCATGTTGCGCGAGCCTTCCCAGGCCTTCACCCAGACGCACGGCATGTCGGGCTCGACCTCACAATTGCCGTTGGCCCGCACGCCGCCGCATGGTCCGTTGCGCAGCTGCTTGGGGCAGTTCATGGGGCACGACATGCCGGTCGAGGAGAGGATGCACTGGCCGCACATGCGGCAGTCGAACATCAGTCCCTTCACCCGCCGCTCCACGAACTTGACCGGCGCCTCGACCCGCCCGTAGCCGATCCCCTTCCACAAGGGGTGAAGCAGCAGGAACGCGTCGGCGAACCTGGCGTAGAACCATTCCAGCGCACGCGAGTGCCGCACCGACCACAGCCGGATCGTGTAGCTGCGCTGCACGCGCCGCTGCGGCGACACGTCGGCCGGCTTGTAGTCGCTCTTGGGCGCCGCGTTCTTGATCAGCGTCGCCTGCGTGATGTGGGGCGCCTGGTCAGCCATGGTCGGCCTTTCCGCCGGCCTTCACCAGCGCCACCAGCCGCTCCCGCGTGAAGTCCTTTTCGAGCGCCGCCATCGCCTTCTCGGCCTCGGCCTCCAGGTCGTCGCCGACGGCCACCGGCTCGGCCTTGCGCCATTCGGCGAGGTAGGCGTCGGTGTCGCCGGCGCCGGTCCGCATGGCGCACATGTCGATCGCTTCGGTAAAGCGCAGCGACAGCTCCCGCTTGGCTGTCTGGCGGCCTTTCCTGACAATGACTTGCGCGGGGATGTCGCGCCAGTAGACGACGATGAGATCGGCCATGTCCGCCTCGCTTCCTTCGTCCGGAGCATTGCCGGAAGCGTCGTGCGCCCGCTTGTTATGGGACGACGCGCGGCCCTTCAAAAGCGACGCCCCGTCGCCGGCGGAGCGAACGGCTCAGAAGTGCACGATGTTGGACGTCCACAGAACGCCGATCAGCGCCGTCGCCGAACCGAACACGGCGGCGATGACTGCCAGCGACACCACGCCCATCAGCGTGCCGATGGCGAACAGGATGCCGTCGCGTTCGATCAGCGCCAGGCCGAGCAGCGCGCTCGAGAAGGCCGGCAGCCAGTTGCCGAACGGGATCGGCAAGGTGACGATCAGCGCCAGCGCGAAGCACATGACGCCGATCACCCGGTCGCCCTGCCGGCGCCAGAACGGCCAGTAGCGAGGCTTGATCATGCGCTCGAGCTGGACCAGGCGCGGCACCAGGCGGTCCATCACCGTCCGGAAGGCATCGGCCGACATCGGCCGCTCCATGAGGAAGCGCGGCAGCCAGGCGCGCTTGGAGCCCGCCATCAGCTGCGCCGAGACGATCAGCAGCGGCAGTCCGAGGATGGCCGAGGATGGCGGCGGCAAGGGGATCATGTTGAGCGCCGCGAAGAAGACGATCAGCGCCGCGAAGCTGCGGTCGCCCAGCGCGTCGCGGATGCCGGCCACGGACACCGAGCCCTCGACGTCGCGGGCCATCAGGGCGAAGAGCTGGGAGAGCCGCCGCGGCCGCCGCCTTCTTGGCGCGCCGTCGAACTGGCCGTCCTCGAACTCTCGCATGTCAGGTCTCATTCGATCCCCTGGTTGGCGCACCCCGCACGCGGCAGCGGCAAAATTGTGGGGGGAACGGGTTAATCCTTTGGTGATCCGCTCCGATAGCGGTTGTCCATGAAGCGCCGATGACCCCTTGAGCCAGGACCTATCTGCGAAACTCCAGAATATCCAGCTTCGATTCGTATCGCGGCGCCGGGAATTCGATGCGCCACGCGCGGGGGCCGGTCCTGAACGCAAGCCCCGCCTGGTCGCTCTGCGGGCCCGCGCCGTAACGCGGCGGCTGCTCTCCGGCGACGAATAGGCTGCCGAGATAGGTGAGCCGCTGGTCATTGTCCGTGAAGAAGCGCCCGCTCGTCCGCTGCGAGCCCGTGAGCTTCGTGAGGCGCCAGCCGGAGCCGTCATCGGTCACCCGGCAGCGGAACCAGCCATAGACGACCAGCGGCACCGGGCCGCCAAGTTTGATGCTCCGGCACTGCCAGTCGCCCTTCATGTCGAAGCCATCGAAGGAGCGCGTCGGGCGCGACAGCAGTGCCTCCAAGGTCGCCCGGTCTGTCGCGTCGCCGCCGGCGCGAGCCTCTTTCAGCGCCGTCTCGCGCGTCTTGTCGAAGCCGGCAAGCCGCGCCCGGTCGGCTTGCGTGATCAGGCCTTCAATCTCGCCGGTCGCGGCAGCCGGGCGGGCCGATGCGGCGAAGACGAGCGCGGCGGCGCCGACGATCGCGGTCCGCAAGCCTCGCTGCCAGCGATGTTCCGACAGCGCGGTGCCGCTCATGGAGCCGGCCGCGCCACGCCGGCGGCCTCGGCGAGCGCCGGTGTGAGGTCGCCGTAGCCCGTGACGCGCTTCTCATAGGCGAGGCCGAGAAGCTGCGCGGCACCTTCTGCAACGCGGTCCAGCGCCGGATCGTCGGTCTGGGCCAGATACACGACCTTCTCGTAGTGGCCGAAAAGGTCGGCCGCCAGCTCCGGGTGCCGGTCGAGGCCGAGCGGCTTCAGGAAGAAGGCGTCGAACTGCCGGCACAGGAAGTCGGTCATGTAGAAGGAGGTCATGTCGTCCTCGCCGCGCGCCGCGAACGCGGCGTTGCCCTGGTAGAAGGCGAAGCAGTGGGGACCCTCGATGCGCGCCACGCCATGCTTCTCGATCACCCGGTCGAGCAGCCCGCCGGTGCCGCAATCGGCATAGCCGACGAAGATGTGGCGGTATCCGTCGGCGCGCGCCTTGACGATCGCCTGCTCCATGGCCGGTGCGATGCGATCGGGATGGAAGTGGAAGTCCGCCGGCAGGCAGGTCAGCTCCAGATGGTCGAGCCCAAGCTCCTCCTTCACCTTGAGCACCTCGCGCGCGATCATGCCGCAGGCGATCACCAGCAGTGTTTCGGCTTGGGGATGGTGGGGCCGGCGGCCTTGCATCATGGAACCCGATTGGTCAAATTCCGTTGTGTTAAGCGATTTTAGCGAACGAGGGAGTACCAGTCCATGAAACTCACCCAGCTTGCCCCCATCGCCCTCCTTGCCTGCGCCATGGCCTTGTCGGCCTGCGCGAATACGGTCCGCGGAGCGGGGCAGGACGTGAAGGCGACTGCAAATGCCGTCGAGGAGACCGTGCAGTAGTCTTTCGTCCCCGGTCGAAGAGCTGGAAGGCCGCCTCGTCGGGCGGCCTTTTTGCCGTCCGGCCTCAGGCCGTGGCGCGCAGATTGTGCTTGCGCTTCATGTAGTCCTTGGCCGTCTCGACGGCCACTGCGGCATCGCGGCAATAGGCATCGGCGCCGACCGCCTTGCCGAACTCTTCGTTGAGCGGCGCGCCGCCGACCAGCACGACATAGTCGTCGCGGATGCCTTTCTCCTTCATCGTGTCGATGACCACCTTCATATAGGGCATGGTGGTGGTCAGCAGCGCCGACATGCCGATGATGTCGGGCTGATGCTCCTCGATGGCGTTGAGGTAGTTCTCGACCGGGTTGTTGATGCCGAGGTCGATCACGTCGAATCCGGCACCTTCCATCATCATGCCGACCAGGTTCTTGCCGATGTCGTGGATGTCGCCCTTGACCGTGCCGATGACCAGCTTGCCCTGCTTGGGTGCACCGGTGGCGGCCAGCAGCGGCCGCAGGATCGCCATGCCGGCCTTCATCGCATTGGCCGACAGCAGCACCTCGGGCACGAACAGGATGCCGTCGCGGAAATCCTCGCCGACGATGCGCATGCCTTCGACGAGCGCCTCGGTGAGCACCCTGTAGGGCATCCACTCGCGCTCCAGAAGGATGCGCGTGCCTTCCTCGATTTCCTCCTTCAGCCCGTCATAGAGGTCGTCGTGCATCTGCTGCACGAGCTCTTCGTCGGACAGCTCGGACAGGATGATCTCGTCGTCGGACATGGATGAAAGCTCCTCGTGCCGCAAGGGTCGGCGGGGGCGAGAGTATGGACGGCCAATATCTAGTCTGCCGCAGGGGTCTTTCCATAGCTGATTTGCGACCTCCTGCAAAACGAAAGCGACCGGCGAAATCCCGGATTTTCTTGTCTGTTTTGCGACACCCTCTGGCGCTGGCGGGCCGTTTTTGGGAGGGTCGATGCGTACCATCCGGCGAGATGCGCCCTCGGGCGCGGCAAGCGATAGGGACTTGAGGAAACGGCCATGGACGACAATCCGGCAGTCGAGAAGGAAGCGACGGGCGGAAGGCGAGGGCGCGGCGACCGCGGTGGCGGCGCGGCGGCGCGGCGTGCCGCACGCTCGGGCGGCGGCCCCGGCATCCAGCAGAGCTACATCCGGCGCCAGATCAAGGTCTACGAGATCCTCGACGAGGAAGGTCTGGCGCTGATCGAGCACAATGCCGACACCGTTTTGGAGGAGATCGGCATCGAGTTCCGCGACGATGCGGAGGCGTTGGAGCTGTTCCGCAACGCAGGCGCCGACGTCAAAGGCGAGCGGGTCCACTTCCCCCGAGGGCTGCCGCGCTCGCTGCTGAAGACCGCTCCTGCCGTCTACACCCAGCACGCGCGCAACCCCGAGCGCTCGGTCGAGGTCGGCGGCAACGCCACCGTGTTCGCGCCGGTCTACGGGCCGCCTTTCGTGCGCGACCTCGAAGGCAAGCGCCGCTACGCCACCATCGAGGACTTTCGCAACTTCGTGAAGCTGGCCTATATGGCGCCTTCCATCCACCACTCCGGCGGCACCGTCTGCGAGCCGGTCGACGTGCCGGTCAACAAGCGCCACCTCGACATGGTGTTCTCGCACATCCGCTACTCCGACAAGCCGTTCATGGGATCGGTAACGGCGCCCGAGCGGGCCGAGGACACGGTGGCCATGTGCCGCATCCTGTTCGGCGATGCCTTCGTCGACCAGAACACCGTGCTGACCAGCCTCATCAACGCCAATTCGCCGATGGTCTTCGACGAGACCATGCTCGGCGCCCTGAAGGTCTATGCGCGCAACAAGCAGGCGTGCATCGTCACCCCCTTCATCCTGGCCGGTGCCATGAGCCCGGTGACGGTGGCCGGCACGCTGACCCAGGTGCTCGCCGAGGTGCTCGCCGGCGCCTCGCTGACCCAGCTCATCCGGCCGGGCGCGCCGGTGCTCTTCGGCACCTTCGCCTCGTCGATATCCATGCAGTCGGGTGCCCCGACCTTCGGCACGCCCGAGCCGTCGCTGGTTTCCTACGGCGCTGCCCAGCTCGCTCGGCGGCTCGGCCTGCCGTTCCGCACCGGCGGGTCGCTGTGCGCCTCCAAGATCCCCGACGCCCAGGCCGCCTACGAGAGCGCCAACACGCTCAACTCCACCATACTGGCGGGCGCCAACTTCGTCCTCCATTCGGCAGGCTGGCTGGAGGGCGGGCTCGCCTCCTGCTACGAGAAGTTCATGATGGACATCGACCAGCTGGGCATGCAGCAGAAATTCGCGGCGGGCGTCGATCTGTCGGAGAATGGGCAGGCCATGGACGCCATCCGCCAGGTCGGCCCCGGCAGTCACTACCTCGGCTGCGACCACACGCAGGCGAACTTCCAGACCGCCTTCTACCGCTCTGCCATCGCCGACAACAACTCCTTCGAGCAATGGCAGGCGGAAGGCGAGAAGTCGGCGCCGCAGCGTGCCAACGAGCTGGCCCGCCGCTGGCTCGAGACTTACGAGGCGCCGCCGCTCGATCCCGGCATCGAGGACGGGCTGAAGGATTTCGTCGCGAAGAAGAAGGAGTCGATGCCCGACGCCTTCACGTGAAAGGAGCCCGATTCCGGCCGGGCTAAAGTGGCCAACCTGATCCACAAGGAAGTCTGGCGGAGCGCCTTCTCCGACCCCGGACGCAAGCGATGATGGGGGCCGAATTCGCCGAGACCCTGGTCGACGCCGTCGCCGCAGAGCTTGCCGGCCAGGGTTTCGTGTTGCGCGGCGGCTTCATGTTCTCGCCAGACGAAGCGGCGCCGATGGGGCCAGCCGGGGCAAGGGCGCGGTCCGTCCTGCTGGTCGGCCAGGCGGGTGCCGGCCCCTGGCCGCACTTCCAGCGCTGGCGGTCGGGGCAGCCGGCCGGTCTCTCCGACCCCTATGACCGCTTCTCCGAAAGCGTCCTCGCAATGGTGGCGGCCCGCCATGGCGCCCGCGCCGTCTCCCCTTCGGACCGGCCCTATCTGCCGTTCCAGCAATGGGCCATGCGCGCCGAAGGACTGCGGCCATCGCCTCTCGGCATCCTGATGCATCCCGAATATGGGCTCTGGCACGCCTACCGGGGCGCCTTGCTCTTCGCCACGGATCTCGAGCTGCCGGCGTCTCGCGAGGCGGTTCACCTTTGCGACGCATGTCTTGGAAAACCTTGCCTGAATGCCTGTCCGGTCGATGCCCACACGCTGACCGGCTTTTCGCATCTCGACTGCCTTGCGCATGTCCATGCGGCCGCTGGGCAGGCCTGCCGTGAAGGCGGCTGCGGCGACCGCAATGCGTGCCCGGAAGGCGCGGCCTACCGCTATCCGGCTGCCGTGCAGGCCTTCCACATGGCGGCCTTCGCGGGTCTTCCGGGAGAGGGCGCATGACGGCGCTGATCGACGCCGAGGGCGTCGTCACCCGCTGGCCGCGCAAGAGCGCCGAGCGGCAGCGCGTCCTCGACCACCTGGCAGCGCGGTTCGAGGCCGGGCGGTTCTACAGCGAGGCCGAGGTCAACGAGATCCTGCGCCGGCACCACAGCTTCGGCGATTGGGCGCTGTTGCGGCGTGAGCTCTTCGAGGCAGGCCGGCTCGGCCGCGACGCGCGAGCCGGCCGCTACTGGCTGGTGGTGCCGCTTCACCCGCCGGGCGGCGGCCCCCAGCCCGCAGCGTGATGACAGCCTAGTCCGACTTGGCGACGTGCCAGACGCCGCCCTTGCCGTCGCCGGTGACGTCGCCGGCCTTCTTGTCGTCGACGAAGGTGTAGAGCGGCTTGCCCTCATAGGCCCACATCTTGGACCCGTCCTTACGCTCGACCAGCGTCCACTCGCCCTCCGCCTTGGCATCGGCCGCGGCCACGAAGGGCGGCCAGGCGACCGCGCACTTGTCGTAGCAGTTGGACATGCCGCCGCTATCCTTGTCGAAGGTGTAGAGCGTCATGCCCATCGAATCCGTGTAGATCTTCCCGGCGGCGGTATCCATCGTCTTGGCGGGCTCCTCGGCAAGGGCGGCCGAGGCGCCGCCGATGAGCAGCACGGCGGTGGCGAACGCGATCGTCTTCATGGGTGTGGTCTCCCTGGGATCGGTGCCCGAAAGGGCATCCGCCAGGACAAACGACGGCGGATCGGCTTTTCGTCCGATCTTTCGATCGCTTCGGAGAAAAAAATGGATCTAGCGGACGAAGTTCTTGTAGACGAAGCCGCGGCGGTTCTGGAACACGATCTCGCACCAAGACTTGCAGCCGAGCAGGCTCACCTTGGAATTGGCCGGGACCACGGCGAGCACCGAAGCCTCGTCGGCCGGCCGCGAGCGCAGGTTGACGGCGCTGCGGACGCGGGCCTGCCGGCCGCCGGGCGAATCCGCCTCCGCCGTCACCTCGACGTCACCGGGCCTGGCCGTAGGGACCGGGATGCCGTGCGTGACCAGATCGGCCGGAATGCCGGCGGTTGGCATCTCGTCTCCGGCAAAGCGGGCCAGCGCCGCCGTTGGCGGGGGTTCCTCCTGGAAGGCGGTCGCTCCTCCATCCGACTGTTGGCTTTCGAGCGCCGTCAGCGCTGGCGGCGTCTCGGCAAGCGCCGCCCGGGCCCAGCGCGGATCGTCATGCCTGAGGCCGAGCCTCTCACTGAGATCGGGGAAGGGGACGGCTTCGACCGGCGCATCGGGCGCGGTCGGCCCGGCCTCCCTGGCGTCGGCGGGCGCCGCCGCAGGTGGCTCGGCTACCGCGACGGTCGGCTCGGCGGCGGCGGGCGGGGGCGTGCTCGGCTTCGGGCTCGCCGGCTCGGCCGCTGCCGTCGTCGTGGTGTCCTCGGCAGGTGACGGTGCGGGCGTTGCGGGCGCAGGCGCGGCGGCCGCCTCACGCGGCTCGACGGCAGTTTCGGGTGATGTCGCCGGCATGCCGCCCGCGTCCGCCTGCAGGGTGGCTGTCTGGTCGACCAGCACTGCGGCCGTGGCGCCGAGCGCCAGGAGCGCCATCAAGCCAACCCCGGCGACGATGGCGCGTGGCGTGCCTGCCCGCTCCATGGGGCTGCGGCCGCCGAGCTGCAGCGGCCGGCTTTCGGGGGCATGCCACTGCTGTTTCGCGGGGCGCCGCGCCGGGCTTTCGCCCTGGCGGCTTGACAGGCCTCTCAAACGGAACTCCTCACGCTTACCAACATCTCGAAAAAGACCGGTTACAAAGCCCCCTCCGAACCGGACTCGATATGAAAAACTGGCGGAAAGCGACCAGATTGCCCAACCGGCGCTTCCCGTGAATTCGCAAACTTGGATTCGGAATGCCGTTTTGGCAAGTCTGAAAATGCAGTTTCTTAACCGGCGTTAACCGTTGCGGCCCCTCGATCGGGCTGCGCCGCCTCATGGCTGCTGCCGGTCCTGTGACCCATTTCACATACGGACGCATTGGGCGGGCCTAGGTTCCAGCTCGATCAGTCCATGGCGGTTCATGGAACAGGGAACAACTTCGATGTCGACGAACGTTCTGCCTTTGATGGTCCGCTCGGTCCGCAACTGGCTGCGGCATCGCGCCGAGCGGCGACAGATGATGATGGCGACCGAGGAACTCGGGCACGAGCCGGACCAGATGCTCTCGGACATCGGCCTGTCGCGTGGGGCCGTGACGCGCATCCGGTCGGGTGCGCCGCGCAACTGGTAAGAATCGAGACACCCGCGACAGTGCCCCGGCAGGAAGCCTGAGAAGGCGCGCTGCGGGCACATGCGCGCCGACTGCCGGGACACCGGCTGGGAGACACACACAAACCCCGTCCCCAGCGGCAGGATGCTGCGCATGATCCGGTTAACGCACCGTTTGCGCGCACCCCCCGGTCGGCCTTATCCAGTGCGCGTCGCGGCCGCCCGCAACCAGGCGGCGTCAACCGGAGGGGTCAACTGCAACCCTCGCCGGCATCCCCGGTTACGACCTTCGAATGACTCGGTGCCTCGAATAGCCAGCATGCGCAGGCCCGGCTTGCGCTGTATCGTTTTGGGACATTACACGGCGTCATCCGGCAGCGGGCTTTCGCATCATCCCCCGCCATGGAATCCCTGTTGCGGGAATACTTCCTTTCGCCGTGGGCCCGCAGACGAGCTTGTCTGCGGGTCTCTTCTTTTCGGCTGAAGGTCAGGCCCGGGCGCGGCGCCTCTCGCGGCGTCCGCCTTCGTCGGCGCCGCCGCTCTGGCTCGCTTGCTTGTTGCGCAGCGGACCGATGCGGGAAACGATCGTATCGACCGTCGGTCGGCCGGACGCGCCATGCGCGTCGAGCGCCTCGCGCATCGCCTTGAGATGCGCGAATGAGGTGCCGCAGCACCCGCCGACGATCCGGGCGCCGGCATCGACGGCCAGCCGCACATAGTCGGCCATCAGCTCCGGCGTCCCGGAATAGTGAATCTCCGAGCCCCGGAATTCGGGAATGCCGCAATTGCCCTTGACGATCACCGTCGCCTCGGGACGCGCCGCCGTCATGTCGAGCAGCGTGGCCAGGATGTCCGAGGCGCCGACGCCGCAATTGGCGCCGACTGCCAGCGGCTGCGCGGCAAGGCCGTCCGTTACCCCGTGAATGTTCTTGGGCGCCAGGCCCATCATGGTGCGGCCGGCGGTGTCGAACGAGCCGGTATAGGTGTAGGCAAGCCCGACGCGGATCGCCGCTTCCGCCGCCGCGCGGATCTCTTCCGGCGCCGACATGGTCTCGATCCAGGCAATTTCGGCCCCGCCCTCCTTGAGGCCGGCGATCTGCTCCGCAAAGGCATCGACCGCCTCGTCGTAGGTGAGCGCCCCGAGCGGCACCAGAAGTTCGCCGGTCGGTCCGACGGAACCGGCGACGATCACCTTGCGGCCCGCTTTGTCGGCCACCTGCCGGGCGATTTCGGCGGCCCGCTTGTTGAGCGCATGCACCCGGTCCTGCGCATGATGCAGCTTCAGCCGATGACGAGTGCCGCCGAAGGAGTTGGTGAGGATGATGTCGGCGCCGGCGTCCACGAAGCCCTGATGCAACGCCGCGATCGTCCCCGGCGCCGTCTCGTTGAGCAGCTCCGGCGCTTCGCCGGCCTCCAGCCCCATGGCGAAAAGGTTGGTGCCGGTGGCGCCGTCGGCGAGCAGCACGCCTTTCTCGGCAATCAAGGCGTCGATCGGGTGGGTCATCGGCATGGCTTTCGCTGAGATGGGAAATTAGATAAGGATATAAAGAAGTCTTTATGTCTCGTCAACGGACGATCTCGTCCATCGGCATGCCGGCCCCGGCGAGATGGCGCGCAAACCCTGCGCTCTCATGGGCATTGATCTCGGCCGCGCGGATCAGATTGTCGAAATGGCGGGTCAGCGCCCGCACCGGCTGGGTGGCGTTGAGCACGAGGTACATGTCTCCGGCGAAGATCGCCGCGCGTATCGAGCCAAAGATCGTATAGGGCATCGAGTAGCGCAGCCGCCCATCGTAGAGGAACAGCCGGAAGGTGGGGTAGAGGTCGTCGAGCAGTCGCGCCATGTGGTCGAGCTGCTGGCGCCGCAATTCCTGCGGAAAGCCGCTCCACACGCCGAGCCCGCGCGCGAAGATCTCCAGCGTGTGCCGGGGCATGCAGACCTCCATGTCGGTCTCCGGACGCCGGTTGTAGTCGATGCGGTACTGTGTCTCGCCGGCCTGCGCCTCGCGGTTCTTGTTGGTGATGTCGGATTCATAGTCGATCAGCGCCTCGGTGCGCAGCAGGTCGGGGATGCCGGCCGGCACGTAGCGGATCTTGGTGCCGGCGGCCTCCGCGTGCCACTTGGCCAGCAACGTTCGCCCGAACCCGCCGGAGGCCTCCTCGATCTCGAAGCTCTGCCGGATCTCGCCGGTCAGCCCTTCGTCCTGGCTGAGCCCGAGGAGCCAGTCCAGCGAGACCTTGTGCTCGGCAGCGATGTTGAGCAGCGTCTCGGCGCGCGGCAGGCGGGTCGAGTTTCCGGTCAGGAGCTGCGACAGGGCCGAACGGTCGATGCCGACCGCCGACGCGAAACTCGACTGGTTCATCCCGGAACGCTGCACCAGCAGCTTCAGACGCTGGCGGAAAAGGGTTGAGAGATCGCGCTTGTCCATCGTCTCGCCTTGGCAGAGAGTCGCGCCTGTTTACAAAGTATAACAGGTGCGGCTTAAGATGCGCAATATCAACGTTAACCGCGCATTGTCGCGTTGAAAAGACCACAGCTTCCTGACAACGTCATGTCAGGAGTCCCGGGGGGACTCCAACGATTCGGGACAGTCGTTGATGGCATCGAGACACAAAAGGCGTGTTGGCGCGCCGAAAATCGAATGGCCGACGGCCGGCCTGATCGTCCTTTGCTATAGCGCATGGCTGGGCGTAGGGCTTTGGCTCTGGCCCGTCTATCCGATCATCACGCTTGCCCTGCTCGGGTTTCTCGTAGCGCTGCAATCCTCCCTCATGCACGAGGTGCTGCACGGACATCCCACCCGCAGCGCACGGCTGAACGAAGCTTTCGTGTTCCTGCCGATCGGGCTCGTGTGGCCCTATCGGCGCTTCCGGACGATCCACCTGCAGCATCATGCCGACGAGCGCCTCACCGACCCGCTGGACGACCCTGAGAGCTACTACCGGGCGCTCTGGCAGCACGAGGAGCTCCCCGCCGCCATGCGCTGGCTGCTCGGCGTCAACAACACCATGGTCGGTCGCTTCTTCCTCGGCCCCTGGCTGTCGGTGACCGGCTTCGTCATCGACGATTTCCGGCAGATCGCCAAGGGCGACCGGGCGATCCGCAACGCCTGGCTGCGGCACGCCGCCGGCCTCGCCGTCGTCCTGCCCCTCGTCGCCTACGCTTTCGGCATCCCGCTGTGGCTCTACATTCTCGGTCCGGTCTGGCTCGGCCAGGCGATCATCTCCATCCGCACCTTCGCCGAGCATCAATGGTCGGAGCACCCCGAGGGCCGCACCATCATCGTCGAGCGCTCGCCGCTTGCCTGGATTTTCCTCAACAACAACCTGCATTTCGTACACCACAAGAACCCGACGGTCGCCTGGTACCGCCTGCCGACGCTCTTCCGCGATCGCCGCGACGAATGGGTGGCGATGAACAACGGCTACGTCTTTCCCAACTACCTGGCGCTGATCAGCCGTTTCGCCTTCCGCGCCAAGGAGCCGGTGGTCCATCCGGCGCTCCGGCGCGCGCCCGACCCGGGCCGCGCCTTCCGGCCCCGCATGCGTGGCCACGCTTCGACCTACGGCGCCGGCTCGATGCCGATCCCGGCCGAGCCGCCGAAGGAGTGACGGCCCGCCGCTTGCCATTTGGCATGCCTTTCCCTCACATGCCGGCATGACCGAAGCCGTTGTCGCGCTGCCGATGTATGACTGGCCGGAGGCCGCGGCCGAGACCGATGCGGAGTGGCGACGGCTGCGCGCTGCGCTGGCCGCCAGCGGCGTCGCGGCGCCCGCGCGGCTGGCCCGTTCCAACGCCGACCTGCCGCCGGTTCCGGGCCGCCCCGCGCTCCCACCTCACGGCTTCGACTTCCAGGCGTTGTGGCGGCATCCGGCGCTGCTCTTCGCCCAGACCTGCTGGGGACCGATGGAGGAGGGGCTCGCTGCGGCGGTCCAGCTCGTCGGCCAGCCGAGCTACGACGCTTTCCAGGGCGGCATGGGGCCGCTCTATGCGAGCGCCCTCGTCATGCGCGGCAAGGGCCACGCCGGACCCCGTGAGGACGGCCAGGCGAACCTTCCCCTGGACCTCATGCGAGGCAAGAGGTTTGCCTACAACAGCCTTGATTCCATGTCGGGAATCCTGGCGCCGTCCCGTGACCTCGGCGGCATCGGCCTGTTCGCGGAGCGAGTCGAGACGGGCGGCCATCGCGCCTCGATCGTCGCGGTGGCGGAGGGCAGGGCGGACGTCGCCGCCATCGATTGCCGCAGCTGGGACCTGGCGCTCCGCTTTGAACCGGCGGCGGCCGAACTTGCCGTCGTCGGCTGGACGGCTCGGCGGCCGGGGCTTCCCTACATTACCGGTCGCGCGACCCCTGCCGGGACCGTGGCGCGCATGCGCCGGGCCCTGGCGTCGGCCTGAGCGGCGTCTCAAGGCGCGGAGAGGCGCGGGTCCAGCGGATAGGTCGACAGCGTCTCGTGTCCGGTTTCGGTGATCAGCACCTGCTCTTCGAGCTTCACCCCTTCGCGGCCGCCCAGCCGGCCGATATAGCTCTCCACGCAGAGCACCATCCCGGGCTCGACCAAGCCGTCGGGCGTATCGACGGTCCAATCTGCGAGATGCGGCAGCGTCGGGTATTCGTCGGCAAGGCCGACCCCGTGGAAAAGCACGCCGTAGCGAGCGGGAAAGCAGTCGGGCGGCGGGTTCGTCGCCCGCTCCGCCAGCTCGCGGAAGCCGACGCCTGGCCGAAGCAGCGCCGTGTTCGCGGCGATCTGCTCGGCGGCGATCGCGTAGAGGTCGCGCTGCTCGGCGCTGGGCGGGGCGTCGCCGCACAGCCAGCTGCGCGACACGTCGGCGCAGAAGCCGTAGGGCCCGATCAGGTCGGTGTCGAAGGCGACCAGGTCGCCGGCCTCGATGACGCGCGCCGAGCATTCCTGGAACCACGGATTGGTGCGCGGTCCCGACGACAGCAGGCGCGTCTCCACCCACTCGCCGCCGCGCGCGATATTGCCGCGGTGAAGCTCCGCCCAAAGCGCGTTCTCGCTGATGCCGGGCGCAAGCTTCGCCTCCATCTCCGCCATCGCCGCCTCGCAGGCGACGATCGCCCGCCGCATGGCAAGGATCTCGTCGCCGGACTTGATGAGCCGCGCCTGTTCCATCACCGCCTCGCCATCGGCGACCTCGACCCCCTGCGAGGCGAGAGCGGCGGCGCCCAGCGGGTCGAGGTGGTCGACGGCCAGCCGGCGGTTGCCGCCGCCATGGGCAGCCACCAGTCCGGCGATCTCTGCCGCCCAGCGCGCCGCACGACGCTCGGCGAGCACCCCGCCGTAGAGATACAGGAACGAGACTGCCGGCCGGACCTCGTCGACCGTCCCGGCATGGTCGGATAGGTGCTCGCAGGAAAAATAGTCGAACAGCACCACCGGCCCGTCGGTCGCCACGAAGCAGTGCCTGGTCGCGTTGTGGGCGACCCACAGCTGCATGTTGGTCGAATCCGTCGCGTAGCGGATGTTCACCGGATCGTAGAGCAGCACCCCCGCAAGGTCGCGGCGCGCCAGCTCGGCGCGGATGCGTTCGAGCCGGTAGCGCCGCATCGCGCCGAGATCTGGGGCGCCGACGCCGGCCGCCTCCCATTCGGCCTCGGCCTGTCGCCCGTATCCCATCGCATGCTGGTTGAGCGCGGCCGCCTTGCGGCGCTGAGCGTGCCTGAGCGTCGCCTCGACGGCCGGCTCGAAGGGGAGGATCTTGCGCCGTCTGCGGCCGGAGCTGGCCATGCCGCGCGATCCTAGGCGCGCATCCGCGCGCCAGCCGGGTCGAACGGCGGCTGGGTCACGATGCGAGCCGGGCACCTGCGCCCCAGGATCTCGATCTCGAACAGCCCCTCGCTCTCGTCCTCGGCCAGTGCGGCCGGCACGTAGCCTTGCGCCATCGATTGCTCGACGAAATGCGCATAGCCGCCCGACGTCACCCAACCGACGACTCGCCAAGGTCCGTCGACGATGCCGCGGACGGCCGAGGAATCGGTCGCGGCGGCCGAGCCTTGGGCGGCTCTCCCACTGGCGTCGAAGCGTGGCGCGCCATAGCCGTGCGGCTTCTCCACCGTGGCATAGTCGGTGTCCACCCTGGCCCAGATCGGCTCGTCCCCCATCACGTCGGCATCCTCCGCCACGACCACGAAGGAGACGCGCCTGAGCTTCGGCCCCGCCTCGCGCTCCCGCTGGGCGGCGTCGCGGCCGATGAAGTCGTTCTTCTCGAGCCGGACGAAGCGGTCCATCGCGCCTTCGAACGGACCGTAGATCGGTCTCAGCTCGCGGAACCAGGTCGGGAAGTTCTTCTCCAGCCGCATCGACAGCAGTGCCCGCATGCCGAAATCGGCGATGCCGAACGCTGCCCCAGCCTCCTTGATCGCCTTGTAGACGAGGCGCTGATAGGCCGGCGCCATCCAGATCTCGTAGCCGAGATCGCCGGTGTAGCTGATGCGGTTGACCAGGCACGGCGCGCCGCCCACCGCCATCTCGCGGAAGTCCATGAAGCGGAAGCTCTTCAGCGAGACGTCCTCGTCGACCAGCGCGGCAAGCACCGCCTGCGCCTTCGGCCCGGCGATGGCGAGACCGACAAGCGTCTGGTCGAAACGATGGATTCCGACCGTGCCGTCCTTCGGCAAATGCCGCTCGAACCACCGCATATGGTATTTCTGGGCGGCCGAGGAACCCCAGATGTAGAAGCGATCGGCATCGGCCTTGGCGATGGTGAAGTCGCCGATCAGCTTGCCGAATTCGTTGAGCATCGGCGTCAGCACCAGGCGCCCGGCCTTTGGCATGCGATTGGTCATCAGCCGGTTGAGGAAATCCTCCGAACCAGGACCGGTGACCTCATATTTGGCGAAGTTGGCGATCTCGGTCACGCCCACTCGCTCGCGCGTCGCGCGCACCTCGTTGCCGATATGCGCGAAGTCGTTGGAGCGGTGGAAGGACACGACGTCCTTGGCCTCGGACCCCGCCGGCGCAAACCAGAGCGGCGTCTCCAGGCCCCAGCTGTCGCCCATCACGGCGTTCTGCCCGACCATGACGTCGTAGAGCGGCGTCGTCTGAGCCGGCCGCGCGGCCGGCAGCTCCTCGTTCGGGAAGCGGATCGAGAAGCGCCGCGAATAGTTCTCGCGCACCTTGGCGCTGGTGTAGCGAAGCGTCGCCCATTCTCCGTACCGCGCCACGTCCATGCCCCAGACGTCGAAGCCGGGATCGCCGTCGACCATCCAGTTGGACAGTGCAAGCCCCACCCCGCCGCCTTGGCTGAATCCGGCCATGACGGCGCAGGCGACCCAGAAATTGGAGAGGCCCTGCACCGGCCCCACCAGCGGGTTGCCGTCCGGCGCGAAGGTGAAGGGACCGTTGATGATCTGCTTGATGCCGGCTTTCTCGATGCCGGGGAAATGCCTGAAGCCGACCTCCAGCGAGGGCGCGATGCGGTCGAGGTCCGGCTCCAGAAGCTCGTGTCCGAAGCTCCATGGCGTGGTCACCGGCGACCACGGCTTTGCCGCTTTCTCATAGGTGCCGAGCAGGATGCCGTTGCGCTCCTGCCGGGTATAGATCTCGCCTTTGAAGTCGATGACGCCGATCATCTCGCGCCCGGTCTCGCGGTTGAACGCCTCGACTTCCGGCATCGGCTCGGTCAGGAGATACATGTGCTCCATGGCGAGCAAGGGCAGCTCCAGGCCGACCATACGGCCGACCTCGCGCGCCCACAGCCCGCCGCAGTTGACGACATGCTCCGCCTTGACGGTCCCTTGCTCGGTGACGACGTTCCAGGTGCCGTCGGGCTCCTGGGTGAGCTCGACGACCCGGTTGCGGAGGCTGATCTCGGCGCCGAGCTTGCGCGCCGCTTTGGCATAGGCGTGGGTGGTGCCGGACGGGTCGAGATGCCCCTCGACGGGGTCCCACATGGCGCCGACGAAATGGCTCTCGTCCATCAGCGGAAACATTGCCTTCGCCTCGGACGGCGTGATCAGCTCCGTCTCCATGCCCAGATAGCGGCCCTTGGCGTGGGAAAGCCTCAGGAAGTCCATGCGCTCGGGGCTGTCGGCGAGCATCACGCCGCCGGTCAGATGCAGCCCGCAGGACTGGCCCGACAACTCCTCGATCTCCTTGTAGAGCTGCACCGTATAGGCCTGCAGCTTGGCCACGTTGGGATCGCCGTTGAGCGTGTGGAAGCCGCCCGCCGCATGCCAGGACGAGCCGGAGGTGAGCTCCGAGCGTTCGATGAGAAGGACGTCGCTCCAGCCTGCGCGCGCCAGGTGGAAGAGCACCGAGCAGCCGACGACGCCGCCACCGATCACAACCGCTTTGACATGAGATTTCATGGAGTTGGGTCCGCTTGAGAAGAATTGGGGCGAAGCTCAGAAATCGGTCGGCGCGCCGCCTTCGGTCCGCCGCTTCTCGACGAAGGCGTCGAGCTCCTCGCGGATCGCCGGGTCCATCGGCGGCTCCTCGTAGCTCGCCAGGCGCTCTTTCCAGACCCGGTTGGCGCGCTCCAGCGCCGTCGGGCTGCCGGCCTCCGCCCAGGTCTCGTAATTGCGCCAGTCCGACAGGATCGGCGAATAGAAGGCGTTGCGGTAGCGCGACTGGGTGTGCGGGGTGCCGAAGAAATGGCCACCCGGGCCGACGTCGCGGATCGCTTCCACGGCGAGCGCGTCCTCCGAGAGGTCGAGCGGCGTCAGGAACTCCGCCACCATCTGCAAGAGGTCGATGTCGAGGATCATCTTCTCGTAGGAGCAGCGCAGCCCGCCTTCCAGCCAGCCGGCGCCGTGCAGGATGAAGTTCGCGCCGCCCTGGATGGCCCCCCACAGCGAAAAGACGCTTTCATAGGCCGCCTGCGCGTCGACGGTGTTCGCCGCGCAGACGTTGGAGGTGCGGTAGGGAATCCTGTAGCGGCGCGCCAACTGGCCGCCGACGAGCTGCGCCTTCATGTATTCAGGCGTGCCGAAGGCCGGCGCCCCCGACTTCATGTCGACATTGGAGGTGAAGCCGCCATAGCCGACCGGCGCCCCCTTGCGCACCATCTGCGTAAAGGCGAGGCCGGCCAGCGCCTCGGCGTTCTGCTGGACCAGGGCGCCCGCCACCGTCACCGGCGCCATGGCCCCCGACAGCGTGAAGGGCGTGACGATCACCACCTGGCCCATCGACGACATCTGGATGATGCCCTCCATCATCGGCACGTCGAGCTTGAGCGGCGAATTGGTGTTGATGATCGTGTAGACGGAGGGCTCTCGCATGAGCTGTTCTTGCGAGATGCCGCGGGCGATGCGGGTGATCTCGATGCCGTCCACGTTGCGCTCCTTGCCGAGCGAATAGATGTGGAACACCTTGTCGGTGAGCGTGGCGAGGTCGCGGATGCACTCCAGGTGGCGGATCGACGGATGGAGGTCGACCGGCTCGACCGGATAGCCGCCCGTCGTGTTGAGGATGTTGTGCATCTGCGCCAGGCGCAGGAAGTTGCGGAAATCCTGCTGGTTGCCGGGGCGCCTGCCGCGGTCGAGGTCGGAGGCGTTCGGAGCCGACGCCATCTGCGACAGCACCAGCCTGTCGCCGCCGAACACGACGTTGTGGGCCGGGTTTCGGGCGTGCAGCGTGAACTGCGACGGCGCGTGCGCGATCAGCTCCAGCACTGCCTCCGGGTCGAAGCGTACCCGCTCGCCCCCCTGGCTGACCGAGGCCCCGTGCTCGCGCATCAGCTGGCGTGCGCCCTCGTGGAGCACGTCGACGCCGATCTCGGAAAGCACCCGCAACGAGGCCAGATGGATCGATTCCAGCTCGTCGTCGGAGACCAGCCGGGTCGGCTGGAACGGGATTGTCAGCTGGCGAAAGGCCGGCTGCTCGAAGGCGGCGGCCGCGCCGGCGCGCTTGCCGGCCCGGCCGCCACGGCGGCTGCGGTCCGGCGGAAGCAGCGATTCGGCGGGCTGGACGGCGGCGGTCATTGCGCTTCCTCTATCCTCGGGGGCAGGCTGCGCCGCATCATGGACGCGCTGCGATTCCGGGAGTGCGGAGACGACGACCATTAGCGCGAGGGAAACGACATGACGGGAAGGAACGGCGCCGTCTACGCCGCCGCCGTGGTGGGGCTAGGCGCCATGGGCAGCGCGGCGCTCTTCCATCTGACGCGGCGCGGGCTGGGAACCGGCGACCGTCGGGTGATCGGCCTCGAGCAGTTCGAGCCCGGCCACGACCGTGGCTCCTCGCATGGCGAGAGCCGGGCGATCCGGCTCGGCTATTCCGAGCATCCGTCCTACGTGCCGCTGCTGCGCCGCGCATTCCGCAACTGGCGCGCGCTGGAAAAGCTGTCCGAAACGGCCTTCCTCACCACCACCGGCATCCTGGAGGCCGGCAAGCCGGGAAGCCGGATGGTCGCCGGCTCGCTGGAAGCCTGTCTGCTTCACCACCTGCCGCATGAGAGGCTGGACGCGGCGGAGGTCAACCGGCGGTTCCCGGCCTTCGCCCTGCCAGACGGCTACAGCGCCGTCTGGCAGTCCGAAGGAGGCTTCTTGCAGCCGGAGGTCGCCGATCAGGCGCATCGCGCTCTGGCGGCCGCGGCTGGCGCCGAGATCGCCACTCGCGCACGCGTGCTTGCCATCGAGCCGGAACGGGATGCGGTGATCCTGCGCCTTGCCGATCGGCAGATCGCCGCGCGCCGGCTCGTCATCGCCGCCGGCCCCTGGTCGGCAGACCTGCTGCCGCAGCTGCGACCCGTCCTGGCCCTTAAAAGGCAGGTGCTGTGCTGGTACCGACCCAGGAATCCGGCGAAGTTCGCGCTCGGCGCCTTGCCGGTGTTCATGGTCGATGGCGAGGACGACATCCTCTATGGCTTCCCCGACTTCCGCGGCAGCGGTTTCAAATGCGCCTCGCATCTCGGCAGCCGGGTGCTGGCGCAGGCGGACGATGCCCGGCAGGACGCCGGCCCCGAGGACGAGCGGCGCACCCGGCGTTTCCTGCAGACCTATCTGCCCGAGGCCGCTGGGCCACTGCTTGCCATGAAGACCTGTATCTACACCATGACCCCTGACGAGAACTTCATCCTCGACCTCTTGCCGGAGGATCCGCGCATCGTCGTCGCCTCGCCCTGTTCCGGCCACGGCTACAAATTCGCCAGCGTGATCGGCGAGGTCGCGGCCGACCTCGCGCTCGACGGCGCCACGGCCCACGACATCGGCCGCTTCTCGATCGCCCGCTTCGCTGGCGGAACCGATTGAGCCGGCTGCCGCTATGGGCCGGCGAACTGCGATGGCACTCATGGCGGGATGAGCCCGGCAGAAGCAGAGCAGGGAACCGCCACGCCCTGGCCGGCGATTGCCGGCATCATCGCCACCGTGAGCGTGTTCGCGGTGTCGCAGGGGCTGACCTATCCGCTGCTCAGCTTCATCCTGGAGCGGCAAGGTCAGCCACCGAGCCTGATCGGCCTCTCCGCCGCCATGACGCCGCTCGGCTTCGTGGTGTCGTCGCCGCTCATACCGACCCTGTCGCGCCGCTTCGGCGCCGCCGCCACCGTGCTCGGCTGCGCGCTGTCGGCCTCGCTGCTGCTCGCGCTGATCGCCTGGCGCCAGGACGTCTGGCTGTGGTTTCCGCTGCGCTTCCTGCTCGGCTTCGCCGTCAATCCGCTCTACGTGCTCAGCGAGACCTGGATGGTGGCGATCACCCCCGCGGCCAAGCGCGGCCGCATCCTCGGCATCTACACGTCGGTCATCTCCGCCGGCTTCGCCGCCGGACCGCTCACCCTCACTTTGGCCGGGACGGAGGGATGGCCGCCCTTTCTGGTCGGCATCGCCTCGTTTCTTGCCTGTGCGGCGATCCTGCTCGCTGTCCTGCCGCGGCTGCCGAAATTCGAGGAGAGCGCAGAGGGCGGCTCGGTCATGCGCTTCGTGCCGCAGGCGCCCCTCCTGCTCGCCGCCGTCTTCGTGGCCGCCGCCTTCGAGCAGACCACGCTGTCGCTGATGTCGGTCTACGGCGAGGCCTACCAGCGCTCCGAGACCTCCATCTCCGCGCTGCTGTCGGTGTTCGTCGCCGGCAACATCGCGCTCCAGATGCCGCTCGGCATGCTGGCCGAACGGCTCGGCTCCCGCCCCACGCTGATCTTCGCGGCGGTTGCGACCGCGCTGGGTGCGGCGATCCTGCCGCTGGTTTTCGCCACGCCGCTGGTATGGCCCGTCGCCTTCGTCTGGGGAGCCGTCTCCTTCGGCATCTACACCATGTCGCTGATCGAGCTCGGCGAGCGCTATGCCGGCACCGCGCTTGTCGCCGGCAATGCGGCCTTCGCCATGTTCTGGGGCATCGGCGGCATCACCGGCCCGCCGGCGACGGGCGCCGTGATGGACCTGGTGGGCGTCGAGGGGCTGCCGTTGATGCTCGGCGGGCTGTGCCTCGCCCTTGCCTGCTTCCAGGCCGCCGGGCGCCGCCCCTTGAACAGGACGACCTCCACCGGCTAGTGTCTGGCGCATGATCGACCGCCTCAAAAGCCGCGCCGTCGCGGTGACGCCGTCCTGCCGGACGCGCCACGCAGAGCTGCTCAGGCTCTGCGCGCGCATCGGCTACTCGCCGCCCGTCGGTCGCTGAATCCGCCGCCCGCGCCCCTGGTTTCCGGGGTAGGGCCGATTCAACCGCAAGGGCTTCTTCCGATGACCTCCATGAACTACACGCTGAAAGAGCTGCAGGCGATCGACGCCGCGCACCATCTCCACCCCTTCACCGACCACAAGGACCTGCGCGGCGCCGGCAGCCGCATGATCGTGCGCGCCGACGGCCCGTTCATCTATGACAGCGAGGGCAACGAGATCCTCGACGGCATGGCGGGCCTGTGGTGCGTCAACGTCGGCTACGGCCGCGCGGAGCTCGCCGAGGCCGCCTACAGGCAGATGAAGGAGCTGCCCTACTACAACTCCTTCTTCCGCTGCTCGACGCCCAGCGCCGTGCTGCTCGCCGGCAAGATCGCCGAGATCGCACCGCCCGGCGTGGGCCAGGTCTTCTTCGGCTCCTCCGGGTCCGAATCGAACGACACCGCTGTCCGCCTCGTCCGGCATTACTGGGCGCTGGAAGGCAAGCCGCAAAAGAACCGCATCATCTCGCGCCAGATGGCCTATCACGGCTCGACGATCGCCGGCACCTCGCTCGGCGGCATGGAAGGCATGCACGGCCAGCTGCATGGGGCGGTGCCCAACATCGTCCACGTGATGATGCCCTATGCCTTCGAGCTCAAGCTGCCCGGCGAGAGCGACCACGATTTCGGCCTGCGCGCCGCCCGCTCGGTGGAGCAGGCGATCCTCGAAGCGGGGCCGGACAATGTCGCCGCCTTCATCGGCGAGCCGATCCAGGGAGCCGGCGGCGTCAAGATCCCGCCCGCCAGCTATTGGCCGGAGGTGCAGCGCATCTGCCGCCGCTACGACGTTCTCCTGATGCTCGACGAGGTGATCACCGGCTACGGACGCACCGGCGCCTGGTTCGCCGCCCAGTCGATGGGCATCGAGCCGGACACCATCACCACCGCCAAGGCGCTGACCTCGGGCTATCTGCCCCTCTCCGCCCTGCTGGTCGGCGACCGCATCGCCAGCACGGTGATCGACAAGGGAGGCGAGTTCTTCCACGGCTACACCTATTCCGGACATCCGGTCGCCTGCGCCGTGGGCCTGGAGAATCTCGCCATCATCGAGCGCGAGGGCATGATCGCGCGCATCCGCGACGACACCGGGCCCTATTTTGCGGCCGCGCTCGCCGAACGCGTCGCTCCGCATCCGCTGGTTGGCGAGGTCCGCAGCTTCGGCTTCCTCGGCGCCATCGAGATCGTCGCCGACAAGGCCACGAACGCCCGCTTCCCCGAGCCGGGCGCGGCGGCAGTCGTCGTCCGTGACCACGCCATCGCCAACGGCATGATGCTGCGCGCCACCGGCGGCACGATGATCCTTTCGCCGCCGCTCATCTGGACGCGCGAGACGATCGACCTCGCTTGCGAGCGAATTCATGTGGCGCTGGATCTGGCAGAACGCGATCTGCGCGCCAGATAACCCTTGAGGGGACAGCACCAGAGAGGGTTTCCAGACCATGTCGAGACGAAGCAAAGCGGCCGGCGCCGCAGCCGGGATGCTGGGCTCCGCTGGCGCCCTGTCGCTGGTGCCGCTGGTGATGATGATGCGGCTGCCGCTGCTGGCGGCCGAGGCGCGGACCGGCGACGGCCGCAGTGCCGAGACGACGCGGGCGATCGCCGAGAAGACCGCCGCGCTCGCCGAAGGGGCGGTCGCGGCGCAGCTGGCGCTCGTTCAGGCGGCGTGGCGATTCTGGCCGGAACTCCTGTCGGGCCGCGTCCCTTCGCTGCTCGACGGCAGCGCCGTGCAGCGCTCGGCCGAGGAAGCGCTGCGGCCGGCCACCCGGCGGGTGAGGGCGAACTTCAGGCGGCTCAGCCAATAGCGAAGGCCGCGCTCCAGGGGAACGCGGCTCCCGCCGTCTCAACGCAAGGCCCTTCGTGACGCGTGACTGGGAAGGCGAAGCTCCGGTACGCGAGACCTGATCCGGAGCGGTGGATGGCTGCGATGACCACCTCGTGAAGTGTTTTACCGGGACATTGTTACCGTGTGGTTAGCGAGAGCTTAAGCAAACCTAAACGCCATCGCTCGTCGTCCCGGTCAGCCGGTCTCGCCACGCAGGAAGTTGATGATGCCGGAAAAATCCGTGCCGGCACCGCCCTGCGCGGCGAACAGCGCATAGAGCTGCGCCGCGGCAGCCCCCAACGGCGTCGCCGCGCCTGAGCTCTGAGCGGCCTCTTGAGCTAGTCTTAGATCTTTGAGCATCAGAGCGGCGGCGAAGCCCGGCTGGTAGCCGCGATTGGCCGGCGAAGCGGGCACCGGGCCAGGCACCGGGCAGTAGGTCGTCAGCGACCAGCACTGGCCCGACGAGACCGAGGCGACGTCGAACAGCGCCTTGTGCGAGAGGCCGAGCTTCTCGGCCAGCACGAAGGCCTCGCCGACCCCGATCATCGAGATGCCGAGGATCATGTTGTTGCAGATCTTGGCGGCCTGGCCGGCGCCGCCTTCGCCGCAGTGGACGATCCGCCCGGCCATCGGTTGCAACAGCGGTTCGGCGAGCGCGAAGGCTTCCGCGGCGCCGCCGGCCATGAAGGTCAGCGTGCCGGCCGCGGCGCCGCCCGTTCCTCCCGATACCGGCGCGTCGACGGTGAGCAGCCCCGCTTGCTTGCCGATCTCGTGCGCTTTGCGCGCCGACGCCACGTCGATGGTGGAGCAGTCGATGAAAAGCGTGCCCTTCGGCGCCTTCGACGCCAAAGCGCCGTAGACCGACAGCACGTGCGTGCCGGCCGGCAGCATGGTGATCACCGCCGCTGCGCCGTCGACGGCCGCCTCAGCATCGGCGGCGATGGCCACGCCATGCCCTGCCGCCGTCTCGAGATTTTCGGGCACCAGGTCGAAGCCTTGCACGCGGTGGCCGGCCTTGACGAGGTTGGCGGCCATCGGGTTGCCCATGTTGCCGAGGCCGATGAACGCGATGGTGGTCATGGCGGCTGCCTCCGGTAAGTCTCTAGGGCCTGAGATGCCGCGCGATGATCACGCGCATGATCTCGTTGGTGCCCTCCAGGATCTGGTGCACGCGCAGGTCGCGGACCAGCTTCTCGATGCCGTAGTCGTGCAGATAGCCGTAGCCGCCATGGATCTGCAGCGCCTCGTTGGCGACTTCGAAGCCGCGGTCGGTGACGAAGCGCTTGGCCATGGCCGACCACTTGCCGGCGTCAGGCGCCTTGCGGTCGAGCTTCGCGGCCGCCGCGTAGAGCAGCATGCGCGAGGCCTGCAGCGCCGTCTCCATGTCGGCGAGCTTGAAGGCGATCGCCTGGAAACGGTCCAGGCTCTGGCCGAACGCCTGGCGCTCGCCGGCATAGGCGAGCGCTTTGTCGAGCGCCGCCTGGCCGCCGCCCAGCGAGCAGGCGGCGATGTTGAGGCGGCCGCCGTCGAGCCCGGCCATGGCGATGCGGAACCCGTCGCCTTCGCCTGCGAGGAGGTTCTCGGCCGGCACCTTGCAGTCCTCGAAGACGACCTGGCGGGTCGATTGCATATGCCAGCCCATCTTGTTTTCCAGCGCTCCGAAGGAGAGGCCGGGGGCGTCCTTCGGCACCACCAGGGCCGAGATGCCTTTCGGGCCGTCCTCGCCGGTGCGCACCATGGTCACGTAGACGTCGCTGTCGCCCGCCCCGGAGATGAACTGCTTGGCGCCGTTGAGCACGTAGTCGCTGCCGTTGCCGCCGCTCCTCGTCGCCCGCGTCTTCAGCGCCGCGGCGTCCGAGCCCGAGCCCGGCTCGGTCAGGCAATAGCTCGCCAGCCATTCCATGGAGGCGAGGCGGGGCAGCAGCCGCTGCCTCTGCTCTTGGCTGCCGAATCGATCGATCATCCACGACGCCATGTTGTGGATCGAGATGAAGGCCGCAAACGCCGGGCAGGCCTTGGCGAGCGCCTCGAACACGAGCACGGCGTCGAGCCGCCCCAGCCCGGCGCCGCCCACGTCGTCCCCCACATAGATGCCGCCGAAACCGAGTGGCCCGGTCTCGCGGATCACCTCGGCCGGAAAGTGCCGCTCTTTGTCCCAGGCGAGCGCCTGCGGCGCCACGCGTTCGGCCGCGAAGGCCTCGGCCATGTCGCGGATTGCACGCTGCTCCTCGCTGAGCTCGAACGGCCCGGCGCTTGCTTCGGCGGCGGCGTCCATGGCCTCCTCCCTGACGTTTTTCGGCTAGGCGCGGCGGTCAATCTAGACCAATGATGCCGCCGCGAGAACCCGCGAGAAAAGGCGATGACCGACACGCTCGACGATCTGCTGGGGGCCGTCCGGAGCTTTCTCCAGGAGCGGCGCGTCCCGCCGCTGCAAGCCTTCATGGCAGACATCGACTGGGCGATGGAACGGCGCAGCCTTGCTGCGCGGGGGCTGCCTTGTCTCGCCGCCCTGCCTGCGGCGGAGCGGGCCGCGGTGCCCGCCACCGCACCGCTGGTCTGCCGGCTGGCCGGCCTGGCCGCCGACCGGCTCGCCTGGGGGCAGACCTATGGCGCCGGCGATTTCGGTGACCGCTTCCTCGCCAATTACGGCTGGATGGAGCTGTTCGGCAGCCGCGGTCATTTCGTCAACGACAAGGTGGCTGCCGGCTTCCTGTTGCTCGGCCCGCAGACGCACTATCCCGACCACAGGCACGTCGCCGAGGAGATCTATTTTCCGCTGACTTCGGGTACGGAGTGGCGCATGGGCGATGCTCCGTTCGCGTCGCGCGCTGCCGGCGAAGCGATCCACCACGCGTCGGGCGTGCCGCATGCGATGCGCACCGGCAGGATGCCGCTGCTTGCCCTCTATCTGTGGCGGGGCGGGCCGCTCGACCAGCGCTCCGAGCTCGGCGTCGCGGCCGGCGAGAGGGGTTGAGCGTGGCCCGCGCGCTGATGCTCCAGGGAACCGGCTCCGACGTCGGCAAGACGGTGCTGGTCGCCGGGCTTTGCCGCGTCGCGCTGCGGCGCGGACTTGCCGTGCGGCCCTTCAAGCCGCAGAACATGTCGAACAACGCCGCCGTGGCCGCGCTTCCGGGCCAGGCCGGCGGCGGCGAGATCGGCCGCGCCCAGTGGCTGCAGGCGCTCGCCTGCGGGGTGCCGCCGAGCGTCGACATGAACCCGGTCTTGCTCAAGCCGCAGAGCGAGCAGGGCTCGCAGATCATCGTCCACGGCCGGCGCTTCGGCGAGGCGGCGGCACGCGACTACCAGGCCCTGAAGCCGCGCCTCGCGGAGGCTGTGATGGCCTCCTGGCAGCGCCTGGGCGAGGGCGCCGACCTCATCCTGGTCGAAGGCGCGGGCTCGCCGGCCGAGATCAACCTGAGGAGCCGCGACATCGCCAATATGGGTTTCGCCACCCGCGCCCGCGTGCCCGTCGTGCTGGTCGGCGACATCGACCGCGGCGGCGTCATCGCCTCGCTCGCCGGCACCCACTTGGTGTTGTCGGACGAGGACCGGGCCATGGTCGCCGGCTATGTGATCAACAAGTTCCGCGGCGACCTTACGCTGTTTGACGAGGGCATCGCGGCGATCGGCCGCTTCACCGGCTGGCCCTGCTTCGGCGTCGTGCCTTTCCTGCCGGCGGCCGCCCGGCTGCCGGCCGAGGATTCGGTGGTGCTGGAACGGCTTTCCTCGGGCGGCGGCGGGCGGCTCAAGGTGGCGGTGCCCATGCTGCCTCGCATCAGCAATTTCGACGACCTCGACCCGTTGCGCGCCGAGCCGGGCGTCGATGTGGTGTTCGTGCCGCCCGGCGCCCGCCTGCCGGCCGATGCCGGGCTGGTGGTCGTCCCGGGCTCCAAGGCGACACTCGGCGACCTCGCCGCCTTGCGCGCCGCCGGCTGGCACGAGGACCTCGCCGCCCACCGTTCCCGCGGCGGCCACGTCGTCGGCCTCTGCGGCGGCTACCAGATGCTCGGTCGCCGGGTGAGCGACCCCGCCGGCATCGAGGGGCCGCCCGGCGAGGCGGAGGGCCTGGGCGTGCTCGATGTCGAGACCGTGCTGGAGCCCGAAAAGACGGTGCGCGACGTCGCCGCCCGCTCGCTCGTCTTCGATACCCCTCTGTCGGGCTACGAGATCCATCTCGGCCGCACCTTCGGGCCGGACTGCCAGCGCCCGCCGGTGGCGATCGACGGCGTGCCCGACGGCGCCGCCTCGCCCGACGGCAAGGTGTTCGGCACCTATCTTCACGGGCTGTTTTCGGCCGACGCTTTTCGCACCCGGTTCCTCGAGGGCCTCGGCATCCCGGCCGGCGGCACCGACTACCGCGCCGGCATCGAGGCGGCCCTCGACGAGATCGCCGCCGAGCTGGAAGAGCGGCTCGACTGCGACCGCCTGTTCGCCCTTGCCGCCTGACGCGCCGCCCATCTTGCGCGCCTCGCAATTCCCGCTAGGCTCGGCAAAGACGCGTCTCGGAGGGTTCTGGCGATGCTCGACACGGTTCTGGCCAAGGTGCGCATGATGATCGAGGGCGACCCCGGCATCCGCAAGGTGGCCGACGATCCGGTGCTGTCGGCCGAGCTGCTCCTGCTCTTCCGCATGATCCTCGCCGACGGCAAGGTGGACGACAGCGAGATGGTCGCCTTCCGCCGCATCTGTCGCGAATCCTTCGGCATCGAGGAGGACAGCGTCGACGGCGTGGTCGATTACCTCAACGACTTCGGCTACGAGACCACCGGCATCCAGGCGGTCGAGCTCTTCCGCGACCTGTCCGCCGAACGCCGCGTCGCGCTTGCCCGCCACATGGCGGAGATCGCCCGCGCCGACACCGAGCTGTCGGTCCAGGAGGTCCGCCTCCTCAAGCGCACGCTCGAACTGCTCGGTCTCGACCCCGGCGAGCCGGCGCTGCTTTAGGCTCAGCCCTGCTCCTGCAGGCGCCGCGCGATGGCGCGGTGGAGGTCGGGGGCGGCGTCGACCAGGGCCCGGGCCGCCGCCGAACGGGGATGGGTAAGCACCTCTGCGGTCGGACCCGCCTCCACGATCCGGCCCTCTTCCATCACCATGACGCGCTCGGTGATTGCCCGCGCCACCGTCAAATCGTGGGTGATGAACAGGAAGGCGATGCCGAGCCGCTGGTTGAGGTCGGCGAACAGATCGAGGATCTGCGCGCGGATCGACACGTCGAGCGCCGAAACCGGCTCGTCGGCCACCACCAGCTTCGGCCGCGTGATGATGGCGCGGGCGATCGACAGGCGCTGGCGCTGGCCTCCCGAGAACTCGTGCGGGTACTTGTCCATGTCGGACGGCGACAGCCCCACCTCGTGAAGCGCCCCCGCCACCTTCTCGCGCCGCTCGGCTCCCGTCGGCGCAGGCTCGAGCAGGTGAAGTGGCTCGCCGACGAGGCGGGCGACCTTGTGGCGCGGGTTGAACGAGCCGTAGGGATCCTGGAACACCACCTGCATGTCGCGCCGCGCCGGCCTGAGCTCCGCCTCGCTGCGTCCCGCCAGCGGCTTTCCGCGGAAACGCAGCGTCCCCGCGGTCGGCTGGTCGAGCGCCAGCACGAGCCGGGCGAGCGTCGATTTCCCGCAGCCGGAGCGGCCCACCAGCCCCACCGACTGGCCCGGCGCAATGGCGAAGGAGACGTCGTCGACGGCGCGCACCGGAGCGGCGCGCCCGAACAGCGAACGCCGGCGGCCGGCATAGGTCCTGACGAGCCCCTCGGCCTCGACCAGCGGGGAGGCGTCCAGGGCTGCCCGCCGCGATGCCGCCCGGCGCGGCGGCACATGCATCGACGCCTGGGCGAGCTGCCGCGTGTAAGGGTGCTGCTGCGCCGACAACACGGCGACCGTCTCGCCGCTTTCCATCACGGCGCCGCCGCGCATCACCGTGACCCGGTCGGCCATGTCGGTCACCACCGCGAGATCGTGCGAGATGAGGAGCAGCGCCATCCGGTCTTCCTCGACGAGCCCGCGCAAGAGCTCCAGGATCTGCTTCTGCAGCACCACGTCCAGCGCCGTCGTCGGCTCGTCGGCGATCAGCAGCTTCGGCTTCAGCGCGCAGGCGATGGCGATCACCACGCGCTGCCGCTGGCCGCCCGACAGCTCGTGCGGATAGCGCGACAGCGGGAATTTCGCCGCGGGAAGGCCGACCCTGTCGAGCATTCTTTTGGCCCGCTCTTCCGCCTCGCTTCGGTTGGCGCCGGTGTGCCAGCGAATGCCCTCGGCGACCTGCTCGCCGATCGTCTTGACCGGATTGAGCGCCGTCATCGGCTCCTGGAACACCATGCCGATGTC
>JBEVJK010000100.1:0-4116 GCA_040510195.1 Mesorhizobium sp. | reverse complement strand
GCAGCAGATCGAGGAGACCACCTCCGACTACGACCGCGAGAAGCTGCAGGAGCGGCTGGCCAAGCTGGCCGGCGGCGTCGCGGTGATCCGCGTCGGCGGCGCCACCGAGATCGAGGTCAAGGAGAAGAAGGACAGCGTCGACGACGCCCTCAACGCCACCCGCGCGGCGGTCGAGGAAGGCATCGTGGCAGGCGGCGGCGTGGCTCTGCTGCGCGCTTCGGCTGCTCTGAAGTCGACGGGCGCCAACCCCGACCAGGACGCCGGCATCAACATCGTGCGGCGCGCCCTGCAGTCGCCGGCTCGCCAGATCGCGGCCAATGCCGGCGCAGAGGCGTCGATCGTGGCCGGCAAGATCCTGGAGAACAAGGGTGCGACGTTCGGCTACAACGCCCAGACGGGCGAGTATGGCGACCTGATCGCTTTCGGCATCGTCGACCCGGTCAAGGTCGTGCGCACGGCGCTGCAGGATGCCGCGTCGGTCGCCGGCCTCCTGGTCACCACCGAGGCGATGATCGCCGAGGCGCCGAAGAAGGACTCGCCGGCTCCGGCGATGCCCGGCGGCGGCATGGGCGGCATGGGCGGCATGGATTTCTAAGGTCCGGCCTTTCGGACACAATGCATGGGGCGCCCGCGGGCGCCCCTTTTTTGTTGGCGCGTCACCGCGGCGAAGATTTTTTTTGCCGGCCATGGAACCGGCTGCCGCCCCTGACGTTTTTCTCCCGTTCGAAAGCCATCGAACGGAGCAATCCGGGAGAAAGGCATTCGACACAAAAGGCGCCTCCCGCACTCCACAGCTGCGAGAGGCGCTTTTTTTTGGCCAGAGCCCGGGGCCGGCCCCCTCGCTCGCTCATATCGGAACGACTGGCCGCCTCAGGTGTTTAGCTGCAGCAGGACAGTGCAAGGAGGATCGCATGCCTATGCATCTCAAAGCCGCCGCAACCGGGCTCCTGGTTGCCTTTGCCGGCTCCGCCTTCGCGCAGGACGTTGTGATCGTTCCCGAGCAGGAGACGGTTATCCGCGAATATGTCGTGAAGCATCCGGTCAACCCGGTCGTGGTCGATCAGGGCGTCGACATCTCGGTCGGCACTGCGCTGCCCGAGGCGATCGAGCTCTACCCGATCGACGAGCCGCAGATCCAATATCGCTACGTGGTGGTCGACGGACGCACCGTGCTGGTCGACCCCGGCACGCGCAGGATCGTCCGCATCATGGAGTAGTCGCGCCGGTGGCGGCCGCACCAGCGGCCCGCCGGACGCCTGCGGGACGCATCGGCCTAGCCGGTGCGTCCCTTTTCACTTTCAGGGTGCGCAGATGCGCAGATAGGACGGGTCCTGCGCTGCCTTGGCCATCGCCATCGCCCCCGAATAGGTGGCGATCGCCCGCGCCGCGAAGACTTGGGCGTCGGCGCGCGCATCCTCGCGGCCGACCCGCTGGTCGTCCTTGAACCGCCTGGCGATCAGCACCCGCCATGCCTGGAAGATGCCGGCGACCGCGGCGCGGAACTCCGGGTCGGCCAGCGACAGCTCCAGCGCCAGATTGTTGAGCGGGCAGCCTTTCACGAAGCCTTGCCGCTCGAGCGCCTCGGCCACGTCGAGGAAGACCTGACGCACGCCGGCGCGGGCGTTGGGCGCAGCGGCCATGGTTTCGGCCCATGTCCGCTCGACCTCCGGCGCTACGCGCTCCCAGACGACGGCGAGGCCGAGCGCCTTCTTGCTGGCGAAGTGATGATGGAGCGCGCCCCCGGTCACGCCGGCTGCCGCAACGACGTCGGCAAGGCTCGCCGCATGGTAGCCGCGCTCCTGAAAGATCGCGTCGGCAATGTCGAGCACCTTGCGGCGGAGCCCTGCAGGATCGTTGCGCCGCGGGGCCCGGCGCGCGCTGCTCGCCGGCTCCGGGGCGGCGTTCGACGGCTCCGGGGCGGCGTTCGACGCCTCGTCCCCAGCTGCTTCTCCGTCGCCCATGCCTGCCTCCGCGTCTACCAAGCGTCGAGCTGAGTCTCGTCGAACTCTACCCCATTGACAAAACCGGGCAACCGGTCTGTTTTTGTCAAAACAGGACGCCCGGTTTGTTTTGAGGGGATGCGTGAGAGGAGCGATGGGAACGATGGCGCTGAAAGTGGTCGAGCTCAGGCAGTACACGCTCCATCCCGGGCAGCGGGAGGCACTGGTCGCGCTGTTCGACAGTGCGCTGGTGCGGCCCCAGGAGGCGCTGGGGATGACGATCATCGGCCAGTTCCGCGACGTCGAGCGGCCGGAGCGCTTCGTCTGGCTGCGTGGCTTTGCGGGCATGGATGCGCGGCAGCGGGCGCTGAGTTCGTTCTACGACGGGCCCGACTGGGCAAAGCATTGCGAGGCGGCCAACCGCACCATGGCGGCCTTCGACGACGTTCTCCTCCTAAGGCCGGTGGTGGGCTTCGACCTGGCAAAGGCGGCGGCGCGGCCGCCCGCTCGCTGGGCGGCGGCCATCGCGGCGCTCGAGCCGGCAGCGCTGGGTGGCTTTACAGCTTCGTTCCGGCGCGAGGCGATGCCGCGACTCGCCGAAATAGGCGTGCCCGTCGAAGCGATCCTGATCACCGAGACGGCGCGCAACACCTATCCTCGCCTGCCGGTGCGCGAGGGCGAGAGCGTGCTCGTCTGGTTCGCCCGCCTGCCGGCGGGGACGACGCCTGCGGAGGCATGGGCGCCGCTTGCCGGGTGGCTCGAGGGCCGGCTCGTCCGGCCGCTCGAGACGCTGCACCTGGCGCCGACGGCGGGGTCGCGGCTTCGCTGAAACGAAAATATGGACATTGGGATACGACTGCCTATGTTGGCGGCGCTCAGCAAATGCCGGAACGTTCCCATGTCCCACACCCGTAAGGAATCCGATACGTTCGGGCCGATCGACGTGCCCGCCGACCGCTATTGGGGGGCGCAGGCGCAGCGCTCGCTCGGCAATTTCAAGATCGGATGGGAGAAGCAGCCGCTGTCGGTCGTCAGGGCGCTGGGGATCGTCAAGCGCGCCGCCGCAGAAGCCAATATGGAGCTCGGCCGCCTCGACCCGAAGCTCGGCGAGGCCATCGTCGAAGCCGCCCAGGAGGTCATCGAAGGCAAGCTCGACCCGCATTTCCCGCTGGTGGTCTGGCAGACCGGCTCGGGGACGCAGTCGAACATGAACGCCAACGAGGTCATCTCCAACAGGGCCATCGAGCTGCTCGGCGGGACGCTCGGCTCCAAGCACCCGGTGCACCCCAACGACCACGTCAATATGAGCCAGTCGTCCAACGACACCTACCCGACCGCCATGCACATCGCGGCGGCCGAGCGGGTGGTGCGCGACCTGATCCCGGCGCTCAAGCACCTGCACAAGGCGCTCGATGCCAAGGCGCGGGCGTTCCAGCCGATCGTCAAGATCGGCCGCACCCACACCCAGGACGCCACGCCGCTGACGCTGGGCCAGGAGTTCTCGGGCTATGCGGCGCAGGTGTGGTCGTCGATCCGGCGCATCGAGGCGACCTTGCCCTGGCTCTACGAGCTGGCGCAGGGCGGCACCGCGGTGGGCACCGGCCTCAACGCCCCCAAGGGCTTTGCTGAACTGGTGGCCAAGAAGATCGCGGCGATCACGGGCCTGGCCTTCACCTCCGCCCCCAACAAGTTCGAGGCCCTGGCCTTGGCGTCCAGCGCCTTGTGCAGGTGCTTCAGCGCCGGCAGCAGATCGTGCACGATGCGCTCGGCGCAGGCGATATGCATGGCCGTCGGATAGGTGTCGTTTGACGACTGGCTCATATTGACGTGGTCGTTGGGGTGGACGGGCTTCTTCGAGCCCATCACACCGCCAAGCATCTCGATCGCCCGGTTGGAGATCACCTCATTGGCGTTCATGTTGGACTGCGTGCCCGAGCCCGTCTGCCAGACCACCAGCGGAAAATGCTCATTCAGTTTGCCGTCGATCACTTCCTGCGCTGCGTCGACCACGGCAGCTCCGACCTTGGGGTCGAGCCGCTTCAATTCCATGTTGGCCTCGGCCGCGGCGCGTTTGACGATGCCGAGCGCCCGCACAATCGACAGCGGCTGCTTTTCCCAACCGATTTTGAAGTTGCCGAGCGAACGCTGGGCCTGCGCTCCCCAGTAGCGGGTCGCA
>JBEVJK010000099.1:0-3154 GCA_040510195.1 Mesorhizobium sp. | reverse complement strand
GCAGTGGCGCCTTCCCGCAGCGCCTCGAGTTCTTCGCTGGTGATCAGCCCTGCCTCCCTCAGTTGTTCCATCATGGCGTCGGAGGCCCGGCCAATAGCGTCGGGGGAGGGCGAGGACGCCAGCACCTCCAGGAAGTCCTGGACGGGGCCGCGGAGCCGTGTGCCCAGCTGCTGCAGGTCGACATTCGACAGGCGCGCCTCGAACGCGTCGCCGATGCCGGCGAGTTCTGGGGACGGTTCCGCCTCGTCGGGTGCGGCAAGCAGGGCCCCGAGACACCGTGCCAGCATATCCTTCGTCAGCTCCGGCTTCGCTGCGGCGTTCATCGCGGCGGCGCTCCCGGCGGCGCCGTTCTTGCTGCCGGACCGCGGAAGCGAAGGAGGGGTCGGGTGTGTGCCGGACGATGTCGAGGAGCTGCGGGGTCGGTTCGACGGTGTAAGCGTGGACGTCGGGCTCAGCATGGCGGTCTCCACGGTGACGAGGGGTCCCCACGACCCGTTCTCCTATGCGATGTTCACGGCGAAGGAATACGCCATCGGCATGGTGCTTGGTTTCGTCGTGGGCTGGGTGGCCTGGGCGGTGCAATCGGCGGGGTCGCTGATCGACAACCAGCGGGGCGCGTCGATGGCTTCCATGATCGACCCGCTGCATGGCGAGGAAACGTCCAGCCTGGGCATCCTCCTCTCGCAGGCGTTCATGACCTACATCCTCGCTACGGGAACCTTTCTGGCATTGTTCGGAATGCTTTTTCAGAGCTATGCCATCTGGCCGGCGACCCGCGCCCTGCCGCTGCTGGACGATCGGTTTCCGACCCTGGTTCTCAATCTGGTCGACTACGCCTTCCGATACGCCATCGTGCTGTCCGGGCCGCTCGTCGCGGCCATGTTCCTGTCGGAGTTCGCGCTCGCCATCGTCAGCCGCTTCTCGCCGCAGGTGCAGGTCTTCGTGCTGGCCATGCCCATCAAGAGCGCGATCGCCATTTTCATGCTCATCTTCTATTTCGGCGTCATTCTTTCGGCCTCCGACCATGAGCTGCTGCATGCGGAGACGGTCCTCAATCGGCTTTACGAAATGATCGGGGCCGAAGGTCCAGCCGCGCTGCCGCCCGGAGCGCCGCCGTGAGCGACGACAAAACCGAGCTCCCGACACCGAAGAAGGAGCGTGATGCGCGCGAAAAAGGGCAGGTGGCGCGCAGCCAGGAGGTGGTGACCGCCGTCTCGCTGTTCGCCGTGGTCGGGGTCGTGTGGGGCATGTGGACGCCGATGACCGAACGCCTGATCGCCTCGATCGACCGGGCTGGGACTCTGGCGGCCGACGACTTCGCGAAGGTGGCGATGGAGGCGATCCTCCTGACGGCGGGCGACGTCGTCTGGGTGCTGGTTCCGGTTCTCGGCGTCGCCATCGTTGCGGCCATCGCCGCAAACACGTTTCAGTTCGGTCTGCTCATCTCCCTGGAAAGCGTGTCGCCGAAGCTGAACAAGCTCAGTCCTGCCGCCGGGTTCAAACGAATCTTCTCGATGAAGCAGGTCGTCGACCTGGTGAAATCGCTCATCAAGATCATCTTCCTGTCGATTCTGCTCTACCAGGTGCTCGAAGGCTCGCTCAGCGATTTCCTCAAGGCCGCGAGTTGCGGAATGCCATGTCTGAACATGGTCACGTCGGAGGTGCTGATGAAGACCCTGACCTACTCGGCCTTCGCGTTCGGCATCGTCGCCCTGGCCGATTTCGCCTATCAGCGCCGCTCTCACACCAAGAGCCTCATGATGTCGAAGGACGAGATCAAGCGGGAATACAAGGAAAGCGAGGGCGATCCTCACATCAAGGGCAAACGCAAGCAGATCGCCCAGGAGCTGGCGTCCAGCGATTCCGGCCACGCCGCCAGGTCCGGCTCGGCCGTGGTCGTCAACCCTACCCACTTCGCCGTCGTGCTCAGCTATCGTCCCGACGAGATGCCGCTGCCGATGATCACCGCCAAGGGCCGAAATCTCAATGCCCACTTTCTCAGGGAGGAAGCAGAGAAGGCCGGCGTGCCGATCTTCAGGCATGTCAAGCTGGCGCGCAGCCTGTTCGCGGCGGCCGAACCGGGCCAGCCGGTGCCAGACGAGCTGTTCGACGCCGTGGCCGAGATCCTCGCCTGGGTGGCTCGGCATCGCGAGACGCTCTACAACGGCCCGTCGACGCGCGGGGTGATCGACATGGAGGCCGGCGAGCACATGAAGCCTCGGTCGAACGAGACTTCGATAGAGCTGCCCTTCTAGCACCTGGCCCGGCCATTGCCTTGCCGGCGTTGCGGCCCTAGCCTCGGCGCCTTCCGAGCCCCGGGGGTTTCCGAGAATGAGCGAACGTGCTTCGCGGCCGGGCCGCGCGTCATTTTTGACGTTTCAGACCTTGACCACGCGGTGGGCCGACAACGACGCCTATGGCCACTTGAACAATGTGGTCCACTATTCGCTGTTCGACACGGCCGTGAACAGCTGGCTGATCGAGCAGCGGCTGCTGGACGTCGCCGGCGGCGAGCGCATCGGTCTCGTGGTGGAGACGGGCTGCCGCTACTTTGCCGAGATTGCCTTTCCGGACACGGTCGCAGCCGGCCTCCGGGTGGCCAGGATCGGCACCTCCTCGGTTCGCTACGAGCTGGGACTTTTCCGCAACGACGAGGACCTCGCAGCCGCCGAGGGGTTCTTCGTGCATGTCTACGTCGAGCGGCAGAGCCGCCGGCCGCTGCCCCTGGATGCGGCGCTGAGACGTGCTTTGGGGGGTATCGCGGTGCCGGAAGCCGGCCTGCCCCCGGCTGCCCCATAGCGCGTGCCAACGCTTTACGGCGCAGCCAGCGGCTGCGATATCGACGGCATGTTCGAGCCGTTCCTCAAACGCTGGCATCTCGTTCCCGATGGGGCCGCCGATGGTGAGGCCGCATGCCCGCCTGCTGCCAGTCCGGCGGGTTCCCGCTATGCTCACATGGCCTGGATCCTCGCCTGGACCGGGCTCTCCGCGGCCTGGATCCTCGGTGACGGCGATGCGCCTTTGGCCGACCTCGCGGTGGCCGAACTGGCGCTGTCCGAGATCGACGCCTGAGCGCCGAGCGGGGGGTGCCGCGGGGATTGACGAGGCAGGGCAAAAGTGGTGTATGCGCGGCTCGGATGGGCGTGTAGCTCAG
>JBEVJK010000098.1:0-11065 GCA_040510195.1 Mesorhizobium sp. | reverse complement strand
AACCCGCCCCAATGTCAGCCGCTTCGACTTGCGGTTCTCGCGCACTTGAACGATCCACGAACGCGACCCCGCCGTCAGCCTGAGACCGAACCCGGTCGTCCTGTCGTCGAAGATCAGCCGCTGCCCGGTCTTGGGCTGCGGCGCCTTGCGAGCGAATTCTTCGGTGATGTGAGCCATGATCCCGTCCCCTGTTCCTCTGTGCTGTCCCGCCGTCCCGACCTCTGCCGTGTACTTTCCGTGTAACGAAGAACCCCCGTTTTCCTGCTTACACGTGCGGTTTCCGTGTTTAGAGATATGGCTGTGAATTTAGAGAAAGGCAAGTGGCGCAAGGGCTCAGCGAGTTATCTCAATGGCTTATGAGCCCTAGGGGCTGTAGGTTAAAATCCTGCCACTCCGACCAGAAACACCAAGGCTGGAGTTGTCCTTAGCGGAGGACAAAATTGAGCCACACATTGGGCCGCAGCGGCGCGTCTCTCACCTGCACGGGCCGCTCGCCTCCACAAATCATTGCCGTCCATCGCCCATCACCAGCGGCTTCCCCATGAGGTGACCTCCAAAGCCCTTTCGCCGGCATCGACATCGAAATCGAGTCCAAGTTCCAAGGCAACTTCCGCTTGCCAATCTTGTACATTCCCGTAAAGGTAGCGCCTCCTTGTTTTGGTGACGCTCGGCGCGGTGATGACGTGATTGACCGATCGCATCTTTTCTCCGATCTCCGGGCAGGGGCGGAGCGGAACCCACCCTCGCCCACGTGCAAGAGTTGGCCGGCGAGCTGCGTGCCATCGTGGCGAATCTCGGCTTGCCGATGCTCGTGTATCTGATGGAAGTGGTGATCATCGAGTTGGAAGACACGATCGCGCGGCAGCGCGCTGCAAGCGCCGACGCCGATGCCGAACTAGGCCGGGCGACGTGACGCGTGTTGACGAAAGCTTGGTCACCTTTCGGCTCGCGGCTGGGTTGGGAGAAGGTTCAGGGCGAGTGGATTCGGAGGCGGGACCAGAAGCGGGCGCACTTGGCGCGGCCTACCTCGACGAGATTGATTGATTTCGTTGGGTTTACTGCGCGCCACCGCCGGTCGGGACGATGGGGCCGCCGGGCCAAATCCTGCCACTCCGACAGGGGAAATCTGTACAGCTCGGAGACATGGGCGTTTCTTGTCTTCCCCGATTGCATCCTTTGGTCGAATGTTGCAGTCTCCGCAACTGACCAAGTTGGTGGATTCTGAACTGTCTTTTCTCAGCTGCGCCCCGGCTGCGATCGCCAACTCCTTCGAGAAGCTGGTGCACGGGGCTGCAATGGAAGAGGATGAGGCGCTCGCACTGATGCGGCAACAGGCCGCCGATTATTTGCATTCCATGGCCGTCGAAATGGAATCTCTCAGCTGGGGCCTGGGGTTCAATATGGCCGCTTATTTGCTGGGCATGGTCGTGCTCGAGCTCGACGACTGGCGAGAGGGCGGCTGTCAGCCCCAGAAAGGGCCCTCGAAACCAAGTTGACACAAAAGGCCCACCGTTTTGCGCGGCGGGCATACAAATCCTTTGACCGAGCCTATCGCGGTTGGAAACCGGGGCCGCAGTCGTTTTTTGTGAGCATCGGGATAGAATCCCGGGCTCGAACCCTGCGCTGCCCGACCAAGCTTATCTTCCACGATCTCGATCAAATCTCTCTGTGTCGATTGTTGTCGCGGTGCCGCCTCAAGGCGACATCAAACCGTTACCAAGGACCATTTGAATCCGCCAAGTCGAGGTGCGTGCCTGTACAGGTCTTTCCCTTAGGTCCTGGCGGAAAGACTTGACCCAATTTTGAGATGGGAGGAGATTCGCATGCGAGTTCGTCGTCTCATGAGGACCGTCGCGCTTCCCGCCACGGTCGCCGTCGCCTTCGGCGTCGGCGCTGCCGGCGCGCATTTCGGAACCGACAAGGGAAAGCCGCCGCAGTTCCAGGTTCAGGCGCGGCTTTCGGGGCCTCACTGCCGGGTTGCCAATATCGAGCCCAAGGCCATGTCGCCCGAGGTCGTGAAGGCCTATGAGGAGGCGGAGCCGCAGCTCTGGGACGATCTCGGCACGCTGAGCTACAAGATCAGCACCAAGAGCGGCGAGGCCCAGCGCTATTTCGACCAGGGCCTGCGGCAGGCTGCCAATTTCAATCACGCCGAGGCGCGCCGGGCGTTCCGCAAGGCGCAGCGCCTCGACCCGGGCTGTGCGCTCTGCTTCCTCGGCGAGGCGCTGGTGCTCGGCCCCAACATCAACGTGCCGATGGCGCCCGAGGCGAACCCGCCGGCCATGGCGGCGCTGAAGCAGGCGCAGGCGCTGGCCCAGTCGGCGACCGAAAAGGAGCAGGGGCTGATCGAAGCCGTGGCCCGCCGCTATTCCGACGACCCCGCCGCCGAGCGGCAGGCGCTGGACATGGCCTTCGCCGAGGCCATGGCCGCGCTGTCGGACAAGTATCCGGACGACCTGGATCTCGCCGTCCTGGCGGCAGAGGCGGGGATGGACACGCAGCCCTGGGACTATTGGGAGCAGCCGGAGGGCAAGCAGCCGAAGGGCCGCACGGCCGACGTCCAGAAGCGGCTCGAAAGCGTGCTCGCCAAGGCGCCGGACCATCCGTGGGCGATCCACCTCTACATCCATCTGGTCGAGGCCTCCGACCGGCCGGAACGCGGCGAGCCCTATGCCGACCGACTGGCGGCGCTGATGCCCGGGGCCGGCCACATCGTCCATATGCCGAGCCACATCTATTTCCGGATCGGACGCTACGCGGATTCGCTGCAGTCAAACCGGGATGCCTCCGCCGTCGACGAGCGCTACATCACGCAGACCGGTGCCGTCGGGGTCTATCCGATCGGCTACTACTCGCACAACGTTCACTTCGTGCTCGTCTCGGCGCAGCTCATCGGCGACAAGGCGACAGTGCTCGAGCAGGCCGAAAAGCTCGACAAATGGCTGAGCAACGAGGTTGCCACGGCCGTGCCGATCGCCCAGCCCGTCAAGGCGGCGCCCTATTTCGCCTGGGCGCAATATGCCGATCCGGACATGATCCTGGCGCTGCCCGACCCCGCCGGCGCGCCGCCCTATGTGAGGGCGATCCGGCACTATGCGCGCGGCACGGCGCTGGCGGCGAAGAAGGACGTTGCCGGCGCCAAGGCGGAAGCCGACGCCATCCAGAAAATCGCGACGGAGACCGACTGGACGGTTCTCGACGCCTGGGGCGTGCCGGTGCTGCCGGTGATGGAGGTCGCCCGCGACGTGGTGCTGGCGCGCGCCGCCCAGGCCGGCGGCGAAGACGCCACCGCGATCGAGCTGTGGACGAAGGCCGCCGCAGTCGAGGATACCATCCCCTATATGGAGCCGCCGTTCTGGTACTATCCGGTGCGGCAGTCGCTGGGGGCAGCCCTGCTCAAGGCCGGCAGGGCCGAGGAGGCCGAGAAGCAGTTCGCGGCGGCGCTGCAGAAGGCGGAACAGAGCGGCTGGGCGCTCTATGGGATGCAGGAGGCCGCGAAGGCCAGAGGCGACGGCGCCAGTGCCGAGAAGGCAGGTGCGGCGCTCGCCAAGTCCTGGCGCGGCGATCCGGCGATGCTCAACCTCGAACGGCTGTAGCCCGGACTAGCGCGGGCGGCTAGGCGACCGCCCGCGTGACGGCGGCTCCGCGTCCTTTCCCGACTGGCGGCGCGGCGCTTCGCTGCGCGGCCGCGACGGCGCGAGATAGTGGCCGAGCAGAAGGTGGACGACGCCCTCGAGCTGGGCGTCGGACAGGGGACAGGCGGGAAAACCGCGTCTGATCTCCTCGGCGATGGCCTTCGGCGTCGTCTGATCGTCGGCGCGCGACATCGCCGTCTCGAATCCGTCCAGAATCGCCCGCGCCACCACATCTTCCACGGCTGGCCCCCTCGCCCGTCGTTGCTCGCCATGAGAGCACAGGAAGGGCCCGACAGGAAGCCCGCAAAGTTCCGATCGGCCGGACTTCGGCCTAGCCCTTGTCGCGGAAACGGTTGGTGATCGGGTAGCGGCGATCGCGGCCGAAGTTCTTCCTGGTGATCTTGACGCCCGGTGCGGCCTGTCGCCGCTTGTATTCGGCGATGTAGAGCAGATGCTCGACCCGCGCGACCGTCGCCCGGTCATGGCCGCGGGCGACGATCTCGTCGACGCTCATCTCGTCCTCGACCAGGCATTCCAGGATGTCGTCGAGCACCGGATAGGGCGGTAGCGTATCCTGGTCGGTCTGGTCCGGACGCAGCTCCGCCGAAGGCGCCTTGTCGATGATCGACACCGGGATCACCTCGCCGGAGGGGCCGAGCGCGCTCGGCGGCACATGGGCGTTGCGCCAGCGCGACAGCCCGTAGACCTGCATCTTGTAAAGATCCTTGATGGGATTGAAGCCGCCGTTCATGTCGCCATAGAGGGTGGCGTAGCCGACCGACATCTCGCTCTTGTTGCCGGTGGTCACCACCATCGAGCCGAACTTGTTGGAGATCGCCATCAGGATGGTCCCGCGCGCGCGGGATTGGAGGTTCTCTTCCGTAATGCCTTGCTGCGTGCCCTCGAAGAGCGGCGCCAATGCCTTGGCGAACCCCTCGACGGGCTCGAAGATCGGCACGACGTCGTAGCGGCAGCCGAGCGCGCGGGCGCAGGCCTCGGCATCCTTGAGCGAAGCCTCCGACGTGTAGCGGTAGGGCATCATCACGGCGCGCAGGCGCTCCTCGCCAAGGGCGTCGACGGCGAGCGCGGCGCAGATGGCCGAGTCGATGCCGCCCGAAAGGCCGAGCACGACGTTCTTGAAGCCGTTCTTGTTCACATAGTCGCGAAGGCCAAGCATGCAGGCGCGATAGTCGGCCTCCTCGCGTTCGGGCAGCTTGGCCATCGGCCCCTCGGCGCAGGACCAGCCGTCGGCGTGGCGGCGCCAGGTGGCGACCACCACCGCTTCCTCGAACTGGCTCATCTGGAAGGCCAGCGACTTGTCGCGTCCGATGGCGAAGGAGGCACCGTCGAAGATCAGTTCGTCCTGGCCGCCGAGTTGGTTGGCCCAGATCAGCGGCAGCCCGGATTCGATGACCTGGCGCAAGACGACCTGCTGGCGCAGCTCCTGCTTGCCGCGATAGTAGGGCGAGCCGTTGGGAACCAGAAGGATCTCGGCGCCGCTCTCGGACAGCGTCTCGCAGACGCCGAGCTCGCCCCAAATGTCCTCGCAGATCGGAATGCCCAGCCGCACGCCGCGGAAGCTCACCGGGCCAGGCATGTCCGGGCCGGGCTGGAAGACGCGCTTCTCGTCGAACTCGCCATAATTGGGAAGGTCAATCTTGTAGCGCTCGGCGAGCACCTTGCCGCCGTCGGCGACGACGACGGCGTTGTGGGTGCCGGACGGCCGCTTGAGCGGCACGCCGACCACGATGCCAGGCCCGCCGTCGGCGGTGTCGGCGGCAAATTCGTTCGCCGCCTTCTCGCAAGCGGCGAGGAAAGCTGGCTTGAGCACCAGGTCCTCCGGCGGATAACCGGCAAGGAAGAGCTCGGTGTAGAGGACGAGGTCGGCCCCCTGCCGGGCAGCGTCGGCGCGCGCCTCGCGCGCCCGCGCAAGGTTGCCGGCGACGTCGCCGACGGTAGGGTTGAGCTGGGCGACGGCAATGCGCAGAATGTCGGGCGGGGTGCTCATGGCCAAGGGTTTAGCGCGCAGCCCTGCCCTCGGCAATGGCGACCCGACCGGCTTTCAGTCGCCGCCCATATAGGCCCTCAACGCCTCCGGCGAGTGGTTCTCGCCGATCGACATAGCCAGGATGCGCGAGATGTGCTGGTAAGGCAGGCCCGTCTCGGTCGCCCAACTGTTCATCCGCTCCTGAATCAGCGCGAGATCGCGCTTGGATGTGGGCGACTCGCCGATGACCAGCCCGGCATCGCGAAGCGCGGCCACCAGATCCTTCGACAGGATGAAAGCGTCCCAGCCGACCCAGCGAAGGAAGTACTGCCCGGTGTTGCCGCCCAGCCGGCTGCCATGCTTTCCGAGATAGGCCATCAGCCCGACCTGGTCGTCGCGGGGCCAGCTCAGGAGAAACTTGCCGAAGCTGCCATGCTCGTCGGCCATGCGTTCGACGAAGGCCGCATTGTCGCGGACTGAGCGGATTTTCTGGGGGTTGCGGACGATCCGCTTGTCGGCGGCGAGGCCCTCCCAGAACTCCTCGGGCTCGAAAAGCAGACGCTTGGGCTCGAAGCCGAGGAAGGCGGCCTCGAAACCCGGCCATTTCTGCTCGATGACGCTCCACACGAAGCCGGCCGAGAAGACGCGCTCAGCCATGGTCGAGAGGATGCGGTTGTCCGGTATGGTGGCGAGCGCGGCGCGCTCCGGCGGCGGCCCGAGCAGCTCGGCCAGCACCGCCTCGCCGCCCTTGCGCGTGGCCGCCCGGGCGCGGATCGCCTGGAAATTCGCCATGACCGCCTTGCCCTCCCCGGTACGACGGCGCCGGTGCTGGCGCCGGGCGCGATCTTCCTATAGTCCGGCCGCGATAGGCAACCGTTCTTAGGGTCGAGGCTTCCCATGAACAAGACCGTCGCCGAACTCGCGCTCCGCTATCTGGCCCGCAATGCCGATGCCCTCACCGAGGCCGAAAGGCGCGTTCTGCAAAGCGCCATCGACCGCAAGCCGCTGTCGCGCGACCGCTCGCAGGACGCGCTCGAAACGACCCCGTTGGGCGAGCGGGTCGCCGACTCGATCGCCCGAATCGGCGGATCCTGGGGCTTCATCATCAGCTTCCTGCTCTTCCTCTTCGCCTGGGCGGCGATCAACACGATGCTGCTGTCGACCGGGGCGTTCGACCCCTATCCCTACGTTTTTCTCAATCTGATCCTGTCGATGCTGGCGGCCATCCAAGCTCCCGTCATCATGATGTCGCAGAACAGGCAGACCGAACGCGACCGGCTGGACGCCGCGCACGACTACGAAGTCAACTTGAAGTCGGAGATCGAGATCATGGCGCTGCACGAGAAGATGGACGAGCTGCGCCACCGCGAGCTGATCGGGATGACCGAGCGCCTTGAGGCGCTGGCGTCGCAGATCTCGCGCCTGGAGGCGACGCTGCCCGGCCGGGGTCCTGCCGCGTGAGCGATATCCTCCACCAGATGGTCGCCCGCTACGGGCTGCTGGCGGTCTTCCTCGGCAGCCTGGCGGAAGGCGAGACGGCTGCCATCCTGGCCGGTTTCTTCTCCCACCAGAAGGTGTTCGTGGCCTGGCAGGCCTTTCTGGTCGCCTTCACCGGCGCCTTCCTGGGCGACACGCTGCTCTATTTCGTGGGCCGGCGATACGCCCTGCATCCGTGGGTGCTGAGGCTCAAGCGCAAGCCGGGCTTCCGCCACGCGCATCGGCTGGTGAGGCGCTATCCCAACAGCTTCGTCTTCTTCAACCGCTACGCCTACGGGATGCGGATGATCGGTGGCATCACCGCCGGCTTGTCCGGCATCCGGACGCTCCGCTTCATGCTGCTCAACGCGCTGTCTGCGTTGGTCTGGGCGATCCTGTTCGGAGGCCTGGGCTACGTGTTCGGGGTTGGCGCCGAACGGCTGCTCGGCCAGGCCATGGTCGAGCACCAGCGCTTGCTCTTCGCGCTGGCCGGCGGGGTGGCGGCCGGCGGGCTCGCCTGGTACGCCGCTCACCACTTCTTCCACAACGACAACGGCAAGGACGTCCAGGAAGAGGCCTCGCCCGGCGGCGCGGCGCAGCAGCCTAGCCCCACAGGTCCGTCAGACGTTCAGCCAGCGCGATCGCCCACACCCCAGCCGCCAGAACAACGGCGATGAGCACGGCCAGCGAGCCGCAGTCCTTGGCCAGCTTGATGTCGATGTTGAACTCGCGCGAGACCGCGTCGCAGGCCGCCTCGATGGCCGTGTTGAGCACCTCCACCGCGATCAGGAACAGCACCGCGCCGACGAGCAGGGCGTAGTCGCGCCAGGTCGTGGCGACGAACCAGCCGAGCGGCAAAGACAGCGCGAAAAGAACCACCTCCTGCTGGAAGGCGGTTTCGTGGCGCATCAGGTGAGATGCCGCGCGCAGCGAGTTCTGGAATGCCTTGAGCAAGCGATGCATGGCGCTCAGGATCCGCCGATCTCGACGGACCGATCGAGCTTTGCCCCTGTCATACGCAACGTCTTCCCCCCTTCTCCACCCGATGAGCCGGTTCGAGCGAGGCTCTCATCCCACATGCAAGGGGGCTTCGTCCACAGGGGCGTCGCGGGCGGCTACTGGAACAGCCAGGAATCGTTGGCGAAGAAGCCGTGCTCGACCGAAGCATGGGCACGCCTGGCGGTCGCCCTGGCGCCGCCGGCCGCGCCATAGGCGAAGAAGATCGGCATCAGGTGCTCGTCGGTCGGATGGTTTTCGGCAGGGAACGGCGCCGCCTGCCGCCAGTCGAGGAGGGCGGACTCGTCGCCGGCAGCAAAGCGCTCGGCGAACCAGTCGGTGAAGGCCTGGACCTTGCCCGGCAGCGCCGGATCCGGCGCACCGCCCTTCCGGACGGAAAAGAAGGCTCGCAAATTGTGGGTGATGTGGCCCGACCCCAGCAGCAGCACGCCTTCGGCGCGCAGCGGCGAAAGCGCCCGGCCGAGCGCGAAATGCCAGGCGGCGTCGCGGTGCGGATCGATCGACACCTGCACGATGGGAATGTCGGCGGCCGGGAAGGCGAGCTTCAGAGGCGTCCACGTCCCATGGTCGTAGCCGCGCCGGTCGAGGCGCTCGGGCGCCAGGCCCGCCGCGTCGAGCAGGCCGACGACGCGTTCGGCCAGCTGCGGATCGCCGGGCGCTTCGTAGACCATCTCGTAGAGCTCCGGCGCAAAGCCGCCGAAGTCGTAGATCATCGCCGGGCGAGGGTCGGTGACCACCGCCACGCCCTTGGTCTCGAAATGGGCCGACACGACGACGATGGCGCGCGGCCGCGGCATCAGCGACGGCAGCGTCTCCAGGTAGCGGCGCGCCGCCGTGTCCCCGAGCACGATGTCGGGGCCGCCATGCGAGATGAACAGGGTCGGCATCAGGGCCATCGCGTCCTCCATGCTTCCCACCCTAGCCTCTTGCGCAGCGACGCGCGAGACGGCCGCCATTCGACGCATCGTTCGCTACTTGTGAACGTTGTTCGCGCAGTCGTCTCTGCACGATCAGTGGCAGCAGCGAATCTCCGTGGCCTCAGCCGTTGACGACCCTGGGCTCCGGCTGGCTGGAATGGCCCTTCTTGAGCAGCTCGGAGACCAGGAAGGCGAGCTCGATCGCCTGGTCGGCGTTCAGCCTGGGGTCGCAATGGGTATGGTAGCGGTCCTGCAGGTCGTCGGCGGTAATGGCCCGCGCGCCGCCGGTGCATTCGGTGACGTTGTTGCCGGTCATCTCGACATGGATGCCGCCCGGATGCGTGCCCTCGGCGCGGTGGACGTCGAAGAAGGTCTGCACCTCCTTGAGGATGCGCTCGAACGGCCGCGTCTTGTAGCCGGCGGCGGTGACGGTGTTGCCGTGCATCGGGTCGCACGACCAGACGACTGCGCGCCCCTCCTTCTTGACTGCACGAACCAGCCTGGGAAGGTGGTCGGCCACCTTGTCCGCCCCGAAGCGGGCGATCAAAGTCAGCCGTCCGGGTTCGTTGTCGGGGTTGAGCAGGTCGATGAGCTCGATGAGCCCGTCGGCCGAGAGCGACGGCCCGCATTTCAGCCCGAGCGGGTTCTTGATGCCGCGGCAGAACTCGACGTGGGCATGGTCGGGCTGGCGCGTGCGGTCGCCGATCCAGATCATATGGCCGGAGGTGGCGTACCAGTCTCCCGACGTCGAATCGACGCGGGTGAGCGCCTCCTCGAAGCCGAGCAGCAGCGCCTCGTGGCTGGTGTAGAAGTCGGTCTCGCGCAGCGCGTAGTTGGTCTCCGAGGTGATGCCGACGGCAGCCATGAAGTCCATCGTCTCTGTGATGCGGTTGGCCAACGCCGCGTAGCGCTCGCCCTGGGGGCTGTCGGCGACGAAGCCGAGCATCCATTTGTGCACGTTCTCGAGGCTGGCATAGCCGCCCTGGGCGAAGGCGCGCAAAAGATTGAGCGTCGCCGCGGACTGGCGGTAGGCCATTTCCTGGCGCGCCGGGTCGGGGATGCGCGACTTCTCGTCGAAGGCCGTGCCGTTGATGATGTCGCCACGATAGGCCGGCAGCGTCACGCCGTCGCGCGTCTCGCTGCCGGAAGAGCGGGGCTTGGCGAACTGGCCGGCGATGCGGCCAACCTTCACCACCGGCTGCGACCCGGCGAAAGTCAGCACCACCGACATCTGCAGGAAGACGCGGAAGAAGTCGCGGATGTTGTCGGCGCCGTGCTCGGCGAAGCTCTCTGCACAGTCTCCCCCTTGCAGCAGGAAGGCGTCGCCGGCTGCCACGGCCGCAAGCTGCTTCTTGAGCTTGCGCGCCTCGCCTGCAAAAACCAGCGGCGGAAAGGTGGCGAGCCGCGCCTCGGTCTCGGCCAGCGCTGCCTGGTCCGGATAGTCGGGCACCTGCTCGATCGGCATGCCGCGCCAGGAATTCGGTGACCATTTCGTCATCGTCGCACCCATAAGCCTCAACAGCCGGGCAAGGCGCCCGGAAAGGCGGCTCCTTACACGAAGACCTCGGGCTATTCTACAGCATTCGCGGGTTCGCAGCAGCTTGCGGCCGGTTCGGCGCCTGCGTCGGCTCAGAGCCGGGCGCCGTTCCGCACGCGATAGGTCGGGTGATACATGGCCAGTGTGTTTACCCCTGTCCGCTCGCATCTGTGGCGCGGCAATTCCTCCGTCCCAACCTCAAATGTCGCCCCAGGAGCCTTTTTCGGTGTCTCACCGGCTCCATTGGACGAAAAGCGCATGATGCAGATGACCTTGTCTCCGCTGACAACCGTCATGCGCCAGTGGGTGACGGCCCACACGCTGAGGCGCATGTCGCGAAGCATGGAGCCAGCAGCATGGATTGCCTCCGACTTGGCGGCCTCATCGTTTCGAAGCTCCAAGCCTTCATCGTCCAGCAGGTCAGCCCCGTCGTGGATGTGGAAAAAGTAGCGAGCCATAGCTGCGCTCCTTCAACTTGGGCGGGAGCACGGATATC
>JBEVJK010000097.1:0-67425 GCA_040510195.1 Mesorhizobium sp. | reverse complement strand
CCGATCAGGAAGCGTGGAACGCCTATGTCTACGACCGGCTGAACCCGGCCGGCGACCACCACGAGATCTGGCAGCATTCGGGCGGCTGCCGCGTCCACCTCGCCGTCACCCGCTCGACGCTGACGCACACGATAGCGAGCGTCGGCTTCGCCCGCGACGCCGGCCACCTCTATATGTCGCAGTCGGACAAGGGCAGCCTGGTGTTCGGCGGCGACATAGACGGCTACAACAGCTACGCCCAGCGCGGCAACCTGCCGCTCGTGGAAGAGGTGATGAGCGAGCTCCTGGCCATGTTTCCGTCGCTGGCGCGGGTGCGCCTGCTGCGCTCCTGGGGCGGCGTCATGGACATGTCGATGGACGGCTCCCCGATCATCACCACCGGGCCGCTGCCCGGCATGTACCTCAATTGCGGCTGGTGTTACGGCGGCTTCAAGGCGACCCCGGCTTCGGGCTTCGCCTTCGCCTACACGATCGCCAAGGACCATCCGCACGCCATCAACGCCCCCTACACGCTCGACCGCTTCGACCGCGGCATCCTGATCGACGAGAAGGGCCAGGGCTCGACGCCCCGGCTGCACTGAGGAAAGCGGGCCATGCGCATCACCTGCCCCTATTGCGGCCCGCGCGACCTGGCGGAGTACACCTACCAGGGCGACGGCAACCGCACCCGTCCCGACCCGGAGTCGACCGACGCGGCAGCCTGGAACGCGTATGTCTACGACCGGCTCAACACGGCCGGGCCGCACCGCGAGGTCTGGCAGCATTCGGGAGGCTGCCGCCAGCATCTGGCGGTCACCCGCGACACGCTGACCCACGCGATCTCCGACGTGCGCTTCACTCGCGATGCCGGGCAGCGGCGCTCGGACGGGCACCGCAAGGCGGGCGAGCCGGCATGAGCCCGCGCCGTGCCGACATCGGCGGTGGCCGCATCGACCGCCATCGCGACGTCCGCTTCACCTTCGACGGGCGTCCCTACTCCGGGCATCCGGGCGACACGCTGGCCTCGGCGCTGCTGGCCAACGGCGTTTCGCTTGTTGGCCGTTCATTCAAATACCACAGGCCTCGCGGCGTGCTCGCCGCCGGCGTCGACGAGCCGAACGCGCTGGTCACGGTGCTGAAGGGCGAGGTGCGGGAGCCCAACGTGCCGGCGACGCTGCTCGAGGTCTATGACGGGCTGGTCGCCGTCAGCCAGAACCGCTTCCCTTCGCTCGACCTCGACTTCGCGGCCGTCAACCAGCTGGCAGGCGGTCTGTTCTCGGCCGGCTTCTACTACAAGACCTTCATGGGGCCGGTCGTCGGACCGCTCAAGGGAACCCGGTTCTGGATGCTTTGCGAGCCGTTCATCCGCCGCGCCGCCGGCCTGGGCCGCGCCGGGACGGCGCCCGATCCCGACCGCTACGAGCGCATGAACGCCTTCTGCGAGGTGCTGGTCGTCGGCTCGGGGCCGGCGGGGCTGAGCGCCGCGAAGGCCGCCGCGGCAAGCGGCAAGCGGGTCGTCCTGGCAGAGCTCGACGCGCGCATGGGCGGCCAGGCGAACTGGTCGGGCGAGACGATCGGCGGCCGACCGGCGGCCGAATGGGCCGCCGCGCAGCTTCAAGACCTCGCAGGGCGGCCGAATGTGCGGCTTCTGCCGCGGACCACCGTGTGGGGCTACTACGACGACAACACGTTCTCGGCGCTGGAGCGGGTCGCCGATCATAAGGCCCGAATGAGGCCCGGGGAACCGCGACACCGCCATTGGGTGATCCGGGCCGACTCCGTGGTGCTGGCGACTGGCGCCTTCGAGCGGCCGCTGGTGTTTCCGGGCAACGACCGGCCTGGCGTGATGCTCGCCAGGGCGGCCGAGCGCTATGCCAACGAGTTCGGCGTGGTCGCCGGCCGGCGGGTGGCGCTGTTCACCAACCATGACGGCGCATACCGCGCGGCGGGAGCGCTGAAGGCCGGCGGCGCCGAGATCGTCGCCCTCATCGACGTCCGCCGGGAGATCTCGCCGGAGGCTCGCTCGGCCGCATTGGCCGCCGGCGGGGTGTTCCTCACCGGCCACGCCGTGGTCGGCACCGAGGGCGGCAAGGCGCTGACCGGCATCAAGGTGCAACAATACGACGCGGCCGCGGCAAGCCTGAGCGGCGAGCCGCGAAGCATGGCGGCCGACTGCCTGCTGGTGTCGGGCGGCTGGTCACCGGCGCTGCACCTGGCGAGCCAGGCGGGGGCCGCGCCGCGCTGGGACGAGCCGCTGCAGGCCTTCCTGCCGCCGGAAGCGGCCCGCAACTGGCATGGCGCCGGGGCCTTCAACGGGCGGACGGACACTGCCGCAGCGCTCTCCGAGGGCGATGCAGCGGGCCGCAAGGCGGCCGGGCTGACCGGCCGCGCCAAGGCTCCGCCGGTGGGCGGGCCGGGGCTCGGGAGCGCGCCGGCGCCGGTGTTCGAGATCAAGGCGCCCGGCAAGGCCTTCGTCGACTTCCAGCACGACGTGACGGCGGCAGACGTGCGGCTGTCGCACCGGGAAGGCTTCATCTCGGTCGAGCACCTCAAGCGGTACACGACGCTCGGCATGGCGACCGATCAGGGCAAGACATCCAACGTGCCGGGCCTCGCCATCATGGCCGAGGCGCGCGGCGTGCCGATCCCCAAGGTAGGAACGACCCGCTTCCGGCCGCCCTTCGCGCCGGTGTCGCTCGGTTCGCTGGCGGCCGAGCGCTTTGGCGAGGTCAAGCCAGAACGGCTGACGCCGATGCACGATTGGCACGTCGCGCAGGGGGCGCGGATGTATGCGGCCGGTCTGTGGTTCCGGCCGATGATCTACGGCCTGCCCGGCGAAACCGTCGAGCAGGCCTATGTGCGTGAGGCGAAGACAGTCCGCGAAAAGGCTGGAATCGTTGACGTTTCCACGCTCGGAAAGATCGCGGTTCAAGGCCCCGACGCGGCCGGCTTCCTGGACAGGGTCTACACCAACATGTTCTCGACGCTGCCGGTCGGGAAGGCCCGCTACGGGCTGATGCTGCGCGAGGACGGCCTGCTGCTCGACGACGGCACCACCTGGCGGCTCGGCGAGAACGATTTCCTGATGACCACCACGACGGCCAATGCCGGCAAGGTGATGCAGCATCTGGAATACCTGCTCGACGTGGTGTGGCCGGAGCTCAAGGTGCACCTGACCTCGGTCACCGACCAATGGGCGGGTGCCGCCATCGGCGGCCCGAAGGCGCGGGAGATCCTGGCGAGCGCGGTGACCGACACGGCCGTCGACGACAAGGCGCTGCCCTTCATGGGGATCGTGCATGGCGAGGTCGCCGGCGCGCCGGTGATGATCTGCCGCCTCTCCTTCTCCGGCGAGATGGCGTTCGAGGTCTATTGCGGCGCCGGCCACGGCGAGCACGTCTGGGAAGCGCTGATTTCGGCCGGCAAGCCGTTTGGGCTGGTTCCCTACGGGCTGGAGGCGCTGGGCACCCTGCGCATCGAGAAGGGCCACGTCACCGGCGCCGAGATCGACGGCCGCACGACGGCCCGGGATCTCTACCTCGACGGCATGCTGTCCAAGAAAAAGCCGTTCGTCGGCTCGGGCACCATGGACCGCGAAGGGCTGCTTGCGGACGACCGCGTCCGGCTGGTCGGCGTGGTGTCGCTCGACAATCGGCCGCTCAACGGCGGCGCCCACATCGTCGAGCGCAGCGATCCCGACAATCCGCGCGATTCCATCGGGCACATCACTGCCGCCTGCTATTCGCCGGCGCTCGGGCGCTACATCGCGCTGGCTCTGGTCAAGGGCGGCAAGGCGCGGCATGGCGGCCGCGCCTTCACCAGCGATCCGCTGCGCGGCCGCTACGGCCCGGTCGAGATCGTGAGCCACCATTTCTACGACCCGGAAGGGAAACGCCTCCATGGTTGACGCCCTCTCGCCGCTGGCTCCGGTGTGGGAGCCGGGCACGCATGGCGACACCAGCGCCGGCATCGGCGTCGGCCTCACCGAGCTGGCGCCCGGGTCGATCGTGCAGGCGGCAGCCTGGCCGGGCGAGGAGAAAGCGCTTATCTCGGCGATCGCTGCGGTCGCCGGCCTCGAGCTGCCCGACGGCGCCGGCGGCGGCGTCGCGACCGAGGGCAAGGGCGCCTTCGGCTTCGCGCCCGGCCGCTTCCTGGTGACCGACCAGAAGGAGGGCCTCGCCGCCGCGATTGCCGAGCGCGTGCCGTCCGCCATGGGGACGGTGACCGACCTGTCGCACGGACGCACCGCGCTGCGCGTTTCCGGACGGAAGGCCGAGTGGGTGCTGTCGAAGTTCTTCGCCATCGACTTCTCGCTGGCCGCGCTGCCGGTGGGTTCGGGCCTCGCCACGGCGCATCACGACATCTTCGCGCTGGTCCAGCGGGCGGCGGCGGACCAGTTCGACGTGATCGTCTTCCGCTCCTTCGCCCGGTCGTTCTGGGCCGCACTCCGGCACGCCTCGGCCGAGGTCGGCTACGAGGTCAGCTAGCCGGCCAGCCGGCCCTTTAGCCTTGAAACAGTTGAAACAATTCGCTTTGCCCCCGACCGCATGCTGAAACAATGTGCGGCTAGGTTGAGCCTTGCGCGGCCTGCGCGTCACCCAGCGCCAAGGGCCCACGGACGGGACGACGATGAGGAAACGGCGGATGAAACCTGCACAGGCGAACTCCACGCAGACCGGCTATGCGCTCTTCGACGAGGATTCGCTGCTGGTCGACGCCAATGCCGAGATCCTGTGCGGCGGGCTGATCCCGGGCGACCTGGCCCCCCGCACGACCCTGGTCGAGCTGGTGGCCCGGGTGCTGGAGCAGCTGAGAAGCTTCGACGGAAAGCCGATCGACGGCAGCCGACGCTTCGCCGAAGCGGCGGCAAAGCGCTGGGCCAAGCTGCAGGCCGGGCCGATCGAAGCGGAGACGCTGGACGCCCGCTGGAAGATCCTGACTGCGCATCCGCGCAGCGACGGCGGCGTGGCGCTGGTCAGCGTCGACGTCACCGAGACCAAGCGTGCCCAGCTCGCCCACCTCGAAAACGTCGAGGTGTTCCGCTGCATCACGGAGAGCCACCCGCTGCCCGTCTGGGTGGTGGACGAGGCGACCAAGGAGATCCTCTACGAGAGCCTCGACGCCTCCAACCTGCTCGGCCGCAAATGGCGACCGGAAGCGCTGCAGCTCATCTCCGACCATGCCGTCGACGCCGCCGACTTCGACACGATCAGCGCCCTGCTTTCGCGCAATGCAATCGTCCACGACCACGAGATGCAGCTCAAGCGCTCGAACGGCGCCACCATCTGGTGCTCCGCCAACTGCCGCCGCGGCGCCTATCGGGGCCGCCCGGCCATCATCATCGGCGTGCTCGACATCACCGAGCGCAAGCAGCGCGAGGACCTGTTCGGCTTCCTCATCAAGCACCACCCGCTGCCGGTCTGGATGAGCGACGCCATGTCCGGCGAGGTGATCCACCAGAGCGACGCGGCCAAGAAGCTGTTCGGCTGGGACGGCGGCGACGGACGGCAAACCCGCTGGCTGGCCGACTATTTCGTCGACCGCGACCAGTATCTCGAGATCACCCGCGAGCTTCTCGCCCATGACAGCGTCGAGAATTGCGAGGCGCTGCTCAGGCGCGCCGACGGAAGGGAATTCTGGGCGACGGGCAATCTTCGGACCGTCGAGTTCAACGGGCGCAAGGTGGTGCTGGCCGGCATCGCCGACGTGACCAAGCAGAAGCAGCGGGACGGCGAGGTGGCGCTGGCGCGCGAATTGCTTGCCAACGCGGTGGAGTCGCTGTCTGAAGGCTTCGCGCTCTACGACGACGAGCACCGGCTGGTGATGTGCAACAGCCTCTACCGGGAGATGAACGCGCCGGTGGCGGACATGATCAAGCCGGGCATGAAGTGGTTCGACCTGCTGGACGTTTCGGCACGCCTCGGCCTCTATCCCGATGCGATCGGTCGCGAGGAGGAATGGGTCAACGAGATCGTCCAGAACCGCACCCAGTTCCGGGAGCGCTACGAGGCCGACCTCGGCAACGGAAAGTGGCACACGATCTCCATTCACCCCACCGACCTCGGCGGTTTCGTGGTGACGCGTGCCGACGTCAGCCAGCGCAAGCAGGCCGAGGGCGCCGAGCGGCGGGCCAATGCGCTGCTGCAGCAGGTGCTCGATGCCTGCCCCTCGCCCACCCGCATGTCGACGATCGAGGGCGAGACGCTCTATCGCAACCCGGCCAGCCACGAGCTTTACGGCGACCGGCCGCGCATCATCGATTATTTCGTCAATCCGGGCGACCGCGACGAGCTGATCGCGACGCTGCGCGACAAGGGGCAGCTGGACGCGTTTCGGGTGCGCCAGTACGACGCCGACGGCAAGGTCTTCTGGGCCTCCATCTCCGCCAGGCTGATCGAATTCCAGGATCGCCAGGTGATCGTTTCCAACACCACCAACATCACCGACACCATCCTTGCCCAAGAGGCAACGCGACAGGCCAACGAGCGCCTGGTGGACGCGATCGAGTCGCTGGCCGAAGGGTTCGCGCTCTACGACAAGAACGATTGCCTGGTGCTGGCCAACAGCCGCTACCGCACGATGCACGCAATGAGCGCCGACGTGCTGGAGCCGGGCGTCAACTGGTTCGACTTCCTGCGCGTCACCGCCGAGCGTCGGCAGTTTCCGGTGGAGCCCGACAAGATCGACGAATGGCTGGAGGAGCGGGCCCGCGACCGCCGCGAGTTCCGCCAGCAGGAGTTCCGGCACACCGACGGCGGCTGGTTCTTCGTCTCCAACTGCCCGACCCGCGAGGGCGGCTTCGTGGTCACGCGGATGGACATCACCGAGCGCAAGCGCGCCGAGCTGGCCGCCAAGGAGGCCGACGAACTGGTCCGCAGAGTGCTGGAAGCCTGCCCGGTCAACATCCAGATGACGCGCGCCCATGACGGCAAGCTGCTCTACCGCAGCCCGGCGACGGTGGAGCTGCTGGGCGAGGTCAAGAGCGCGATCGACTACTATGTCGAGCCCAACGACCGGCGGCGCTATGTCGAAAGGCTGATGAGCGACGGCAAGGTCGACGACTTCGAGACCTTGCTGAAGCGGCGCGACGGCGGCACCTGCTGGTGCTCGATCTCCTCGCGGCTGATCGACTTCCACGGCGATCAGGTGATCGTGTCGCACACCTACGACCTCACCGACCGCATGGACATGCAGCAGGAGCTGGAGCGACAGCGCGAGACGTTGCACCAGAACGAGAAGCTGTCGGCGCTGGGCGAGCTGCTGGCCGGGGTCGCCCACGAGCTCAACAACCCGCTATCGGTCGTGCTCGGCCTGTCGCTGATGCTCATGGAGACCGCCGGCGAGCCCAAGACCGTCGAGCGCGCGGCCAAGATCAGCAAGGCGGCGGAACGCTGCGCGCGCATCGTCAAGACCTTCCTGGCGATGGCCCGCCAGCAGCCAACGCGCAGCTCCAACGTGGCCATCGAGGACGTCATCTCCAATTCCGTCGAGGTTGCCGGCTACGCCATCCGCTCGTCGGACGTCCAGCTTTCCATCTCGCTGCAGCCGGGGCTGCCGCCGATCTGGGCCGATCCCGATCAGCTGAGCCAGGTGCTGATCAATCTTTTGGTCAATGCCGAGCAGGCGCTGCACGGTTGGGACGGGCCTCGCAGGATCGCCCTGTCGGCACGCCGCGACACCAGGACCGGCCAGGTTGTGGTCCGCGTCGGCGACACCGGACCCGGCATTCCCAAGGACATCCTGCCGCGCATCTTCGAGCCCTTCTTCACCACCAAGGAGGTCGGGTCGGGGACGGGTATCGGGCTTTCCTTCTGCCACCGCATCGTGCAATCGCATGGCGGGACGATCACGGTCGAGACCGGGGACGGGCGCGGCTCGACCTTCGTCGTCTCGCTGCCGATCTCGGCCACGGCCGACACCGACGACGCGACCGAGCATCACGACCCGGTGGAGGCGGCGGGCCTGTCCTGCCTGGTGGTGGACGACGAGAAGGAGGTCGGCGACCTGGTGGCCGAGGTGCTCGCCCATGACGGCTTCGAGGTGACGGTGGCGCGCTCGGGCGAGGAGGCGCTGAAGGAGCTCAAGGCACGCAGCTTCGGGCTGATCCTCTCGGACCTCAAGATGCCCAACATGGACGGCCGCCGGCTGTTCAACCACATCGCCGCCCACCACCCCAACGACGTGCAGCGCCTGGCCTTCCTGACCGGCGACACCATCAGCCCGGACGCGCAAGTGTTCCTGAAGGCCACCAGCCGTCCCTATCTGGAGAAACCGATCAAGCCGAACGAGCTCCGCTCCTTCGTCAACCAATGGGTCGCGAAGGGCCCGTAGCGGGTCATACTCGTTGATCGCGGCCGCTTTCGAGGGTATCCCTCTCTAGGGTTGGTCCTTGTCGAACACGCCATTGAACGAGAGCGCGCACATCGTCGTCTGTGACGACGAGCCGGACATCCGCGATACCGTCGCGGAGTATCTCGGCCGTCACGGCTACAGCGTCACCACTGCCGATGGCGGGCCGGCGCTGCGGGAGCTGATCGCCGCCGGCCGGCCGATCGACGTCGTGGTGCTCGACATCCGGATGCCCGGCGAGGACGGGCTGTCGCTCACCCGCCACCTGCGCGAGCGCTCCGGCATCGCCATCATCCTGCTCACCGGCTCGGCGGAAATCGTCGACCGGGTGGTCGGGCTGGAGGTCGGGGCCGACGACTACGTGGCCAAGCCCGTAGACCTCAGGGAGCTGTTGGCCCGGGTGCGCGCGGTGCTGAGGCGCACGGGCGGCAAGGAGCAGCGCCCCGGCGAACAGGCGGGTGGCCGCGGCGGCCTCCAGACGGTGCCGTTCGGGGCCTGCCAGCTCGACCTCGAGGTGCACAAGCTGTTCGACTCCGAGGGCGCCGAGATCGCCATCACCCCGATGGAGTTTCGCCTGCTCAAGGTGTTCGCCGAGCATCGCGGCAAGATCCTCAACCGCGACCAGCTGCTCGAGATGGCGCATGACCGCGGCTGGGACCCCTTCGATCGCAGCATCGACATCCGCATCTCGCGCCTGCGCAAGAAGATCGAGGCCGACCCCTCCAAGCCGGAGGTGATCCGCACGATCCGCGGCGTCGGCTATATCTATTCCTGACGAAAAAAGAGCGCTCCGCGGCTCGGGGGACCGGAGCGGCGGAGCGCAGGACGCGGCGGCGGCAGGGGGAGTGCCGGGGGTCAGGCCGCGATGCAGGCGAGCCTTATCTGCTCGATGTGGCGGTGGTCGGTGCCGCAACAGCCGCCGAGGATGGTGAGGCCCCTCACCTTCTGTCGCAGCGCGCGGTACTGGCGGCCGAACTCCACCGGGTCGCCGGGGTCGAGCTCGGGAGCCGCGTCGAGCTCGGCATGGCTCTTCGACGACGCGTTGGCGCGCAGGCCGCGCAGCCTGCGCGTCCAGGGTGCGTCGTCGAGGATGGCGTCGAAGTGGGTCGGATGGGCGCAGTTGAGCATGTAGTAGGCAGGGGCCGCACCGGTCTCGCGGTCGACCGTCAGGACGGCATCGGCAAGCGACTGGCCGGTCGGCAGGCGGCCATCGGTCTCCACCGTGAAGGAGATGGCAACCGGCATCCTGGCGGCAACGGCGGCGCGGGTCACGCCCACCGCTTCCTCGACATTGGTCATGGTGACGGCAGCGACCATGTCGGCAGCAGTGTCGGCGAAGGTCGACACCTGCTCGGCATGGTAGGCCTCGGCCTGCTCGGCGCTCATCGGGCGTCCGGGATCGTAGCCGTCGCCGCGCGGCCCGATGTTGCCGCTGATGACCATCGGCGCAGCCTGCGTCGCGAAGGCGTCGCGAACCTCGACCATCAGCGCGATCGCCTCCCGGTTGGCGTCGGCCAACCGCGCGCGGTCGTAGCCCAGCCGCGACGCCCAGTCGATGTTGGCGCGCCAGGTCGGGCTTTCCAGGACCAGGCCGAGGCGGTTCGAACGCGCCATCGCGGCGTAGCGCTCGTAATAGGTGCGCAGGCCGCGGCGGCCCCGTTCCGACGCCAGGAGGTCGAAGGCGGCGAAATGCGGCAGCTCGAAGCCGTCCTGGAAGATCAGGGTGGTCTCGAGGCCACCGTCGGTCAGAAAGATCGCGTCGCCGAGTTGCGGCAGCGCGTAGCGATAGCGGGCTTCGGGCATGGCTCGTGCCGAGCGGCCGGTGGCCGCCCCGGCGCCATCGCCGGGGGCGACGCCCTCCCGCCCGTTCAGGCGGGAGACGCTCGGCTCGGAACGGCCTTCGGCGAAGAGGCCCGAGGTGACGGTGCTCTTCATGGCGCGTCAGTCCATCGACCGTTCGCGCGCCACCCGTTCCTCGACGGCGGCGTGGATGTTGGAGCGCGTGAGGCCGATATCCCTCAGCATCGCGTCTTCCATAGCCGACAAATCGAGCACCGCCATGCGATGGGCGCGGCGCTGCCGATAGGACCGCATGGCCGCCCGAAAGGCGCCAGGCATGAACTTGGACATTGTGCTGCTCCCTTTGTCCGAAACCGCCCGTGTGGCGGCCTGACCGGTCTACGCGCTGCCTGTTTCCGGGGTTTTTCTGACCGAAGGGAGATTTGTTTCGTTTGTTTCACGCCGGCAACCAAGCCGGGACGGCCCGGGCCGGGTGGTCAGCGCACCTGATCGAGGAGCCGTTTGCACTCCAGAAGGTCGAACAGCGCCTCCTGGAGCAGCGCCCGGTTGTCGCGCGACAGCTTGCCGACGTCGGCCTGCACGGGACCGTCGTCGTCGGCCTTGCCGAGGCCGAAGAAGCGGCGGCTCGGCTTCGCCTTCGGCTCGCCGACCAGCATCTCGTCTTCGGGACCTCGCGACCCCTGGGCGGGAAACGCCGAAGCCTCCGCCTCGGCCTGCTTGCGATGGGCGATGGCGTCGATTGCCGCCATGTCGCCATTGCCGATCGCCACCAGGAACTGGTTGCCGTTTTCGCGGAGGAGCTTCTGCACGCCCTTGATCGTATAGCCCTGGTCGTAGAGCATATGGCGGATGCCCTTGATGAGCTCCACGTCCTGCGGGCGGTAGTAGCGGCGGCCGCCGCCCCGCTTCATCGGCTTGATCTGGTTGAAGCGCGTTTCCCAGAAGCGCAGCACGTGCTGCGGCAGGTCGAGATCCTCTGCGACTTCGCTGATGGTCCGGAATGCGTCGGGGCTCTTGTCCATGGGATCGACCCGCTAGCTAACCGATTCGCCAGTATTTCAGCGATTTGACGGCCAACATTCAAGCCCCAAGTCAAGATTCTTCAAGGCAGAATACGAGCGCCCGCTGCGGCGCGCTACTTCTCCGCCTTGGCCTTGCTGATCTGGTGCGAGCGAAGAATGCGGCTTTTCAGCACGTTAGAGGCTTTGAAGGTCATCACGCGGCGCGGCAGGATGGGCACTTCCTCGCCGGTCTTGGGATTGCGGCCGATGCGCTCGTTCTTACCGCGGACGTGAAAGGTGGCGAAGGAGGAGAGCTTGACGGTCTCGCCGCGCACGATGGCCTCGCAGATTTCGTCCAGCACCGTCTCGACCAGCTCGGCGGACTCGGTGCGCGACAGACCGACCTTGCGGTAGACCGCCTCGGCGAGGTCGGCGCGCGTCAACGTCTTTGCCCCCATGCCTGCGTCCAGCCCGTCTTTGAAAAACACAATTGAAACAAGAGCTACGACGTTAGGAAATTGGTTCGGCCAGGTCAATACTGCGCTCGCAAGCGGGCTCACCAGCGCAACAGCACCGCTCCCCAGGTAAAGCCGCCGCCCATGGCCTCCAGAAGCACCAGGTCGCCCTCGCGGATGCGGCCGTCCTCGACCGCTACCGCGAGCGCCAGCGGCACCGACGCCGCCGACGTGTTGCCGTGGCGGTCGACGGTGATCACCACCTTCTCCTCGGCGATGCCGAGCTTCCTGGCGGAAGCGTCGATGATCCGCTTGTTGGCCTGGTGCGGCACGAACCAGTCGAGGTCCTCGGCCGTGATGCCAGCTTGAGCGAAGGTGGCCTCGATGACGTCGGTGATCATGCCTACGGCGTGCTTGAACACCTCCCGGCCCTCCATGCGCAGCAGGCCGACGGTGCGGGTGGTGGACGGGCCGCCATCGACATAGAGCTTGTCCCGGTAAGTGCCGTCCGAGCGCAGGCTGGCGGCGAGCACCCCGCGATCGGCCACGGTGCCCTCGCCTTCCGCCGCCTCCAAAAGGACGGCTCCCGCGCCGTCGCCGAACAGCACGCAGGTCGAGCGGTCCGACCAGTCGAGGATGCGCGAGAAGGTCTCCGAGCCGACCACGAGGACGCGCCGGGCGAGCCCGCCGCGGATATAGAGGTCGGCGGTCGCCATCGCATAGACGAATCCGGAGCAGACGGCCTGCATGTCGAAGGCGAAGCCGTTGCGCATGCCGAGCCGTTCCTGGATTTCCACCGCGGTGGCCGGAAATGTGTTGTTGGGGGTCGAGGTCGCCAGCACGACGAGGTCGAGATCGGGCCCGGACAGGCCGGCCGCGGCGAGCGCCTGACGGGCGGCCGCTTCCCCCAGCGAGGCCGTGGTCTCGTCGTCGGCCGCGATGTGGCGCTGGCGGATGCCCGTGCGCTGGGCGATCCACTCGTCGGAGGTCTCGACCATGCCCTCGAAGTCGGCATTCTTCATGATGCGGCGAGGCAGCGCGGATCCAACGCCGCGCACGACGGATCTGATCATGTCTATTCCCGTTCTTCGCCGTCGCCCGCCGGCGCGGGCACGCCCTGCAGCCGCGGCTGCCGGGCATGGAACGTCTCGAGATCGGACTTGATCCTCTCGATCAGGCGGTTGCGGACCATGTCATAGCCGAGATCGATGGCGGCTGCGAATCCCTCCTCGTCGGTGCCGCCGTGGCTCTTCACGACGATGCCGTTCAGGCCGAGGAACACGCCGCCATTGGCCTTGCGCACGTCCATCTTCTCGCTCAGGCGGCGGAAGGCGCTCTTGGCGAAGAAATAGCCGATGCGCGCCATCAGGGTGCGGCTCATGGCGGCACGGAGATATTCGGCGATCTGCCTGGCCGTGCCTTCGGCCGTCTTCAGGGCGATGTTGCCCGCAAACCCCTCGCTGACGACGACGTCCACCGTGCCTTTGCCGATGTCGTCGCCTTCGACGAATCCGTGGTAGTCCAGCGACTTCAGGTTGGCCTCGCGGAGCAGGAGGCCGGCGTCCTTCACCTCCTCCTGGCCCTTGATCTCCTCCACGCCGACATTGAGGAGGCCGACGGTCGGCCGCTCGGGACCGAGCACGGCACGCGCCATGGCGGCGCCCAGGATGGCGAAATCGATGAGCTGCTGGGCGTCGGCACCAATGGTCGCGCCGACGTCGAGGACGACGCTTTCGCCGCGCACCGTCGGCCAGAGCGCGGCAATCGCCGGCCGGTCGATGCTGGCCATGGTGCGCAGGCAGAACTTGGACATCGCCATCAATGCGCCGGTGTTGCCGGCCGAGACCGCCACGTCGGCCTGGTTGTTCTTCACCGCCTCGATGGCCTTCCACATCGACGATTTCCAGCGGCCGTGGCGCAATGCCTGGCTCGGCTTGTCGTCCATGCGCACCGCGACCTCGCAATGGACGAAGTCGCTGACGGCGGCGAGCTTGGGGAGCCGGTCGAGCACCGGGCGCACTGCATCCTCGCGCCCGAAAATCAGGAACCTCACGTCGGGACGACGCTCGATGACCTTCAGCAGGGCCGGCAGGATCACCTCGGGCCCGTGGTCACCGCCCATGGCGTCAATGGAGATTCGTATCACGCTGGCTCAGGTCTCACAGATTCCGAGGGGGCGTCGCGACTAGGAAGTTTGGCGAAAATAGCGGTTTTGCGCCCCGGCACAACAGGCATTCGCGCCGGACGAGCGCCGATGCAAGGCTAGCGCTTCTTGAGCTCGGCGAGCCCGGCAAAGGGCGAAGCGGGCGGGTCGGGCTCGTCCGGCGCGGCATAGTCCGCCCCCTCGCTGCGCGGATAGGGGTCGATCGCCAGCTCGAAGAACTCCTCCGCGAGGGCGCCGACGTCGATGGTGTCGCCGGCGAACAGCTCGGGCGCGTCGGGCCCTTCCGCATCGAGCAGAACTTCGCCGCCGGCCCCGAAGCCCTCGCGGCCAAGCTTGGATTCTGCCGGCAGGAAGAGGGCCGAAACAGGCTCGGAGATCTGCGCCGCCAGCGGCTCCAAGGTCACCACGCAGGCCTGGACGATGTCGGCCTCGACGGTGCCGGAGACCTCGACGCCATGACGCTTCCAGCGCTTGACCAACAGGTCGGCACGGAAGCTGTGCACGGCAAGCAGGCCATGCGCCGTCGCCAGGGCGGCGCGCTGGCGCTCGTCCGCGTCGATGCGGACAGGCAGGCCCTTGTCCGGCAGGCGCCCGACATGCGCCAGGAAGCTCAGGGGACTTGCGGCAGCGTCTTTCATGGGATCGAGCTCTTGCCCTCCAATGTCGTACCTGCGGCGGGAAAGTAAAGCCTGCCCGAGGCGATCTCTCCCGCGGACTGGCCGGCGAGGTCGCGGTCGGCACGCAGGGCATAGCCCGCCAGCGGCTCGGCGCCGCGCCAGTCCGGGACCCCCGGAGCGACGTTGCGGGCGAGCGCAGCGGCCAGCGCCGGTGCGTCGCCGCGGTCGAGCGCCTCGCCATAGGCGGCGGCACGGCCGTAGAACATGCGCGCCAGCTTCTTGATTCGCTTCGGCACCCCGATGTCGCCGATGCCGAGCGCACGCAGCGCGTCGTCGACGTCGGCGAAGAAGCGGTCGGTGAGCTCCTGAGCGAGTTCGGCGAGCGGGGCCCCCTCGCCGCGCAGGCGATGCAGGACCAGGAACACGTGAAGCGCCAGCATCTCGAAGCGGCCGAGCGGGGTGTCCGGAACCTGCCAGTCCGAATAGAGGACCGGCTGCCGCGCCGCCGCCACGATTTGACCGTAGAGGGCGTCGATGACCGCTCGATTGGCGGTGTTCCGGCGGCCCAGAAGGCGTTGGAACATGAGGCAGTCTCCGGTCCGTTGCGAGCGCGAGCGGCCGTGTTGCATCGGCGCGCAAGCTGGTTTACCGGTTTTGCGGCCTCGCGCAAGGCAGGTCGGGGACGAGATTGCGAGGGAGACATCGTGAGTTTGCGAAACTCGACGTCGTGGATGACGAAGCATGCGCTGCTGGCAGCCTCCGCGGTTGTCGCAATGGGTTCGATGAGCGGCTGCAACTCCACGAAATCGCTGGGACTTTCGCCGAGCGAGACGCTGACGCAAGGCTATGTGATCGACCAGCAGCAGATCGACCAGGTGCCGGTGGGCTCGAGCCGCGAGCAGGTCATCCTGGCGCTGGGCACGCCGTCCACCCAGGCCACCTTCGACAATGAGGTGTTCTACTACATCTCGCAGACCCGCAAGCGGCCTGTCGCCTTCCTGAACCCGCATATCGTCGACCAACGCGTTCTGGCAGTCTATTTCGGCGACGACGGACGCGTCGCCAGCATCGCCAATTACGGGCTGAAGGACGGCAAGGTGTTCGACTTCGTGTCGCGCACGACGCCGACCAGCGGCAAGGACCAGAACTTCATCGGCCAGCTGATCAGCGGCGCCGGCGCCAAGCCGACCTTGCCGGGCATCGGCGGCTAGGCCACCACGTAGCGCGACCTGTGAAAAGACCCGCGGGATTGCTCCCGCGGGTCTTTTTTTGCATTCGAGGTCGCTCAGCCGTGGGCGAGCACGGCGAGGAGCAGGAGCGCCACGATGTTGGTGATCTTGATGGCCGGGTTCACCGCCGGACCTGCCGTATCCTTGTAGGGATCGCCCACCGTGTCCCCGGTCACCGAGGCCTTATGGGCTTCCGAGCCCTTCAGGTGCTTGACCCCGTCCTTGTCAGTGAACCCGTCCTCGAACGACTTCTTGGCGTTGTCCCACGCACCGCCGCCGGAGGTCATCGAGATGGCCACGAAGAGGCCGTTGACGATGACGCCGAGCAGAGAGGCGCCAAGAGCCGCGAAAGCGGAGGCCTTGGAGCCGGAGATGAGCAGCACGCCGAAATAGACGACGAGCGGCGCCAGGACCGGCAGCAACGAGGGCACGATCATCTCGCGGATCGCCGCCCGGGTCAGCAGGTCGACGGCGCGCGCATAGTCGGGTCGGTCCTTGCCCTGCATGATGCCGGGCTTTTCGCGGAACTGGCGCCGCACCTCCTCGACGATCGAGCCCGCCGCGCGACCGACAGCCGTCATGGCGATGCCGCCGAACAGATAGGGGATCATGCCGCCGAAGATCAGCCCCGCCACCACGTAGGGGTTGGAAAGGTCGAAGGAGACCGTGCCGAGGTCGGCAAAGTAAGGGAACTGCGCCCCATTCGCCGCGAAATACTGGAGGTCGTAGCTGTAGGCCGCGAAGAGCACCAGGGCGCCGAGACCGGCCGAACCGATCGCATAGCCTTTGGTGACCGCCTTGGTGGTGTTGCCGACGGCGTCCAGCGCGTCCGTCGAATGGCGGACCTCCTTGGGCAGGCCGGCCATCTCGGCGATGCCGCCGGCATTGTCGGTGACCGGCCCGAAGGCGTCGAGTGCGACGATCATGCCGGCAAGCCCGAGCATGGTCGTCACGGCGATCGCCGTGCCGAACAGACCGGCCAGCTGGAAGGTGGCGATGATGCCGCCGACGATGACGAGGGCCGGCAGCGCCGTCGATTCCAGCGACACGGCGAGGCCCTGGATGACGTTGGTGCCGTGGCCGGTGACCGAAGCCTGCGCGATCGAGTTGACCGGGCGCTTGTTGGTCCCGGTGTAATACTCGGTGATGACGACGATGAGGCCCGTGACCAGGAGGCCGACCAGGCCGCAAACGAAGAGCCTGGAGCCGTTGACGACGCTGCCGTTGGCCGCCGCGAGGTCGCCCCAGCCGATGGTGAGCGAGGTGGCGGCACCCAGCCCGAGGATGGACAAGAGGCCGGTAACGATCAACCCCTTGTAGAGGGCGCCCATGATGGAGCCGTTGGCGCCGAGCTTGACGAAGAAGGTGCCGATGATCGAGGTGACGATGCAGGCCCCGCAGATCGCCAGGGGGTAGAGCATCACGGAGCCGAGCACCGGCGTGCCGCCGAAGAAGATGGAGCCGAGGACCATGGTCGCCACGACGGTCACGGCGTAGGTCTCGAACAGGTCCGCCGCCATGCCGGCACAGTCGCCGACATTGTCGCCGACGTTGTCGGCGATGGTGGCCGGGTTGCGCGGATCGTCCTCGGGGATGCCGGCCTCGACCTTGCCCACCAGGTCGCCGCCGACATCCGCACCCTTGGTGAAGATGCCGCCGCCGAGACGGGCGAAGATGGAGATCAGCGAGGCGCCGAAGCCCAGCGCCACCAGCGCGTCGATAACCGCGCGGTCGGCAGGGGCGTGACCCATCGGGCCGATCAGGATCCAGTAGTAGACGGAGACGCCGAGCAGAGCCAGGCCGGCAACCAGCATGCCGGTGATGGCGCCCGACTTGAAGGCGATGTCGAGACCGGCCGACAGGCTGTTGGAGGCGGCCTGGGCCGTCCGCACATTGGCGCGCACCGAGACGTGCATGCCGATGAAGCCGGCGGCGCCCGACAAGACGGCGCCGATCAGGAAGCCGATCGCCGCGGTTCCCGACAGGAGCCACCAGGCGAGAAGGAAGACGACGACGCCGACGATGGCGATGGTGGTGTACTGGCGGGCGAGATAGGCCTGCGCTCCCTCGCGGATGGCGCCTGCGATTTCCTGCATCCGCTGACTGCCCTGGTCGGCTGCGAGAACCGACTGCGTCGCCCAGACGGCGTAGAGGACAGAGAGCAGACCGCAGGCGATGACGACGAAAAGCATGGTCATTGCCGATTTTTCCTTGGTTTGGCCCGCGAGATCCCCTCCCCGGACCGTTGAGACGGGACCGGAGGCTGCTTGCTCGACAGCCTCCGGTCCTTCGTGCGCCTCTATGCGGAAGAGAACCCTGCATCGTCAAGGTTTTGTTGGCTTCTTGACGGGATTTCGCCGGCCGGCGGGGCCCGTCAGGCGCCTGCGGCCGCCTGCCTGCGCAGCATCGGCAGCAGCGACAGGGCCAGCACGCAGAGCAATGTGGCCGGCAAGGCGACCCAGTTGAGCGCAGACCAGCCGAAGGCGTTGTACACTGCTCCCGACATCAGTGATGCGAGCGCCACGGTGCCGAACAGCACGAAATCGTGGAACCCCTGCACCTTGCTCTTCTCGGCCGGGCGGTAGCTCTCCGCCACCATGGCGGTGGCGCCGATGAAGCCAAAGTTCCAGCCGAGGCCGAGGAGGATCAGGGCCGTCCAGAACTGCCAGAGCGCAACACCCGACAGGCCCACCAGGGCGCAGGCGATGAGCAAGGCCAACCCGGCGCCGACGATGCGCTCGGCGCCGAAGCGGTTGATCAGGCGGCCGGTGAAAAAGCTCGGGGCGAACATCGCCATCACATGCCAGGAGATGCCGAGCGTGGCCTGGTCGGTGGTCAGCCCGCAGCCGACCATGGCGAGCGGGGCGCCGGTCATCAGGAAGGTCATCAGTGCGAAGGAGCCGACGCCGCAGACCAGGCCGATGGCGAAGCGCGGCTGGCGGATCACCTCGCCGAGGGGCCGCGCCGGGCCATGCTCGAGGTCGGAACGGCCGTTGGCGGGCTTGCCGCCTCTCAGGAAGGACAGGATGACGGCGCCGACGGCGGCGAGCCCGACGATCGACAGGAAGGAGCCGGCGAACATCACCGGCGCCAGGAGCTCACGCGTGAAGATGACGATCTGCGGCCCCAACACGGCGGTGACGATGCCGCCGGCCAGAACCAGCGAGATGGCGCGCGCCTTGAAGGCCGGCGGCGCATCGTCGGCCGCGGCGAAGCGGAACTGCTGGACGAAGGCGCCGCCGGCGCCCACCACCATCAGCGCCAGCGCAAACAGCCAGAAATCGCCGCGGAACAGCGCCAGGGTGCCAAGCGCCCCGCCGCTTCCCGTCACCAGCGTGCCGGTCATAAAGCCGCCGCGCTGGCCAAGCGCGCGAATGACGGCGGCGGCAGGCAGCGCGCCGAGCGCCACGCCGAGGTTGAACCCAGTCACCGGAGCGGTGGCCAGCGACTTGTCGGCGCCGAGCAGATGATGGCCGGCCAGGGCGCCGATGGAGATGCAGATCGGCGCGGCCGAGCCGACGATGGCCTGCGCGGCGGCCAGGATCAGCGCCGAGCGGCGCGCCTCCGGCTCGACCGTCGCCTCGCTCACGGGGCGGCGTCCCGACCGCGCCCTTCGCCGCGCACGCGGCGCGAAACGCGGTCGAGCACGGCGTTCACCAGCTTCGGCTCCTCGTCCTCGTAGAAGGCCTTGGCGATGTCGACATACTCGTTGACGATGACCGCCACCGGCACGTCGCGACGCTCGGTCAGCTCGTAGACGCCGGCGCGCAGGATGGCGCGCAGCGTGGAATCGAGACGGGACAGCGGCCAGTCCTCGGTGAGCGACTGGCGAATCACCGGGTCGATCAGCTTCTGCTTGTCGACGACGCCGGCCAGGATGCCGCGGAACCATTGCGCGTCCGCTTCGCGGTAGAGGGCGCCGTCGACCTCGCGGCCGAGACGAAAGGCCTCGTATTCGGCAGTGATCTCGAGCAGGCCGCTGCCGGCCACGTCCATCTGGTAGAGCGCCTGGACGGCCGCCAGCCGCGCCGCGCCGCGCTTGTTGGCCTGGCGGACCGCGGGCTCCTTGTCGGGCTCCGCCGGCACCGGTCAGGCTCCCAGGCGCTCGCGCACGGCGATCATGGCAAGGGCCGCGCGCGCGGCGAAGCCGCCCTTGTCGCCCTCGTTGCGCCGGGCACGGACCCAGGCCTGCGCCTCATTCTCCACCGTCAGGATGCCGTTGCCGATCGCCAGCGATTCCTCGACCGCGAGATCCATCAGCCCGCGGCTCGACTCGTTGGCGACGATCTCGAAATGGTAGGTCTCGCCGCGAATGACGCAGCCCAGCGCCACGAAACCGTCATAGTCGGTGCCGCCCTCCTCGGCACTGTCGAGGGCGAAGGAGATGACCGCGGGAATCTCCAGCGCGCCGGGTACGGTCACCAGGTCGTAGGTGGCACCGGCTTCGTCGAGCGCGGCCCGGGCGCCTTCCAGCAAGGCGTCGGAAAGGCCGTCGTAGAAGCGCGCCTCGACGATCAGCACATGAGGGCTTGCAGGCATGGCGGTCTCGATCTCCGGGTTGCCGCTGACTTAAGGCGAAGCGCCGGGGACCGCAAGCCGAGTTTTTCGAAAGGCGCCGTCGTCAGGCGTCGGAGGCCACCGAGGCCTCGGCCAAGCGGGCGGCGTAGCGTGCCATGGTATCGACCTCGAGGTTGACGCGATCCCCCGCCTGCCGCTCGCCCCACGTGGTGACGGCGAGCGAATGGGCGATCAGCAGCACGTCGAAGCGGCGGCCCTCGACGCGGTTGACGGTGAGCGAAGTCCCGTCGAGCGCCGCCGAGCCCTTGGGCGCGATGAAACGGGCAAGGTCTGCCGGCGCCTGGAGCCGAAAACGCACCGCGTCGCCCTCCGCCTCGCGCGCCACGATCTCCGCCATGCCGTCGACATGGCCCGAGACGATGTGGCCGCCGAGCTCGTCGCCCACCTTCAACGCCCGCTCGAGGTTGACGTGGGTGCCTGGATGCCAGCTCGATGCGGTGGTCAGCCGAAGCGCTTCCTCCCAGGCCTCGACCTCGAACCAGCGGCGGCTCGATCCCGCTTCAGGCAGGCCAGTCACGGTGAGGCAGACGCCGGCGCAGGCGATCGACGCGCCGATGGCGATGCCCGAGGGGTCGTAGGCGGTGTCGATGCGGAAACGCCGGCCCTCGGGAAGATCGGTGACGGCGGCAATGCTGCCGATATCGGTGACGATGCCGGTAAACATCAGAGGCCCCTCACCCATTCCAGGCAGCGGTCAGGTCCGAAGCGCTCGTCGCGCCGCAGGGCGAAGCCGGGCGGGCTGCGGTCGCGGTCGAGCGGCGACGCCACGGCCGGCTCGTCGAGCGTGCCCGGGCCCTCGAAAAGCACGATGCGGTCGACCAGCCCCTCTTCCAGAAAGCCGCGCGCCGTCTCGGCGCCGCCCTCCACCAGGACCGTCGAGACGCCCCGCTGGGCGAGGTCCTCCAAGAGCTCCGGCAGCGCGATGCGGCCCTCGAAGAGCTCGGTGGCCAGGAAGCGGACACCCTGAGCCTCCAGCGCCTGGCGGGCGACCGGATCGGCCTCGGCGGCGGCAGCCACCAGGACGGGCACCGCACGGGCGCTGGTGGCGAGGCGGGAGGTGGGCGACAGGCGGGCGCGCTGGTCGAGGACGATGCGGATCGGCGAGCGCGCTTCGAGGCCGGGCAGCCGGACCGTCAGCTCGGGGTCGTCGGCCAGCGCCGTGCCGATGCCGACCAGGATTGCATCGGAGCGGGCGCGCAGGAGATGCACCTGCCGGCGCGCCTCCGGACCGGTCACGGCGACCTGCCCGGCGCCCCGGCGGCCGATCTTGCCGTTCTGGGAAAGCGCAAGCTTCAGAGTCACTTCCGGCCGTTTCCTGAGCGAACGAATAAGGTAGCCGGCCAGCTGATCGGCCGCTTCGTCGGCCAGCACGCGCTCGGTGACCGCGAGACCGGCTCGCCGCAGCATCGCATAGCCCTTGCCGGCCACCCTCTCATCCGGGTCGCTGGCCGCGCCGACGACGCGGGCGACCCCGGCCGCCACCAGCGCTTCGGCGCAGGGCGGAGTGCGGCCATGATGGGCGCAGGGCTCCAGAGTGACGTAGGCGGTGGCGCCGCGGGCGAGCAGGCCGGCTTCGGCCAGCGCCTCCGCCTCGGCGTGGGGACGGCCGCCAAGTGCGGTGACGCCGCTGCCGACGACGAGCGGCCCGGCTTCGGAGGCGCGGACGATCAACGTGCCGACCGAGGGATTCGTCGAGGTCAGGCCGGCATTGCGGCGGGACAGCCGGAGCGCTGCGGCCATGAAGCGGCGGTCCTCGGCGGTCTGGTCGATGCTCTCCATCGTCTCACGAACGGTCGTCGTCGCCCCTCAGCTCGCCCAGGACATCATGGAAGTCCTTGGCCTCGCGGAAGTTGCGGTAGACCGAGGCGAAGCGGACATAGGCGACGTCGTCGAGCGACTTCAGCGCCTCCATGACCAGCCGGCCGATCTCGCCCGAGGCGACCTCTGCTTCGCCCGAGCTCTCCAGCTGGCGGACGATGCCGCTCACCGCGCGGTCGATGCGTTCGGGATCGACGTTGCGCTTGCGCACCGCGATCTCGACCGAGCGCAGCAGCTTGTCGCGATCGAAGGCCACCTTGCGGCCGGATTTCTTGACCACCACGAGGTCGCGCAACTGGACGCGCTCGAAGGTGGTGAAGCGGCCGCCGCAGTCGGGGCAGACGCGGCGCCGACGGATGGCGGCACCGTCTTCGGCGGGCCGCGAATCCTTCACCTGGGTGTCTTCGGACTGGCAGTAGGGACAGCGCATCGTCAGCCCATATAGGGGTAGAGCGGGAAGCGCCCGGTCAGCGCCATCACCTTCTTCTTGACCGCTGCCTCGACGGCGGCGTTGCCCTCGTCGGAGTTGGCGGCCTTCAGGCCGTCGAGCACCTCGGCGATCAGGCCGCCGATCTCGCGGAACTCGGCCGGCCCGAAGCCGCGCGTGGTGCCGGCCGGAGTGCCGAGCCGGACGCCGGAGGTGACGAAAGGCTTTTCCGGATCGAAGGGAATGCCGTTCTTGTTGCAGGTGATGTTGGCGCGGCCGAGGGCCGCCGCGGCGCGCTTGCCGGTGGCGTTCTTGGGCCGCAGGTCGACCAGCATCAGATGGTTGTCGGTGCCGCCCGACACGATGTCGAGCCCCGTCTCCTGGAGGCTGGCCGCGAGCGCCTTGGCGTTTGCCACGATCGCCTGCGCATAGGACCTGAAGGAGGGCTGGAGCGCCTCACCGAGCGCCACCGCCTTGGCGGCGATGACATGCATCAGCGGGCCGCCCTGCAGGCCCGGAAAGACTGCCGCGTTCATCTTCTTGGCGATGTCCTCGTCATTGGCCAGGATCATGCCGCCACGAGGTCCGCGCAATGATTTGTGCGTGGTGGTGGTGACGACATGGGCATGCGGCAGCGGCGAGGGATGCACGCCGCCCGCCACCAATCCGGCGATGTGGGCCATGTCGACCATGAGGTAGGCGCCTATAGAATCGGCGATGGCGCGGAAGCGCTGCCAGTCCCAGATGCGCGAATAGGCCGTGCCGCCGGCGAGGATCAACTTGGGCCGGTTCTGCTCGGCGAGCTTCTCGATGGCATCCATGTCGAGCAGGTGATCGTCGCGGCGGACGCCGTAGGACACCACCTTGAACCATTTGCCGGACATGTTGACCGGCGAGCCGTGGGTCAGGTGGCCGCCCGAATTGAGGTCCAATCCCATGAAGGTATCGCCCGGCTGCAACAGGGCCAGGAACACCGCCTGGTTCATCTGGCTGCCCGAATTGGGCTGCACGTTGGCGAAGTTGCAGCCGAAGAGCTTCTTCGCCCGATCGATGGCCAGCTCCTCGGCGAGGTCGACGAACTGGCAGCCGCCATAGTAGCGCTTGCCGGGATAGCCCTCGGCATATTTGTTGGTCATGATCGAGCCCTGCGCCTCGAGCACGGCGCGCGACACGATGTTCTCGGAAGCGATCAGCTCGATCTCGTGGCGCTGGCGGCCGAGCTCGGAGCGGATCGCCTCGAAGATCGCGGGGTCGCTATCGGCCAACGATGCGTTGAAGAAGGTGTCAGAATCCTTGGCGGCGGCCGAAGCGGTTGCCATCACAGTTTCCCTCGCGCTGGAACGGGTCGTCGGGCGCATTAACACAGATGTCCGCGCCCCGCCACGCTCGCCCGAGCGAAATTTGCTGGCTCCTTTGCGCCGCGCTCAGTGGGCGGGAATGCCCTTGTGGGCGGCCGCGCCCCAGACCGCCTCGACGCGCTGGTCGCGGCCGCAGCCGGAGCGGTAGTACGCATAGCGAAGCGGGTTCTTGCGGTAGTAGTCCTGATGGTAGTCCTCGGCGGGCCAGAAGGTGCCCGCAGCGGCCACCTCGGTGGCCAGCGGCTTGCCGAGCTCGGCTGCCGCCGCCGCCTTCGATTTCTTCGCCTGGGCGAGCTGCTTGCCGTCGACCGCATAGACCGCAGTCGTATAGGCGTGGCCGCGGTCGCAGAACTGGCCGCCGCCATCCGTCGGATCGACGGAATGCCAGAAGACGTCGAGCAGCGCCGCGTAGCTGACCCTGGACGGGTCGAATTCGACGCGCACGGCCTCGCGATGGCCCTCATGGTTGCGATAGCTGGGGTTCTCGAGCGCACCGCCCGTGTAGCCGGAGGTGGTCGAGACGACGCCAGGGACGGCGTCGAAGTCGCTTTCCACGCACCAGAAGCATCCTCCGGCGAAGATCGCCGTCTCGGCCCGCGCGGCGTTGGAGGCCGACGCCGCAAGAGCGAAAAAGAGTGCGGCGACGACGAAGCCCAGGCGCATTTCAAAAACCTCCGAGAGGAGCCATCGGTAGCCGAATTTGCCCCGACAGCGAAATCAAAGCGCTACACGGTGGTGTGATCGGCCGCGAGACGGGCTAGACGCGGCGCTCGACCATCATCTTGCGGATCTCCGCGATGGCCTTGGCCGGATTTAAGCCCTTGGGGCAGGTCTGCGTGCAATTCATGATGGTGTGGCAGCGGTAGAGGCGGAAGGGGTCCTCCAGATTGTCCAGACGCTCTCCGGTCGCCTCGTCGCGCGAGTCGATCAGCCAGCGATAGGCCTGAAGCAGCACGGCCGGGCCGAGATAGCGCTCGCCATTCCACCAGTAGCTGGGGCAGGAGGTCTGGCAGCAGAAGCACAGGATGCATTCATAGAGCCCGTCGAGCTTCTGGCGATCCTCGTGGCTCTGCAGCCACTCCTTGGCAGGCTGCGGCGAGACAGTCTTCAGGAACGGGTCGATCGACGTCAGCTGGGCGTAGGGCACGGTCAGGTCCGGCACCAGATCCTTGACCACCGGCATGTGCGGCAAGGGATAGACCTTCACCGGGCCGGCGATCTCGTCCATCCCCTTGGTGCAGGCCAACGTGTTGCCGCCGTCGATGTTCATCGCACAGGAGCCGCAGATGCCCTCGCGGCAGGAGCGACGCAAGGTCAGCGTCGGGTCGACCTTGTTCTTGATCCAAAGGAGGGCGTCGAGCACCATCGGGCCGCAGTCGTCGAGATCCACGAAGTAGGTGTCGAGCCGAGGGTTCTCGTCGTCGTCGGGCGACCAGCGATAGATGCGGTACTCGCGCAGCCGCGTCGCGCCTTCGGGCTTCGGCCAGACCTTGCCCTCGCGGATCCTGGAGTTCTTGGGAAGCGTGAGCTCGACCATGCCCTGGCGATCCTCAGTACACGCGCGCCTTGGGCGCGATCTTAGCAAGGCTGATGCCGCCCTCCTGCTCGGCGAGCAGGGGCTCGGTGTGCACCGGCCGGTAGGACAGCGACACCTTGCCGTCGGGGGCCACCCGCGCCAGCGTGTGAACGCGCCACTCGGCATCGTCGCGGGAGGGGAAGTCCTCGCGGGCGTGCGCCCCGCGGCTCTCCTTGCGGGCCTCGGCGCTGTAGACGGTGGCGACGGCGTTGACCATGAGGTTCTCGAGCTCGAGCGTCTCGACGAGGTCGGAATTCCAGATCATCGAGCGGTCGAAAACCTTGACGTCGCCGAGCTCGTTCCAGATCGCCGAGATGCGGCGGCACCCGTTGTCGAGCGACTCCTGGGTGCGGAACACCGCGGCATCCTCCTGCATCGCGCGCTGCATGCGGTCGCGCAGAGCGGCGGTCGGCGTGTTGCCGTCGGCGAAGCGCAGGCGGTCGAATCGGTCCATGATGCGGTCGACCGCCTCGCGGTCGACCGGCGGCACCGGGGCTTCGCGGTCCACCACCTGGCCGGCGCGGATCGCCGCCGCACGGCCGAACACAACGAGGTCGATCAGCGAGTTGGAACCGAGCCGGTTGGCGCCGTGAACGGAGGCGCACCCCGCCTCGCCAACCGCCATGAGGCCAGGCTGGACCGCGTCCGGATCCCGCTCCGTGGGGTTCAGCGCCTCGCCCCAGTAATTGGTGGGGATGCCACCCATGTTGTAGTGGACCGTCGGCAGCACGGGAATCGGCTCGCGCGTGACCTCGACCCCGGCGAAGATCTTGGCCGATTCCGAAATGCCGGGGAGCCGCTCGGCGAGCACAGCCGGATCGAGGTGGTCGAGGTGCAGATAGATGTGGTCGCTCTCCTTGCCGACGCCCCTGCCCTCGCGAATCTCGATGGTCATGCAGCGGGAGACGACGTCGCGGGAGGCGAGGTCCTTCGCCGAAGGCGCATAGCGCTCCATGAAGCGCTCGCCCTGGGAATTGACGAGATAGCCGCCCTCGCCGCGCGCGCCTTCGGTGATCAGGCAGCCGGCGCCGTAGATGCCGGTGGGGTGGAACTGAACGAACTCCATGTCCTGCAGCGGCAGCCCAGCCCGTGCCGCCATGCCGCCTCCGTCGCCGGTGCAGGTGTGGGCGGAGGTGGCGGTGAAGTAGGCGCGGCCGTAGCCGCCCGTCGCCAACACCACCATCTTGGCGGCGAAGCGATGGATCGTGCCGTCGTCGAGGTTCCAGGCGACAACCCCGGTGCAGACGCCGTCGGTCATGATCAGGTCGAGGGCAAAGTATTCGACGAAGAACTGCGCGTGGTTCTTCAGCGACTGCCCGTAGAGCGTGTGCAGGATGGCATGGCCGGTGCGGTCCGCGGCGGCGCAGGTGCGCTGCACCGGCGGCCCGTCGCCGAAATTCATCATGTGGCCGCCGAACGGCCGCTGGTAGATCTTGCCATCCTCGGTGCGCGAGAAAGGCACGCCGTAGTGCTCCAGCTCGTAGACGGCGGCCGGCGCCTCGCGGGCCAGGTACTCCATGGCGTCGACGTCGCCCAGCCAGTCCGAGCCCTTGACGGTGTCGTAAAGGTGCCACTGCCAGCTGTCGGGACCCATGTTGGACAGCGACGCCGCGATGCCGCCCTGGGCGGCGACGGTGTGCGAGCGGGTCGGGAACACCTTGGTGATGCAGGCCGTGCGCAGCCCCTGCTCGGCCATGCCGAGCGTGGCGCGCAGACCGGCGCCGCCGGCGCCCACCACGACGACGTCGAACTGGTGGTCGACATGGGTGTAGGCCTTGCCCGTCGTCCGCGCGTCCGCCACCGTCAGCCCCCGAAAGCCAGCTTGAGGAGAGCGAGGAGGCAGGCTGCGCCGACCGCCACGACGAAGAAGGTGTTGAGCATCAGGAGCGCGATCTTCAGCCCCTCTCCATGCACATAGTCCTCGATGATCACCTGCATGCCGAGCCGCATGTGGATGAGCGCGTTGACCACCACCAGGATCATAGCCAGGGCCGCCAGCGGGTGGGACAGCGCGACCCGCACCTCGGCGAAGCCGGCGCCGTTGAGGGCGACCAGAAACCCGACGAAGAAGAGGATCAGCGGGATGTTGGCGACGGCCGTCAGCCGCTGGCGCCAGAAATGGTCGGTTCCTTCATGGGCCGAGCCCAGCCCGCGAACGGTCCGCAACGGGGTGCGCATCTTGCCCATGCTAGGCGCGAACCGCGTAGCCGGCGACCCAGACGAGCAGGGTCAGCGCGACGGAGCCGGCCAGCGTCGCCCAGGCGATCGTCGTGGCAGCGCGCTTCTCCAGCCCGGAACCGGTGTCCCAGACCAGGTGGCGGATGCCGCCCAGCATGTGGTGCATCAGCGCCCAGGTGTAGCCGAACAGGACGAGGCGGCCGATCCACGAGCCGAAGACGGCATTGGCGAGCTCGAACTGACGCTCCGAGGTGGCGGCGGCGATCAGCCACCATGCGACGAGCAGGGTGCCGACGTAGAGGGCGCTGCCGGTGACGCGGTGGAGGATCGACATCAGCATGGTCGCCGGCCAGCGATAGACGGTGAGATGCGGCGACAGCGGCCTTGCCCGGGTGGCTGTGGTCCTTGTCATGGCTTTCCCAGTTCGGCGTCCTCGGCAGCCCTCGGACCTGTCGCTTCTACTGGTCTTTTTGCACTGCGTCAAAGCGCAAAAATCGTTTGAACGACGGCATTTAAGCAGGCGCTCGGGGTTCAATCGATTTTTTTTCGTGGGCGCCGCGGCATCGCCCATGCAGACGGGCGGCGATGAAATTTCCGGCTCGTCCTATGGACGCATCGCATTACCCATGCTCTTATAGGTTGTCTCACTCTTTGCGCACTCAGCTTTTCTCGACGAGGATTTTCGATGGGCCTCAAAGCAAACCGTGCCGTCGCCACGGCAGTTCTCCTCGCCCTGGCAGGCTTCGGACAGGCGGCGCTCGCCCAGACGTCGCCCGTGGTCGCCGAATGCCTGGTCGGGACGACCCCACCGGGCTCGCCGCCCGGCTCCGGCCTGCTGGTGTTCAAGGTCGTCAACGCCACGACCGACGCGCTGACCTGCGCGCTCTCATGCGACTACCGGGCGGGCGTCGGCGGGCCGGTCATGCAGTCGAACTGCAACGCCGCCGTCAAGGGCAACCAGACCGGCTTCTGCTACAAGCTGGTGTCGAAGACGCCTTCGCAGCCGCGCCCTTCGCAGACGTTGGAGTGCTGGACGTTCTAGGGCTCAGCCCGCGCCGCGGCGCGGACTCAGAGCGTCGTCGTCGAGGAGATCTGCAATTCGTCGACGCCGTCGCGGCCGTAGATGTCGTCGCGGAAGTGCACGACGCCGTCGCCGGTCGACCAGGCGGAGATGTAGGTGAAGTAGACCGGCACCGGCACGGTCAATGACACCGGCATGTTCTCGCCGCTCTTGATGGTCGCCTCGAAGTGCTGGCGGTCCCAGCCGGGGGTGTCGCGCAACAGCCAAGTGACCAGGTCGCGCACGTTCTGCACGCGCACGCAGCCCGACGAATCGAAGCGCATCAGCTTGGAGAACAGGCTCTGCTGCGGCGTGTCGTGCATGTAGACGCCGTCCGGGCTCGGGAAATTGATCTTGACCGACGACATGGCGTTGCCGGCGCCCGGATCCTGCCTCAGCATGAACTTGGCGGCATCCTCGGTCGACCAGTCGATCGTCGAGGGATCGATCTCGTTGCCGTCGGGGCCGAAAATCCGGATGTGGTTCTTGGCGAGATAGGTCGGGTCCTTGCGCATCAGCGGGATGATGTCCTTGCGGACGATCGATTCCGGCGCGGTCCAATAGGGATTGATGATGACCTCGTTGATCTTCGAGTTCACGATCGGCGTCTGGCGGTCGATCTTGCCGACGACGGCGGTGTGGCGCAGCATCACGCGCCCGTTCTCCACCGCCTCGACCTGCGCGGCGGGGATGTTGACCATGACGTAGCGGTCGCCGAGGAAACCGGACATGGCGCGCAGCCTGACCAGATTGGTCTCGAGCTGGCCCAGGCGCACCGGGGCAGAGACGTTCATGGCGGCATAAGAGTACTTGCCGAGCACGCCGTCGGCCGGTAGGCCGTGGCGCGCCTGGAAGCGCTTGACGGCGGCGTCGACATAGGTGTCGAAGGCCTCCGAGATGCCGGCGTCGGTCGGCAGGTCGCCGGACACCATCAGCCGCTTGCGCAGCGGCACGACGTCCGGATCGACGACGCCGAGCTTCAGCTTCTTGGTCGCCGGGACTTCGTTCCAGCCGCCCTGGGCGACGATGTTCTGGTACTGCGCGATCGCCTGCTCCAGATAGAGCACCGTCTCCTGGCTGAAGATCGGCAAGGTCGAGGCGACCTGGCCGCCCGAGCTGGCCTGCGCGTCGAACTGATCGTCCCAATTGCCGCGGCCGGGCGCACTCAGGAAGTCGCCGATCACGTCCTGGGCGCTGGCAGCGCCGGACAGCATGACGGCGGCGATGGCGGTCGCACCGGCGAGAAATTGGCGGCGGGTGTTGTTCATCGGCGATCCAGACATTGGTGTTCGAGCACTTCGCGGGTCCCCGGCCTTCTCGGCACCCGGACGACGGCGGTCAGCTCACCCTAAGTCGGCCTCTCTTAACAATTCGCCAACCATAGGAGAAGCGCGGTTCACCTCCGGCGCCAGGCGCACAACGTGGTGGTCGAGTTCCCCAGGCCCGCCATCGGCAGGGCCTTCCGTATCAGCGTCCGGTAAGTCATCCGAATATGGCGGCAGCGTGACCGTGCGTCACAACTGGACGTGATGGACCCCCGAAAAGCCGCGGGAGCCGACGCGAACCCTGTCGCCGGCTCCCCGCATGCGCCCCGCTGACCGCCCCCGAGGGCGGTGCACTACATGCGATAGGCGATGGTGTCGTTCCAGAAGCGGTCGAGCCGCTGCAGGGCCCGGTTCATCTGGCGGAACTCTTCCGGGTTGATGCCGCCGACCTGCTCGATCGAGCCGACATGGCGCTCGTAGAGCCCGGCGACGACGTCGGCGACGTCGGCACCCTTCGGCGTCAGGCTCACTCGCACCGAGCGTCGGTCGATGCGGGAGCGCTGATGGTTGATGAAGCCCAGGTCGACCAGCTTCTTCAGATTGTAGGAAACGTTCGATCCCAGATAGTAGCCGCGGGACCGCAGCTCGCCGGCCGTGAGCTCGGCGTTGCCGATGTTGAACAGCAGGAGCGCCTGGATGGCATTGATGTCGCTGCGGCCATTGCGGTCAAACTCATCCTTGATCACATCAAGCAAGCGGCGGTGCAGCCGCTCAACGAGTTGAAGGGATTCAAGATAAAGGGACCGAATAGCCTCTTTACGATCATCGGATACACTTGGCTGCTTCGCCACTTGTCGCGAGTTGATCATTGTATTCGCCTCTCGTTTGTCGCCCGGTGATTTTTTTTGTTTCTCACCTTGTCGCGGAGCTTATCGAATGCACCTAAAATTCGACTTAAAGGCCAGGGCTAACAAGAACTTACCGATCGGAGGTTTCGGAAGAGGGTTAACAAAGCGTTGCGCGAGGGCGAAGCGTTAACCAACCGCGTTTGGACATGGAGGCGCGCATCAGCGCGTGGCGGCGCGACGTTCCATGTAGAGAACGATGCGGAAGCCGATATAGATCAGCGCGACGCAGGCGTGCGAAATGACGATCAGGCGCTTGTTGCCGAACAGCTCGGGAAAGCCCGCATACATGGCCGTCTCGGTGACGGCACAGATGAACCAGATGACCGGCCCCCAGGACGCCAGCATCCACAGGCCGATCGCGGCAAAGGGAAAGAACGCGGCGAGAACCACGCTGGTCACCTGCCAGTGAACGGGCATCAGGTCGAAGCGCCAGGCGGGGCCGTCATAGATGCCGATCAGCCTGATCCAGTACAGCACGCCGAACATCAGGCAGTAGGCGGCCACGACGCGATGGAACCAGTAGAAGCCGAGCTCCACCGTCGAGGGCCCGAGGTCGCGCTGGCGGGTCGCCGCATCGCTCACAGGACGAGCTCCTCGGCCAGCGGAGCGAAATAGGCGTCGACGTCGGCAGGGCGCACAGCCTCCACGGAGGCCGGCTTCCACTGGGGGGTCGACCCCTTGTCGACGATCGCCGCACGGATGCCCTCGTAGAAGTCGTGCCCGGCAAGCATGCGGTTCAGGATGCGGAACTCCATCCGCATGCAGTCCGGCATGCTGAGTCCGAGACCCTCGGAGATCTGGCGGAAGGCCACGCAAAGGCTGGTCGGCGAGCGGAGCCGCATCGCCTCGAGTGTCGAGGCGGCGAAAGCGCCGCCGGCGCCGGCCTCGCGCTCGAGGCTTTCCAGAACGCGCTTCAGCGAGGGCTCGGAGAAATGGCGGGCGATCTGCCTCGCCGTGTCGACATCCGTCTCGCGCGGCGCCGGCCGAAACGCTTCGCGCAGCGCCAGCCCGGCGTCGCCGGTTTCGGCGCAGCGCTCGACAAGGCCCGGGAGAGACTCCGAGCCGACCGTGTGGGTGGCAAGCCCGCTCCACAGCGCATCGCCCCAGCGGATGCGGCTTCCCGTCAGGCCGAGGTAATAGCCGAAGCGCTCGCCGAGCGCCGGCAGGATGTGGCTGCCGCCGACATCGGGAAAAAAGCCGATGCCCACCTCGGGCATGGCGAAGAGCGCCTTCTCGGTGAGCACCCGGTGAGAGCCATGGAAGGAAATGCCGACCCCACCGCCCATGACGATGCCGTCGACCAGCGCGACGTAAGGCTTCGGGAAGGCGGCGATGGCGGCGTTGAGCCGGTACTCGTCGGCGAAGAAGCCGACCGGTTTCTCGGCGCTGTCGCGCGCCGCATAGATGGCGAGCAGGTCGCCGCCGGCGCAGAACGCCCGCCCCTCTCCCCGGACGAGCACGAGGGAAACGGCAGGATCGTTGCGCCAGGCTGCGAGCGCGCGGGTGAGCGCCACGATCATGGCATGGGTCAGCGCGTTGAGCGCGGCCGGCCGCGTCAAGGTGGCGACCGCCGCCTTGCCCACCCGCTCGAAGCGGATCTCGTCGCCGCCGCCGAAATCCAAATCCGTCCTCGCTCGCCGCTCCTGCGGACCACTGCTAAGGAGCCTCGCCCGCGTCGTCAATGGCGCGAGGAGCCGAGGGTTGGTGCGGCAGGCTGCCCCATGCTAAAAGCCGCGGCTGGAGGCCGCTCATGAACAAGATCAGCCGCCCGAGGCTTTCGGGAGCCCGCACCGTCGACGAGATCACGGCAGGCCGTCGCCTGCGGCGCATGCGCCGGTTCGCTTGGTCGCGGCGCCTGGTGCAGGAGTGCCGGCTGACGGTCGACGACCTGATCTGGCCGCTGTTCCTGGTCGACGGCGAGAACCGGCGCGAGCCGATTGCCGCGATGCCCGGCCAGTTCAGGCTCTCCGTCGACCAGGCGGTGAAGGAGGCCGAGCGAGCCGCCAAGCTCGGCATTCCGGCAGTGGCGACCTTCCCGAACGTCGACCTCGGCCTGCGCGACCAGACGGGATCGGCCATCCTCGACCCCGACAATCTGATCAACCGGGCCAGCCGGGCGTTGAAGGCGGCCGTGCCGGAGGTCGGCGTGATCACCGACGTGGCGCTCGACCCGTTCACCAGCCACGGGCACGACGGCATCCTGCGCGACGGGGTGATCGTCAACGACGAGACGGTGGAGCAGGTGGCGGCGGCGGCGGTGCTGCAGGCGGCGGCCGGAGCCGACATCATCGCCCCTTCGGACATGATGGACGGGCGGATCGGCGCCATCCGCGACGCGCTCGACGGCAACGGCTTCCAGGATGTCGCGATCATGTCCTACGCGACCAAGTTCGCGTCGGCCTTCTACGGGCCCTATCGCGAGGCGATCGGCACCGGCGGCCTGCTCAAGGGCGACAAGAAGACCTACTACCTGGACCATGCCAATGCCGAAGAGGCGGTGCGGGAGGCCGAGCAGGACGTCGAGGAAGGCGCCGACATGATCATGGTGAAGCCCGGCCTGCCCTATCTCGACATCCTCCGCCGCCTCAAGGACGAGCTGAGGATGCCGACCTTCGCCTACCAGGTGTCGGGCGAGTACGCGATGATCAAGGCGGCCGCCTCGCAGGGCTGGATCGACGGCGAGAAGGTCATGATGGAGAGCCTGACCGCCTTCAAGCGGGCCGGCTGCGACGGCATCCTCACCTATTTTGCGCCGGAAGCCGCAGCCCTGCTCAAGGGCTGAGCGGCGCGCCGATCACTGCCCCATGCGGTTCCAGGCGTCGAGGCCGGCAATCTTGTAGGCTTCGGCGAGCGTCGGATAGTTGAAGGTGTTGTTGACGAAGAAGTCGACAGTGCCGCCCAGATTGATCACCGCCTGGCCGATGTGGATGAGCTCGGTGGCGCCTTCGCCGACGATGTGGGCGCCGAGCAGGCGGCGGGTGTCGAGGCCGAAAATGAGTTTCAGGAAGCCGGAGCTGACGCCCATGATGTGGCCCCGGGAGGTCTCGCGGAAACGCGCCAGGCCAACCTCGTAGGGCACGCCGCTCTGCCTGACCTCCTCTTCCGACTGGCCGACGGTGGAAATCTCCGGCACGGCGTAGATACCGTAAGGGAAGGTTTCGGGCGGCGGCGGCAGCGGCACGCCGAAGGCATGGCAGGCGGCGACCCGACCCTGCTCCATGGAGGTCGATGCCAGGCTTGGGAAGCCGATGATGTCGCCGGTGGCGTAGATGTTGGGAACGCTGGTCTGGAAGGTCTGCGGGTCGACCTTGATGCGGCCGCGCTGGTCCGGCTCGATGCCGACGGCGTCGAGACCCAGGCTGGCGACATTGCCGGTGCGGCCGGCCGCGTAGAGCACCATTTCCGAGCGGATCGATCGACCGTCGGCCAGCGTCACCTCGGCGCTGTCAGGGCCGGAGACGATCTCCTTGACCGGCGAACCCAGGCGGATGACCATGCCACGGTCGCGCATCTGGTGGATGAAGTCGTCGACGATCTCGCGATCGACGAATTCGAGGATCGTCTGGCGCGGCTCGACCAGCGTCACCGGGACGTCGAGGGCAGAGAAGATGGTCGCATACTCGACACCGATGACCCCACCGCCGATGACGGTCAGCGTCCGGGGCAGGCGTTCGAGCTGCAGCATCTCGTCGCTGTCGAAAATGCGCTTGCGGTCGAACGGCACGTTTTTCGGCCGATGCGGCCGCGTGCCCACCGAGATCAGCGCATTGGCGAAGCCCGCCTCCGACCGCTCGCCGGTCTCGGCGATGAGGGCGACCGAGTTGGGTCCGGTGAAACGCGCCTCGGCCCTCAGGCTCCTGACCGCGTTGCGCATGAACTGGTGCTGCAAGACCTCGACCTCGTGGTCCAGCGTCTTGTGCAGGCGCTGGATGAGATCGCCGATCGAAATCTCCTGCTTGACCCGGTATCCCCGGCCGTAGAAGCCGCGTTCCCGCCAGCCGGACAGATTGAGCACGGTCTCGCGCAACGTCTTGGACGGGATGGTGCCGGTGTGGACCGACACGCCGCCCAGTCGGCTGCCTTTGTCGACGACCAGCACCGTCTTGCCGAGCTTGGCCGACTGCACAGCCGCGCGACGGCCGGACGGCCCGCTGCCGATGACCAGCATCTCGTAGTCTTGAACCACGCGCCCCTCCCCATGCCTTTTGTGCAGTGCACAGGAGTGAACGCCAAGACGCGTCGAAATTCAACCGGTGCCCTCATGCCCGCAGCCTTGAACTCGGGCGCCGGCTCCCCCATCTCTCGGGCAGAGCCGGCACCGTGCCGGCGACGGGAGACGAGGTGCGATGAACGCGGAAGCGATCGACGGCGTGGCGGCAGGGAGGTACGACGACGACCGTCTCTACGACGGCGTGCGGACGCGGCGCGTGCTGGCGTTTCTGGTCGACTATTTCATCGTCGCGATGCTGCTCATCCCCTTCGGGATACTGGTGTTCGTGCTGGGCATCCTGACGCTTGGTCTCGGTTGGATGCTGTTCGGGGTGCTGGTGCCCCTGGTGGCCATCGCCTATGTCTGGAACACGCTCGGCAGCCGCCGGCAGGCGACGCTCGGCATGCGAATGATGGGCATCCGCTTGGAGCGACTGGACGGAAGCCCTGTCGACGGGCTCTTTGCGGTGGTCCATTCGGTGCTGTTCTGGGCCCTCAATGCGGTGCTGACCCCCTTCATCCTGCTGGCGACGCTAGTGCTCGACCGCAAGCGAGCCGTGCACGACCTGCTGCTAGGCACCGTCGTCGTCCGCGACGACCGCTGAGGGCGGCGGCCAAGCGCCGCTTACCCATGATTGAGAATAAATTGATGTCGGCGCCGGCCTGCGCCGCATTCTCCTGTTGAATTTTTCGCCGACGCAGACAAGGTATTGGGATTCGAGGAATACACCGACCTTCGATGACGCAGCATCCGACCCAGTCGCCGCAGTTCTTCCTGACCGCGCCCTCGCCCTGTCCCTATGTGGAGGGCCAGTTCGAACGCAAGGTGTTTACCCATCTGGTCGGCGACAAGGCTCCGGAACTTAACGATCTGCTGACGCAAGGCGGGTTTCGGCGCTCGCAAAACATCGCCTACCGCCCGGCCTGCGAGACGTGTCGCGCCTGCGTGTCGGTGCGTATCCTGGCCGGAGAGTTCAGGCCGACGCGCAACATGCGCCGGGTGTCGCAGCGCAATGCCGACCTGATCGGCGCCGTGCACGACGCGGAACCCAGCACCGAGCAATATTCCCTGTTCCGATCCTATCTCGACATGCGCCACCGCAAGGGCGGCATGTCGGACATGACGGTCCTCGACTATGCGATGATGGTGGAGGACACCCATGTCTCCACCAAGATTATCGAATATAGGAAACGCGGCCCCGACACCTTCATCACCGGCAAGGGCACGGGCGAGCTGATCGCAGTGGCCTTGACCGACCAGATGTCCGACGGCCTGTCCATGGTCTATTCCTACTTCAATCCGGAGCTGGAGGACCGGTCTCTCGGCACCTTCATGATCCTCGACCATATCGCCCGGGCGCGGGCGGCGGGCCAGCCGCATGTCTATCTCGGCTATTGGGTCAATGGCTCGCGGAAGATGAACTACAAGGTCCGCTTCACGCCCCAGGAGCATCTCGGTCCCAAGGGCTGGGAGCGCTTCGACGAACCCGCCGACTGACCCCAAGCCATTTCGCCGATTGGTTCGCGTCACCGCCGGGAACGGAAGCCCGTCGAGACTGTTGAAGGGGCTCACGGCCAAACACGCCGATTTGCGCTCTGGGCCCGTCGCTGCCGCGTTGAGGCGGCAGGAATGGCCAAAGGCCCTGGTCGCGCGTCCCGGTTGTTTCCATTGCCGAAGTTTTCGGCTAGGAGCCAGCCTCCCTCGGACCTAGCAGCCGGTGTCTCATGAATAGACGTTTCGCGATCCGCTTCATCATCGCCCTCGTGTTGCTGGCGGTCGTTTGCGGCGGGCTGGTCGGCTTCAACATCTTCCGCGACCGCGCAATCCAGCAGTATTTCGCCTCCATGCCGGTGCCGCCGCAGACCGTCTCGACGACCACGGCCGAAGCGATGCGCTGGACCCCGGGCGTCGATGCCATCGGCACCGTGAGGGCCGTCCAGGGCGTCGACCTGACGGTCGAGACCAGCGGGATCGTCAACGAGATCCGCTTCAAGGCGAACGACATGGTCGACGCGGGCGCGGTCCTGCTTCAGCTCGACGACGAAGTCGAGCGCGCCGACCTGGAAGCGCAGAAGGCGCAAACCTCGCTCGCCCAGCTGGCGCTCAACCGGGCGCTGGAGCTGCAGAAACGCGGCGTGGGCACCGACGTCAACCTGGACACGGCGCAGGCGGCGTCACGGGCGGGCGCCTCCAACGTCGCCAAGCTGCAGGCGGTGCTGGACCAGAAGCGGCTGACGACGCCGTTTCGCGGGACGGTCGGCATCCCCCGGGTCGAGGTCGGCCAGTACGTGACGCCAGGTACGGTCGTGGTGACCCTGCAGAACCTGGAGACGATGCGGGTCGACTTCACCGTGCCGGAACAGCAGCGCGACCTCTTGAAGATCGGGCAGACGATCCGCCTGGGGCCCGGCGGCGCCGACCAGCTGCCCTTCAGCGGCAAGATCCTGGGCATCGATCCCAAGATCGACCCCGAGACGCGCCTCGTCTCGGTGCGCGGCGAAGTCGCGAACCCTGATGGCCAGCTGACGCCCGGGCAGTTCGTCCAGGTCCGTGTCGAGCTGCCGCCCGAGGACGGCATCCTTGCGCTGCCGCAGACCGCCCTGGTGACCAGCCTCTACGGCGACTTCATCTATGTCGTACGTCCGGCCGAACAGGCCGCCGGAAAGCCCGCGCCCGCAGCAGGCGACGAGGGCACGCCCGCCGAGCCGGCGAAGCCCCAGCTCGCCGCCTATCAGGTGTTCGTCAAGGCCGGCCGGCGAAACGAAGACAAGGTCGAGATCGTGGAGGGGCTCAAGGCTGGCGACCAGGTGGTCACCGCCGGGCAGAACCGCCTCTCCAACGGCGTCCCGGTGACGGTGGACAACACCATCGACCCCAACAAGCCGGCTGCTGCAGCCGACCAGCAGGCCCAGAAATGAGCGTTTCCGACCTCTTCATCCGCCGGCCCGTCCTGTCGACGGTGCTGGCGCTGCTGCTGCTCCTGCTGGGCGCTCAGGGCATCTTCAACCTGCAGGTCCGTGAGTATCCGGAGGTCGAGGAGACGGTCATCACCATCACCACGACCTATCCCGGGGCGAGCCCGGAGCTGATCCAGGGCTTCATCACGGCACCGATCTCGCGAGCGGTCTCGACCACCGAGAACATCGACTACGTGACCTCCCAGAGCCGGCCGTCGACCAGCGTGGTTACCGTGCAGATGAAGCTCGGCTCCAACCCCGACATCGCGCTCACCGAGGTCATGTCCAAGGTGCAAGGCGTGCGCGGCGAGCTGCCGGAGGACGCCGAAGACCCGGTGATCGTGAAGGGAACCGGGCAGCAGTTCGCCATCATGTACCTGGCGATGCAGAACCCCCACATGACGCCGGAGCAGCTGACCGAATACATTGAACGGGTGATCCGGCCGCGCATGTCGACGATCGAAGGTGTCGCCGAGGTGCAGATCCTCGGCGCCGCAAACTACTCGATGCGGGTCTGGATCGACCCCGTGAAGCTCGCCGGGCGAGGCATCACGGCAGCGGAGGTGCTCGACCGGATCAACCAGTCGAATTTCCTGTCAGCGCCGGGCAAGACCGAGAACGCATCCGTCGGCTATTCGATCACCGTGCGCTCGACACTGCAGACCCCGGAGGCGTTCGGCGCGCTTCCGCTCGTCTCCGGCGAGGGCAAGGTGGTGCGACTGCGCGACGTGGCGCGGGTCGAGCTGGCGGCCGAGAGCGACGACACGATCGTCAACTTCAACGGGCAGCCGGGCATCTTCATCGGCATTTTCCCGACTCCGGCGGCCAATCCGCTCGATACCGCCGCTGCCGTGGTCGACGAGCTGCCGACGATCCAGTCGAGCCTGCCCGAAGGGATGACGATCACCATGGTCTACGACGCCACCGAGCAGATCAGCGCCTCGATCGAGGAGGTGTTCAAGACGATCGGCGAGGCGGTGGCGATCGTGGTGGTGGTGATCCTGCTGTTCCTCGGTTCGTTCCGCTCGGTGCTGATGCCGATCGTGACCATCCCGCTGTCGCTGATCGGCGTCTGCTTCGTGCTGTACGTCATGGGCTATTCGATCAATCTCCTGTCGCTTCTGGCCATGGTGCTGGCCATCGGCCTTGTGGTCGACGATGCGATCGTGGTGGTGGAAAACATCCACCGGCATATGGAGGAGGACGGCATGTCTGCCATGCAGGCCGCCTTCAACTCCATGCGCGAGATCTCGTCGGCGGTGATCGCGATGACGATCACGCTTGCGGCCGTCTTCGCGCCGCTCGCTTTCACGGGCGGGCTGACGGGCGCGCTGTTCCGCGAGTTCGCGGTGACGCTGGCAGGTGCGGTCGTGATCTCCGGCCTGGTGGCGCTCACCATCACGCCGATGATGTCGGCGCGCATTCTCAAGGCGGGTTCGCACAGCCGTTTCCAGGCCTTCGTCGACCGCACCTTCGAGAGGGTCGAGCGGCGCTATGAGCGGCTGGTCCGCGGCTCGCTGGACTACCGCCCGATTACCTTGATGGTGGTGGCGGCGCTGGTGGCGGTGACCGCCTACATGTTCACCAAGACGTCCGGCGAGCTGGCGCCCGAGGAGGATGCGGGCGCGCTCTTCTCGTTGGTGAATGCGCCGCGCTATGCGACGTCGCAATACACCAGCCGCTATGTCGACCAGATGATGGCGGCGACCCGCGACATTCCCGAGCTCAGGGCCAACTTCTCGGCGGTGGCGTTCGGCGGCGAGACGAATTCGGCCTTTGCCGTGTGGGCGTTCAAGGACTGGGCCGAGCGGGAGCGCTCGCAGGCCGAGCTGCAGCAGGACATTCAAGGACGCATCTCCAAGGTGGCCGGCGTCCAGGCGCTGGTGTTCGCGCCGCCGTCGCTGCCGGGAGCGGGCGGCGGCCTGCCGATCTCGGTGGTGATCCAGTCGACCGGCGAGGCGAGCCAGGTCTTCGAGGTGGCGGAGGAGATCAAGAACAAGGCGCAGGCGTCGGGGCGGTTCATCATCGTCCAGAACTCGCTCGCCTTCGATGCACCGCAGGTGACGGTGTCCATCGACCGCGATCGGGCGGCGGCACTGGACCTGTCGATCTCCGACATCGGGAGCACGCTTTCGCTGCTGGTCGGCGGCGGCTCGATCGCCCAGTTCGACCGCGATTCCAACAGCTACGACATCATTATGCAGGTGCCGGAAAAGTACCGGAACAACCCGCAGCGGCTCGCCGAGTTCTATGTGCGCAGCAGCAGCGGCGAGATGGTGCCGCTGTCGGCGGTAACGACCATCTCTACCAACGCGTCGCCGGCTTCCATCGAGCAGTTCAACCAGCTGAATGCGGCGACGATCTCGGCCCTGCCGCTGCCGGGCGTCACCACGGGCGACGGGCTCGCCACCATCGAGAACATCGCCAGACCGCTGCTCCCGTCCGGCTTCTTCATCGACTATTCGGGTCAGTCCAGGCTCGAGAAGGAGCAGGGCAACACGATCCTGATCGCCTTCACGCTGGCGATCGTGGTGATCTATTTGGTGCTGGCGGCGCAGTTCGAGAGCTTCCGCGACCCGCTGATCATCATGATGTCGGTTCCGTTGTCGATCTTCGGTGCCATCGTGCCCCTGAACCTTGGCCTCGGCACGCTCAACATCTACACCCAGGTCGGCCTGATCACGCTGATCGGCCTGATCACCAAGCATGGCATCCTGCTCGTCGAGTTCGCCAACCAGCAGCGCGAATTGCACGGCATGCGCCGTCGCGACGCCATCGTGGCGGCGGCGAAGGTGCGGTTGCGGCCGATCCTCATGACGACGGCGGCAATGGCGCTCGGCGTCGTACCGCTGATCGTTGCACAAGGAGCGGGCGCGGCCGCCCGCTACTCGATGGGCCTGGTGATCTTCTCGGGGATTTTGGTGGGCACCACGTTCACGCTGTTCGTGGTGCCGATGTTCTACACGCTCATCGCCTCCAAAGACCTGCCGCAGCATGCGGAGAAGCCCGACCCGCGCCTGATGCCGGCGCTCGGAGATTGACGCGCACCGCGCGATCGCTAGAGGCGGGTGCCGCGGTACTCGCCCGAGGCAATGGCGGTGCACAGCTCGTGCCATTCGCAGCCGGCGCAGGCGGCCCTCGTCAGGCCGGCGGAGAAGGCCTTTCGCATCGCCTCCAGCCGCTTCGCGCCGAGCTCGAGGCGCAGGCCCGTACGAACGGTCAGCCCCAGCAGGGCGCCGACGTCGCCCGCCGCGAGCCGATCGCGCTCGGCGACGCTGTCGCGCCGGCAATGCGCCTCCGGATCGTCGAGCAAGGGGGCGCAGATGTCGTCCGGCCCGGCAACCACCTCCAACGCCTCGCCGCCGCGGAGTCGATCGGCGATGGCGTCGTAGTTGGCAACAAAGGTGGGGCTGTACCCCTTGCCCGCGTAGGTCAGGAGGCACAGCAGGTGGTGGGGGCGAAGTCGTACCGTCACCTGGCGGGGCGGCCTGCGCTGCCGGGCGCGGCCAGCTTCAGGATGGCCGCGGCCAAGGCCGATTTGAGCGCGCCGCCGACCAGAAAAGGGGCGACGCCGTGGACGATCGCCTGCTCCCAGCCGATCATAAGCGACAGCAATGCGGCGCCGAGGACCAGGCAGAGCGCGTTGCCAAGCAGCATGGAGAGGAATGCGAGGCCGACGCTGTCGCCGTTCCAGCCGCGCTCGGCCAGCCAGCCGACGAGTGCGCCGGTGACAGGGAAGGCAAGCAGGTAGCCGCCCGTCGGGCCAGCGAAATGATGCACGCCGGAAGCGCCGCCGGCGAGCACCGGAAAGCCCATGGCGCCCTCGACGAGCCAGGCGACGATGGTGATGGCGCCCAGCCGCCAGCCGTAGAGCGCTCCCACCATCGTGACGGCGAAAGTCTGCATGGTTACGGGCACGGGCACCATCGGCACCTCGATATAGGAGGACAGGGCCAGGAAGAGCGTGCCGGCAACCACTGCGCCGACCTGCCAAGCGACAGAGCGGCTTTGCAGATCGAGGGGGCTGAAGACCGGCCTGGGAGACTGCGATGCGAATTCCGACACTGTGGGTCTCCTTGAAATGCGTTTGCTGAAAAGTCGCCCTAGCCGCCGAAGCGACCGGTGCGTGGAAATCCCTTGGGCACCATCCGGCCGGCGCTTGCCCGGGCGCCGATCCATTCGGCGAGCTCCTCGCGGTTCCGGGTGAAGACGCGCTCGGCCGAATCCTGCCAGGACAGCCCGTCGTCCATGGCGAAGGTCCTGACGTCCATGACGCCGCCGTCCTTGTACTTCTGCAGCCGCACCCCCTTGCCACGGCCCATCTCCGGGATCTCCGCAAGCGGGAAGACGAGCAGCTTGCGGTTCTCGCCGACGATCGCCAGATGGTCGCCGGCGACCGGCACGCAGCGCTTGGCCTCGTCGGGCGCCCTGACGTTCATGACCTGCTTGCCCTTGCGGGTGTTGGCCACCACTTCCGCCTCCGGCACGACGAAGCCGTTGCCCTGATGCGACACGACCAGCAGCCGGCGTTCGGGGTTGTGGACGAAGGCCGTCACAATGTCCTGGTCGTTGTCCATGTCGACGATGATGCGGATCGGCTCGCCGTGGCCGCGACCGCCGGGCAGGCGATCGGCGCCGATCGTGTAGAATTTGCCGCCGGTGGTGAAGACCAGCACCTTGTCGGTCGTCTGCGCCGGCAAGGCGAGCTTCAGCTGGTCGCCCTCCTTGAAGGTCAGCGTGGCGAGGTCGATGCCATGCCCCTTCATGGCCCGCAGCCAGCCCTTTTCCGACACGACGACGGTGACGGGCTCTCGCTCGATCATGGCGTGATGAATGTCGGCGAGGTCGTGGTCAGGCGCGTCGGCGAAATTGGTGCGACGGCGGCCGAGCGGCGTGTCGGGGCCGAACTTTTTCCTGAGGGCCTCGATTTCCCAGCGGATCGTCTTCCACTGGCGGGCCTCGGAGGCCAGCAGCTTCTCGATCTCGCCCTTTTCCTCCGAGAGGCCGTCGAACTCCTTGCGGATCTCGATCTCCTCGAGCTTGCGCAAGGCGCGCAACCGCATGTTGAGGATCGCCTCGGCCTGCGCGTCGGTGAGCGACCAGCGGGCGATCATGACGGCCTTCGGCTCGTCCTCCTCACGAATGATTCGGATGACCTCGTCGATGTTCAGATAGGCGACGAGGTAGCCGGCGAGGATCTCCAGGCGCCGCTCGATCTCCGCCAGTCGATGGCGGGAGCGGCGGATCAGCACGTCCTTGCGGTGCTCCAGCCACTCCTTGAGGACGTCGCGAAGCGACAGCACGTTGGGCACCTTGCCGCGCGACAGCACGTTCATGTTGAGCGGAAAGCGCGTCTCAAGCTCGGTGAGCTTGAACAGCGATTCCATCAGCAGGCCAGGATCGACCGCACGGCTCTTGGGGACCAGGACCAACCGGATGTCTTCGGCGCTCTCGTCGCGGACATCCTCCAGCAGCGGCAGCTTGCGGGCGGTCAACAGTTCGGCGACCTTCTCGATCAGCCGCGACTTCTGGACCTGATAGGGAATCTCGGTGACGACGATGGTCCAGGTTCCGCGGCCTTGGTCTTCCTGGTGCCAGCGCGCGCGCAGGCGAAAGCCGCCGCGCCCAGCGCGGTAGGCCTCGACGATCGAGGCGCGGTCGTCCACGACGATGCCGCCGGTCGGGAAATCGGGCCCCTCGACCAGCCCGTCCTCGGCCGAGACGCTCATCAAGGCCTCCACCGGGGCGGCAGGGTGGTCGATCAGATGGAGGGCGGCGGTGAGAAGCTCGGCAGCATTGTGCGGCGGGATCGAGGTGGCCATGCCGACCGCAATGCCCGACGAGCCGTTGGCCAGGATGTTGGGAAAGGCGCCGGGCAGTACGACCGGCTCCTCGTCCTCCTCGTTGTAGGTGGGCCGGAAGTCGACGGCATCCTCGGTGATGCCTGCCAGCAGCTCGGTCGCCACCTCGGTCATGCGCGCCTCGGTGTAGCGCATGGCGGCCGCGTTATCGCCGTCGATGTTGCCGAAATTGCCCTGGCCGTCGACCAGGGGATAGCGGACGGCGAAATCCTGGGCGAGCCTCACCAGCGCATCGTAAATGGACTGGTCGCCATGCGGGTGGAACTTGCCCATCACCTCGCCGACGATGCGGGCGCATTTGGCGAAGCCCTGGTCGGGGTTGAGGCGAAGGAGCCGCATGGCATGCATGATGCGGCGATGGACCGGCTTCAGCCCGTCCCGCACGTCGGGCAGCGCCCGGTGCATGATGGTCGACAGCGCATAGGCGAGATAGCGCTCCTCGAGCGCCTTCCTCAGGTCGACCGGTTCGATCGATTCGCCGCCGTCGGAAGGCGGCGGTGCAAGCCTTTTTCCCATGGCTTGGGGTTAGCCGACACAGCGATTCGCGGCAAGGGGACGGCCCGACGAGGCAGATCGCAGCCGGTCGGGGGCCTCCATCCACCGGACGGTAATCCTGTCGTCGGAATGGCAATTGCCTTTTCGCCCAAAGTTTGACCAAAGTCACCGAGTGTCTATCCCGGTGCCGCCGCCCGGCCGCCGGATGACCAATGGTTTTTCAGCTTCACATCTCAGGACAATCCCATGACGTTCTTGGCTTCTTCCATCAGAAAACTTGCGATCCCTGCATTTCTGGCGTCGCTGACCTTTTCATCCGCGCAAGCGGCCGACGCCAACGCAGTCGCCGAGCGGCTAAAGGAAGTCATGGCCGGCCAGGGCATGGATATCGCCTGGACCAGCGTATCGGGCAGCGCCGACGAGGTGGTGCTCGAAGGCACGACCTTGAAGGTGGCGGGCGCCGAAGAGACGGTGCCGATCGGTGCGGTGACGCTCGCCGGCGTCACCGACAAGGGTGGCGGCTATCGGGTCGACAAGGTCACCCTGCCCGCCTACGCCATGTCGGAAGGCGACATAGCGGTCGACGTCGCCGGCGCCGAGATCAAGGGATTGACGCTACCTGCCCCTGGTGCCACCGACCCGCTCGCCTCGATCATGCTCTACGAGGCGGCCGACCTCTCGGCAGTGTCGCTGAAGCAGGCAGGCAAGCCACTGTTTTCGCTGAGCAATCTTCACGTCGAAATCACCCCGCCGGCGAATGGCAGCGCGCTGACCTTCCAGGCGGCGGCGGAAAAGCTGTCCGCCGACCTGTCGAGCGTCGGTGACCCGCAGGCCAAGAAGGTGATCCAGGCGCTGGGCTACGAGACGCTCAACGGAACGGTGAAGATGGCCGGCTCGTGGCAACCGACCGACGGACGCCTTGGGCTCACCCAGTACGACATTTCGATCGACGACGCCGGCACGCTCGGCCTCGGCTTCGACCTGGGCGGCTACACGCCGGATTTCATAAAGGCCCTACAGGATATTCAGAAGAAGATGGCGGCGCAGCCCGAGGGTGCCGACAATTCGGCGCAAGGGCTGGCCATGCTCGGGTTGATGCAGCAGCTCACCTTCCACAGCGCCAAGATCCGCTTCGACGACGCCTCGCTGACCGGCAAGATCCTCGCCTACATTGCCGGGCAGCAAGGTGCGCAGCCCGCCGACATCGTGAACCAGGCGAAGGCGCTGCTGCCCTTCGCGCTGGCGCAGCTCAACGATCCCGAGCTCAGCAAGCAGGTCACCGAAGCGGTGGGCTCTTTCCTCGACGAACCGAAGTCGCTGGAAATCCGGGCCGCACCCCCTTCGCCCCTGCCCTTCGCGGTGGTCGCCGCCGGAGCCATGGCGGCGCCCAAGGACCTGCCCAAGACGCTCGGCGTCACGGTGACGGCGAACCAGTAGCGCTCGGGCGGGTGCGATCCCGCCCCTGACGATGTGGGACGCCGTCAGGCGTCCTTCTTCTGCGCCGCCACGCGCAGGGAAAGCTCGCGCAGCTGCTGCGGCGTGGCCTCGGACGGCGCATTCATCAGGAGATCGACTGCCTGCTGATTCATCGGGAACATCGTGACCTCGCGCAGGTTCTTGGCCCCGACCAGCAGCATGACGATGCGGTCGACACCGGCAGCCATGCCGCCATGAGGCGGCGCACCGTATTGGAACGCCCGGTAAAGGCCGCCGAAGTTCTCCTCCACCGTCTCGCGGGTGAGGCCGACTATCTCGAAGGCTTTGACCATGGTCTCGGGGAGATGGTTGCGGATGCCTCCCGAGGCGATCTCATAACCGTTGCAGACCATGTCGTACTGAAACGCCTTGATGGAGAGGGGGTCTTTGCTCGTCAGCGCCTCGAGGCCGCCTTGCGGCATCGAGAACGGATTGTGACCGAAATCGATGCGCTTCTCTTCCTCGCTCCATTCGTAGAAGGGAAAATCGACGATCCAGCAGAGCTCGAAGCGGTCGCGGTCGACGAGGTTGAGCTCCTCCCCGGCGCGCGTGCGCGCCGCGCCGGCGAAAGCGGCGAATTTCTTCGGGTCGCCGGCGACGAAGAAGGCCGCATCTCCGTCGGCGAGCCCGAGCTGGGTGCGGATCGCCTCGGTGCGCTCCTCGCCGATGTTCTTGGCGATTGGGCCTGCGCCGTCGATCCGTTCGCCTTCCTTGCGCCAGAAGATATAGCCGAGGCCGGGCTGGCCCTCGCCTTGCGCCCAACCGTTCATGCGGTCGCAGAACGCGCGGGTGCCGCCGGTCCGCGCCGGAATCGCCCACACCTCGGCATTAGGGTCGGCGGCGAGGATGCCGGCGAAGACCTTGAAGCCCGAATCGCGGAAATGCGGCGAGACATCCTGCATCTCGATCGGATTGCGCAGGTCCGGCTTGTCCGAGCCGTATTTCCGCATCGCCTCGTCGTAGGGGATGCGCGGGAAGCTCTGGGTCACGGGCTTGCCGTCGGCGAAGGCCTCGAACACGCGGCGCAGCACGGGTTCCATGGTCGACAGCACGTCGTCCTGCTCGACGAAGCTCATCTCCAGGTCGAGCTGGTAGAACTCGCCCGGCAGCCGGTCGGCCCGCGGATCCTCGTCGCGGAAGCAGGGCGCGATCTGGAAATACCGGTCGAAGCCCGACATCATGATCAGCTGCTTGTACTGTTGGGGTGCCTGCGGCAAGGCATAGAACTTGCCCGGATGGAGCCGCGACGGCACCAGGAAGTCGCGCGCACCCTCCGGTGAGGATGCCGTCAGGATCGGCGTCGAGAATTCGGTGAAGCCCGCCTCCCCCATGCGCCGGCGCATCTCGGTGATGATCTTGGTCCGCACGACGATGTTCTTGTGAAGCGTCTCGCGCCTCAGGTCGAGGAAGCGGTACTTGAGGCGGATGTCCTCCGGATAGTCGGGCTCGCCGAACACCGGCAGCGGCAGCTCCCTGGCGGGCGAAAGCACCTCCAGGTCGCGCGCGAAAATCTCGACTTCGCCGGTCGGCAGGTTGGGATTGACGGTCTCGGGGAGCCGTGCCTTGACCTCGCCGTCGACGCGGATAACCCATTCGCCGCGCACCGTCTCGGCAATCTTGAAGCAGGGCGAATCGGGGTCGGCCACGATTTGCGTCAGGCCGTAGTGATCGCGCAGGTCGAGAAAGAGCAGTCCGCCATGGTCGCGGACGCGGTGCACCCAGCCGGAAAGGCGCACCGAGCTACCGACATCGGCTTTCCTCAACTCAGCGCAAGTGTGGCTGCGGTAGCGGTGCATGGTCGGCTCCGGTGCTCGGTGCTCCTGGTGGCGGGCCCTGCTCAGGCGGCCCGCCGGATTGGGCGCGAAAAGCACATGGGCGTGGCCCTTTGTCAAGCAGCCCGGTCATACAGCATCCCGGCCGCGCCGGCGCCCGGCGATGCGGCTGTCAGGCGCCATTGGACCACGATGCGGCGCTGCTGGCTCATCGCCGAGGACGCGCCGGTGGCCTATAGACGATAGGCGCCCGCCCGGAAGAACCCGCCTTCGCAGAGCATGTCCTCGATTCGTCCGCTCATCCCGCTGCTGATCGCCGCCGGCATCCTGCTCGGCGGCAACGGCATGCAGGGCACGCTGATCGCGCTGCGCGGCGCCGCCGAGGGGTTTTCGCCAGCCACGATCGGGTTCATGGGGACGGCCTATTTCGGCGGCTTCCTGCTCGGCTGCCTCGCCATCACCCGCATCATGAAGGCGGTCGGTCACGTGCGCTCTTTCTCGGCGCTGGCGGCGATCGCCTCGGCCGGCACGCTGATTCTGGTGCTCTTCATCGATCCCGTGGTGTGGTCGATGGTCCGCTTCGTCAGCGGCTTCTGCTTCGCGGGGCTGTTCACGGTCATGGAGAGCTGGTTGAACTCCGGCGCCTCCAACCACGACCGCGCGCGGGTCCTGGCACTCTACCGGATGGTGGATATCGGCTCGGTGACGGGGGCTCAGTTCATGATCCCGGCGATCGGAGCCGACGGATTCGCGATCTTCGCGGTGATGTCGATCATGATCACTCTGTCGCTGGTGCCGGTTTCGCTCGGCGATCGGTCCAATCCGACGCCCCCCGAAGAGGTCAAGCTGGACCTCGCCCGTGTCTGGCGCATCTCGCCTCTGGGCTCCATGGGCTGCGTGGCGGTCGGCATCACCAACAGCGCGTTCCGTACGCTGAGCCCCGTCTATGCCGAGGAGATCGGCATGTCGGTCGCCGACGTCGTCACGTTCGTCAGCGTCGGCATCATCGGCGGCGCGCTGATCCAATATCCGATCGGCGCGCTCTCGGACCGCTGGGACCGCCGCAAGGTGCTCCTGATCACCACCATCCTAGCCATGCTGGCGGCGCTGGCGCTGGCCTTCGCCGGCAGCGACCCGCTTGCCAACTTCGCCATCGTGTTTCTGTTCGGCTGCTTCGCCATGCCGCTTTTTTCGCTGTCGGCAGCGCACGCCAACGACCGCGCCGGCAAGGGCGAGTTCGTGGTGGTCAATGCGGCTCTGATGCTGTTCTACTCCTTCGGCGCCATCGGCGGGCCTTTCCTCGCCTCCTCGATGATGGAACGCTTCGGGCCGCAGGCGCTGTTCGGCTTCACCGCTGCGGTCTATGCCGCCTTCGTCCTCGTCACCCTCTACCGCATGCAGGCGCGCGCCAGCGTGCCGGCAGGCCAGCGCGGCCGCTTCACCTATTTGTTGAGAACGTCGACCATCTTTTCCCGCCTGGCGCGACGCCACGGCGACCAGGAAAGGTTTCGAAAGTATGATTGAAAGAGTGGACTATCCGGCTTGACGAAATCGAGGCGGCGGGGGAGACAAACCGTCTTTCCTTCCCTAAAGAGGCCTGATGCATCTCATCACCACACAGGTCGAGCTGGAACAGGCAATCCAGACGCTCGCCAAGTCCGAATTCGTCACGGTCGACACCGAGTTCATCCGCGAAACGACCTTCTGGCCGGAGCTCTGCCTGATCCAGCTGGCAGCGCCTGGCATCACCGCGCTCGTCGATCCGCTGGCGCCGGATATCGAGCTTGCCCCTTTCTTTGCCCTGATGGCCGACGAGTCGGTGACCAAGGTCTTCCACGCCGCCCGGCAAGACATCGAGATCATCTTCCACCGCGGCGGCCTCATCCCGCACCCGGTGTTCGACACCCAGGTGGCTGCCATGGTGTGCGGCTTCGGCGACAGCGTGTCCTACGACCAGCTCGTCCAGAAGGTGACCGGGATCAGGCTCGACAAGTCCTCGCGCTTCACCGACTGGCGCCACCGCCCTCTGTCTGACCGCCAGCTCGAATATGCGGTCGCCGACGTCACCCACCTGATCGACGTCTACAGCTACCTCAAAGAGGAGCTGGAGCGCGAGAACCGCGCCCACTGGCTCAACGAGGAGATGGAGGTCCTGACCTCGCGCCAGACCTACGATCCGCATCCCGAGGACGCCTGGAAGCGGCTGAAGCTCAGGCTTCGCAAACCGCAGGAGCTGGCGGTGGTGCAGGCGGTGGCGGCTTGGCGCGAGCGCGAGGCCCGCGAGCGCAACATCCCGCGCGGCCGTGTGCTCAAGGACGACGCGATCTACGAGATCGCCCAGCAACAGCCGCGCGACGCGGCGGGGCTCGCACGGCTGCGCACCACGCCCAAGGGCTGGGAGCGCTCCGCGACGGCGACGGCGCTGCTTGTCGTGGTCAATGCGGCGCTCGGACAGCCCAAGGAGAGCATGCCGAAGCTGCCCCGCATGCCGCAGGTCCAGGAAGGCACGAGCGCTGCCGCCGAGCTTCTCAAGGTGCTGCTCAGGCTGGTGGCGGAGGCCGAAGGCGTGGCCGCCAAGGTGCTCGCCTCGAGCGACGACATCGAGCGGCTGGCATCCGATGGCGAGACAGCCGACGTGCCCGCCCTGCACGGCTGGCGGCGCGAGGTGTTCGGCGAGCGCGCCTTGCAGCTGGTGCGCGGCGAAATCGCCATCAAGTTCGAACGGCGGAAGATCACCGTGTTCGAAACGCCAAAGGAACCGGCGGAGGCTTGAGGTACCGCTGTTAGCGCCTTTCGCGCGTCCGCCGACGACGCGGCGTCGTTGCGCTCTTTTGCAAAGGCTTGAACATCTCGGGTGCTGCGGCGCTACTCGGCCACCCTCAAGGCGAGGTTTCGGCCGGTGATCCGGGAGAGCTGGGCCAGGCGGCCGGCAGGGCGCTCGCCGTCGAGGCCGGCATGGGAACGCGGGATGATCAACGACAGGCCGCCACCGGCCTCGGCGCGCCAGCGCAGCTTGGGGATCACCCCCGGCATCGAGGCCGAGAGGAGGTAGACCACCCTCAGCAGTGCGCCGAGCAGCCTTGCCCGCTCCAGATAGCGCGGCGTGGCCAGCGCCCGGATCTCGGGCGCCACGGAATCGTCGAACACGCCCTCATGGCGGAACATGTTGGTAAGCGCAATGAAGGCCCGGCCGGGATGGTCGACGCCGATGAAGGAGGCGTGAGCGATGATGTTCAGCGACTGGGTGCCGCGATATTCGGGGTGGGCCCGCCAGCCGATGTCGGCGAGCAGACAAGCGGCCTCCCGATAGCGAGCCTCGTCCTCGCTCTCCTCGAGGTTGAAGGCGGCGAAGGATTCGCCCGTCCATCTCGCCAGCTCATGCGCATGGGTCACCGACCGCGCGCGCAGCAGCGCGAGCTCTTCGGCGGCCGAGATCAGCGGGTCTTCCGCCCGCTCCTCCGGCGGGAGCAGGGAAAAGAGGAAGCCTTCGCGGACGCCGAGTGCGGAGACCACGATCTTGCCCGGCTTCATCGCCTGGACGATCTCGGTCAGCACCGCCGCGCCGAACGGAAGCAGCGCGCGGCGGCTCTTGGAGACGCGCTCTATGCCCTTGATACCCTCGATGTCGCCGCGTGCGACGCGGCGGAGGAAGGCGGCCGAGCCCGTCACCGGGAGCTCATAGTGATGCATGACGCCGAGCGGGTAGCCGACCACATTCATGTGGAGGCGGGCGAGGTTTCGCCAGGTGCCGCCGACACAATAGAAGACCCGTCCCTCTCCTGCCTGCAACAGCTTGGCGCGTTCCAGCTCGCGCCTGGCGATGCGCGCCGCAGTGACGGGCGACCCCTTTGCCATCTCCTGCAGGCGCAGCCCGCCGAGCGGCAAGGTGATGCCGTCGCCGATGGCCTCGCGGTCGACGTCGACGAGTTCCAGGCTGCCGCCGCCGAGGTCCCCGGCGATGCCGTTGGCCGGGTGAAAGCCCGAAATGACGCCAAGTGCCGAATAGTGCGCCTCCTCGCGGCCCGACAACACGCGGATGGGCACGCCGAGGATCTCCTCGGCGCGGTGGATGAAGTCTGGCCCGTTCTCGGCTTCGCGGGCCGCGGCCGTGGCGATGACATAGAGCTTCTCGGCGCCGGCCTGGTCCGACAGCGCCCGGAAGCGGCGGAGCTCGGCGACGGCGCGTTGCACCGCATCGGGGTCCAGCTTCCCGGTCGAGACCAGCCCACGGCCCAGCCCCGCCAGCATCTTCTCGTTGAAGAGCACTGTGGGCGAGCGCGCCACGCCCTCATAGACGACGAGGCGGATCGAGTTCGACCCGATGTCGATCACCGACAGCGGCCGGCGGTCCTGCAGCCGGCCCTGCGAATTTGCGATCATGCGCTGGGGGCTGCGTTTAGTTTTCGCTGCCGCTTGAACTGCGCGATACGCTTCGGCGCGTGCGATTTCAGCGCGTCGCCCCGTCCTGAGAGGCTGGGATTGGTCATGAAATATTCCTGCGCGTTGAAGGGCTCCTCCCCCTCGTCGGGCACCAGGCGGCGGGAGGTCCCGTCAGGCAATACTTCGAAACTTTGCTGGTTGTCCATGATGTTTCCGAGCATGATCTGCCCCAGCACCTGCTCATGGACGGTGCGGTTGGTGATCGGCACCATCGTCTCCACCCGCCGATCGAGGTTGCGCGGCATGATGTCGGCCGAGGCGATGTAAACCAGGGCCTCGTCTGAGGGCAGGCCGTGGCCGTTGCCGAAGCAATAGATGCGGCTGTGCTCCAGGAAGCGGCCGATGATCGACTTGACCCGGATGTTCTCGGACAGGCCCGGAACCTGCGGCCTGAGGCAGCAGATGCCGCGCACGACGAGGTCGACCTCGACGCCGGCGCGGCTCGCCTCGTAGAGCGCATCGATGACGATCGGATCGACCAACGCGTTCATCTTCATCCAGATGCGGGCCGGGCGCCCGGCCCGGGAATGGGCGATCTCCCCCGCGATATGGTCGAGCAGGCGGTTGCGCAAGGTGAAGGGCGAGATGGCGAGACGCATCTCCTCGGTCGGCTCGGCGTAGCCGGTGATGAAGTTGAAGACCTGGGCGACATCGCGTGCGATCGCCCGATCCGTCGTGAAATAGGACAGATCCGTGTAGATGCGGGCGGTGATCGGGTGGTAGTTGCCGGTGCCGAGATGGACGTAGTTGCGCAGCTTGCCGTCCTCGCGGCGCACCACAAGCGACATCTTGGCGTGGGTCTTCAGCTCCAGGAAGCCGAAGACCACCTGAACGCCGGCGCGCTCCAGGTCGCGTGCCCAGCGGATGTTGGCTTCCTCGTCGAAGCGCGCCTTGAGCTCGACCAGCGCCGTGACCGACTTGCCCGCCTCGGCGGCATCGATCAGGGCGCGCACGATCGGACTGTCGTTGGAGGTGCGGTAGAGCGTCTGCTTGATGGCCACGACCTCGGGGTCGACCGCCGCCTGGCGCAGGAACTGCACCACCACGTCGAAGGATTCGTAGGGATGGTGCACCACGATGTCCTTTTCGCGCAGCGCGGCGAAGCAATCGCCACCGTGGTCGCGAATGCGCTCGGGGAAGCGCGGATTGTAGGGCGGGAATTTGAGGTCGTCGCGAGGCAGCGCCACCACCTCGGAGATCTGGTTGATCGCCAGCGGTCCTCTGAGCACGCTGATGCGCGATGAGGACACCCCGAGCTCTCCCGCCACGAAGTCGCGCAGCGCCTCCGGCATCTCGCTATCGAACTCGATGCGGATGACCGACCCGCGACGCCGCCGCTTCAGCGCCGTTTCGAAGAGGCGGACAAGGTCCTCGGCCTCTTCCTCGACCTCGATGTCGGAGTCGCGGATGATGCGGAAGGTGCCTGAGCCCTTCACCTCATAGCCGGGGAAGAGCTTGCCGATGAACAGGCCGACCGTATCCTCCAGCCTGACGAAGCGAACCGCGCTCTTGCGGTCGGGCAGCCGAATGAAACGGCGGAGCGCCACCGGCAAGCGCAGAAGCGCGGTCATCTGACCGCCATTCTTCAAATTGCGCAGTTGGAGCGCGATCGAGAAGCCGAGATTGGGGATGAACGGGAAGGGGTGCGCGGGGTCGATCGACAGCGGAGTCATCACCGGAAAGACGGCTTCCATGAAGTGCTCTTCCAGCCAGGCGTTGTCATCGCGGGCCAGCGCGTCCGGCCGGACGTTCTCGATGCCCTCCTTCTTGAGAAGCTCGGCGAGCAAGGACAGGCTTTTCTGCTGATCCTCCTGGAGCCGCTCGACTTCGACGAGAAGCTGCTCCAGCTGCTGCTCCGGCGTGCGGCCGTCGGGGCTCTTGATGGCGATGCCCTCGCGGATCTGGCCAGCCAGCCCGGCCACCCGGACCATGAAGAACTCGTCGAGATTGGCGGCCGAGATCGACAGGAACCGGACCCGCTCGAGCAGCGGGTGATGCGGATTCTGGGACTCCTCCAGGACGCGGCGATTGAACTGCAGCCATGAAAACTCACGGTTGACGAACCGGTCGGGATTGCCGGCTGCGTGCACCGCTGCCGCGCTGCCGACAAACTCCTTCTTGATGGGCTTGAGTTCGGTCATATCTGGCTCTTTCGAAACACCAAAATGATAGAGAACGGGGACGGGCCCGTCACCTCCTGTCGCAGGCTTTTGCGACAGTTTGATATCACGCCTTGCAAACTTTCCCCTTATGCGTCAAACGCACGAACGGCGCTCGCCGGGCCGGGCGCTCGAGAGACCGAGGAGCCGATCATGGCGGGCGCCACCATTCCCCACTTCCAGAACGATGCCGGTCACCCGGCCATCGACATCGGCGTGAAGGAGTTCATGTGCGTCGGTGCCAATCCACCCTTCGATCATCCGCACGTCTTCCTGGACATGGGCAGCGATGGCGAAAAGGTTTGCCCCTACTGCTCGACCCTCTTCCGCTACGACCCCTCGCTGCCGGCCACGCAAACGCGGCCTGAGGGCTGCCTCTATATTGCCCAGGCCGCCTGACCGGGCGCCGGGCGGGCGCCCCGATGGAGCGCCGCATTCTGGTTGCCGGCGGCGGGATCGCCGGGCTTTCAGCAGCGCTCGCGCTCTCGCGACAAGGCTTGGCCGTTACCGTGCTGGAGCAGGCTGCCGCGCCGGCATCGACCGGCGCCGGCATCCAGCTCTCCCCCAATGCGACGCGCCTGCTTCAAAAGCTGGGCGCGCTGGAACGGCTGGAAGGGCTTGCCGTGCGGCCGGATTCGGTCACCTTGAGGGATGCGCGCTCGCTCGTCGAACTCGCCCGCCTGCCGCTCGGCGACGCAGCCGAAAAGCGGTGGGGAGCGCCCTATCTGACGGCGCAACGCGCCGATCTCCAAGGTGCGCTGGCCCAGGCGGTGGCGGAAGAGCAGCTGATCGAGGTCCGCTACGGACGGGCGGTCGAGGCCGCGGCGATCCTCGAGATGCCACAAGGCGTGCAGGTGGACAGGCGCGACGAAGCGGGTCTGCTAATCGGCGCCGACGGCGTGTGGTCGGCGGTGCGTCAGGTCGTGCGTCCCGGCGCGGGCCGCGGCAGCCGCTTCACCGGCGCACTCGCCTGGCGGGCGACCGTCGGCGTCGACAGCGCGGCCGCCGGACTTCTGGCGCAGTTCGGCGCGGCGCGACAGGTGGTCGCCTTTCTTGATCCGAACGGGCACATGATCGTCTATCCCATCGCCGGCGGAAGGGCCTTCAACCTCGTTGCCTTCTCGCCTGGCCCACCGGGCCAGCATGAATGGTCGGCAGATGGCGACATATCAAGTCTCCTCAGGACATTGCACCGAAGCGCGAAGGTGCTGCATGAGCTGATCGGGATGGCGCCACCGTGGACAGTCTTTCCGGTCCACGCCGTCGATGCATCAGCTCCCTGGACGCGCCATGGCCGCCTCGCGCTGGTCGGCGACGCCGCCCACGCCATGACGCCCTATGCGGCGCAAGGAGCGGCCATGGCCATAGAGGACGCCGTGACGCTTGCCGAAGCGATCGTGGGGGCCGGTCCGCAAAGCCAAGCGCTCTCGGCCTGGGAAGACGCGCGACGTCGACGGGTGCTGCGCGTGGCGCGGCGCGGCGCCTTCAACCGCTTCGTCTGGCATGCCAGGGGGCCCGTCGCGTTCGCCCGCAACCTGGTGCTTGGGCTGCGCTCACCAGACAGGTTGGCGGCAGACCTCGACTGGCTCTACGGCTGGCGCCCTTGAGTTCGCGTGGGCTGACCGCCGCCCTTCAATGCAGGATCTGGCTCAGGAACAGCTTGGTGCGCTCGTGCTTCGGATGATCGAAGAACTCGGCCGGGGTGTTCTGCTCGACGATCTGACCCTGGTCCATGAAGATCACCCGGTTGGCGACCTTGCGGGCAAAGCCCATCTCGTGGGTGACGCAGAGCATGGTCATGCCTTCCTCGGCCAGGCCGACCATGGTCTCCAGCACCTCCTTGATCATCTCGGGGTCGAGTGCGGAAGTAGGCTCGTCGAACAACATGATCCGCGGGTTCATGCAGAGCGAACGCGCAATGGCGACGCGTTGCTGCTGGCCGCCGGACAGCTGGCCCGGGTATTTGTTTGCCTGCTCGGGAATCTTGACGCGCTTGAGGAAGTGCATCGCCGTTTCCTCGGCCTGCTTCCGAGGAGTCTTGCGGACCCAGATTGGCGCCAGCGTGCAATTCTCCAGAATGGTGAGATGCGGAAACAGGTTGAAGTGCTGGAAGACCATCCCGACTTCGCGACGAACTTCGTCAATCTTCTTGAGATCGTTCGTCAGTTCCTTGCCGTCGACGATGATCTTGCCCTTCTGGTGCTCTTCCAGGCGGTTGATGCAGCGAATCATCGTCGACTTGCCGGAGCCCGAGGGGCCGCAAATGACGATGCGCTCGCCGCGCATCACGCGCAGGTTGATGTCCTTGAGCACATGAAAATCCCCATACCATTTGTGCATGCCGACGATGTCGACCGCCACTTCGGTATCGGAGATATGCATCTTGGCGCGGTCGACCTTGATCTCGTCGGCGCTGACTGCATTCTCGGTGACCATCGACCGTTCCCCTTCTCGTGGTCCATTTCATTCGATTGCCTGCCGGCGCTAGTGCCGGTGACTCGTATCCAGCCTCCGCTCCATGAACATGGAATAGCGCGACATGCCGAAACAGAACACCCAGAAGACGAAGCCGGCGAAGACAAGGCCGGTCACGGGCGTCTGCGCCGAAGCCCAGGCCGCATCGGAGAAGTTCTGGCGGACGACCCCAAGCAGGTCGAACATGCCGATGATGTAGACGAGGCTCGTATCCTTGAACATGCCGATGAAGGTGTTGACGATACCGGGGATGACGAGCTTGAGCGCCTGCGGCAGCACGATCAACCCGGTCTTCTGCCAGTAGGAGAGCCCGAGCGAATCGGCGCCCTCATACTGGCCTTTGGGAATCGCCTGCAATCCTCCGCGGATCACTTCGGCCATATAGGCCGAGGCGAATAGAGCCACGCCGATCAGCGCACGCAAAAACTTGTCGAAGCTCATTCCCTGGGGCAGGAACAGCGGCAGCATCACGCTTGCCATGAACAGCACGGTGACCAGCGGCACGCCGCGGATGGTCTCGATGAAGATGACGCAAATGAGCTTGATGATCGGCAGCTTCGAGCGGCGCCCGAGGGCCAGAAGGATGCCGAACGGCAGCGATACCGCGATGCCGACGAAGGAGATGACCAGGGTCACCATCAGGCCACCCCAAAGGGGCGTCTCGACGTGTGGCAGGCCGAACCTGCCGCCGACCAGCAGGAAGAAGGCAACGACAGGAAAGACCAGGAAGAAGAGCACGGCGTTGAGGGCCTTGCCAGGCACTTTGGGGATCATCAGCGGCGCCAGGAGGAGCACGAACATGACGCCACAGAGGATGGGACGCCAGCGCTCGTCGACCGGGTAGCGGTTGAACATGAAGATTTCGAACTTGGCGCGCACGAATGCCCAGCAGGCGCCCGACCAGCCATCGGGCTGGATGCCGCCCTGCGCCACGGTGGCGCAGAAGGTGCGGTCGGTGCCATGCCATTGTGCGTCGAGGAAGGCCCAGCGAATCAACGGCGGCAAGAAATAGACGAGAAGTGCGAGCGCCAGCAGGGTGAGAACCGTGTCGTAGGGCGACGCGAAAAGGTTCTTGCGCACCCAGTGGCCGAAGCCGGTCACGCCGCGCGGCGGCGCCTGGTTGGCCACCATCTCGGCGCGGACAAAGGAAAGGTCGTGCTCCTGCATGGCGCCTACCTCTCGACCAGCGCCATGCGCGCATTGAACCAGTTCATGAAGGCGGAGGTGAGCAGGCTCAACCCGAGATAGACGACCATCCAGATGGCAACGATCTCGATGGCCTGCCCGGTCTGATTGAGGATGGTGCCGCCGATGGCGACGAGGTCCGGATAGCCGATGGCGATGGCCAGGGAGGAATTCTTGGTCAGGTTCAGGTACTGGCTGGTCAGCGGCGGGATGACGATGCGCATCGCCTGCGGGATGACTACCAGCCTCAATGTCGGCCCCGGGCGGACGCCGAGGGCCGCCGCCGCTTCGGTCTGCCCCTTGCTGACGCCGACGATGCCGGCCCGCACGATCTCGGCGATGAAGGCGGCGGTGTAGAAGGACAGCGCCAGATAGAGCGACAGGAACTCCGGCTTGACCTGGAACCCGCCGGTCAGGTTGAAGGTCGACGCTTTCGGAAAATCGAGCGTCAGCGGGAAGCCGCTTGCGGCAAAGGCAAGCAGCGGCAGCCCGACGATCAAGGCCAGGCTCGTCCAGAAGACGGGGAACTGCTGGCCGGTCGACATCTGCCGCTGATGGGCACGCTTCGCCACGAAGATCGCCATCGCGATGGCGATCAGCAGCGCGACCGGGATCAACCATGCGCCCTCGCCCCAGACCAGTCGCGGCAGATAGAAGCCGCGGCTGTTCAGGTAGGAGCCGAAGGGCAGCTCGATCGAATCGCGCGGCAGCGGCAGCACGGAAAGGACGCCGAAATACCAAAAGAAGATGACCAGCAATGGCGGGATGTTGCGAAAGACCTCGACGTAGACCATCGAGATCTTGCGCACCAGCCAATTGCGCGAGAGCCGGCCGATGCCGACCAGGAAGCCCAGCACCGTCGCCGTGACGATGCCGGCGATCGCCACAATCACCGTGTTCAACAGGCCGACCACCAGGGCGCGGCCATAGGTCGAATCCGACGAATAGGCGATCAGGCTATCGGAAATGTCGAAGCCCGAACGGCCCCGCAGAAAGCCGAAACCGGAAGCGATGTTGGAGCGTCTGAGATTTTCGACCGTATTTCCGACAATCCACCAAATGAACAAAAAAAGTAAAACAAAAACGAGGACCTGAAAGAATATGCCGCGAATCTTGGGATCGTAGAAGAGCGAACCGCGTCCCGAACTCCCCGACTGGGCGATGTCTTGCGATGCCATCGGAGCTCCCTTGCTAAGACTGCGGAGGGCGGCCGATGCCGCCCCCCGCTTGTCGATTTCCGATCAGCGGATCGGCATTCCGTATTGCAGACCGCCCTTCGTCCAGAGATTGTTGACGCCGCGCGCGATCTTCAGCGGGCTGTCCTGACCGACGTTGCGTTCGAACATCTCGCCGTAATTGCCCACCGCTTTCACGATGTTGACGACCCATTCGTTGGTGAGGCCGAGGTCGGTGCCGATCTTGGTGTCGGCCTCGACGCCGAGGACACGCTTGATCTCGGGATTCTCCGAGCTCTTCATCTCCTCGACATTGGCCTGCGTTATGCCCAGCTCCTCGGCGTTGAGCAGCGCGTAATAGGTCCATTTGACGATATCGAACCATTGGTCGTCGCCCTGGCGGACGGCCGGGCCCAGCGGCTCCTTCGAGATGATCTCCGGCAGGACGATGTGATCGTCCGGCGCGCTGAGCTTCAGGCGGGTTCCGTAAAGTCCCGACTGGTCCGTGGTGTATACGTCGCAGCGGCCCGCATCATAGGCCGACTCCGTTTCCGCAAGGCTTTCGAACACCACCGGGCTGTATTCCATCTTGTTCGCCTTGAAGTAGTCGGCGAGATTGAGCTCGGTGGTGGTGCCGGACTGCACGCAGATCGCTGCGCCGGACAGCTGCAAGGCCGAGTTGACGCCCGGCAGCTTCTTGGCATTGATCATGAATCCCTGGCCGTCATAATAGGTGACGCCGGTGAAGTTCAGCCCCAGCGCGGTGTCGCGGTTGATCGTCCAGGTGGTGTTGCGCGACAGAAGGTCGACCTCCCCCGACTGCAAGGCGGTGAAACGCTCCTTTGCGTTCAGCGGCGTGAACTTGACCTTGGTGCCATCGCCGAAGACGGCCGCGGCGACCGCACGACAGAAATCAGCGTCGATACCGGCATATTCGCCCTTGTCGTTCGGAGCGGAGAAACCCGCGGTGCCAGTGTTGACGCCGCACTGAATGAAGCCCTTTGCCTTGACGTCGTCCAGCGTGGCACCGGAAGCGGCCGACGCCGTGACCGCAAATGCCGCGACGCCCAGAACGCCAGCGAGAATGTTTTTCATACCCACAAACCCTTTTCTGTTGTCAGGAACATCCTGAGTGATCCCGTGTGCGGAAGCCGACGTCCCGTTCCGGCCGATCTTCGGAACGCCACGCTCTCAGCGGCACGGTCGGTTCCGTCTCCCATTCACGTTTCCCATCGAAGGCGATTATTGGGTTGCGGTCAAGGGAGAATGACCAATTGTGCGGCGGTCCGGACGGATGCCCGCTAATTTAGCAGAATGGCGGAATTTGAAGGCTTTGACGGTCGCGAGGTCCCTCCCGGCGGACCGCCGGCGGCGGCGCGCGGCCCGGCGGCTGGTCCAAGGGTTCGCCGACCACGATGGGTTGATGCGGTCGGCCGACGGCCCTATGCGTGGACGCCAAAGCAACCGGTCGAGAACCCATGGCCAAGCACGACTATTCCGCTGCCGGCATCAACACGCGCCTTGCCCATCTGGGCAACGACCCGCACGAGTATTTCGGCTTCATCAACCCACCCGTGGTCCATGCGTCGACCGTGCTCTACCCGGATGCCGGCACGATGACGGCGCGCAACCAGAAATACACATATGGAACCCATGGCACGCCGACAACCGATGCGCTGGCGGCCGCCGTCGACGCGCTGGAGGGTGCGGCCGGCACCATCATCGTGCCGTCCGGCCTGGCGGCGGTCACGGTGCCGCTGCTCGGCTTCCTGTCGGCCGGAGACCACCTGCTGATGGTCGATTCGGTCTACGGACCGACGCGCCGCTTCGCCGACACAATGCTGAAGCGGCTGGGCGTCGCCGTCGAGTATTACGATCCGCTCGCCGGCGGGACGATCGCCGCCTTGATGCGCCCGCAAACGAAGGTGGTGTTCGCCGAAAGCCCGGGGTCGGTCACCTACGAAGTGCAGGACGTCCCGGCCATCGCCGCAGCTGCGCATGCCGGCGGTGCCGTGCTGATGCTGGACAACACCTGGGCAACGCCGATCTTCTTCCGCGGGCTGGATCGGGGTGCCGACATCGTCATCAGCGCGGCCACCAAATACCAGGCAGGCCATTCCGACGTGCTGCTCGGCCTCGCCTCGGCCAACGAGGCGTGCTGGAAACGGCTGCGCGACGCCTACCTGGCGATCGGCGCTTCGCCTGGCCCCGACGACGTCTACCAGGTGCTGCGCGGCCTGCGCACCATGGGCGTGCGGCTCGAACGGCATCAGAAAAGCGCGCTGCTGATCGCCAGCTGGCTCGAAGCGCAACCCTGCATAGCGCGCGTCCTGCATCCGGGACTCGAGAGCCACCCGGGTCACGCGATCTGGAAGCGCGACTTCACGGGGGCCAGCGGCATCTTCTCCGCCGTGCTTTCGGGCGGCGGCAACGAGGCGGCGCACGCCTTTCTCGACGCCCTGCGAATCTTCGGCCTCGGCTATTCCTGGGGCGGTTTCGAGAGCCTCGCGGTGGCGCCCTGGCTCGCCGACCGCACGATCGCCATGGCGCCGCCCGAGGGCCCGCTCATCCGGCTGCAGATAGGCCTTGAGGACCCCGAAGACCTGATCGAGGATCTAAAGCGCGGGCTCGACGCGGCGGCATCGCTTTCGGTCACGGGTCCGACAGCGGCCGCTCCATGAACACGATGCGAGGCGAGATCGTCTCCGGATAGGCGTGGAAGGGCGGGCAATCGCGAAACCCGACCGTCCGGTAGAGCGCGATGGCCTCGCCGAACAGGTCGGCGGTGTCCAGCCGCATCACGCGGTAGCCTGAAATCCGGGCAGCCTCCATCAGGGCCAGGCAAAGACGGCGGCCGAGCCCGCGTCCCTGCCCTTCGGCGCGGACGAACAGCCGTTTCATCTCGCAGGCCTCGTCCGACAGGCGCCGGTAGGCGACGCCGCCCAGCGTGCGTCGGTCCCGCTTTGCCAGGAGCGTGCAGCCGCCGGGCGGCCGATAGGCCGGGAAGCCCTCCGCCAGCTCCGCATCGAGCGCCTGGTGGCCGAAGGCGGCGTCCATGAACCAGGCATCGCCGGCATAGCGGTGCCGGCTCCACTCGACATAGTCGCGCACCAAGGCCGCAAAGTCGGCGAAGTCGACATCGCTCGTCGCGGGTGCGATCGTCTCGGCCATTGCTTTTCCTGCCCCATGGCCGCCAGCCCAACGAGACGGCGGATCGAGACCTTACCCCATCGCCCTCCAAACGGTGAGCGGGTAGCCGCCGATACGTCGAAGGAAGTGCTCGATAGCCAAGCTGCAACGCCCGTAACATCTGCCGACGCCCTAGCTCGGGGCGGTCGGACCATTCACGCATTTTCGAGCCGGATCACCGGCACCCAGTCGAGGGACGCACCATGGCAGCTGTCTATTTCGATCCCGAGTTCAGCGACGACGAGCGCCGCCGTCGCCTCTATTCGGGAGACATCATCATCCTCTCCCCGACGCCGGCCAGCAAGGCGCTGGTGGCGTTCGCCCGGGAGATGCTGGACACCGCCTTCGAGGGGCGCGACCCCCGCACCATCCACGATCACGAATCGGCGGAAGACGTGGCGGCCATCCTCTCCAAGATGAAGCCCGCATTCATTCATCATCCGACGTGCAAGGAGCTGATCCCGCAGATCATGAGGGAGACGGGCGTCGATCTCGAGAAGCTTTATTTCGACGTGCCGCGGATGCGGTCGGCCTATCCTTCGCACTTCCTCTCGTCCGGCATCGCATATGCCTTCCACCCGCACCGCGACACCTGGTACTCGGCGCCGATGTGCCAGATCAACTGGTGGATGCCGATCTACCAGGTGGATGCCAACAACGCGATGGGGTTCTACCCGGAGTATTTCGACAAGCCTGTGAAGAACAATTCGGAGATCTACAACTACTACGAGTGGAACACCAAAAACCGCGCGAGCGCAGCCCAGCACGTGAAGAGCGACACGCGCGAGCAACCCAAGCCGCAGCAGGAGCTCGAGGGCCAGTCGCTGCGTTACCTGCCGCCGACGGGTGCCATCATCCTGTTCTCTGGGGCCCAGCTGCACGAGACGGTGCCCAACACGACGGACCTGGCGCGCTACAGCATCGACTTCCGGACCGTCCACTATGACGACGTGGTGGAGCGTCGCGGCGCCGCCAACATCGATTCGCGCAGCACCGGCACGACGATGCGCGACTACATCTGTGCGGCAGACGGCAAGCTCCTGCCCGAGGAGGTCATCCGCCTCTACGACGACGGCACGGAGAGCGACGACAAGGTCCTGCGTTTCGACGCTAGGCTCGCCGGCGCGGCGAGCTGACAGGAAATGGCATTGCGGCTCGCGGGCGCTCCAGCCCGTGAGCCGCATGCTCTTGTCGCAGCGAGCCCGCAGGTTTTGCGGCTTGCTGCGAGCGCCTGCCCGGACCTAGACGTCTCTCTGCCGCAAGCGCTCCGATTCGGAAGGCCTGGTTCGACTTGCGGTCGCTGCGTGCCCGCGCGCACAGGCCGGGCCTGGCCCGCGCATGTAGTGTCTCTCCGGGCGATAGCTGGGGACGACCAGCTCCCGCAGGCCGAATGCCAACCTGCCAACGAAGCTCCAGGCCGATGTCTTGAGGCGGTCTCTCACTGCTCAGCCTCGACACTGTCCGTTGCGGCATCAGCCGAGGCGGCCCGGTAAAACAGCGCGCCGTCGACGGCTGCCTGAAATTCATCCTCGAGGTAGAGATCGCAATCCTCCTCATCGTCGCTGGCGGTCGCTTCCCAGAGGGCGTCGGCGGCGGCCTCGTCGTCCATCTGGCCACCCATGTCGCTCGCCGCGACGGGTATGGCCATGACGTTGTCCTGCGCATCCTGTGCGCCGGCCGGAAGAGGCGCCATCAGCAGCACGGTAGCCATCAGCCATTGTTTCATCTTGGATCACCCCTGACGTGTGTGGGAGCCGATCCAAGTTCCGTGCCAAGTCAGATCAGGCGAGAGGTTTTCTTGCCGTGGCAGCCTTGTCGGCGCTGACCTTGACGTGATCCAGTTCCACGACGAGCCCGCGCGCCAGCGCTTGGGTGGCGATGATCCCGATCAGCGCTTCGTCATTGAGGGACGTCGTCAAGGAGCGACGGACCATGCGAAGCGCATGGCTGATCGAGATGGGGCCGGCGTCGCCGTAGACTTCGAAATACGACTGGACCGCGCCCTCCAGCTGATCTCTGGCCGGCATCGGCACTGCCTCGCAAGGAGCCCAGACTACGTTGCCGTCGCCTAGTCGTCCAGAAGCGCCTAGTCGTCCAGAAGCGGCGGTCGTGTGGGCACCCGCTCCGGTCCCGGTGCCCCGTCGGGGCCGCGCGCGGCCGCTCCGTTCGCAGTATCCGCTAGGACAATGCCGCAACCATCGCACATCCCGCCAGGACCGTGCCCCAGCCGTCGCACGTCCTGCCAGGACAAAGCCGCAACCATCGCACATCCCGCCAGGGCAGTGCCCCAAGCATCGCTGCCAGGACCGTGCCGCAACCGCCGCGGTCCCCGTGCCCGCCGGAACCGCGCCGCGACCGAGAGACGCCACGGCCATCCAAGGCACGCCGCCCGAACGACGAGCCTGGCGGCGCTCCGACCCAACCTAGGGCCTTGAAGGACGTGCCGGAGCGCAGTGCCTCGGAATAGCCAATAATGCGCACAACAGCGTACGCAGCGCAACCCCCACGTGAGAATAATCTTGGATATTTCAACCAAAGATATGCTGATCTCGCTTGCTTGGCGTGACCGAGCGCGGCGAAAAGACAATCGTTTTCAGTTGGTTGGTGGCGATCCCGACAGGATTCGAACCTGTGACCATCGGCTTAGAAGGCCGCTGTCTGGTGGGAGGTCTTCGTTATTATATCAAAGACTTACCCATCAAAAACTCGCGCTGTACTGCAGTTTGTACTGCATTTTCCAAAAAGGTAGAAAGCACACTCGCCGACCGCGCTTGGTACCTATGTGTAATTCATGAAGGTCTCACCTGACGGTCGCCGGCTAATTGCGAGCGCTGCATCTGCTTCTCGTCCGATGCGTTTTGGATCCGCAGCCGGCGGCGCTTGGATTTAGGAGTCACTCCTAATTCGCGAAGATCGCCGCTGATGGCCGCGAGAGTTTCCAATTTTGGAAAATCCCCGAAGGTCTCGACTGCCCCGCGGCCGGCCGCGCAGGTGGCAAGGCAGGGCTTTTAAACGGGCATCGGCGGGCTCCAGGGAAAGTTGCCGAAGCCGGGGCTTCGGTGGCAAAGTCCGCGGCCGGGAGGATTTCTTCAAAAGATGCCGACAAGCGCGGATCGTCTTCGAACGATGATTGCCGGTCTCAGAAAAGCCGGTGACGCGATTGCCCGCCGCGCGAAGATCGCCCGCTCCAGCCTCTATCGTTTCGCCCGGTCGTTGCTCGAAACTTGTGATGCGATCGCCAGCCTTTTCGAGCGCAAGCTCGGCATGCCGTCGGACACGTTGAAATGATTCGCTCGCTCAAGGTCGTCCTGTGCCGCACGGTCGTGCGGCATCTGCAGTCGCGCTACCGCATCGATCAGATCGCGCAGGACACCCGGATCCCGGTGATGGAGCTGCGCCGGCTGATGGAGTTCGGCTCGCCGCTCGGCGCCGACGATTCAGCAAGGCTGATCCGTTTCGGGCGGGCCTTCTCGACACGGCCGAAAGCGCCTTCTCCGGTGCAGCGCGCGCACGCCGAACGGCCGGTCAGCCTGGCGCCGGTATGGACCGCCACTCGCGATGCCGAAAGGATCCCGGCGCGGACAAGCGCATGAGGGACGCTGCCGGGCGGCCGGCATGGAGGAGGCGGCATGGGTGCAAGGGGTTGCTGAAGCTGGCCTCGACAGCGCCCTAAGAGGCCCACAGCCACAGAAACCGGGGCAGGAAGCGCGTTTGCCGCTTCGCGGTAGTCCGGGGCCCCCGGAGCAGAATCAGCCCGCGAAATAGGCCCAGCTGGCGCCGATCACAGCGAGCAACGTGCCGGCAAGCGACGAGGCTTCGTCGCGATCGGCCACCGGGTAGATGCGGCCGATCCTTAGATCGCCGAAACGCCTGGTAACACGGGTTCGAGTCCCGTTAGGCGTGCCAGTGGAATTGACTTCTTCGCTGGGTGACTTCTCTAAGTCGAATATGGCTTCTATCGCTCCCGGCAGGTTTCGCTGGGAATTGTCGGTTGTTCCCTGCTTTTCTCGCCCTCCGGGTCTCCGTCGCGGTCGCTTGCTCCGGAGGCAACCGCGAACGCCCTCTCCGCGGCCTTCTCCGGGCACCAATTCCGTCTGCAAAGCTGACGCGGATGCCCAGCTGCCATCGGTATTCTCGCCCGGGGAGCGATTTCCGGCTAAAATCGTTCTCTTCGGTTGGACAGGGACCGTGTGGTGAACTCACTGGCTCAGAAACTGCAGAGTTTCGAGAAGCTTTCCGAAGCGGATTTGGCCGTCCTCGAAAATGTTATCGCCAAAACGCGCCAGGTGGATGCAAGGCAAGACCTCATCGAAGAGGGAGACGTGCCGACCGACGTTCTTCTAGTTTTGGAGGGTTTCGCTTGCCGGTATAAACTCTTGGCCAATGGCCGACGCCACATCTTCTCGTACATGATTGCGGGCGATTTTTGCGACCTGCACGGCTTCATCTTCCGAACCATGGATCACAGCGTCGCTACCCTGACGACCTGCACGGTGGTCGATATCCCCCGCCGGACCGTCCTCGATCTGACCGAACATCACCCCCGCATCGCCCGTGGCCTGATGTGGTCGACGCTTGTCGATCAAGCGGTCTTGCGGGAATGGCTGGTCAATATGGGCCAGCGGTCGGCGGTCGAGGCAACCGCTCACTTGCTGTGCGAGATGCTGATGCGCCTCGAAATCGTCGGCCTCGTCAGCAACGGCCACTACCAACTCCCGCTTACCCAGACCGATCTTGCCGATACGCTCGGCATCTCAATCGTCCACACCAACAGGTCGCTGAAGGCGCTGAGGGAGGCCGGGCTGGTAGAGATGATCGACAAGGCCGTCTACATCCCCAACATCGAGAAGCTGAAGGCATTCAGCGGGTTTACGGCCAACTACCTGCATATCGGCCCCGGCAAGGTCGACATCGCAGGAGTTCGGAGCCGGCACGTCAAGACGGTCACCGACTGACCGATTTGCGTCTCGCGTCTAGGCTACATGTGACATCGGCGGCCAGGGCTCACCGGCTCCATTGGACGAAAAGCGCAAGATGCAGATGACCTTGTCTCCGCTGACCACCGTCATGCGCCAGTGGGAGACGGCCCACACGCTGAGGCGCATGTCGCGAAGCATGGAGCCAGCAGCATGGATGGCCTCCGACTTGGCGGCCTCATCGTTTCGAAGCTCCAAGCCTTCATCGTCCAGCAGGTCAGCCCCGTCGTGGATGTGGAAAAAGTAGCGAGCCATAGCTGCGCTCCTTCAACTTGGGCGGGAGCACGGATATC
>JBEVJK010000096.1:0-2723 GCA_040510195.1 Mesorhizobium sp. | reverse complement strand
GATAGGGATCGACCTTCTCCTTCATATCGCCCGGCAGGAAGCCCAGCCGTTCGCCCGCTTCGACGGCGGGGCGCGACAATATGATGCGCTCGACCATGCCGCGTTCAAGCAGCATGGCGGCGTGCGCGACAGCAAGATATGTCTTGCCGGTGCCGGCCGGGCCGATGCCGAAAACGAGCTCCGAGCGTTCCAGCGCGCGCATATAGGCGTCCTGGTTCAACGAGCGGGCATAGATCGTGCGCTTTCGCGTGGCGATCTGGGCCGCCGACACCTTGCCCTTGCGTTCCAGCGTCGGCAGCGTCAGCTGATCGTCGGGCGCCAGCGCCATGCGCACCGCGCCATCGACGTCGGACTGGGCGATGTCGATGCCCTTCTGCAGGATGGCGTAGAGATGGTCGAGCGCCCGGCGCGCCTGCTCGGCGGCAACGGGATTGCCCTTGATGGTGAGCTGGTTGCCGCGCGAGCGGATGTCGACGCCAAGCTTCTGCTCAAGGCGGGCAAGGTTCTCATCGAACTGGCCATAAAGCGCGCTGGCCAGCTTGTTGTTGTCGAAGGTCAGAGCGATATGCGCCATGTCGGAGGCCCCGGAGGGCAACGTCTTCAATTCGGCAGCGCTCAAACGTCTCTCCTCAAGGGCGTCCCTTCAATGCGGGAAGTGTGCACCTTCTCCGTCATGAGCTAGGCCGCTTCGGCATGCAGGCTGTTGAAACCCGTCGCTGTGATTCGCACCCTGATAATGTCGCCGATCTTGCCGGCCTTTTCACCAACAATAACGGGCTGGAGCCAAGGTGAGCGGCCGACAATCTGTCCCGCCTGGCGGCCGGGCTTTTCGATCAGCACATCCAGCGTCGTTCCGACCAGAGAGTCCAGGAATTCATTCTGCTGAACGAGCAGAAGCGCCTGCAGACGCCGCAGCCGGTCGTCCTTGACCGCCTCCGGCACCTGTCCGCCCATGTCCGCCCCCGGCGTTCCGGGTCTTGGCGAATATTTGAAGGAGAAGGCCGAGGCGTAGCGGACGGCGCGAACAAGGTCGAGCGTCGCTTCGAAGTCCTCTTCGGTCTCGCCGGGAAAGCCGACGATGAAGTCGCCCGACATGGCGATGTCGGATCGCGCCGCCCGGATGCGGTCGACAAGCCTGAGATAGTCGGCGGCGGTGTGGCGGCGGTTCATCGCCTTGAGGATGCGGTCGGAACCGGCCTGAACCGGCAAATGGAGGTAAGGCATCAACTGCCCGAGATCGCGGTGCGCGGCGATCAATTCGTCGTCCATGTCGCGTGGATGGCTCGTGGTGTAGCGCAGGCGGGCGATGCCGGGGATGGCTGCAAGGCGATGCAAAAGGCGTCCCAGCCCCCATTCGGTCCCATCATGCCCTTGCCCGTGCCACGCATTGACGTTCTGGCCGAGCAGGGTCACCTCGCGAACGCCGGCATCGGCCAGCCTTTCTGCTTCGGCGACGATCTGGGCGACGGGGCGCGAAACTTCAGAGCCGCGCGTATAGGGCACGACGCAGAAGGTGCAGAACTTGTCGCAGCCTTCCTGCACGGTGAGGAAGGCGGTGACGCCGCGCCGGGCGATCTCGGCGCGCTTGGGCTGCGGCAGATGCTCGAACTTGTCCTCGACGGCATAGTCCGTCTCGACAATCTTCCGTCCGGCGCGGGCCTTTTTCACCACATCGGGCAGGCGATGATAGCTCTGCGGCCCGATGACGAGGTCGACAGCCGGCGAGCGGCGCAGGATCTCTGCGCCCTCGGCCTGCGCCACGCAGCCGGCAATGCCGATCAGCATCTCGCGGCCGTCCGCGGCGCGGGCCTGCTTGAGTTTGCGGATGCGGCCAAGCTCGGAATAAACCTTCTCGGCCGCCTTCTCGCGAATATGGCAGGTGTTCAGCAGGACGAGATCCGCATCCTCTATCGCTTCGGTCGGGGCATAGCCGTCGCCAGCCAGCGCATCGGCCATGCGCTGGCTGTCATAGACATTCATCTGACAGCCATAGGTCTTGACGAAGACCTTCTTTCCACCGGCGTGTGAGGCCGAGGCAGCCGGGGCGCCGGGTTCTTGGCGGTCGCGTTGTCCGATATCGAGTTCCATGCGGCGGCTTCTAGACCATTTCACGGGGCTATTGAAGCTCTCACGGTATGAGCAGCGCCAAACACTTCCATAGGGAGGCCCATTGAGGCGAGGCAAAGCTGGGCGCAACGCCTCGCCCCCTCGAAAGGTCCGATCGCGGGGTGGGTGCCTTTCGCTTGGTGGCCGTTGGTCTAGACCGGCCCGGCAGCACTCATGAGGTGTCGCGGCGCCTGTTCTCCAGCGCGTAGAGGGCCATCGCATGGGCGTGGGCCAGAACCTCGTCGACCTCGCGGATCCTGCTCAGCCGCCTGGCGGACAGGATCGAAGCGGGAGAGCCGCCCACCGGGCGGGCGGCCGGGCCGCAGCGGCCAGATGCGGCGAAACCGGCCGGGGGAAGATGGCTGCCCGCGCATCTGATCGCGACGGGCGCGCCAGCGCGCGAAGCGGAGAGCCTGGGCCGGCATGTCGTCCAGCGCCGAGGCGAGGGCGGCAAGGCGCTGACCAAGACGCGTGGCGTCGATCGGGTCATGAGGCGACGGGAGCCGCACCCGGATGGCACGAAGCCCGGTGAGGTCGTGCAGGCAGCGGGGTACGGCGGTGCTCGGCTTCGAGCTGCGGCGGGGGCGGCGGCGGGGAAACGGGTTTCGCAAGGGATC
>JBEVJK010000095.1:0-42743 GCA_040510195.1 Mesorhizobium sp. | reverse complement strand
GGCTGGTCGAGCGCGGCGTGGAACGCCGCCGGCGCCGGCCGGTAGCTGGAGCAGCCGGCGAAAAGCGCAAGGGCGACGAGCCCCAGGACGACATTGCGAAACCAAGTCATGACCGACGGTACCTCCTAAGCTGCGGCTCGATTCCGCAGTTCGGGCGAATGGGACGGTTATCCATCCGTTAGGGTTAATGGGCGGTAAAGCGCCGTTCTAGGCGGCCGAATACGCACGCTAGGGTAGCGATGGCCCTTGCCCATCTTAACTCCTGAGTTACCATAGGCGTTTACGCTTCCGTCATTCGCGCGACCGGAGCATTCGCATGGCAGGGGCCCATACCGCCGCACAGGATGTCGATATCGACCTCGGCCGGCTGTTCGCCAGCCTGGCGCGGCATTGGCTGCGGATTCTCCTGGTGTCGCTGGGCGTGACGGGGTTGGCGCTCGCCTTCGCGCTGCTGTCCACCCCTCTCTATCGGGCCGAGACCCGGCTGCTGATCGAAGCTCGCGAGTCCGTGTTCACGCGGACGGAAGCGAATGCCGACAACAACAACCCGGTCCTCGACGAGGAGGGGGTCACCAGCCAGGTGGAGGTTATCGGCTCGACCGACATCCTGAAGCGCGTCGCCGAGAAACTCGACCTCGCCAGCTATCCGGAATTCGACGATGCGGCGGACATGTCGCTCGTCGGCCGCCTGCTCGTCGCGACGGGCCTGCGGGGCAATCCCGGCGAAATGCCTGCCGAAGAGCGGGTGCTGCGAGCGCTCAGGGACAAGCTCACGGTCTACCGCGTCGAGCGGTCGCGGGTGATCGTGGTCGAATTCTCGTCCGAGAGTCCGAAGCTCGCGGCGGAGGTCCCGAATGCCATCGCCGAGACCTACCTTGCCGTGCAGCAGGCGGCGAAGTCGCAGTCCAACGCCGACGCCACCCAGTGGCTGGAGCCGGAGATCGCCGACCTCGGGCGTCGGGTGAAGGAGGCGGAGTCGAAGGTCGCCGCCTTCCGCTCGCATTCCGACCTGCTCGTCGGCCAGAACAATTCGGTGCTCGCCACCCAGCAGCTCTCCGAGCTGTCGACAGAGCTGTCGCGGGTGCGCGCCAACCGGTCCGCCGCCGAGGCCACCGCGGAAGGGGTGCGCGCGGCGCTGAAGAGCGGCGCGTCGCTCGACAGCATGCCCGAGGTGATGTCGTCGGGCCTCATCCAGCGCCTCAGGGAAACGCAGGTTCAACTCAAAGCGCAGATCGCCGACCTGTCGACGTCGCTGCTCAGCGGCCATCCGCGCATCCGTGCGCTCAACTCGCAGCTTGCCGACCTAGACGCCCAGATCCGCAACGAGGCGCAGAAGGTGCTGGCCGGCCTCGAAACCGAGGCGAAGAGGGCGCGGATGCGCGAGGACCAGCTGGTCTCCGACCTCAACCGGCTGAAGGCCGAGTCGGCCCGCGCCGGCGAGCAGGAGGTCGAACTCAGGGCACTCGAGCGGGAGGCGGCGGCCCAGCGCGAGCTGCTGGAATCCTACATGACCCGCTACCGCGAGGCCTCTTCGCGCAATGAGCGCAATTATTCGCCTGTCGACGCGCGCATCTTCGAGCGCGCGACACCACCCTCCGAGCCCTATTTCCCAAAGGTTGTGCCGATCGCCATCGCCGCTTTCGTCGCTTCGCTGCTCGTGATGTCGATCGTCACCCTTTTGTCCGAGCTCTTCAGCGGCCGCGCCATGCGGCCAGCGGCAGGGACCAGGGCGGAGCCCGTCGCCGACGTCGACATGCGCCCGCCGGCGCGGGCCGTCGAGGCGAGGGTGCCGATCCCCGCCGACCTGGCGACGGCACCGCCTCCGCCTCCGCCGCCGCTGCCGCCGGCGCCCGCCATGGCGGCCGCTCCAGCAGCGTCAGCGCGGCCCGCTTTCCGCAAGGCGTCCAAGCTCGGCGAGGTCAGCATCGAGACGGCGGCCGAGCGGCTGATCGCCGGCGGCGCTTCGCGCGCCATCTTCGTCTCCCCGGAAGGGGACAACGCTGCGGCGGCGGCCATCCTCGTCACCCGCGAGGTCGCGGATTCCGGCCTGCGCGTGGTGCTCGTCGACCTCACCTCCAACGGCGCGGCCTCGCGGCCGATGCTGGAAAGCGGCAACTACCGCGGCATCACCAATCTGCTCGCTTCGGAGGCCCAGTTTTCCGACGTGATCCATGCCGACCATTTCTCGGACGCGCATGTGATTCCGCTCGGAACTGCCGACCCGGAGCGGGCGATGCGGGCTGCCGACCGGCTGCCGATCATCATGCGCTCGCTGACCACCGCCTACGACCTGGTCGTCGTCGAGTGCGGGGCGGCCGATGCGGAGAGCATCCGCCGCCTTACAGGCGAGGGCACGGAGGTGCTGGTCAGCGTGCTGGAGCCGCGCGACCTTGCCATCGAGGAGACCGCCGCCGCGCTCGCCGCCGAAGGCTACGACCGGCTGATCCTGGTTTCGCCGGCCGGCTATCAGCCGCCGGTCGCGCCCGTTCCGGATCGCTCGGCGGCCTGAACGCGCCGGCGCAGCCGCTTGGCGAGCCGCCAAACTGCCGGACTGCCCTTGAGCGCGGCCTTGGCTCGGCTTTCCAAGGCCTTCCAGAGACCGATGACGCGGCCCCTGGCGGTGAGCGGGATCAGAACGTCGAAATGGGCGATCTCCACCTCGCACCACAGGCGCTTGTAGGGTTCGTCGCCGACGCTGAAGTCGTAGAGCCGGAAGCCTTGCTGGCAGGCCTCCTCTATGTTGAGGAAGAAGAGGAAGCTGCCGGGACTCGCCGCGGCGAGCTCGTCGGCGGCGATGGAGCCGAATTCGCACACCAGGCTGTCGTGGCGCCGGCTGGCGCCGGTGACCGCGCGCAAGCGCCCGCCGACCTCCAGCCCATGGAGAACGAAGGGCGGCGGCACCTGGTCGATCGCGTCGGCGAAAAGCCGGCGGAAAAAAGCCTGGACGTCGGCGGGGCCAAAGACGTTGGCGATCCCCATCTCGCGAAATCGCTCTTCCTTCATGGAGAAGAAGGCATCGAGCAGGCGGTTCGTGTCGTCGCTGCTGCTGGCGGCAAAGCGGCGGTAGCCGCCGGCCTCCTCGAAACGCCGGGCTTGGGAACGCGCCTTCTTGCGCTTGCGACGCCCGCCGACGCGGCCGAGCAGCGCCTCGAACCCGCCGGCAAGATCGGCGGCCAGCGACACGTTCGGGCTCTGGCGGTGCGGCAGCTGAAGCAAGGGGTTCGGGGCTCCGTCGAGGCTCTCGTAGAGCCGCTCGAAAGCGATCATGTCGACGTCCGGCGCAGCGCGGAGGATGCCGGCGATGAGAGCGGCAATGCCGTCGGATCCGATCTCGGCACCGCGCCGGACGGCCGGAAAATTGCCGTTGGCGTGGCGACCTCCCATGAAGCGGGCAACTCGGCACGGCCCCTCCCGGACGATTTCCAACGCCAGCGCGAGCTCCGGCCTTCCGTCCCTGGAAAGCACGGCGACCAGGCACTCCGGCCTGGTCTCGGAAAGCCACGCGGCAACCCATCCAGTGCTCTGCGGCGGTGCCTGGAGGGTGTCGGGCAGGGCGGCGGCGTAGGCGCGCAAGGCATCCTCGGGGTGCCGATGCACTGCGACATCGAGGCCCGGCGCTGCGGTCTCCTGGTGAACGACGGCTTCGACAGGGGCGGCCGCATCAACCATACTTCAATCCTTGCCCGATAGGATTTCGGATGCGGTGCGACATCCGCGACAACCCTATCCGGAAATGGTGAATGAATGTTCGATGGCGGCGACTTCCTGCGGCGACTGGCGCTGGACATGGCGCGGTACGGCGGGTTGGCGCCGCTTGCCCGACCGCTGGTCGGCGGCGTCGGCGCTATCCTCATGCTGCACCGGGTGACCGCTTCGGCCTCCAGCCCGCTCGGTATCAACCGTCATCTCGCAATCACGCCCGCGTTTTTGGACGCGCTGATCGACGACATGAAGGACAGCGGCTACAGCTTCGTGTCGCTCGACCAGGCCGTCGACAGGCTCCGTGCGCCGTCGCGGTCGGAGCGGTTCGCGACGATCACCGCGGACGACGCCTACCGGGACAATCTGATCGAGGCGCTGCCCGTGCTGGAGCAGCACGGGACGCCCTTCACCATCTATGTGGCGCCGGGGCTGATCGACGGAACTGCCGACCTGTGGTGGGACATCGTCGAGGAGATCGTTGCGGCCAGCCGCGGCATCGACATTCCCACGCCGGGCGGAGCGATCGCGCTCGAAACCTCCACGCCGGCTCAGAAGGTGGCGGCGGTGCGGCGGCTGGAGCAGCATCTCACCCAGGAGGTGGCGGAAGAGGACCAGCGCGCCGTCCTGCGGAGCCTGGCGCGCGCGGCGCGCATCGATATCGACCGGCCGCGCCGCAAGACGCTGATGGATTGGAACGAGCTGCGGACGATCGCCGCGCATCCGCTGGCGAGCATCGGCGCCCACACGGTGCACCACTACAATCTGAAACGCCTGCCGCCCGAGCGGGCCCTCGCCGAGATGTGCGACTCGGTCGCGCTGCTCAAGGACGAGCTGGGGATTGCGCCGCGACATTTCGCTTACCCCTATGGCTACGGTTCGGCGGTAGGCCCTCGTGAGGTGGAGATCGCGCGCGAGGCCGGCTTCGTCACCGCGGTCACCACCCGCCACGGCGTGCTCCGCCCCGAGCATGCCGATCATCTCCTGGCATTGCCGCGCATTTCGGTGAACGGTCGCTTCCAGAACGTCGCCTATTTGAGAACGATGCTGTCCGGCTTCACGACGCCGCTGGCCAACCGCGGCAAGGTGGTGGTCACGGTCTGAGCGGTCAGGCTCCCGGGTGCGGCGGGCCGAGCATCCATTTGATGATGACCATGGCGGGCAAGATCCAGACCAGGCCACTGACCAGGAAAAAGGTGAAGTGGGCGAGCGCCCCGGCTTCCGCCAGCTGGGCCACGGCGACGATCGTGGCGACGATCGCGTAGACGATGACCAGCGCCACCAGGAGCAGGCTTCCGACGAGTTTCTTGAGGCGCAGCGGCATGGCGCCCTCGTAAGCGTTCGACGGGGCTCGAGCAAGCGGCACCGGCGCGACGGCGTGTCGCGTGCGCTGTCGCCTTGCCAGGGCCGGCACGATGGTCCACTGATCTGCTTCACGAGGAGGCTTCCCGCAAGAGGGATGAGCGCGATCACCGACAAGCAGGCGGGCGGCCGCACGCTGGACGCCGTCGAGCGCAACCGGGCATGGGTGCGCGGTTGGCTCTATGTGGTGCTCCTGGTGCTGTTCGCGCTGGTCATGGTGGGCGGCGCCACGCGGCTCACCGATTCCGGTCTGTCGATCACCGAATGGAAGCCTGTCCATGGCGTCATTCCCCCGCTCTCCCAGACCGAATGGGAGGAGGAGTTCGCCAAATACCGGCAGATCCCGGAATATGCGCAGATCAAAGAGGGCATGACGCTCGGCGCCTTCAAGACCATCTTCTGGTGGGAATGGGCGCACCGGCTGCTGGCGCGCGGCGTCGGCCTCGTTTTCGCGCTGCCGCTCGCCTTCTTCTGGCTTACGGGGCGGCTGGAGCGGCCCATCAAGCCGCGCCTCGTCGGGCTCCTGGCGCTCGGCGGCCTGCAGGGCGCGATCGGCTGGTGGATGGTCGCGTCCGGCCTGGTGGAGCGGGTCGACGTGTCGCAATACCGCCTGGCCACGCATCTCGTGCTGGCCTGCCTGATCTTCGCCGGCACGATGGTGGTCGCGCGCGGGCTCGCCCCGCACAGCGAGCCGCCGGCCACCGTGCCGACGCGTCGAACGGCGCTGGCGATCCTTTGCCTGGTGTTCGTCCAGATCTATCTCGGCGGCCTGGTCGCCGGCCTCGATGCCGGCCTGTCCTACAACACCTGGCCGCTGATGGACGGGGCCGTGGTGCCCGGCGACCTTTTCGTGATCGATCCGGGGTGGCGCAACCTCTTCGAGAACCCCAAGGCGGTGCAGTTCGTTCACCGCCTCGGGGCTTATGCGCTGCTCCTCCTCACCCTGTGGCACCTTCTCGACACACGGCGGCGGGAAGGGGGAACGACGCATGCGCGGCGGGCATTGCTGCTTTTCCTGCTCGTCGTCTTGCAGGCTGGCGTCGGCATCGCCACGCTGGTCAATCAGGTGCCGCTCGACGCGGCGCTCACCCATCAGGCGCTGGCACTGGTCGTGCTCGGCTTCGCGGCTGCCCACTGGCGGGGCGCCAAGGGCCCATACCCGCTTCCGACCCTCGGATGAAGGCCGGAAGGCTGTTCGGTCAGGGCTCGAGCCCAAGCATCAGGTTCATGTTCTGGACGGCAGCGCCGGAGGCCCCCTTGCCCAGATTGTCGAGCAGGGCGACCAGGTTTGCCTCGCCGCCGTCCTCGCTTCCGAAGACGTGAAGCCTCATGCCGTCCGCATCGGCCAGTTCGGTCGCCTCCAGCCGGGCGAGCGCGCGGCTCTCCTCGAGCGGCACGACCGTCACCTGGTGCGCCCCGGCGTAGTGCCTCGCCAGGATGTTGTGCAGGTCGGCGAGGGAAGGGCGGCCGGAAAGGTCGCTCAGGAACAGCGGAACCTGCACGATCATGCCCTGGGCAAAGCGGCCGACGCTCGGCGAGAAAATCGGGCGCCGGGACAACAGGGCGTGCCGCTCGATCTCCGGCACATGCTTGTGGCGGAGCGGCAGGCCGTAGAGAAAATGCGGTGCCGCGATGTGATCGTCGCGCGATGGGTCCTCCATCTGCGCGATCATCTGCTTGCCGCCGCCGGTATAGCCAGAGACGGCGCTGATGACGATCGGGTAGTCGTCGGGCAGCACGCCGGCCTCGACGAGCGGCCGGATAAGAGAAATGGCGCCGGTCGGATAGCAGCCGGGATTGGCGACGTGGCGAGCCGCCGCGATCTTCTCGCGCTGGCCGCTTGCCATCTCGGCGAAGCCGTAGGTCCAATCCTTATCGACCCGGTGCGCCGTCGACGTGTCGATGATGCGCGTCCGGTCATGGCTCTCGAGGAGCGCAACCGATTCGCGCGCCGCCTCGTCGGGAAGGCACAGGATTGCCAGATCGCTCTTTCTCAGAAGCTCGGCGCGCAGGTCCTTGTTGCGGCGCTCGCTCTCCGGGATCGAGATGACCTCCAGATCGTCGCGGTCGGCCAAGCGGGCGCGGATCTGCAGCCCGGTGGTGCCATGCTCGCCGTCGATGAAGATCCCTGGCTTCATATATGCATTCCGCTTTGCTGGTCGTTGCCCCGGCCCGATGCCAGGGCCAGCGCCCTTGCCTTCTGCTCGGCAAGCAGGCCGAGAACATACATGCCTACGGTGGCGCCGGCGATTGCCGTGATATCGGCATGATCGTAGGCCGGCGCAACCTCGACGATGTCGGCGCCGACGATGTCGACATGGCCGAGCTGCCTCAGCACCGATAGAATCTTGGCAGAAGAGGGGCCGCCCGCCACCGGCGTTCCGGTTCCTGGCGCATAGGCGGGATCTAGGCAGTCGATGTCGAAGGTGAGGTAAGTCTTCTTGCCGCCGGTGCGCTCGGCGATCGCGTAGGCGATGTCGGCCGGGCGCATGTCCTCCACTTCCCAGCCATGCAGGATGCGGATGCCGAAATCCTCCGGCGCGTGGGTGCGGATGCCGATCTGGATCGAGCGGTCGGGATCGACGACGCCGTCACGCACGGCGCGCGCCACGAAGGACCCGTGGTCGATGCGCCGCCCGTCGTCGAACCAAGTGTCCTGGTGGGCGTCGAAATGCAGCAAGGCGAGGGGACCATGCAGAGCCGCGTGGGCCTTGAGCAGCGGCCAGGTCACGAAGTGATCGCCGCCGAGCGACAGCAGGAAGGCGCCGGCGCGCAGGATCTTCGCCGCCTCCCGCTCGATGGCGCCGGGCGTCTTCTGGTGATTGCCGTAGTCGAGCAGGCAATCGCCGTAGTCGATGACGCTCAGGCTCTCGAACAGGTCGCGGCTGAAGGGATATTGCGGGTCGTTGTCGAAGATGGCGGAGGCGCGCCGGATCGCCTGCGGCCCGAAGCGGGCGCCTGGGCGGTTGGAGACCGCCGCGTCGAAGGGGATGCCCCAGACCACGGCGTCGACGTCACGCGCGTCCTTGGACAGCTTGCGGCGCATGAACGACAGCGCGCCGGCATAGGTCGGGTCGCTGGCGGCGCCCACCGTCTGCCTGGTCGTGAAGGCATGATCGATCGAACGTGATGGCATGCCTGGTCCCCTCTGCCATTTTCCGAAGGCACCTTATTCGACATTCCGGGGCGGATTGCGACCCAAAAATTCTCGACGCCGGGCCTTCATCGACCTGTCACGCAACTTCGCTATGGGTTGCGCCACCTGTCGTTGCAAGGAACGATTCGAGATGCTCTTCAAGCTCTTAGCCGTCTTACTTGCAGTCGTTTCTGGATTCCTTTCAATGCCATCCCTTGCCGCCGAGGGCGGCAGGGTCGCAGAGATCCTCGAACGCTTCCAGCACGCCAACCGATGGCGGGACCATGTGATGGTGGTGGCGCATCGCGGCGGCTGGATGGAGCACGGCCGCATCGTGGCGGCCGAGAACTCGATCGCGGCGATCGAACGCGCGCTGGCGCTCGGCGCCGAGATGGTGGAAGTCGACGTCCGGCGCTCGGCCGACGGGGTCTTCGTCGTCATGCACGATTCCTGGCTCGACCGGACGACCACCTGCCAGGGAGAGGTTGCGCTGAAGACGCTGGCCGAGCTCAGAGCCTGCCGGCTGGTGGTCGAGGGCACTGGCAAGGTCACCGACGAGAGGGTGCCGACGCTTGCCGAACTGCTTGCCGTGGCGAAAGGGCGGGGCCTTGTCAACCTGGACAACAAACTCGAGGTCGGTGACCTCGCCGGCATGGTCGCCGTGGCGCGCGACATGGGGATGGGCGGGCAGGTGGTGGTCAAACAGAATTTGTGGAGCCCGGCGAAGGTCGCCGAAATGCGGGCGCTGCTGCCGTCGCTGGCCGCTGCCCAATTCATGCCGATCATCGCCGACGATGCGGTGCATGACGTGCGCTTCCTGGAGACGGCGAGCGGCAGCGTCTCCGCCGACGCCGTCGAGATGATCAACTGGCGGCGCGAGGGTCAGCCAGTCACGCAGACCGGCGGCGTCCTGTTCAGCACCAAGGCACGTGCCGTCGCCGCCCGAGGCGACTGGCATCTCTGGTGAACACCTATTCCATCCTCAACAAAGCAGGCGGATACCTGTCCGGCGGGCGCGGCGACAGACTGGCGGTGCTCGCCGACGTGCCGGAGGAGGCGTTCGGCTTCTGGGTGGAGCGCGGCGCGACGATCATCCAGACGGACGAGCCACGCGCGGCGATCGAATGGCTCTCCGCAAACGGCTACCGGATCCCCTACGGCCTGACCAATTGAGGGCTGCCGGCAATCTACCCTTGCAACCTCCCTTGCCCTCGAGGGAAAGCGCGGACTATTGAAGGGCCTCAGGACTCGTGCGCCGCCGGCGTGTCGAGGCGGAGGCCATGGACGACATTCCCGAAAAGCCGGCCGGCGCGCCGCTCGCCCCTTTCTCGAACCCCACCTTCCGCGCCATCTGGGCGGCCAGCCTGGTGTCCAATTTCGGCGGCCTCATCCAGTCGGTCGGGGCCGCCTGGATGATGACCTCGATCACCTCGTCGGCAAATATGGTGGCGCTGGTCCAGGCCTCGACCTCGCTGCCGATCATGCTGTTTTCGCTGACGTCGGGCGCGATCGCCGACAATTTCAATCGCCGCCGGGTGATGCTGGTGGCGCAGGCGGTGATGCTCCTCGTTTCGGCAGGGCTCACGGCAGCAACCTATCTGGGCATCGTCACGCCCTGGATGCTGCTCGGCTTCACCTTCCTCATCGGCTGCGGCACGGCGCTCAACAATCCCTCATGGCAGGCTTCGGTCGGCGATATCGTGCCGAGGGCGGACCTGCCGGCGGCGGTCGCGTTGAACAGCGTCAACTTCAACATCACGCGCAGCGTCGGCCCGGCGATCGGCGGCGCGATCGTGGCGGCGGGCGGTGCGGCGGCCGCCTTTGCCGTCAACACGGTCAGCTACCTGGCCTTGATGGCGGTGCTGTTCCGCTGGAAGCCCGATTTGCCGGCCAGCAGCTTGCCGCGCGAGGCGCTGTGGAGCGCGATGACCGCGGGTCTGCGCTACATCGCCATGTCGCCCAACATCGAGAAGGTGCTGCTGCGCAGCTTCGTCTTCGGCTTTTCCACGATCTCAATCCTGGCGCTCTTGCCGCTGGTGGCGCGCGACCTGCCGAATGGCGGGCCGCTGCTCTACGGCGTGATGCTCGGGGCATTCGGATGCGGGGCGATCGGCGGCGCTTTCCTGAGCAGCCGGCTGAGGAAGCTGACGTCGGCGGAATGGATCGTCAGGTCCGCCTTCGTGGGCTTTGCCCTTTGCGGGGCGCTGGTGGCCACCGCCTGGAGCGCGGTGTTGGCGTGCCTGGCGCTCGCCGTCGGCGGCGCCTCCTGGGTCCTGGCGCTCTCGCTCTTCAACGTCACCGTGCAGCTCTCCACGCCTCGCTGGGTGGTGGGGCGAGCGCTCGCCACCTATCAGACCGCGACCTTCGGCGGGATGGCGCTCGGCAGCTGGGTCTGGGGCGTGGCGGCGGAGGCCTATGGGGCGGAGCGGGCGCTGCTGTCTGCGGCGGTCATCATGCTTCTCGGCGCCGTGATCGGCCTCGGGATCGCGCTGCCGGAGGAGACGACGCTCAACCTCGATCCGCTCAATCGCTGGAAGGAACCGCCGCTGGCACTGGACCTCAAGCCACGCAGCGGCCCGATCGTGATCATGATCGAGTACACGATCCGCGAGGAGGACACGGCGCCCTTCCTCGAGGCCATGGCCGAGCGACGGCGGGTGCGCGGACGCAACGGCGCGCGCAACTGGACGCTCTCCCGCGACCTGGAAAATCCGCGTGTGTGGATGGAGATTTACCACCTTCCCACCTGGGTGGAGTATCGCCGGCACAATCTCAGGACCACCTATGCCGACCAGGTGGTGGCCGACCGGATCAAGGCGCTTCACAGCGGCAGCGAGCCGCCGCGGGTGCACCGCATGATCGAGCGGCCGACCAGCTGGTCCGACACGCTGTTTGCGACGCGCAGCATCTTCGAGCTGCCGTAGAGCAAATGCCGGCCCCGGGGCGGGGCAAGGTCCTCAGGTGCCGAGCAGGCTCACCGTAGTGGCGGTGGGCCGTGCGCGGCCGATACGGTCCCAACCGGCGCCGCGCTGCGATTGGCGGGCATAATAGCGGTAAGGCGTTCGGGACCAGTCCTTCACCGCATTGGTGCGGTTGTCGAGGACGAGGTCGCCGGCGGACGTGCGAACCGTCAGGACCACATGACCCTCGTCGCTGAAACGCAGCCGGGCGACGGTGAGGAGCAGCGCGGCAGAGGGCCAGCCGTGCCTCATCAACTCCCGTTTCTTCAGAATGGCATAGTCCTCGCAGTCGCCGGTGTTTACCGGCATCGACCAGTTGTCGTCCACGCCATAGGCCGATCGATCGCTTCGCTCCCTGATGCGACGGTTGATGGAGAGATTGAGGCGCTCGAGCTCGGCGCGCTTGCCGGCATCGAGGCGGATGACGCGCGCTCCCGAGCCCGAGCCGCACAGCGAGGCGTTCTTGCGACAGAAATCTCGGTAAGCGGGGGGCGCGAAGCCCTTTCCGATCAGCTCCATCTCCGTTCCGTCGGCAATAGCGGGCGCGGATGGCAAGAAAAACGGGGAAAGCGACAAGCAGAGCAGCAATGAGCGGGCGAGAGCCACGTCTAGACTCCATAGAATTGAGGACCGCAACACTGAAATGAAACTGGTTAATCAGTTGCCAAAAAACTGAGCGGACTACAGTTAAAATTCGGTAAACGACTGTGTAATATCGCGTGATTAGCTCGTTCGCCCTAACGGCAATTTCTGGTTTAGAGGCGCCTAAGCCTTTCAATTCTTTTACCTGCACCTCGCGAAAAGGTTGCTACCTCGGAAGCGTCCGCACTACCGATAAATGCCCAATCCACGAGCAGTCGGGCCCTTCCTTATATTCCCATCCATTGCAGCCGGCGGGCGGTAACAAGCTGTGTTCGTTGCCTGATCCGTCCCGGTCTCGGCTGCCCAATCAGGATGTGGGTGGAAATGATGTCCAAGTGGCTGAGTCTTCTGAACGGCGCCGGGCGCGGCGCTGCGAATGCAACCCTTGCGTTCTCCGTCGTGGTGGCAGGCACCGCGCTTCTGTCGGCAAACACGTCGTATGCGGCTTCGAAGCGGGCGCTGTTTGTCAGCGCGGCGCAGTGCCGGAGCCTTAACGATGACAATCTCGCAACGTGCTGCGGCGCGCTGAATCGCGGCGCGGTGATGAGTGCCGCCCAGCTGGCACTGTGCCCGCCGCTGACCACGGCGGCGCTGAGCCCGTTCAGCAAGAGCCCTCGCAGCGAGAGCCACGGCAACTCCAACCGTTCGTCGGGCCGTTCCAGCGGCAATGCGGGCAATGGCGGTTCGGGCGCCGGTGGGAGTGGTGGTAACGGTGCTCCGTCCGGCAATGGCGGCAATGGCGGCAATCCGGGAAATCCTGGAAACCCCGGTGATCCGGGCGATCCCGGCGATCCCGGCAATCCCGGCAATCCCGGGCACGGTCACGGTCACGGTCACGGGCATGGTGGCCACGGCGGCCACGGCGGTCACGGCGGGCACGGCGGCGGCCACGGCGGGCACGGCGGCCATGGTGGACATGGCGGCCACGGTGGGCACGGCGGTCACGGCGATGGCCACGGTGGGCACGGCGATGGTCACGGCGGCCATGGTGGCCACGACGGCGGTCACGGCGGTCACGACGGCGGCCATGGTGGCCATGACGGCGGTCACGGCGGCCATGGGGGTCAAGGCGGCTGGGGTGGTGGTAAGGACCACGACGGCGGCAAGGGTCATGGCGGCGGCAAGGATCACGGCGGCTGGGGCGGCGGCAAGGACCACGACGGCGGCAAGGGTCATGGCGCCGAGGGTCCCGGTGACGATCATGGCGGCTGGGGTGGCGGCAAGGACCACGACGGCGGCAAGGATCGCGGTGACGATCATGCCGGCTGGGGCGGCAAGGACCACGACGGCGACAAGGATCGCGGCGGCGATTATGGCGGTTCCGGCAAGGACGACAATGACGGACAAGATCGTGGCAAGGATCGCGGTGACGAGGGCGGTTCCGGCAAGGGCGGCAATGACGACCACGATCGCGACGGTTCCGGCAAGGACGGCGACAAGGAAAAGGTGTCCGACAACGATCAGGGTCGTGACAACGACCGCGGTGGCGACAAGGGCGGCCACAAGGGCGGCAACAATGGCGGCCACGATGGGGGTCGTGGCGGCCGAGACTAAGCCTTGCTGATCGTCGTTGCGGCGCGGGGTTTTGCCCCGAGAGGCAAGCGGTAAGGGCACGCCGCTGCGACGTTGGGAAGCCCCGCTTCGGCGGGGCTTTCTCTTTACTGCTGCGGGGGTTCGGCTGGGCAGGGCGTTTCACCCTTCCAGGCGCGCGCCAGGCAAGCGTATTTGTCGAAGGTCTGTCCCGTCTCGCGGACGGCGTTGCCGGCGCCGCAGCCGGCCAGGAGGAGAGCGCCCGCCAGCGCGCCCGCGGCCCAAATACTGCGACAGGTCACGCTGCCCATTTTCGCACATCCCAGTTGCGGCAGCCACCAGGGCCAGCCCATCCACAGATGTGGGCAAGCGCAGGGCTTCAGGCAATCCTCAATCCAACCACGGTTTCGACCTCGGCCGGCTCGATCCCGGCCGGCTCGATCCCGGCAAAGTCGATCGCAGCGGGCTCGGCGGCCGGTCGGCGGCGCAGCGTTCGACCATGGTCGGCGCCGAAGAGATGGATTCGATCCTCCGCCAGTGCGAAGCGCACATGGCTCCGCGCGGCCGGAGCGTTGCCGGCGGAAACCAATGCGCTTACTTCCCGATCGCCATGGGCGAATGTCACGAGCACGCCGTCGCCATGGAATTCGATCAGATCGGCCGTTCCTGCGAGGATATTCGCTTTGGTGTCCGGCGTCGTGAGGCGAAGGTCGGCCGGCCGGACGCCGAGAACGGCACGACAGCCCGGCTGAAGGTCGAAGCCGCTCCCGCCGATGCGAAAGGTGGTCAGGTCGCTCGCCAGCGCCCAGCCGGCCCCATCCCGCTCGACGGTGACGTCGATGAAGTTCATGGCCGGCGAGCCGATGAAACCGGCCACGAAGAGCGAGGTCGGCCGCTCGTAGATCTCTTCCGGTCTCCCCACCTGCTCGACGCGGCCGGCGTTGAGCAGGACGATCCGATCGGCCAGGGTCATCGCTTCGAGCTGGTCGTGCGTCACGTAGATGGTGGTGGTCCTGAGGCGCTGGTGGAGCCGCGCAATCTCGACGCGCATATGGTTGCGGAGCTTGGCGTCGAGGTTCGACAGGGGCTCGTCGAACAGGAACACGCGCGGCGTCTTCACGATGGCGCGCGCGATCGCAGCCCGTTGCTGCTGGCCTCCAGACAACTCCGCCGGCCGGCGCTCGAGATAGGGCTCCAGCCCGAGCAATTCGGCTGCCTCGGCGATGCGATCGTCGATCTCCAGCGCCGGCACCCGCATCCGCCTGAGGCCGAACGCGATGTTGTCGCGGATCGTCATGTGCGGATAGAGCGCGTAGTTCTGAAAAACCATCGCGACGCCACGCTCGCGCGGCTCCAGCTCGTTCACGACGATGCCGTCGATCGACACCGTCCCTTCCGATATCTCCTCCAGCCCGGCAATCATCCGCAGGATGGTGGACTTGCCACAGCCGGACGGACCGAGGAACACCACGAACTCATGATCCGCGACCTCGAGGTCGAAGCCCGAGATGACCCGCGTCGACCCATAGCTCTTGCCGACATCGCTGCACCGAATGCGCGCCATGGTCACGCTCCTGTCGCTGCGGAAACGACGTCACGCCCGAAAGCCATGCCGCCTACAACCCGGCACCTGCTTGCCCGCACCTCTTCCGTCATCATCGCTCTATGCTCTCCTGCGTGACCGCTCTTCCGGCAAAATCGCTGCATGGCTTCCTTGCTGAACCGTCGTGGCCGCATGCGGACCACGGTTTCGGCCCGGCGGAGGGGGAACGCTCCGCCAGGCCGAGGCCGGAGACAGGAAGGAATCCCCAGCGAATTCTCCATCAGTCGCGTTTGGCGACCAGCTCCTTGGCGAAGGCGTCGAGCTCGTCGAGGCCTCCTTGGATGTCGGTCCTGGTTCCGGTGACGAGCTCCTCGAGGATGATGCCCCAGCGGTCGCCGAGGTCGGGCCATTGGGCGTCCTGCCAGAAGTTGACGGCGGTGACGGCGCCGGTCTCCTCGAGCGCCTTGCCGAGATCGGGACCGTAGCGGCGGGCGAACTCGTCGCTGTTCATGACGCTGGTGCGGTTGAGCTCGCCGAACTGGCCCTCGGCGAGGCGGCGCTGTTCGTTCTCCTTGGAGGTCGCCCAGGCGATGAACAGGCCGGCGCAGTCCTTGGCCGCCTCGTCGGCATTGGCCTTGGCGCCGATCGCCAGGCCGTGGCCGTAGCCGCCACCGGTGAGCGGCGTCGGCGGCGGCAGGTAGCCGACCTTGCCGACCACCTTGGAGGCCTTGGGATCGATCGCCAGGCCGGCCAGCGGCGTCGATTCGATGAGCATCGCCACCTGGCCCGACAGGAAGGCGCTGGTCGATTCGTCCCAGCTGCCGGTCGGCGTGCCGGGCGCCGAATACTGGAACAGGTCGAGATAGGTCTCGGTCGCCTTTTTGGCCGCCTCGCCGTCGAACACCGGCGTCGTGCCGTCGAACCACTGGCCGCCGAAGCCTTTGAAGTAGGGCATCCAGCGCCACACATTGGCGCCCGAGCCGCGGCCGCCGCGCAGGGCGATGCCGTAGACGCCCTGCTCGGGCCGGTGCAGCGCCTTGACCGCCGCCTGGAACGCCTCCAGCGTGCGCGGCGGCTCGATGCCGGCCGCCTCCAGAAGGTCCGTGCGGTAGACCAGCAGGTCGCCGCCGCCGGTGAGCGGCGCAAACCACACTTGGCCGTCATAGGTGGCCACCTTCTGGCGGCCGGGGTCGAAATCGGCATAGTCGTAGTCGGCCGGGTAGTGGTCGAGCAGCGGCACCACCCAGCCGGAGCTGGCAAACAGCGCCACATTGGCCTCGTCGATGTAATAGACGTTGTACTTGCCGACCGTCGAGGCATCGGCCCGCGACTTGGCGCGGCGGTCGTTCTCGTTCAGATAGTCGATCTCGAAGGAGGCCCCGCTCAGCGCCTCGAACTCGCCCTTCTTGTCCTCCAGCAGCGACAGCCCGTCGCGCGGCTGGGCCAGCACCTTGACCGTCTCCGTACACTCGGCCGCCGCCATCGCCGCCGTCGAAACCGAGGCCGCAAGCACCCATGCCACCGCGATGCCCGCGGCGAGCCTTGTCGTCTCCATGATCGTCTTCTCCCCGTCAGGCGGCCGCTTCACCGGCCCCGCCGCGCTTCTCCCAGGCCTTGGCCGGGCCCCGTCGCCGCCCACCCCAAGGGCAATGCGACATTCAGCGATCAGGCCCGCTCGCCCAAAACCTTAAGCCAATCCGCACCTCGCGCTAGCGCCCCCGATGCTCCCGTTCTGTACTTTCATGACCCGCCTGAACCGGCGCCAAAGCCCGCCGCTTGCGCGACAGGCGGCGGTATGCCGAAGGCGTGATGCGATGGCGCCGCAGGAAGAGACGGTTGAAGTTGGAGATGTTGCGGAAGCCCACCTCGAAGCAGATGTCGGTGATCGGATCGGCCGTCTCGGCCAGCAGCTTGCAGGCCTGCCACAGCCTGAGCTCGACCAGATGGTTGGTGAAGGTGTTGCCCGTGCTGCGCTGAAAGAAGCGGGAAAACGCGCTTTCGCTCATGCCGGCCTGGGCCGCGACCTCCTTCAGCCGGAGGTCGCAAGTGTAATTTTGGAAGAGGAAGGTCAGGGCCCGCTGGAGGGTATCCAGCCGTTCGCCGCCGAGATCGGGCTGGAAATGCGGCGAGGACAGCACGTCGTATTCGCAGGTCGAGGACAGCAGGTCGATCAGCCGCAGGAACAGGCTGAGGCGCGAGAAACCGTCGAGGCCGCCCATCCGCTCGAGAAGCTCGGCCCCCTCGCGCGCCGCCGACCCGCGAAACGCCAGGCCGCGCTGGCAGCGCCTCAGGAATCCTTCGAGCTGGGCGAACTCGGGCAAATGGCGTCCGACACCGCGCAGCCGCTCGGGGCAGAACTGGACGACGATGTCGCGGCCCGCGATGCGCTCGCCCGGTGCAACCGGGGTGACCCAGTCGTGCGGCAGGTTGCTGCCCACGACAGCGAGGTATCCCGGCCCGAATTCGCCGATATGGTCGCCCACCAGCGCGACGCCGGAAGCGTTGCGGATCAGGTGGATCTCGCATTCGGGATGGAAGTTCCAGACGTTGCGGGCCCAGGGGTAGTCGTCGAGCCGCCACAGAAAACTCTCCGTGGCGGCGGTCACGATATGCTCGAAATGCGGCGCCGGCCTTTGCGGCCACGGCATCGTTGCCCGTCATCGACCAAACCTTCTCGCGCCGTGCTGGTTCCGGCCCTCCAGGAGCGCAACCTATGGTGCCAGAGCCGACGAACGCTTGGGAAGCGGCGTCCGGGCCGCGGGCGCAGTTTGATCCTGTCGAGCCCTAGATTGAGCCGCGCGCATCCTGACAGTCGGGGCGACCCATGACATCGTGCCGCCATTGCAGGCCGAATGCGAAGCTCTTTTGTTTTAACCCCTAGAGACATTCATTCTTAAATGAGCGACTGGACGGCGCTTCACAGGAAGTGCTTCAACCATAGGGATGGAGATGGCAGGTCTCCCTGTCGAAAGCGGCAGCTGCCCGCACACCAAGGTCAGGACGGCCCGGATGGCGATGCGGCCTCAACCCTCCCCGTAGAGGCTGGCGAATGCCAGCGTACGGCGGATCATGCGCGCGTCGGCCCTACCGCTGGACGCGGCGCTTCCAATCTCGGGGCCGGGACGGCCGGTACTGCGGTCGCAGCCGATGACCGCCCCGATGATCGCGAGTTGACGGCGGTCAAGCGCGAGCTGATCACGCTGATGCTGGCGGCCCTCACCCGTCGCGAGGGCTGCGTCGACATCCACGCGAAAAGAGCGCTCAGCCGCGGTGCCTCGCACGACGAGGTCGCCGAGGCGATGGAGCTGGCGTCGTCGCTGAGGACCGGTGCGGCGTTCGTCCACGCCGCGCGTGCTTTCGACGCCGACCTGGCGAGAGCCGCCGCATCCCGCCCGTGAGACTTGCCATGAGAGACCCCATGCAGTTCGGATACGGACGGGGAGGAGGCCAGCCGCGCCGCCGAGCCCGGGTCGCGGCCTGCGCCATCGCCCTTTTCGCCCTCGGACAAGCAGCCTCAGCGGAGGAAGCCTTGCGCATTCAAAGCCCCTACAGCTTCGCCGACACCGTCGACCGCCTGCGCACCGCGCTGGCGGCGCGCGGCCTCACGGTGTTCGCCAAGATCGACCATCAGGCCAACGCGAAGGCCGTCGGCCTAGACATGCCGCCTGCCACCGTCCTCATCTACGGCAACCCCAAAGCGGGGACCCCGCTGATGCTGGCCGCGCCCGACTTCGCCTTGGAGTTGCCACTGCGCGTGCTGATCCGGGAGACAGAGGACGGCGCGACCGTCGTCGTCTTCGACGGCGCGGCCGAGTTCGAGGGCCGGCACGGTCTGCCGGCCGGCATGTCGGCCAAGCTGGCGCCGGCCGAGACGGTCATCGCCGAGGCGCTGGCCGCCCAGCCTTCAGCCGACTGAGCGAAGCGGGCAAGGGCGAGGCAAGCGACATGCGGCACGAGACCCCCTTCCTCGAGGCCCCGCAGCGGACACGGCTCGACTATTTGCCGATCGGCCTCTTCGGATCGGTGATGGGGCTGACGGGGCTCTCGGTGGCTTGGCGCCTGGCCGGCCGCTACGGAGCTCCCGAATGGGTGGCGCCGGTAATCGGCGCCGTCGCCGTCGGGGTGTTCGTGGCGCTGACGATCAGTTATGCGCTGAAGATGTTCACCGCATGGTCTGCCGTCAAAGCCGAGTTCCGCCACCCGATCGCCGGCAATCTTTTCGGTACCTTCCTGATCAGCCTGCTGTTGCTGCCGATCGTGCTCGCCGAACATCACCTCGAGCTGGCGCGCGGCATGTGGGTCGCAGGCGCGGCGGGCATGCTGGGCTTCGCCTGGGTGATCGTCAGCCGCTGGATGAGCGACCAGCAGCAGGTCGCCCATGCGACCCCCGCGTGGATCATCCCCGTGGTCGGCCTGCTCGACTTGCCGCTCGCCTTGCCCAGCCTCGGCCTGCCGCCGATGCCGGGCCTGGCGCTTTTCGCCCTTTCGGTGGGGCTGTTCTTCGCCATTCCGCTGTTCACGCTGATCTTCTCGCGCCTGGTGTTCGAGCCGCCAATGCCAGAGGCGCTGAGGCCCACCCTGATGATTCTCATCGCGCCCTTCGCCGTCGGCATGTCGACCTACACCAGCGTGACCGGCCAGACCGACCAGTTCTCGACCGCGCTTTACATGCTGACGCTGGCGGTGCTCGCGGTTCTGCTCGGACAGATGCGCTACCTGGCGCGGTGCTGCCCATTCCGCGTTTCATGGTGGGCGGTGAGCTTCCCATTGGCGGCGTCGGCCATCGCCGCGCTGCGCTTCGCCGCGGCGCGGCCCGGCGTGTTCACCGATGCCGTCGCGCTCAGCTTGTTGTTCCTGGCCACGATGGTCATCGCCGGGCTGTTCCTGCGCACCATTGCCGGCGTGGCCCGAGGGCAGCTGCGGGCGCTGAGCAGCTGAGAGCAGCCGGCTGGCTCGCGCGGACAGGCGCGCCACAGCCCCGGCAAACCCGATCTCGTCGGGACGCACCGCACAGCATCATGGCCGACACACGGTTCCCGATCGTCCGGGCGACGGAGCCGTTTCAAAAGGGTTCCATTCCTGAAGCACTATGTGCTAAGTGCTTCAAATCGTTGGCGGCATGGAAAATCGCCGGGTCGAGACATAGATGATTCAATACGCTTCCAGACTCGCCGTCGCACCCATGATGGACTGGACGGACCGGCATTGCCGCTTCTTCCACCGCCAGCTGACGCGGCGGACGCTGCTCTACACGGAGATGGTGGTGGCCGACGCGGTCCTCCATGGCGTCCGCGAGCGGCTGCTCGGCTTCGATCCGGCCGAGCAGCCGCTGGCGCTGCAGCTCGGCGGTGCCGATCCGGCAAAGCTCGCGCGAGCCGCCGAGATCGCCGAGGCCAGCGGCTATCGCGAGGTGAACCTGAACGTGGGTTGCCCGTCGGACCGGGTGCAGTCGGGCACCTTCGGCGCCTGCCTGATGCGGTCGCCCGCCCTGGTAGCCGACTGCGTCGCGGCGATGAAGGCGGCGGTCTCCGTGCCGGTCACGGTCAAATGCCGCATCGGCGTCGACGAGCAGGATCCGGAGCCGGCCCTCGACGCGCTGGCGCAGGCGGTGTTCGCCGCCGGCGCGGATGCGCTCTGGGTGCATGCGCGCAAGGCCTGGCTGGACGGGCTGAGCCCGAAGGAGAACCGCGAGATCCCGCCGCTCGACTATGACCGCGTGTACCGGCTGAAGCAGGCGCATCCGCATCGCTTCATCGGCATCAATGGCGGGATCGGTTCGCTCGAGGCGGCAAGGACGCATCTCGCGAAGGTCGATGGGGCCATGCTTGGGCGCGCCGCCTATCACACGCCGGGGGTGCTCGTTCTCGCCGACGCCGCGTTGTTCGGCGAGGCCTGGGCGGCGGTTGCGATGGACGCCCTGATCGAGGCGATGGCGGAGTATGCCGGCCGTCACATCGCCGCCGGCGGTCGGCTCTCCCATGTCACCCGGCACATGGTCGGCCTCTTTCATGGCCAGCCGGGCGCCCGGCGATTCCGGCAGATCCTGTCGACCGATGCAACGCGCCCGGGGGCCGGACCCGCTGTGCTGAGGGAAGCCTTCGCCGCCGTCACTTACGGCGAGGCCGTGCAGCCGGCCGCCGCCTGACGCTGCGCTTCGTTGCGTCCGGGCTTCGGACCCGGTAGAGCGTGACTTTTCCGCGGATCGCCATCGCGCTCCATCCAAATCGTCAAGGTCGACCTCCTGGCGGGGATCTGCCTGCAGAGACGGGACAGGAACGGGGACGAGCATGCCGGACATCTCGATGAGCGCGGGCGAGATCGCGTTGTTTGCGGCTGGCGTGGCCGCCTCGGGCGTGGTGTCGGGGCTGCTTGCCGGCATCTTCGGGATCGGTGGCGGCGCCGTCCTGGTGCCCGTCTTCTACCAGGTCTTCGGGATGTTCGGCGTGGACGAGAGCGTCAGGATGCACGTCTCGGTAGGGTCTTCGCTGGCCATCATCATCCCGACGTCGATCCGCTCCTTCACCGCTCACCTGGCGCGCGGCGCGGTCGACACGGCGCTGCTGCGCTCCTTCCTGGTGCCGGTGCCGGTCGGCGTCGTTTTGGCCTCGCTGGCCGCCGCCGCCATCTCCAGCGCGGAGCTCCGGATCATCTTCTCCGTCATCACAGTCCTGGTCGGCCTGAAGCTGCTTCTCAACCGGGAGAGCTGGCGGCTCGGGCGCGAGATCCCGGGCGAGCCATGGCGGGCGGTCACCGGCGTGGCGATCGGCTTCTTCTCGACGCTGATGGGGATCGGCGGAGGGGTGATGAACAACACCTTCATGACCCTCTACGGCCGCCCAATGCACCAGGCCGTCGCGACGTCCTCGGGCGTCGGCGTGATGATCGCCATTCCCGGAACGCTGGGCTACATTTGGGCTGGCTGGGAGCATCCGCTGCTGCCGGCATTCTCGTCCGGCTTCGTCAACTGGATTGCGGTGTTGCTGGTGATTCCCATCGCACTGATCGTGACGCCCTATGGCGTGCGTCTGGCGCATTGGATGAACAAGCGCCACCTGGAGATCGGCTTCGGCCTGTTCTGCCTGGCGGTGTCGGCCCGCTTCTTCGTCAGTCTGCTCGACTGAAGGGGCTCAATCGCGCAGCACCATGCGGTCGCCGCGCACGTCGAAGCCCGACAGGGTGCCGATGAAGTTCATGCCGAGCAGGCTCTGGCCGAGCGCATGCGACTCGGCCACCAGAAGCGGCACGTTGCGCCGCTCGATAGCGCCGACCGAGATCTCATCGGCAGTCACCTGGGCGGCGCGCGAAATGCCGTTGGCGGTCGACACGGGAATTGTGTAGCGCAGCCCATCGACGTCGAAGCCGGCGCGGCGGGCGTCGGCCGCGGTGAGCACGGTGCTGGTCGCGCCGGTGTCGACGATGGCCTCGACGGGCACGCCGTTGACGACGATGCGGCCGCCGAAATGGCCGTTGGAGAGCTTCTCGAGCATGACCGAGCGATTGCCTTCGCTGTCGGTGATCGAGAGCGGGCTGCCGGGCACGAGGCCGGCGGTGACCCGACTCGCGATGTCCTGAAGCTCGTAGCGGTACTGGTACCCCGCGACCAGCAGCAGCACGACGAGCAGCCAAAGCGCAAGGCTGCGCGCCACGTAGCCCAGGCGACGCCCGGACCCGAGGATGCCAGCCGCCAGCACGATCGCCCACACCCCCAGATAAAGGCTGCGGGCCACCGTGTCGCCGGTGCCGTCGAGCGTCTGCTCGCCGGCCGTGGCCAGCAGATAAGCCACGAGGCCGCCACCAATCACCGCCAACAGGATCCAACGGGAGCGCGTCATCGGCCTATCCGGTGGCGCTCCTCTCGCGCGCCATGCGGGCGCGGCGCGTCTCCCGGCGGGGCTTTCGCTCGACCGTCGCCAAGCGTTGCGGCAGCGTCGCCAGCACCACGTGGCGCTCGGCGGCGGTCATGTCGAGCCAGCCGGCGATCTCGTCGCGCGTGCGTCCGCAACCGAAGCAGAAGCCTGTCTTCAGGTCGATCGAGCAGACCAGGATGCAAGGTGATTCGATGGCCGACATGGCGCTCCGGTTCCAGCCTTCCCACATGGTACGGCGGGCTTGGCAATGCAAGTCCCTCTTCCGGCTGGCGGGATCGGCCGTCCGCCACAGGATTTCCCCATCGTTGTGCCAACAGCTGTGTGGGCCGAAGGGAACCGAGTCTATCGGCGAGGACGGTTCGAGCGCGAGGAGTACCAGGACGATGAACAGCAAGCCTCCTTTCGAAGACTTCCGGCGCCTGCTGCGCGAGCTGCCGGGGCCCGACGAGAGCGCCGCCGCCGGCGTGCGGGCGCTCTATGCCCAAAGCGGGAAGCCCAAGGGATCGTTCGGCCGGCTCGAGGAGATTGCGGAGTGGCTGGCGGGCTGGACCGGGCAGGTGCCGCCGGTGGTGGCGCGACCGCTGGTGGCGATCTTCGCCGGCAGCCACGGCGTGGCGCGCCATGACATCTCGCCGCGCGGCGCCGCTGCCACGCTGGAGACGGTCGAGCGCGCGGCTGCGGGCCAGGCGGCCATCAACCAGTTCTGCATTGCGGCCGATCTCGGGCTGAAAGTCTACGACCTGGCACTCGACCTGCCGACGGGCGACATCACGCAGGAAGAGGCGCTGGACGAGCGAGCATGCGCGGCGACGATGGCCTTCGGCATGGAGGCCGTGGCCGGGCAAGTGGATCTTCTGTGCGTCGGCGACCTCGGCGTCGGCAATTCGACGGTGGCGGCAGCCCTGTTTGCCGCGCTGCTTGGCGGTGAGGGCGCCGATTGGATCGGGTCGGGCTCCGGGGCCGATGCGCCAATGATGAAGCGCAAGGCCGAGGCGGTCGACCGCGCGCTCGCCAACCACGCCGGTCATCTCGATGACCCGCTGGAGGTGCTCAGACGGGTCGGCGGGCGCGAATTCGCGGCGATCGCCGGGGCGATCCTGGCGGCGAGGATGCAGAAGATCCCGGTCGTCATCGACGGCTTCGCCACGACGGCAGCGGCTGCGGTTCTCCATGCTGCCGACCCGCGCTCGCTCGACCATTGCGTGCTGGCCCACCTCTCGGCCGAGCCGGGGCACGTGCGGGCCGCCGATCGGCTCGGGCTGCGGCCGATCCTCGACCTCCAGCTGCACCATGGCGAGGCGACGGGCGCGGCACTCGCCGCCGGCATCGTCAAGGCGGCGGCGCTTTCGCTCTCCGGGACGCGGCGCAACTGATCTGCGGAACGATCACCCGCTTCGTCCGTTGTCGGCTCGCAAGGGACGCAGACGCGGAGAAAACAGCCATGGAAACGTCCGTCAGGGAAGCCCGCTGGCTTCTGTTCCCTTTGTTCGCCTTCAGCGGCGTGATCGCGGTCGCGGGCCTTCTCCTCGGCTAAGCAATCCCACTTTTTCGCACATCGCAGCGCCGGACCCTCGGCCCACGCCGAGACATCGCCCGTCGCTCGTTCGAGCCACGCAATGAGAGAAAGGCCTGCCGCCCAAGCGGCGGCTGTCATGCGCGCCGGCGGGCTCGCGGCGAGGCGCTGGTCGGCATTGCGGGCACCGGTTCCATGACGCGGGCAGCTGGGAAGATGGCGATCGCCTCGGTCCCGACACGCAGCTTCGAGTCGAGCTGGAACTCGCCGCCATGCATGGCGATCAGGCCTTGGACGATGGGCAGCCCGAGCCCGGTTCCCTGCTCGGCGCTCTTGATGGCGATCGAGCCCTGGCCGAAGGCCGACAGCACCACCGGGATCTCCTCCTCGGGTATGCCGGGTCCGTCGTCCTTGACCGAAACGTACTGACCGCCGCCCGCCGTCCAGCCCACCCGCACGACGATCTCGCCGCCGCTCGGCGTGAACTTCACGGCGTTGGACAGCAGATTGAGCGTGATCTGGCGCACCGCCTTCTCGTCGGCGAAGAGGCGCGGCAGCTTCTCCTCGAACTGCTGCAGGAGGCGGATGTCCTTGTTGCGGGTCTTGAGCTCCATCAGGCGGCAGCAATCCTCGACCACGGCCACCAGCGTGACCGGCTCCTCGTTGAGCTGGTAACGTCCTGCCTCGATGCGCGAGAGATCGAGGATCTCGTTGATGACGCCCAGCAGGTGCTGGCCCGACCCATGGATGTCGCGCGCATATTCGCGATAGGTCTGGTTGTTCATCGAGCCGAGGACCTCGCTCGCCATCACCTCCGAGAAGCCGAGAATGGCGTTGAGCGGCGTTCTGAGCTCGTGGCTCATCGATGCCAGAAAGCGCGACTTGGCCAGGTTGGCCTCCTCGGCGCGGCGGCGCGCCTCGTCCGACATCGACTTGGCTGTCTCCAGCTCGGCGACCAGCCCATCCATCTCGCGACGGAAGGCGAGCTGCATCACGGACGAGTTGTGCATGCGGCGGGCGACATAGCCGAAGAAGGGCAGGGCGCCGATGAGAAGCCCCGCCAGCAGGGCGTCGACGGGCATCCAGAGCCTAGCGCCGATCGTCACATAGACGGCCACGGGCAGAGCGAAGGTGACGATCAGGGCGCCCCTCAGCGAAGAGCCGATGAGCGCCGAGGCGGCGATACCGGCGAGCAGAACGACCGCCTTGAAAACCGGAAAGGCGTCGGGGCCGCATTCGTTGCAGCGGAGCGCGGCGAAGAAGGCCCAGCCGATGCCCGACACGAAATGCCCGCCGAGGAAGAGGATGCGCGTGCTGGTCAGGTTGATGGTGGCGGGCTTGGAGCGGTCGATGCGATGGGCGATCAGGCCGACGCCCGCATAGCAGACCACGGTGACCAGCGCCCAGATCAGGATCTGGTTCGACATGCCTGCGAACAGGCCGACGGCGGAGATGATCAGGACCAGGAGCGGGATCGCAGAGGCGGCGTTGACCATCGCCCGCGCATGGAGCTTCAACAGCTCGCGCTCGAAGGCAGGGTTGCCGGCGCGCTGCGAAAGGCGATCGCGAGTCTTGCGGATGGCGCGCGAGACATCGGTGTTGCGATGCGTCTTGCGACGGTCCACAATGAATTTGTCCGCCGTGGGCGATCGTTGCAACGGCATGAAACAGGTCTATTTCGAACGCATCGATACGGCGGCCGAGCCTAGCCTCGAATGATTAAGAGACCCTTCAGCGGATGATGCGCGCGCGTCCCTGGCGCGCGGCGCGGCTTGGCCACGCAGGGCCGTCGCGGGGTCCGCTTCGGATCCTCCTCGACACGCTGCTGGCGCTCGCCATCCTGGCCGCCCTGGGGCTCGTCGCACTCAAGCTCGACGCGCCGGAACCGCGCGAAGCCTTCGCCCGCGCCGCGATCGTCAACGACGGCGACTCGCTCACTTTGGGCGCGGAACGGGTGAGATTGCAGGGCATCGATGCGCCGGAGCTCCACCAGAGCTGCCGCCGCGACGGCGCCGACTATGCCTGCGGTCGGCGCTCTCGCGAGGCTCTCTCGCGGCTGATCGGCGGCCGCCCCGTCGCATGCCGGGGCTTCGAGCGCGACCGTTTCGGGCGGCTCCTCGCCACCTGCGAGGTCAACGGCGCCGACCTCAACGAGGCCCAGGTCGCGGCCGGCTGGGCCGTGGCCTATGGCGGCTACGAGGCGGTCGAGGCGGAGGCGCGGGCGGCCCGCCTCGGACTCTGGGCCGGCACGTTCGAGCGACCGCGCGACTGGCGCGCGGTGCATGGCGATGCCCGGGACGAAGCCGGCGCCGGTTGGCCTTCCTGGCTGCCTGAATGGCTCGGCCGCCTGCTCGGCTTTTCCTGAGATGCCAATTCTGTCAAGACAGCGGTGTGGAGGCTGAAAGACGATGAAGCTTTTCGACGGGGCGAGGGCGCCCAATCCGCGACGGGTGCGCATCTTCCTGGCCGAGAAGGGCCTGTCGGTGCCGCTGGCGCCGGTCGACATGGGCGCGATGGCACACAGGGGCGAGGAGGTCACGGCTCGCAATCCCTTGCAGCGCTTGCCCGTGTTGGAGCTCGACGACGGGACCGTGCTGACCGAGACGGTCGCCATCTGCCGCTATTTCGAGGAGCTTCACCCTTCGCCGCCGCTGTTCGGCGAAGAGGCGCTCGGCAAGGCCAAGGTCGAGATGTGGCAGCGTCGCATCGAGCTCAACCTGTTCTTTCCCGTGGCGCAGGCCTTTCGCCACCTCCATCCCGCCATGAAGGATTGGGAGGTGCCGCAGGTTCCCGCATGGGGCGAGGCCAACAAGCCGAAGGCGCTGGAATTCCTCGCGATCCTCGACCGGGAGCTGGCGAGCCGCGAATTCGCGGCCGGCGACCGCTTCTCCATCGCCGACATCACCGGGCTGGTGGCGCTCGACTTCATGAAGCCTGCCCGCATCGTCGTTCCCGACGCGCTCACCCACGTGACCCGCTGGCATGCGGCCCTCAAGGCACGGCCGTCAGCCGCGGCCTGAGCGGTGGACGACGCGCTCGAACGGCTGACGGCGGAGATCCGCGCCTGCCGGATCTGCCGCGACGCCCCGCGCGACAGGCCGCTGCCGCACGAACCGCGGCCGGTGCTGGTGCCGTCGTCGAGCGCGCGCATCCTGATCGCCAGCCAGGCGCCGGGCACCAAGGTGCATGTCACCGGCATTCCCTTCAACGACGCGTCTGGCGAGCGGCTGCGCGACTGGCTCGCCGTCGACCGCGAGGCTTTCTACGACCCCTCCCAGTTCGCGATCGTGCCCATGGGCTTCTGCTTTCCCGGCCAGGACAGCAAGGGCGGCGACCTGCCGCCGCGCCGCGAATGCGCACCGACCTGGCGAAGCCGCGTGATGTCGCTCATGCCGCAGATCGAGCTGGTGCTGACCATAGGCCTCTACGCCCAGAGCTGGCACCTGGGTGCCGCGCGCCGTGCCACGCTCACCGAGACGGTGCGGAACTGGCAGGTTCTGTTCGCCGCGCCGACGGTGCCCAAGGTGCTCGCGCTGCCGCACCCATCCTGGCGCAACACCGGCTGGCTCAAGAGAAACCCGTGGTTCGAAGCCGAGCTTCTCCCTGTGCTGAGGGAGGAGGTTCGGATACGGCTCGCTTCGCGGTGATGTCTTGCCGCCCGCCGGCCTCGGCCAGCGGGCGGCATCGATCGAGATACGGCGAGACCTTGGTCGCTCGTTTAGTTGTCAAGCTGCCGGATGGCGAAGGCTCTGGCGTGCGAGAGCAGGTCGCGCATTGCGTCAACTTGCTCGGCGCTGTACCTCACCGTCTCGACATTTGGCCGGAACTTCGCAGCAGAGTAGGTCAAATCTCTCAGTCGCATGGCGATTCGCTCCTCGTCCAGACTCGCCACGGCCTCCAGCTCACTCCTGGAGAGTTTGACAAGCCCTTCCTCAACGGCTGCAGTCTCCGCTCCGGGCCGATCGAGCGCCAGAGATTCCAAGCTCATGCCGAGCTTCTCGTACTCGTCCGCGTACTCCTTGCCATCACTTCCGCGCTGAGGCTGGAGCGCCGCATCCAAAATGGCAATGCCAACGGGGATCCCCGGACTAAAGCGCGTTTCCGTCACTTCGCGATTGACGCTGGCGTGCTTGTGCTTCTTGGCCTCAACCGAGGGCCCCTGAACCTCAACCGAGGTCTCTTGAACCTCGGAATTTCTGACAAGCACGTTTTCGATCATGTTGAGCGCCATAAGGACAAGGGCGGTCGGACCACTTCCGGTCGCTTCGTCATCCTCCAGGAATTCCGCCTCGAGATCCTCCAACAAATACGTAAGCTCTTCGGCGATATGTGCCTTGCCGTCTTTGAAAGCCGTGAGCAAAGAGGCGGTATCGTCGCGATCCAGATTGCCGAAGACCTGGGAGAGGATCACTTCGGAGTAAAGCGTCGGGTAGTTTCCCGTGTCGCGTTCGACAAAAAGTTTCTTATTTACGACTTCTGCCTTTTTCACCAGTTCGAGCAGCATCTTCGCGACAGGACGAGCGTTGCCTGTGCCTTCAGGCCCGACCGCTTGGAACAATGAACCGGGCAAACTCGAATGGTAGTCGACGTCCGCTTCAATCGCCCCCGGCAGCTCTGCTTCGACGTATTCTTGAGCGCCAGATTTGAGCGGGTCCAACCTCTCCTCTGGCGAAAGAGCAAGGAATTTCGTGTGGCGTGGCGTGGGCGCACCAAGAATGCCGGGCCCAGCGGTTTGCGCCGAGTCTGACGATCGTTTCGAAGCCCGGGTGGGCGATGAAAAGCTCTGCGCTGGCAAGTCCCATGATGCGACGACCGTCTGCTTCTGAACAGTAGACGGATTGGCCGTCTCCTCGATGGGGGCCTCAGTCGGCCATGAGAAGCCGAGCACTTCCAGATCGCTGGACGTCACAGCGGCCCGGCCGATCAACCTATGCGCGCCCGCGAGTACCCCGCGTTCGTTCCCCCGGGGCGTTTTCTTCTCGAATTTCATGTTGGGTGTGCGCTTCAACGGTGGTCTATCGTTGCGCGAGCGTATCTCTCGCTTTTGTTCCTTTGCTTTGTACTTGGTCGTTGGCTTGGACGATGGCCGATTGGTGTTGCTGAATGCGTTTGCGCGCCTACGCTGAACGGAGCCTGTCATACTAGATTTCCTTCTGTCAGATGAGGCGGTTGCGTGAGTGCGACCCCTTTCGTCCCCAGTTTGCATGCCCAAGGTGCGGCGGTTGTATCAAACGGCATCTATCCATCGCGTGCGGCGGGGGCGCCACGCAGGCTTGGCCATGGTGGAAGTCAGGGATCCGTTACGGTATCTCTATCCAGGTGAGAATAATGTTCTTGCTAGCGATGCAAATGGGCTGCAATATAGCATTTCATTCTACTGGAGCACCCAATGGACCGCCTTGACCGCAAGATCCTCCGCCTGCTGCAAGAGGACGCAACGCTCGCCGTCGCCGATATCGCCAAGAAGGTGGGGCTGTCGACGACGCCGTGCTGGCGGCGCATCCAGAAGCTGGAGGAAGAGGGTGTCATCAAGCGCCGGGTGGCGCTTCTTGATCCTGCCAGGATCAATACGCGGGTAACGGTCTTCGTATCGATCCGCACCAATTCCCACAGCCACGAATGGCTGCGCAGGTTCTCGGAAGTCATTCAGGAATTCCCGGAAGTGATTGAATTCTATCGCATGAGTGGCGATGTTGACTATCTGCTCAGGGTGGTGGTCCCGGACATCGCCGCCTATGACGCCTTCTATAAGCGGCTGATCGGCCGTATCGAGATCCGCGACGTCTCCTCGTCCTTCGCCATGGAGCAGATCAAATACACGACGGAGCTGCCGCTCGACTATATGGTCCTCGACAAGGAGTCGGCGGCGTCCAATGCCGCCGCCTGAGGCGGCTAGTCCCTCTCCAGCCTGGCAAGCAGGGAGGAGGTGTCCCAGCGCTTTCCGCCGATCGCCTGGACCTCCTTGTAGAACTGGTCGACGAGCGCGGTGATCGGCAAGCGGGCGCCATTGCGGTCGGCTTCTTCGAGGCAGATGCCGAGGTCCTTGCGCATCCAGTCGACGGCAAAGCCGAAGTCGTATTTGCCGGCAAGCATGGTCTTGGACCGGTTGTCCATCTGCCAGGATCCGGCGGCGCCCTTGGAGATCACCTCGACCACCTTGTCCACATCGAGGCCGGCGCGGCGGCCAAAGTGGAGGCCTTCCGCGAGGCCCTGGACGAGTCCGGCGATGCAGATCTGGTTGACCATCTTGGTCAGCTGGCCCGAGCCGACCGGTCCCATCAGGCCGATCATGCGGGAATAGGCCGAGATCACCGGCTTCGCACGCTCGAAGTCGATCTCGTCGCCTCCCACCATCACCGTCAGCACGCCGTTCTCGGCTCCTGCCTGGCCGCCGGAGACGGGGGCGTCGAGGAAGCCGACGCCTCGCTCGGCGGCGCTTTCGGCCAACTCGCGGGCGACGGCGGCAGATGCCGTGGTGTGGTCGCCGAAGATCGCGCCGCGCTCCATGGCCGGCAAGGCGCCCTCGGGACCGACCGCCACCTCGCGGAGGTCGTCGTCATTGCCGACGCAAGCGAGGACGAAGTCCTGCCCGCCGGCAGCCTCGGCCGGGGTGGGGGCCAGCCTGCCGCCATGCTTGGCGACCCAGGCCTCCGCCTTGGCGCGCGTGCGGTTGTAGACGGTGACGTGGTGGCCGCCCTTGTTCTGCAGGTGCGCCGCCATGGGGCCACCCATCACTCCGAGACCCAGAAATGCGACCTTCGCCATTCGTCTCGATCCTTCTTTGTTGGCCAGCGTCAGCCGGCGGGTTTGTCGGGTGCTGCAAGGCCGCATTGCCGCTCGATGAAATCGGCGATTGCCGCGATGTCGTCGAGGGCGAAGACCGGCAGCGTCTCGCCGTCGACGCGGTGATCGGCGGCGATGGCAACGATCGCCGGGTCGGACGCGGAGAGCGGCGTGCTCTGGCGCGCTTGGAGGCGGCGCACCTCCAGCTTGGCGTGACGCTCGCGCTTGTAGCCTTCGACGAGGACGAGGTCGACCGGCGACAGCCGCGACAGGATCTCCTCGAGCGAGGGCTCGCTGTCGCCCTTCAGCTCATGCATCAGCGCCCAGCGGCGGCCGGAGACGATGGCCACCTCCGCCGCTCCGGCGGCGCGGTGCCGGAAGCTGTCGGTTCCCGGCTGATCGATGTCGAAATCGTGGTGCGCGTGCTTGACGGTGGCGATGCGGAAGCCGCGGCGGGATAGCTCGGTCACCAGGCGCTCTGTAAGCGTCGTCTTGCCCGAATTCTTCCAGCCGGTGATCCCGAAAACCCTCTGTTTCATGGTCGAGGCCCTTGCCGGGCATGCGCATCCGCCCGCGCCAGATCGTCAGGCGTGTTGACGTTGAAGAACGGGTCGAGGTCGGACGTCGATGTTGGGAAGTCGACCCTCTCGAAGCCGGTGCTCGCCGCGAACGCCCGCACCGAGGCGTCGTCCGTCTCGGCTAGGTGGCGGACCAGGTCCTGCCTGAGGACCAGAGGCCATAGGCCGAACACCGGGTGAAGCCGACCGGAAGACGCAGCCAGGGCGATGCGGGCGGAGGTCCTGCGGCCGGATGCCAGGCGAACGATGAGGTCGGCCGGGAAGAAAGGCGTATCGCCGGCGACGGTCGCCACAGCTTCGGCATCGGTCGTGCGGGCCGCCCATTCCATGGCGGCGAGCACGCCGGCCAGGGGCCCGGCAAAGCCGGACAGCGTGTCGGCGACGACCGGCAGGCCGAAGGGGTCGAAGCGCGCCGGATCGCCGTTGGCATTGAGCGCCAGCGGTCCGGCCTGCGCCGACAGGCGGTCGAGAACGGCAGAGAGGAGAGGGCGCCCGGCCAGGGGAAGCAGGCACTTGTCGCCGCCGCCCATGCGGGTCGCACGGCCGCCGGCGAGGACAACGGCGGGGAAAGGCCCGGCGCTCACCGGAACTCCCCGGCGTGGCGCGAGGAGCGCATCACCATCAGCGTGGAAAGGACGGCGGCGGCCGATGAAAGCAGCATCACCCAGAGCAGCGGGTCAGGGCCAGTCTCGGGGCCCAGCAGATGGGCAGCCACCACCGAAAGCGCTGCGCCGCCGCCGATCTGCATCGCGCCGCCCAGACCGGACGCCGAGCCGGCGAGATGCGGCTTGACGCTGACGATGCCGGCATTGGCGTTGGGGAGCGTGATGCCATTGCCGACGCCGGTGAAGAAGGCTGGACCGAAAAGCGACAGCGCATGGTCATAGCCGGCGCCGAAGAGCAGGAGCGCAATCACCATCCCGGCCACCGCCACCAGATTGCCTGTGAACATCATGCGGTTGATGCCGATGCGGCTCGACAGCCGCCCCGACAGGAAATTGCCGAGCATATAGCCGACCGAGATGATGCCGAAATAGAAACCGTATTGCGAGGGGCTGAGATGCAGGATCTCGCTGGACACATAGGGCCCGCCGCCGACAAAGGCGAAGAAAGCGCCGGACGTGAAGGCGGCGGTGAGCACGTAGCCCCAGAAGCGATGCGAGCCGATCAGCTCCGGATAGGTGCGGAACTGGGCGCCGAGCGAGGCGGACGGGTGTCGGTTGGTCTCGCCGAGGTCGAAGAACACGATGGCGAAGGTGACGACCCCGAAGACGAGCATGAGGAGGAAGGTCGAGCGCCAGCCATAGGCCTCCTCCAGGAAGCCGCCGATCAGCGGACCCACCATCGGCACCAGCGCCATGCCCATGGTGATGTAGCCGATCCGGGACGCGGCGTGACGGGCGTCCACCGTGTCGCGGACCACCGCCCGCGCCAGCACCATGCCTGCCGCCGAGAAGGCCTGCAGCAGCCGGCAGACCAGAAGCACGCCAATCGACGGGGCGACGAGCGCAGCAAGCGTGCCGGCAAGGTAGATCGTCAGGCAAACGAGCAGCACCGGGCGGCGGCCATAGCGGTCCGAAGCGGGCCCGATGAAGAGCTGCAGCACTGCCGTTGCGGCGAGATAGAGGGACACGGCGAGCTGGACGATGGCGTATTGGGTCTCGAAATGGCGCGCCATGCCGGGCATGGACGGCAGGAAGACATTGATCGAGAGCGCGCCGACGGCGGTCGCCAGCACCAGCGTCAGAAGGTGCGGGGCCGAGCGACGGTCCAGGAACGATCGTTCCATCAGATACCGTCGGGAGCCATCGCCGCGAGGCGGGCCTCGGCGGTACGCCGGCGCCCGGCTCGACGCTCGCGATAGAGCGTGTAGAGGCCAGAGCCAACGACGATGGCCGCGCCAAGCGTCATCGCCGCGTCGGGAACGTCGCCGAAGACGAGGAAGCCGAACAGCAGCGCCCAGAGCAGCGCGGTGTAGCGGAAGGGCGCGACGGCCGAGATGTCGCCTACTCGCATGGCGACGACGATGAACTGGTAGCCGACCACCAGGAGCGAGGCGGCGGCGGCCGCCTTCAGCCATGCGGCGGTGTCCGTTTCGCTCCAGCCGCCCATCGGGACGACCAACGCGAGCCCGGTGAGCGCGACCGCCGAGGCGGTCAGGGTGGAGACAAGCAAGGAGGGCACGTGCGGGGGCAGGCGGCGCGTCGCGAGGTCACGCACGGCGCAGCAGCAAACGCAGCCCAGCACCAGCAGCGAATAGGGGCTGAAGGCCTGCGAGCCGGGCTGGACGATGATCAGGACGCCGAGGAAGCCGCAGCCGATGGCCAGCCAGCGCCGCCAGCCGACGGCCTCGCCGAGAACCAGCGCAGCGCCCATGGTGACGGCGAGCGGCAGTGCCTGCAGGACGGCCGACACCTCGGCAAGCGGCATATGGGCGAGCGCGACGAGGAAGAGCACGGTCGCGGCGGCTTCGGCGACGATGCGCAGAAGCAGCAACGGCTCCCGGAGATGGGCGCGATGGGCGAGCGCGCCGCGTTGCCAGGCGATCAGACCGATGAAGATGGTGGCGAAGAAGCCGCGCATCAGCATCACCTGGCCCATGTTCATGTCGGCCGCCATCATCTTGGTGATGGTGTCGTTGACGGTAAAGCCGGCCATGGAGACCGACATGAAAAGAGCGCCACGAAGGTTGGAGGAGATGGCCACGCGCTGATCCTGAAAGGGTTCGACGCCGTCTAGCAGGCAGCAGCGGCGTCGGAAATCGATTTCGGATGGTCCACAGGCCGCGCGTCGGCGCGGCGGCTCAACCGCCGGTGACGCTCATATGGCGGGACACTGCCGGGCGTCGCGTCAGGCGGTCGATGACGAAGTCGTGGCCGCGGGGCTTGCGCCCGACCGCCTCGTCAATGGCGACGGAGACGAGCTCGTTGCCCTCGGATCGGCGGAGCGGCGCCCGCAGATCGGCGGCGTCTTCCTGGCCAAGACACATATAGAGCGTGCCGGTGCAGGTCAGCCGCACCCGGTTGCAGCTCTCGCAGAAATTGTGGGTGAGCGGCGTGATGAAGCCCAGGCGGCCGCCGGTTTCGGCCACCTCGACGTAGCGGGCCGGCCCTCCTGTCCTGAGCGGGATGTCGGCCAGCGTGAAATCGTTCTCGAGCCGGGCGCGCATCAGCGACAGGGGCATGTACTGATCGGTGCGGTCGGCGTCGATCTCGCCCATCGGCATGGTCTCGATCAGCGTCAGCTCCATGCCGCGACCGTGGGCCCAGCGCATGAGGTCGGGAATCTCCGCGTCGTTGAAGCCCTTGAGCGCCACGGCGTTCAGCTTGATCTTGAGGCCGGCGGCCTGGGCGGCGTCGATGCCTTCCATGACCCGTGCCAGGTTGCCCCAGCGCGTAATGGCGCGGAACTTCCCAGGGTCGAGCGTGTCGAGCGACACGTTGATGCGGCGCACACCGCAGGCGGCGAGCTCGGCTGCGTGGCGGGCGAGCTGCGAGCCGTTGGTGGTTAGGGTCAGCTCGTCCAGTGCGCCGCTCGACAGATGGCGGGAGAGTTGGCGCACCAGATGCAGGACATTCTTCCTGACCAGCGGCTCGCCACCGGTCAGCCGGAGCTTTCTCACCCCCTTGTCGATGAACACGCTGCACAGCCGGTCGAGCTCCTCCAGCGTCAAGAGGTCGCGCTTGGGCAGGAAAGTCATGTCTTCCGCCATGCAATAGGTGCAGCGGAAATCGCAGCGATCGGTGACGGAGACCCTGAGATAGGTAATCGAGCGTCCGAACGGGTCGATCATGGCGGATTGCGACAAGGTCATGCGGTCTTCCGGTCTCCTCGGCCCGAAGGGGCCGCTTCTCTCGACGAATGTCGTGCGCGAAGGCGGCCGATGCAAGGCCGCCCGCCTCGTGCTTTGGTTACATCGGCTGCGGCCGGCGCGCAATTGGCGCGGACCGACGGCTTTCCAACTGGCGCCAAGGGGCGTACCGAAGCGCTTCACACCGGGACGACCGCCATGACCACGCCCACCGAGCTTCGCGTCTCCAAGGACCGGCGGCTGCTCACCGTCACCTTTCCGGACCACCACCCCGTCGGGCTCAGCGCCGAGCTCTTGCGCGTGCTCTCACCATCGGCAGAGGTGCAAGGTCATTCCCCCGAAGAGCGCAAGACCGTCCCCGGCAAGCGCGACGTGGCGATCGCGCGGATCGAGCCGGTCGGCAACTATGCGGTGCGGATCGTCTTCGACGACCTGCACGACACCGGGATCTACACCTGGGACTACCTGCACACACTGAGCCACGAGAAGGACGAGCGCTTTCAGGCCTATCTCGACGAGCTCGCCGACAAGGGGCTGTCACGGTCCTAGATCCGCTTGGCGGCCGCCCGGGCGAGCACCCGTTCGGCGCGGCCGAGATGCGGGCGGTCGTACATGCGGCCCTCGATCGCGACGACGCCCGCATCGCCGGCGTCGCGGAAGGCGGCGACCACCGCTGCGGCCTCGGCGACGGCGGCGTCCGACGGCGTGAAAGCAGCGTTTATGAACTCCGCCTGGTCGGGATGGATCGCCAGCTTGCCGGTGAAGCCGTCGCGCTCGGCGGCCGCACACTCGGCCAGGAGACCCTGACGGTCGCGGAAATCGACGAAGACGGTGTCGATCGGTGCCGTGTCAACCGCAGCGGCAGCCGCCAGCGTCAGGGCGCGGGCCAGCCGGAAGAGGTCCGTGTAGCGGCCGCTCTCGTCACGGGCGGTGCGAGCGCCGACGGCAGCCGACAGATCCTCGGCCCCCCAGGTCAGCCCGGCGAGCCGAGGCACCGAGCCTTGGAAGCCGGGCAACGCCAGCACCGCAGCCGGCGTCTCCGTCGCGATGGCGACGATGCGCGTCGCGCCGTCGGGAAGGCCGTTCTCCGCCTCGGCGACGCGCAGCCTCGCTGCAAGCTGGACGATATCGGCGATGCCGCAGGCCTTGGGCAGCACGATGCCGCCGGGGGCGGCCGGCATGACCGCGGCGAGGTCGGCATCGGCCAGGCCGCTCTTCAGCTCGTTGATGCGGACATAGAGCGCCTTGCCCGCGGTGCCGGCCCCCGGCGAGGCCAGGAAGGCCGCGGCGCGGCCGCGTGCGGCCGGCTTGGCCGAGGCGGCGACGGAATCCTCGAGGTCGACGATGAGCGCGTCGGCGGCCGAGCCGAGCGCCTTGTCGAGCTTGCGCTCGCTGTCGCCTGGCACGAACAGCAGCGAACGCATGTCAGGCGGTCTCCGATGGGCGCTTGCGCATCATGGCCTGGCGGATGCACCGGGCGACCAGCGTGCCATCCTGCTTGTAGGCCCGATGCTCGAACTCGACGATGCCGCGGTCCGGCTTGGACTTTGATTCGCGCACCGAGAGAATCTCGGTCTCGACGCGCAGCGTGTCGCCGTGGAAAAGCGGGTTGGGAAAGACCGTGTCCGTCATGCCGAGATTGGCGACGATGGTGCCGAGCGTCGTCTCGTGCACCGAGATACCGATCATCAGGCCGAGCGTGAAGAGCGAGTTGACCAGCGGACGACCCCATTCGGACCGGGCCGCGAAGTCGAAATCGATGTGCAGCGGCTGAGGGTTCATGGTCATCACCGAGAAGAGCACGTTGTCGCTCTCGGTCACCGTGCGAGTGATGGGGTGGCGGATCACCCGGCCCACCTCGAACTCTTCCAGATAAAGCCCCGCCATCGGCGCCTCCCAGTGCCAGCCTTGGTTCGTTGATAGGGGCCCTCCGGCGGGGCCGCAAGCGGGTTAAGAAAGATGGTAAACGTTTCGTAAACCTTTGCGCCCTACGGTTCATCAGGCGGGCATCGTGGGGGCAAGGGTGCGGCAATGGTTGTCAATCACCTTCTGAAATGGATGGAGACGGCGCGGGTCTCGCAGCGGGCGGCGGCAGCAGGGGCGCTGGCGCGTGCCTATATCGGGTCCGAGCTGGCTTTCGAGGATCGCTGTGCGGCCGAGGCTGCGCTGACGCTCATCCTGGACGATCCGTCGGCCAAGGTGCGTGGCGCGCTGGCCGATGCGCTCTCGATGAGCCGCCATGCGCCGCCGCAGGTGGTGGCGGCGCTTGCCGGCGACCAGCCCGAAGTGGCGGCGCTGGTGATCGCCCGGTCGCCGCTCTTGACGGACGCCGACCTGATCGATCGCGTGGCGACCGGCCGGGCCGACATCCAGCGGCTGATTGCGTCCCGACCGGTCGTCACCATGGCGGTGTCGGCGGCGATCGCCGAGGCCGGCGCGGCAGAGGCCTGCGTGGCGCTCGCCACCAATCGGGCGGCCGAGATCGCTTCGGTGAGCTTCCGGCGCATGGCGGAACGGCTCGGCCACGTGGCGGAGCTTCGCGAGGCGATGATCGCCGATCCGCGGCTGCCCTCGGACTGCCGGCACACTCTGCTCGTCAAGCTCGGCGAGGCGCTCCGGAACGCTCCGCTGGTGGTCGCCATGATGGGCGAAATGCGCGCCGAGCGCCTGACGCGCGAGGCCTGCGCCCGCGCCGCCGTGACGCTGATCGACGGCACGCCGGCAGGCGAGTACAGCGCGCTGGTCGAGCATCTTCGCCTGCGCGGCGACCTGACCGAGGCGCTGGTCGTCAGGGCCACCGCCCATGGCAAGGTCGACTTCCTCGGCGCTGCGCTGGTCTCCCTCTCCGGCCAGGGCGATGGGCGCGTGCGGGCCCTGCTCGCCTCGGGGCAGGACGTGGCGCTGGCCGCGCTGTTCGCGCGGGCCGGGCTCGACGCGGCGGTAGGACGCGCGATCCTCAGGGCGCTCAAGGTCTGGCGCGCCGTCGCCAACGGTCGGCGCGTGGCCGGCGCGCAGGAGGTCAGCCGCCAGATGCTGGAGGAGCTGGGCCCCGACGGTCAGGCAAGCACGCTGGCGGCGCTGCTGAAGTCCATCCACCTCGACGCATTGCGCGAAAACGCCCGCGGACACGCCAGGGCGATCGCCGCCGCCTGACCTCGTCTCAGGTCGCCGGGACCCGTCTGCGGGTCAATGCCGCGAGGTCGCTGCCGGCGTGAGCCAGCACGGCAGCCAGCACCACCGCTCCACCCAGCAGACTGGCGGCCGGCGTCGACTGGCCCAGGATCAGCCAGGCGAAGGCGACAGCGAGCGGCACTTCGGCTGCGCCGAGCAGGCCCGCTTCGGCAGCGGGCAGCCGCATTGCCCCTTCCGTCCACAAGATGACGGCGGCGGCGAAGGAGACGCCGAAGGCGCCGATGACCGCAAGGTCCGACGGCGCCACCGCCAGCGGATCGGCGACCACGAAGCTCGTCGCGAAGACCATCAAGGCCGACACCGCAGCCGCCCAGACGACTGGCGTGTCTCGGAAGGCTCGGATCATCACCAGATAGACGGCGCAGCCGACCGTCATGAGAAGCGCCAGCAGGTCGCCGAAGAGATGGCCGGCCGCCACGCCTCCTGACATGATGATCGCGACGCCGAGCAGCGAGGCGAACGCCGTCGCCATGGTGCGGGCGCGCGGCGGCTCGCCCAAGAGCGGCCATTCGATCGCCGCCGCCATGAACGGCACGGTGGCGTAGATCACCGCGACGTTGGCGACGTAGGTGAACTTGAAGGAGGCGATGAAGAAGACGCTCGACACGGCGCCGACCAGCGACAGCAGCCAACCGCGCCAGCCGAGGCGGAACACGGGTCGGGCGCCGTCCCGTCGCGCCCGCCAGACCACATAGAGGGTGATGAGGAAGGCGCCGACGAGGCCCCGCCAGCCGGCGATCGTCAAAGGATCGCTGCGCGCCAGGCTGGTGAAGATGCCGGCCAGCGCGAAGAACACAGTCGAGGCGACGATGAGCACGATGCCCAGGGCGCGGCTACGATCGCTGTCGGTCGACATGACGGAGCGATAGGCTGCGGAAGGCCGCTTTGTCGAGAGCCAGGCGCCCGACCTGCCGACAAAGCGCGTCAGGAGTGCGAATCGCCGGCTTTAGAAAGGTCTTAGATGTCCAGCTCGTCCGCCTCGGCGAACTCCGCCCGCTCCTGGATGAAGCGGAAGCGCGCCTCCGGCTTCGTTCCCATCAGGGAGTCGACGGCATCGCGGGTGGCCTCCTCGCCGTCGAGGAGCTCGACCCGCAGGAGCGTGCGCTTCCTCGGGTCCATGGTGGTTTCCTTGAGCTGGGAGGCGAGCATTTCGCCGAGCCCCTTGAAGCGGCCGATCTCCACCTTGCCGCGGCCGGTGAACTCCGTGCGCATCAGCTCGTCCTTGTGGGCCTCGTTGCGCGCATAGAGGGTCTTGCCGCCCTGACTGATCCGGTAGAGCGGCGGCACCGCCATGAAGAGATGGCCGTTGCGGATCAGCTCGGGCATCTCGCGGTAGAAGAAGGTGATCAGCAGCGAGGCGATATGGGCACCGTCGACGTCGGCGTCGGTCATGATCACCACGCGGTCGTAGCGCAGGTCCTCGTCGCGATAGCGGGAGCGGGTGCCGCAGCCGAGCGCCTGCACGAGGTCGGCGATCTGCTGGTTAGCAGTCAGCTTGTCGGCGCCGGCGCTCGCCACGTTGAGGATCTTGCCGCGCAGCGGCAGCACCGCCTGCATGGCGCGGTCGCGGGCCTGCTTGGCCGAACCGCCCGCCGAATCGCCCTCGACGATGAAGATCTCGGCGCCAGCGGCGGCGTTCTGAGTGCAGTCGGCCAGCTTGCCGGGCAGGCGGAGCTTGCGCACGGCGGTCTTGCGGCTGACCTCCTTCTCCTGGCGGCGGCGCAGCCGCTCGTCGGCGCGAGCGATCACCCAATCGAGGAGCTTGGTGGCCTCCTGGGGATTGTCGGCCAGCCAATGGTCGAAGGAGTCGCGAAGCGCTCCCTCGACGATGCGAACGGCCTCCACCGTCGCCAGCTTGTCCTTGGTCTGGCCGACGAATTCCGGCTCGCGGATGAACACCGACAGCATGCCGGCGGCGGAGATCATCACGTCCTCGCTGGTGACGATGGCCGCCCGCTTGTTGCCGATCAGCTCGGCATGCGCCTTCAGTCCGCGGGTCAAGACGTTGCGGAAGCCCATCTCGTGGGTGCCGCCCTCATGCGTGGGGATGGTGTTGCAGTAGGAGTTGAGGAAGCCGTCTCCGCCGTACCAGGTGACCGCCCACTCGACCGAACCATGGCCGCCCTGCTTGTCGCTCCGGCCGGCGAAGACCTCGCGCGTGACCTGCATCTCGTCGCCCAGCGAGGCGGCGAGAAAATCCTTCAGTCCGCCGGGAAAGTGGAAGGTCGCCCGGGCCGGGGTGGTGTCCTTGTCCGAGAGCAGGAGCGGGTCGCAAGACCAGCGGATCTCGACGCCGCCGAACAGATAGGCCTTCGAGCGCGCCATGCGATAGATGCGGGCGGGCTCGAAATGCGCCTCCTTGCCGAAGATTTCGGGGTCGGGATGGAAGCGGACCCTGGTGCCGCGTCGGTTCTGCACCTCGCCCAGGCGCTCCAGCCCGCCCTGCGGCGCCCCGCGGGAGAAGCGCTGGCGATAGAGCTGGCGGCCACGGGCGACCTCCACCTCGAGCTGGTCCGACAGCGCGTTGACCACCGAAACGCCGACCCCGTGCAGGCCGCCGGAGGTCTCGTAGACCTTGGAGTCGAACTTTCCGCCGGCATGCAGCGTGGTCATGATGACCTCCAGCGCCGACTTCTTGGGGAATTTCGGATGCGGGTCGATCGGGATGCCGCGCCCGTTGTCGGTCACCGTCAGGAAGCCACCGGCATCGAGCTCAACCTCGATGAAGGTGGCGTGCCCGGCCACCGCCTCGTCCATGCAGTTGTCGATGACCTCGGCAAAGAGGTGGTGCAACGCCTTGGCGTCGGTGCCGCCGATAAACATGCCCGGCCGCCGGCGGACCGGCTCCAGACCTTCCAGAACCTCGATATGAGCGGCGCTGTAGGCGTCGCTGGCATCCTTGGGCGGCTGGGAGGACCGACGGGCGGCCCGCACGAGCGGATCGGTCCGCCGCTCGGCACGTCGCGGCGCGGCCGGCTGCCCATCCTTGCCCAAATGCGAAAAGAGGTCGTCGTCCATGAAATTTCCTAAGCGCCCGAATCGGCCGCCTATCCTGCCACGGATTCGCGGGAGGTGGACAGGGTTCCGGGTCTGTTCCTATTTCCGAACGAGCGATATGGCAAGGACTCCGTTTACTCGGCCGCTCCGAGATAGGCGGACACCGGCGGGCAGGCGCAGACCAGGTTGCGATCGCCCGCGACGTTGTCGATGCGCGCCACCGGCGGCCAGTATTTGGCCGCAAGGTCGGCATCGCCCGCGGGATGTGCGGCGGTGAGCCGCGAATAGGGGTGCGACCAGCGTTCCGAAAGAAGCTCGGCTGCCGTGTGGGGTGCGTTGGCCAGCGGGTTGTCATCCTTCGGCCACTCGCCGCTCCCCACCTTCGCGGCCTCGCCGGCAATGGCGATCATCGCTTCGGCGAAGCGGTCGAGCTCGGCTTTGGGCTCAGACTCGGTCGGCTCCACCATCAGCGTCCCGGCCACCGGCCATGACATGGTCGGCGCATGAAAGCCATAGTCGATCAAGCGCTTGGCGACGTCCTCTACGGTGATGCCTGCGGTGTCCTTCAGCTTGCGCGTGTCGAGGATTAGCTCGTGCGCGACACGGCCGTTGCGGCCGGTGAAGAGCACCGGGTAGTGCGCCGAAAGCCTTGCGGCCAGGTAGTTGGCGGCGAGGATCGCCGTCTCCGTCGCCTGCTTCAGGCCCGCGGCGCCCATCATGCGGATGTACATCCAGGTGATCGGCAGGATCGATGCGCTGCCGAACGGTGCGCCCGCCACCGCATGGCTGCCGCCCGATGCCACGTGTCCGGGCAGGTGGGGTGCGAGATGGGCCTTGACGCCGATCGGTCCCACGCCGGGACCGCCGCCGCCATGCGGGATGCAGAAGGTCTTGTGCAGGTTCATGTGGCAGACGTCGGCGCCGATGTCGCCCGGCCGCGCCAGTCCGACCAATGCGTTGAGGTTGGCGCCGTCGAGATAGACCTGGCCGCCATGCTCGTGGATCAGCGCGCAGATGTCCTTCACGCCTTCCTCGAACACGCCGTGCGTGGACGGGTAGGTGATCATCAGCGCGGCGAGGTTTGCCGCATGGTGTTCGGCTTTTGTCTTCAGGTCGGCTACGTCGATGT
>JBEVJK010000094.1:0-6371 GCA_040510195.1 Mesorhizobium sp. | reverse complement strand
CCAAGCAGGGCGTTCCGCCGTTCGGCGTGGAAATGAAGGTCACCGACGACGACAATCGCGAGCACCCTTGGGACGGCCGGACCTTCGGCCGCCTCAAGGTGCGCGGCCCGGGCGTGGCGCGCGCATATTACGGCGGCGCCGGCAAGGAGCAGTTCGACCATGAGAACTGGTTCGACACCGGCGATGTCGCCCATATCGATGCCGACGGCTACATGCAGATCACCGACCGCGCCAAGGACGTGATCAAGTCGGGCGGCGAATGGATCTCCACCATCGACCTGGAGAACCTGGCCGTCGGCCATCCGGACGTCGCCGAGGCAGCGGTCATCGGGGTGAGGCACAGCCGTTGGGACGAGCGTCCTCTGCTGGTCGTCGTGAGGAAACCGGGACGGCAGCCTGCCAAGGAGGCGATCCTCGGCTTCATGGAGGGAAAGGTGGCAAAGTGGTGGATGCCGGACGACGTCGCGTTCGTCGACGAGATTCCCCACACCGCCACCGGCAAGATCCAGAAGACGACGCTTCGCGAGCAGTTCCGCGACTATCGCCTGCCGACCGACTGAGCCGACAGCGCCTATTCCCTCTCCCGGGCGGAATGGCTATGTAGCGCCGAGCGACCCTGAGGCGGCCGGAGGCGATGACGGTCCATATCGAGCAGCGAACCTCGCGCCTGGCCGGCTGGTCCCGGCTCACCGCTTACTTTGCCGCTGTTCTCCTGCTCGTCGCAGGTGCGGCCCATCGCTTCGGTCTCCTGCAGACGGGCGACTTCCTTTCGGTGCTGGCACTGACGGCCGCGCTGGCCGTGCTGGCGCTGGTCTTCGCGTCGCTGAGCTTTCGCCGGGTGTGGACGCGCGGCGACCTCGGCGCGGCCGATATTGCCAAAGGGACCCTCGTCGGGCTCGCCGTCCTGGCGCCGTTCGGCCTGGCCTTGTTCTGGGGGCTGACGCGGCCGCCCCTGAACGACGTCTCGACCGACACGGTCGATCCGCCGCGGTTCGTCCGTGCCGTTGGCGACCGCACCTTCGGGATGAACCCCATCCGCCCGATCGGCGGCGCATCCGCGCGCCTGCAGGCCGAGGCATATCCGGAGGTCACCGGCCGCCGCTACGCGGCGCCGGACGACCGCGTGCTGGCGACGGTCCTGAACCTCATCGAGCGCCACAGCTGGCGGCTCCTGAGCGATCCCCGCGGCGAGCTGGACGATCCGGAGGTGACCGTCGAGGCTTTGGCGCGCACCTTCATCCTCGGCTTTCCCTCGGACGTTGCGATCCGCGTGACGGACGAGGGCGGGACCACCTATGTCGACATGCGCTCGGCGTCGCGCTACGGCAACCGGGACCTCGGCGACAATGCGGAGCGGGTCGCCGGCTTTCTCGGCGAGCTCGATGCCGAAATGGCGACCCAGGCGGGCGCGCCGCCCGCCGAGTGACCTCAGGCCGGCGCGAAGCGGCCGTCGAGCGCCGGATCGCCTTCGCTCCGCACCAGCCCGCGGGCGACCAGGTCCTCAAGATGCGCCAGCACCGACAGGGCGGCAGCGCCGTGCAGAGCGGGATCGACATCCCTGTAGATGGCGCCGACCAGCTCGGGAAGCGTCCGGTCGCCGGCTGCCAGGCGCTCCAGGATCGCTCGCTCGCGCATCTTGCGGTGCGCCTTCAGCCCCCGCAGATAAGGTTGCGGGTCGGCAACGGGCCCGCCATGGCCGGGCAAAAAGAGGCGGTCGTCGCGCGCCAGCAGCCTGTCGAGCGAGCGCATATAGTCTCCCATGGCCCCGTCCGGGGGCGCCACGATGCTGGTCGCCCAGCCCATCACATGGTCGCCTGAGAAGAGCACCCCGCTGCCGGCCAGCGCAAAGGCGGCATGATTGGCCGTGTGGCCGGGTGTCAGCACCGTCTCCAGCTTCCAGCCGTCACCGGAGACGGCGTCGCCGTCGGCAAGCGCCAGGTCCGGCCGAAAAGCGATATCGGCGCTGGCGTCGAGCGGGTTCACCTCGCCGATCCGCAGCGGGCGCGCCGGGCGGTGCGGCCCTTCCGCGGCGGTGACGGCGCCGGTGAGCGCCTTGAGCCGGCCGGCGAGCGGCGAGTGGTCGCGATGCGTGTGGGTGACAAGGATATGGCTGACCGGACGCCCCTCGATCGCCGCGACCAGCGCTGCGAGGTGGGCTTCGTCGTCCGGCCCTGGGTCGACGACAGCGAGTCCTTCCGTGCCCACGATGTAGCTGTTGGTGCCGTGGAAGGTGAACGGCCCGGGATTGTTCGCCGTCACCCGGACGATGCCTGGGGCAACCGGCACGGGCGTCCCGTAGTCGGGCTCGAAGGCGGTTTCGAATTGAAGGGCCATGGCGGGCTCCGGCTGGGCCTCCGGGGGTGGGCCGTTGCCCGATAGCACGGAAGGCGCTATGCCGAAACCGCCGGCCCGCGGGGGGCTGGTGAATTTGAGAAGGGAGCTCTTGCATGTCCACTGCTGTCCTGTCCCGTCCGCTCGCGACGCTCGCTCTGCCGGAAGAAGGGGCCTCCCGGCTCTTCGGCCAGGTGCTTCTCGTGCTCGCCGGTTCCTTCGTGATGGCGCTGGCAGCGCATGCGAAGGTGCCGTTCTGGCCGGTCCCGATGACGCTGCAGACGCTGGCGCTGTTCGCCATCTCGGCGCTCTACGGCCGCAAGCTTGCCGTGGCCACGATGCTCGCCTACCTCGCCCAGGGGGCCGTCGGCCTTCCCGTCTTCGCCTCCGGAGGCGGCCTGGCCTATCTGGCCGGCCCGACCGGCGGCTATCTCGTGAGCTATGTGCCGGTGGCCGCGCTGGTCGGCTATGCCGCCGACCGCGGCTACGGCCGCAACCTCTTCGCGCTGTTCGGCGTGATGCTGCTCGGCGAGGTCATCGTGCTCGCGATGGGCGCGGCCTGGCTGGCCGTGGTGGTCGGGCCGGAAAAGGCCCTGGCAGGCGGCGTCGGCCCGTTCGTGGTGGTGGACGTGGTAAAGGCAGCGCTGGCCGCCGCCGGCGTGCGTGCTGCGACGTCGCTGGCGGACAGGAGCTAGCGCGTATGGCGGGCGACGGCGCCGCTTCGGCGCCGTCGCCGATCCTATAGCGTGTCGTTGCTTGTCTGCTCGCCCAATGGCCCCGTCGCTCCCGCCGGAGCCGCTGTCTCGAGGCCGATGCGCCGATATTCCGGGACGATGTGGGACAAGAGTTCGACGGCGCGCATGGCATTCTCGCTGGCCGCCGCGGCCTCGATGCCCGACAGCGTGCGCATCAGCAGCGGCTTGTCTATGACGCGCGGCGAGGCGACGACGTACCCTTCCTCCGTACGTCCGTCCTGCACCTCCGACGGGTCGAACAGCTCTTCAAAGAGCTTCTCCCCCGGCCTGAGGCCCGAATAGACGATCTCGATGTCCTTGTGCGGCCGAAACCCGGCCAGCTGGATCATCCGCTCGGCGAGGTCCGCGATGCGCACCGGTTCGCCCATGTCGAGCACCATGATCTTGCCGCGCTCGGAGAGGTGGGCGAGCGCATGGGAGGACGCATGCAGCACCAGCCGAACGGCCTCGGGTATCGTCATGAAGAAGCGCACCATGTGCGGGTGCGTGACGGTCACCGGCCCGCCCTGCGCGATCTGCTCCTGGAAACGCGGCACCACCGAGCCGTTCGATCCCAGCACGTTGCCGAACCGGACGGTCTTGAAGCGGCTCTTCTTCGAGGCGACGTCCAGCGCCTGGCAGTAAGCCTCTGCCGCCCGCTTGGTCGCTCCCATGACGTTGGTCGGGTTGACCGCCTTGTCGGTCGAGATCATTACGAAGGTCTCGGCGCCGTTCTGCAGCGCCGCGTCGGCGACGTTGCGCGTGCCGAGCAGGTTCGTCTTGATGCCTTCGAGCGGATTGGCCTCGACGAGCGGCACATGCTTCAGCGCGGCAGCATGGAAGACGACCTCAGGCTTGGCCTCCGCAAACAGCCGCTCGACCCGCTTCATCTCGCGGACGTCCATGATGCGGGTGACGATCTTCAGGTGCGGGTAGCGTTCGCGCAGCTCCGTGTCGAGCAGGTAGAGATGGAACTCCGAACTGTCGGTGATGGTCAGCACCTTGGGTCCGAACATGGCGATCTGGCGGCACAGTTCCGAACCGATCGAGCCGCCGGCACCTGTCGCCAGCACCACCCGGTCGTTCACCAGGCCGGCGACGCTTTCCAGGTTGGCGCGCACCTCCGGCCGGCCGAGCAGGTCGCCGAGATCGATGGGCTTCGGCTCGATGCGGCCGTCGCTGGGGATTTGCGACGTCTCCGTCACGTTCGGCAGGCGTGTCGCCTTGAGCCCCTGGCGCATCGCCACTTCGACGATTTCACCGAGGCGGATGCGGTCGGTCGTCTCGGTGACGATGATCTCGTTGATCTCGATCCCGTTGCGCCGAAACTTCGCCAGGATCTGCCGGATTTCCATCAGGGTTCCCACGACCTTGACGCCCTGCACGATCCGCCGTCGATGCGTTGCCTCGTCGTCGACGATGCCGGCCACGATCGTTTCGCGGCTGCTGTCGCGCCGCGTCGACCGAATGAACGTCTCCGCACCGTCGGTGAGGCCGTAGAGCAGGATGTAGCGCTTGGGCTTTTGCTGGGACGGCAGGGGAAGCGGGATGCTGTGCTCGAAGAACAGCCTGTAGGCGAGCCGCGGTCCCGACAGCCCGGCGACCATGAACAGAGAGGTCAGCACCGGGACCGAGCGCGGCACGTTGGAACCGCGGGAAATCAGGAAGGCGCCGACCGTGTAGAACACCACGGTTGCCACGGTCGCCTTGATGATCGTCAGCAGGTCCGGGATCGAGACATAGCGCCAGGATCCTCGATCCATCGAAAAAAAGACGAAGAAGCAGCAGCTTGCGGCGACGAAGGCGCTCGTCTTCTCCAACAGGCCGGGTGTCATCAGCGCGGCCGCGGGACCGAGCACGGTGATGTAAGCGAGCAGAAACGCCAGACCGGCCACAACCAGGTCATGCGCGAGAGCCACGTACCGCTTCAAGCACCACCTCCCGGAAGGAAATCAGTTGCGCAGAACGCTTGATCCCCCCTAGTTATTCGAATCGGGCAGCATCAACACTAGGTTAACTTCGACCTGGAGAGCGCTGCCACAACGGCCGCAGCGAGCCCGAGGTTCCTCGGGCGCAACAAAACGGGGGACAGGCCATGCCCACCCTCCTCGTGACGGGGGCAAGCGGCGTCGTCGGACGACGTCTCCTCGAACGGGTCTCGGCCGCCGGCCGGTCTGTCAGGGTCTCCGGCAGGATGGCGCCGACATTCCTCGAACGGCCGGGCGTGACGGCGATTGCCACCGGACCCGTCGATGGGCGCACCGACTGGGCCGCCGCCCTCGACGGCTGCGACGCCGTGGTGCATTTGGCGGCCCAGGTGCCGGCACGCGGTCTCCGCGCGGAAGCTTTCGAGACGGTCAACGACCAAGGCACCGCGCGCCTGGTAGCACAGGCCAGAGCGGCCGGCGTCAGGCGGTTCATCCATCTTTCGAGCGTGTTCGCGGTGCGCGAGCATGCGCACGATGCGCCGGTCGACGAGACTACGGCGCCTCGGCCCGTGACGCTCTATGGGCGCTCCAAGCTTGCCGCGGAGGCACATCTCAGGGATTTCGAGGGCGAGGGCCGCAAGGCGGTCGTGCTGCGCCCTCCGGCCGTCTACGGTCCCACCGCCCGCGGCAACTGGCGGCTGCTTTTGCGTCTGGCCGCAACCGGGCTGCCGCTGCCGTTCGGCGGCGTCGACAATCGCCGCAGCCTGATCGCCGTGGACAACCTCGCTTCGGCGATCACCCATCTCGTGACGTTCCCCGAAGCCTCGTTTGTGCCCGGCACTTACATGGTCGCCGACGCCGACACCGTCAGCCTCCCGCAGATTCTTGCCTTGCTGCGCGCCGGCATGGGCATGCCGGCGCGCCTGATTTCCGGTCCGCCGGCCCTCGTCCGGGGCCTTCTCGCCATCGCCGGCCGAAGCAGGATGGCGCCGAGCCTGCTCGACGATCTAGAGGTGGACGCCCGCCTGTTCGCCCGCACCTTCGATTGGCGCCCGGAGGTCGCGGCGGCGGACGCCATCCGCCAGTCGGGCGCCGCCTTCCGCAGCGGCGGCGGGTGAGAGGCGGGACGGCAGCCATGAAGCGGGCCTTCGACGTTTTGGTTTCGGCCGCTACTCTCCTCGTGTTGGCGCCGGTCATGGGCGTGCTGGCCGTCCTGGTCCGCCACTCCTCTCCCGGCCCGGCCCTGTTCGTCCAGGAGCGCGTGGGGCGATTCGAGCGTCCGTTCCGTTGCTACAAGTTTCGGACCATGGCGATGGGGGCTCCGGTTGCCGGGTCGCACGAGGTCGCGGCGTCCTGGGTAACCCCCCTGGGGCGTCGG
>JBEVJK010000093.1:0-33677 GCA_040510195.1 Mesorhizobium sp. | reverse complement strand
TCGCCGCCTGTGCCCTGCAGGTCCGGGCGATCCTTGCCGTGGCGATTGATCGTGTAGCGGACCCAAAGCTGGGGAAACAGCACGACAAAGACCAGCGCAAGCGCCAGAAATGCCATTGCCGCCTTTGCCTGCTAGTCAGCGATGGCGGATCAGGCAGCCACCCGGCGCCTCAGCACGAAAGTGCTGCCGGTCGAACTGGTGCAGTTGAGCTGGTTCTGGTCGACCTGCTTGCAATTGACGCTGCTGGTGGTGTTGCGGATCAGCGAGATCACGGTGATCTCGATCAGGTCGCCATTGATGCGGTAGCTGCCGTCGGCGAGCTTGTTGCCGGTATCCTTGGCCTTGGTGGTGAAGATGCCGCCGGCAAAGCTTGAAACGGCGATGCCGTCGCCGCTGTCCCAGTCGCCTTCGATGCCTCGGGCGGCAGACTGCGAACCGCCGCCGCCGCCACCGCCGCTGCTCATGCAGCCGGAGATCGAAGCCGCCAGGATTGCGATGCCACCCGCCTTGAGCAGCTTGCGTGTGTCGATCGTCATTTTCTCAAATCCTCTCCTCGGTCCGCAAACAAAGCAATCGCCCGATTTACGGGCGATTGCAAGGCTTTACAGACAATGGGCCGTGGGCCGTTGCTTCTACCGCACCAGAATATTGCGGAACTGCCACGGGTCCTTGGCGTCGATATCTTCCGGGAACAATCCCGGACGACCGGCCAGCGGCGTCCAATCGGTGTAGTAGCCCTTCACCGGACCGAGATAGGGCTTCTGGACTTCGAGGCAACGGCGATAGTCCACTTCGTCGGCCTCGACGATGCCGGCCGTCGGGTTCTCCATGGCCCAGACCATGCCGGCAAGTACCGCCGACGTGACCTGCATGCCGGTGGCGTTCTGGTAAGGCGCCAGCTTGCGCGCCTCGTCCAGCGTCAGTTGCGAGCCGAACCAGTAGGCGTTCTTCTTGTGGCCGTAGAGCAGCACGCCGAGCTCGTCCGACCCGTCGACCAGTTCGTCCTCGTTGAGCACATGCTGCACCGGCTGGGCCTTGCCGGCCGCGCCGAACATCTCGTCCAGCGACAGCATCGCGTCGTTGGATGGATGGTAGGCGTAGTGGCAGGTCGGCCGGAACGTCACCTCGCCCTTTTTGTCGCGCACCGTGAAGTAGTCCGAGATCGATATCGCCTCATTATGCGTGACCAGAAGCCCGTATTGCGGTCCGGGTGTCGGGCACCAGGTGCGGATACGGGTGTTGGCGCCGGGCTGTTCCAGATAGATCGCCGCCTTGGAGCCCTTCTTATGCTTCTTGGCGTTTTTCGGCATCCACTTCTCGTGCGTGCCCCAGCCGAGTTCGGCCGGCTGCAGGCCTTCCGAAATGAAGCCTTCCACCGACCAAGTGTTCCAGAACACATTCATCGGCTTGGGGTTCTTGGTGCGCTGGGTATCGCGCTCGGCGATGTGGACGCCCTTGACGCCCGCCTTCTTCATCAGCTTCGCCCAGCCGCGGCGGTCGTCGACGGACGGCTCCTCGAATTCAAGGCCGAGGTCGCCGGCGAGGTTGAGCAGGGCCCGCTTGACGAACCAAGAGACCATGCCCGGGTTGGCCCCGCAGCAGGAGATCGCAGTGGTGCCGCCGGGGTTCTTGCGCGCCTCCTCCTGCACCGTCTCGCGCAGGGCGTAGTTGGTGCGCGCCTCGTTGCCGGCCGCGCTGTCGAAATAAAAGCCCAGCCAAGGCTCTACGACGGTGTCGATGTAGAGCACGCCAAGCTTGCGGCAGAGCTTCATCAACTCGAGCGAGGAGGTGTCGACCGACAGGTTGACGCAGAAGCCCTGGCCCTCGCCGGCGGTGAGCAACGGGGTCAGCAGCTTCTTGTAGTTCTTCTTGGTCACCGCCTCCTGCAGGAAGGCGATGCCGCGATCGTCGAGCAGTGCGCGGTCGGTGTCCTGCGGATCGATGACCACCATGCGCGAGCGATCGAACTTGAAGTGACGCTCGATCAGCGGCAGCGTGCCGCGGCCGATCGAGCCAAAGCCAATCATCACCACCGGACCGCTGATCTCGCCATAGATCGGCCAGCTCGTCGTTGCCATCGGGTTCCCTCCTGGTGCAGCGGATGCTGCCGGCATGCTTTAAGCAAAGGCGGCGAGGTCGCGCAATCGTCCGACCAGCCGATCCCGGTCCGCGGCGAGGCCCTTATAGTCGAGCTCCGCCGCCGACATGGCCGACAATTGCGTGGCGAAGCTCGTCGCAAGCTGCCGGCGGTCGGGGTGGCGGGCCAGGACCGAAAGCGGGTCGAGATAGATGCGGATGGTGAAGAGGATGTCGCCGGTGAATGCGAGCTTCCTGAGCGTCTGGCGCTCGACGCGGATGAAGGCAGCGCCAAGAGCGGCCTCGCTGCCGAAGCGGGCCGGGCGGGCGGCGGCGCGGTCCTCGCGCTCGAGGCCGGAAAGCGGGTGGTACAGCGCGTCGCCTGCCTGCAGCGACCAGTTGAACCGTTGGACCGGCTGCGCCGGCTGCAGCTTGTCGAAGATGCGCTCGATGAGGGTCGCGGTGCGGGTGCCGGCACCGAAGCCCGGCACGGGCGCGTGGATTTCGCCGAGCGGCCGGCCGAACTTCTCGCGCAAGGTCCAGGATGAAGGGAAGCAGAGCGAGGCGGCGGTCAGCCGCCATCCGGCGGTGTCCCGGCGCATCAGCACGAGGTCCTCCTGCACCAGACGGGCCGCCACCGCAAGCGGCGGACCGGACTCGCCGAGCGGCACGCGCTCGACGCCGACGATCTCCACGGCGTCCTTCGCGAGTCTGTAGCGGTCGGGATGGCGCCGCGGCAGATGGTCGACCAGGAGGTCGAGCACTTCGCGCTGGGCGGCGCGGCTCGCCGGCTCCTCGACGAACACCTGGGAGGGCAAGGAGGCAAAGAGACGCGACTTCTCGGCGAGATAGGAAGCCAGCGCATCGTCCACCTCGATCCATTGCGCCAGGTCGAGCGGCCTCAGCCCGATGGTGAACGGCTTGGAGGACCCGTCATAGGGCGCGTGACGGGGCGCGTTCGGTGCGTCAGCGTCCAAGCGGTACGCTCCCTGGCGCCAGCCGCGCCTCGACCAGGCCCCTGAGCGAGTTGCCGACGAAGAGACGGTCGCAGGCGGCGAGATCGTCGACAGTCAACAGGGCCTCGAAGGCCTTGCCGGCGGCGATCAGCTCGCCGCGCAGGATGCCGGGCAGCAAGCCGCAGGAGAGGCGCGGCGTCGCCAGCCGCTCCTCCGCCGGCAAGGGAAGGAACACGTTGGTGAAGGTTCCCTCGCACACCTCGTCCCGCTCGTTGAGCAGCAGCACCTCGTCGACCGCGTCGGCAGCGAATTCGGCGCGCGCCCTCTCGTAGACGCCGCGCCGCGAGGTCTTGTGGCCCAGCAGCGGGTCGGAGGACGCCAGCCGGGTCGCCGCGATGGCGAGGGTGAAGGGTCCGGGCGAAGGCGCGAACGCGGCTGCCGTACAGGCCAGGGTGCCGTCGGGCGCCAGCGTCAGGCGGACCCGCTGCATGCGCTCGGGGACGACAGCCGCCTCCATCGCCCGCCAGGCCGCTGCAGCGTCGAAGGCGAAGCCCAGCGCCCGCGCCGAGCCTGCGAGGCGCGCCAGATGGCGCTCGCCGCGCACGAAGCCCTCGGCCGGATCGAAGCGCAACGTCTCGATCAGCTCGAAGCGAGCGGCGTGCCCGTCGCGAAGCGGGCTTTCAGCAGGCATTCGGCATATTCCTCCTCGGCCGTCGAATCGAAGACGACGCCGCCGCCGACATTGTAGACGGCCTCGCCGTCCGGGAAGAGCGTGATCGTGCGGATGGCGACATTGAAGCGCATGCGGCCGCCGGGCTCGATCCAGCCGATGGCGCCGCAATAGGCGTCGCGCGGGGCGATCTCCAGCCCGGCGAGGATTTCCATGGCGCGGATCTTGGGGGCGCCGGTGATGGAACCACAAGGAAACAGCGCGGCCAGCAGGCGCTGCAGGGTCAGCCCGGGCAACAGCCGCGCGCGCACCCGGCTCACCATCTGGTGAACGGTCGGATAGCTCTCCATGCGGAACAGCTCCGGCACGTCGAGCGTCCCCACCTCGCTGATCAACGAGATGTCGTTGCGCAGGAGGTCGACGATCATCCGGTTCTCGGCCTGGTTCTTGGGGTCGTTGGCCAGGAACTCCTTGAGGCGAGCGTCCTCCTCGGGGGTCTCGCCGCGCGGCGCGGTTCCCTTCATCGGATGCGTCTCGATCCAGCCGTCGGCATCGACCTCGAAGAAGAGCTCGGGCGAGCGGGACAGCACGACAGGCCCGCCCAGCGCCACCAGGGCGCCATACTTCACCGGCTGACGCCCCGTCAGCGCGTCGAAGGCGGTGCCGGGATCGCCGGTCCAGCGGGCGCGGATGGGAAAGGTGAGGTTGGCCTGGTAGCAGTCGCCTTCCCTGAGGTGGCGGTGCACGCGGTCGAAGCGGCGGCGGTAGTCGTCGAAGCGCCAGGCGGGCACGGGGTCGACGATGGGGCCGTTGGTGGGCGGGGTCTCGAGCGGCGGCGGCCCGCTCTCGGCGGGCGCTTCGAAGATGCCGAGCGACAGCAGCGGCACGCGACGCCCGGCCGGCAGAAGCGGCCTCAGCTTGGGCTCCAGCAGGTAGCCGGCCTCGTAGGCGATGGCACCCGCCACCCAACGGCCCTCGCGACGAGCCGCGTCGGCCCGGTCGAGCGCCTCGAAGAAGGCCTCCGGGGTCTCGGGCGCCAGGATCTCCAGGGGCTCGCGAAACAGAAGCTGGCGCCCGGCCGGGTCGTCGCGGAAGAGAACGAAGGGCGCGTCGGTCATGGCGGCTCGCGTCGGCGGCCCGGTCCGCTCACCCGAGCGCTTCCAGCTCGTCGATCAGGCCCGAGATCACCCCCAGACCGCCCTGCCAGAAGGAGGGGTCGGAGGCATCGAGGCCGAACGGCGCCAGAAGCTCCGTGTGGTGGCGCGTGCCGCCGGCCCTCAGCATGTCGAAATACTGCTCCTGGAAGCCTCTTTCGGCACCCTGGTAGACGTCGAAGAGGGAGTTCACGAGGCAGTCGCCGAAGGCATAGGCGTAGACGTAGAACGGCGAGTGGATGAAGTGCGGGATGTAGGCCCAGAAGGTCTCGTAGCCGTCGCGCAGGCGGATCGCCGGCCCGAGGCTTTCGGCCTGCACCTCCAGCCAGAACTCGCCGATGCGGTCCGAGGTCAGCTCGCCATTCTTCCGCTCGGTGTGGATCTTGCGCTCGAATTCGTAGAAGGCGATCTGGCGGACCACCGTGTTGATCATGTCCTCGACCTTCTGGGCCAGCATCGCCTTGCGCTCGCGCGGGTCGCGCGTGTTGTCGAGCAGCGACCGGAAGGTGAGCATCTCGCCGAAGACCGACGCCGTCTCGGCCAGTGTCAGCGGCGTCGCCGACATCATCAGCCCCTGGGCACCCGCCAGCACCTGGTGGACGCCGTGGCCGAGCTCGTGGGCCAACGTCATCACGTCGCGCGGCTTGCCCATGTAGTTGAGCAGGATGTAGGGGTGCACCGACGGCACCGTCGGATGGGCGAAGGCGCCCGGCGCCTTGCCGGGCCGCACCGGCGCGTCGATCCAGCGGCGGTCGAAGAAGCCGCGGGCGATCTCGGCCATCTCGGGCGAGAAGCGATGGTAGGCCGAGAGCACGGTGTCGCGCGCATCGTCCCAGCCGATCACCGCCTGCGGGGTCTCGGGCAGCGGTGCGTTGCGGTCCCAGTGGTTCATCGTCTCCATGCCCAGCCAGCGCGCCTTGAGGCGGTAGTAGCGATGGGAGAGGCGGGGAAAGGCCTCGCGGACGGCCGCGGCGAGCGCGTCGACGACCGACCGTTCCACCCGGTTGGCCAGGTGGCGCGGATCGGCGATGTCCTGGAAGCCGCGCCAGCGGTCGGAGATTTCCTTGTCCTTGGCGAGCGTGTTGGTGATCAGCGTGAAGGTGCGGATGTTTTTCTTGAACGTCGTGGCCAGCGCCTCGGCGGCCTGGCGACGCACTTCGCCGTCGGGATCCTGCAGGCGCGTCAAGGTCGGCTCCAGCGTCAGCTTCTCGCCACCGACCTCGAAGCGCAGGTCGGTCATCGTCTCGTCGAACAGGCGGTTCCAGGCGCCGCGGCCGGTGATCGACTTCTCGTGGAACAGCTGCTCGATGCGGTCGTCGAGCTGGTAGGGCTTGTCCTTGCGCAGGTCCAGCACCCAGGGACGGTAGTGGCCGAAGCCGGGATCGGCATCCAGCGCCGCGTCGACCACGGCATCGTCGAGCTGGTTGAGCTCCAGCGTGAAGAACAGCAGGTGCGAACTGGCGTCGATCATCTTCTCCTGCACGTCGCCATGCAGCTTGGCGCGCTGCGGGTCGGCGGTGTTACCGGCATAGATCAGGCCGGCATAGGAGGTCACGCGGGCGATCAGTTCCTCGATCGCCTCGAAGGCCGCGAGCGCGCGTCCGAGATCGCCCGAAGCGGGTCGCCCGGCCGCCTCGGCGAGCTTGCCCCGCCAGGCTTCCTCGAAGGCACGCGCCTCGCGGTCGGCCCGGGCGAGGTCTTCCTGCAACTGCGGCGCGTCCATGCTGGCGTAGAGGTCGGAGAGGTCCCACTCGGGCAGATCGCGCAAAGCCGGGCGCGCTTTGGCGGACGCTGCCTTCTCGGTTCGCGCGAAAGCGCGCGCAGGTTGATTTTTCTCGGCAATGGGCATGGTCAAGTTTTTCCCGCTTTGGTAAATAGGCAAAATCGCCGATACAACCGAAAGGAATCGTTCACCGGCTTTCTTGAACCCTTATTTAGAACCCTGTGCCACGTTGATCCAGCCGACTTTTTCCCACCCCAAAACGCACCGAGATCAATGGCTGGTTGCATCCTCATAGTCGACGACGATCCGGTCCAACGCCGGCTGCTCGAAGCCACTGTCAGCCGCTCCGGATACGAGGTCATCACCGTCGACCGCGGCGAGGCCGCGCTGGAGGTCATCGACGGCCCGCGCGGCAGCGACATCTCGGCCATCATACTCGACTTGATGATGCCTGGCATGGACGGCACCGCCGTTCTCAAGGAGCTCCGCCAGCGCGACAACACCACCCCGGTCATCGTGCAGACCGCGCAGGGCGGCATCGAGACGGTGGTGCGGGCGATGCGGGCGGGCGCCTTCGACTTCGTCGTCAAGCCGGTCTCGCCGGACCGCCTGATGACGGCGATCAACAACGCGCTCAAGGTGGAAGCCGTCGACAGCGCGACGCGCCGAGCCGCCCAGCGCGGCGGCGCGGCGCTCACCTTCAAGGACATCGTGACCGGCAGCTATGCCATGGAGCGCGCCATCCGGCTTGCCCAGAAGGCGGCGAGCTCCGACATCCCGATCCTGATCGAGGGGGAGTCCGGGGTCGGCAAGGAGCTCATCGCCCGTGCCATCCGGCACGGCAGCAACCGCCGTTCGCGGCCATTCGTCACGGTGAACTGCGGCGCCATCCCGGAGACGCTCGTCGAAAGCATCCTGTTCGGCCACGAGAAGGGCGCCTTCACCGGTGCCACCGAGAAGCATACCGGCAAGTTCGTCGAGGCGCATACCGGAACGCTGTTCCTTGACGAGATCGGCGACCTGCCGCGCGACGTGCAGGTGAAGCTGCTGCGGGCGGTGCAGGACGGCGAGGTGGATCCGGTTGGCGCCCGCTCGACGGTGCGCGTCGACATCCGCCTGATCTCGGCCACCCACCGCGACCTGCTGCAGCTGGTCAAGGAAGGCAAATTCCGCGAGGACCTCTTCTATCGCATCAACGTCTTCCCGATCTTCGTGCCGCCGCTCAGGGACCGCCGCGAGGACATTCCGCAGCTGGTCCAGCACTTCATGACGAGGGTCGGGCCGTCGGAGGCCCGGCGCCGCATCGGCGGCATCTCGCCCAATGCGCTCGCCATGCTCGCCAGCTACGACTGGCCCGGCAATGTCCGCCAGTTGGAGAACACCGTCTTCCGCGCCATGGTGTTGTGCGAAGGCGATACGCTGACGGCCGAGGACTTCCCGCAGATCCGTGCCCAGGTCGAAGGCATCGCGCTGGTCGGCTACCCCATTGCGCAGGCGCGCCCGCCTTTGGTTCAGAGGGCACCCGAGTCGGCGGACGAGCCGGCCGGAGGCGTGCGCTCGCGGCCGGCGGTCGGCTCGCAGTTCGGCGTGCTCAGGGCCCTCGACGACCGCGGCAATGTGCGCTCGCTGTCCGATGTCGAGATCGAGATGATCAAGCTCGCCATCGAGCACTACGAGGGCCAGATGAGCGAGGTGGCCCGCCGCCTCGGCATCGGGCGCTCGACCTTGTATCGCAAGCTCAAGGAGTACGGAATCGATCCGGAGGCACGTCGCGTGGACAGCGTGACTTCTTGAGAAATTTCCGTTTGCCTCGGCGTCAATCTCCGGTTTACCCTGACTTCAATGGTGGTCCTCGCGACACGTTCCCGCCACGCTGTTGGCGCATTTCGACTGCAATAAGCGATGATTAACCATTAGGAGTGGATGATCGGACGCATCGGTGACCGCGCGTCCGGTAATCAAATCCGGGGACAGAATGGCAGCCTGCAAGGCCTTTTGATTTGATACAGATCAAACGTCACAGCAACAGACGGCAATTGCTCATTACCGTCTGGTCGAGGTGGTTGGCATCTTTGGTGCTGGCGGTCGGTTTCCTGGCGACGGGAAGCTCGTTGGCCAGCGCGGACACGCGCAGCCTCAAGCTCTATTTCGTGCATACCCGCGAGAAGGCGGAGATCGTCTACAAGCGCAACGGGCGCTACGATCAGGCGGGACTGCAGAAAATCAACCGATTCCTACGCGACTGGCGGCGCAACGAACCCACCAGAATGGACCCGCGGCTGCTCGACCTGGTCTGGGAGGCCTACCGGCAGGCCGGCTCGCGCGACTACATCCACGTCATCTGCGGCTATCGGTCGCCGGCCACCAACTCGATGCTGCGCAGCCGCTCCAAGGGCGTCGCCAATAAAAGCCAGCACATGCTAGGCAAGGCGATGGATTTCTACATCCCCGACGTCAGGCTGAAGAAGCTGCGCGACATCGGCCTCAGGTTGCAGGGCGGCGGCGTCGGCTATTATCCGCGCTCCGGCTCGCCTTTCGTCCACATGGATGTCGGCAATGTCCGTCACTGGCCGAAGATGAGCCGCCAGGAGCTGGTGGCCGTGTTCCCGAGCGGCAAGACGCTGCACGTGCCGAGCGACGGCAAGCCCTTGCCGGGCTTCGAACAGGCGCTGGCCTCCTACAAGGCACGCCGGGCGAGCGGCAATCTGGCGATCGCCAGCGCCGGTGGCGGCGGCAAGGGAAGCTCGAAGGGCCTGCTGGCCGCCTTCTTCGGCGGTGGCGCCGACGAGGAAGAGGACAATGCCGCCAGCGTCGAGGTCGCGGCGGCGTCGCCCCGGACTGCGCGGCCGGCGGCGGCGGTGAAGGAAGCGGCCGAGCCGGCCGAGACACCGGCCGTCGCGGTGGTCGCTGCGCCGGTCGTCAAGCGTCCCGACATCCGCATCGTGCCGCCGGAGCTCGCCCGTCCGGCCGAGCTGACCCCGCCCGCCGAGCTCGCTCAGCCCGATACGCCGGAAGCCATCATCGCCGCCCTGCCGAAGCGCGGCGTGCCGGTGCCCGGCGCGGCGCCGCGGCCTCAGGCCGAGGTCGGCGCAGCCGAACCGGGCTCGATCCCGTTCCAGGTGGCGGCCGGCATCGCCGGGCCGGAAGGCGCAGAAGACAATCCCCAGCAGGTGGCGCTTGGCATCCCGCTGCCGACGCACCGCCCCGACTATTCGCCGCCGCCGGAGCTCGATCCCAAGGACGATGCGGTCTCGGCCCTGCTCGCGATGGCCGACCCGGTCGCCGGCGATGCCCAATCGGACGTGCCGATACCGACCTTGCGGGCGGGCGAGAGCGACGCCGACTTCATCGCCGCCGCATTGCCCGAGCCGCAGCCCAAGATGGCGGCGCTGTCGGAGACCAACCCGATCGCGGTGGCCCCGGCCGACGCAACCACCGCCGCCTATGCGCCGGAAGAGGACGAGGCCGACCCGTTCGGCATCCCGCCGTCCGACGCAGTGGCCGCGTCCGACAGCGAGGACGATGCCGGAAAGAGCTCGCGCATCTTGACCGCCAGCATTTCGCCGCGGGCTGCGCTGGCCCAACGCCAGCCGGGCAGCGACCCTGCGGCAGCCCTCGCCTCGGGCGTCAAGACCACCGCCAAGTCGGCGCGGCCGCGCGTCGCCGATGGCAAGCCCGACCGCAAGCCGGTGGTCGTCGCGGCGCAGCCGCAGGCGGCACGCTGGGCACTGCATGCAGAGAAGGTGACGCAGACCGTACAGTCAACGACGACGCCTTCCTTTGCCTACAACATCGTCAGGACGGCACCGCGCGAGGTCTACACGGCCGGCTTCCAGCCGGACACCCAGCTGGCCGACGCCAACCGGTTCACCGGCAAGGCTGTCGAGTTCCTGTCGGTCGCCCGCTTCAACCAAAACTGATCGATCCAGGCCAAGGCCGGACATGAAGGGCGCCGTCGCGGCGCCCCTTCTTTTTTGATTTGTCTACTGGCTCAGGACGCGCCGAGCGAGGTTGCCTGGCGGGCCAGGCGCTCGATCTCGTCCCAGCGGCCGGCGCCGACGAGCGCGTCGGGGGCGATCCAGGAGCCGCCGACGCAGACGACGTTGGGCAGCGAGAGGTAGGCGGGCGCATTTTCGGCACCGATGCCCCCCGTCGGGCAGAAGCGGATGCCGGCAAACGGCGAGGCCAGCGACTTCAGATAGGCAGCTCCGCCAGCCTGCTCTGCCGGGAAAAACTTCAGGAAGTCCAGCCCCAGCTCCGCAGCGGCCATGATCTCGCTCGGCGTGACCGCGCCGGGCAGGAGCGGCACGGCACTTGCCTCCGCCGCCTTGGCGACCTCGCGGGTCAGGCCCGGGCTGACGATGAAGCGCGAGCCGGCCTGCGCGGCCTCCTCGAACTGCAGCGCCGACAGGATGGTGCCGGCTCCGACGACGGCCTCCTCGACCTCGCCCGAGGCACGGCGGATCGCCTCGAGTGCCGCCGGCGTGCGCAGCGTGATCTCGACCAGCCGCAGGCCGCCTTTGGCCAGCGCCCGAACCAGCGGCACCGCATCCGCGACGCGTTCGATCTTGAGCACGGGAACCACCGGCTGGCCGTCCAGCAAGGCGAGCAATTGCTTGGTCTTCGAGGTCGTCGAGGTCATGGGAAGCGCCCTCCAGGGCCCGATCGATTAACAGAGGAGATTCGCCGAGTCCACCGGCCCCGCCCGGTCACGGCCGGCGCCATTCGGCGAACGGCGCGAGCAAGCTTCGCCAGGAGCGACGGGCCGGCCTGGTGGCCGGAGCGGTGGGGCGCCGCGCTGCCGCGTGCCGCTCATAGGCGGCCACAAGCTTGCGGTCGTAGCCCAGGCGGGCGAACTCCGGACCGTTGTAGCCCCGCGCGACGGACCGCCAGTCATGCCGGGCCAGAGGCCTGCGCAGCCCCGCCCACAGGATGTAGCGCGCCATCAGCCGCGCCTGGCCGGCGGCGCCGGAGCGCGCCTCGGCCACCAACTCGTCGATATCGGCATAGCCGAGAGCGGCCCAGTGGCCGCCCATCACCTGGCCGATCCCCCACGAGCAGGCCTCGTGCGCGGCACGCCTGTCGATCGACGCAGCGCGTGCCAGCAAGCGCCATCGCGCCGCCTGGGCGCGCGGATTGGCGATGCGCCCGGCGAAGGGCGAGGCGAGCCCCGCCGCTCGTGCCTTCAGACGGTCGGGAACGGACAGCCGGCGGTCGAACCAATGCCCCTCGAAGCGGATCGGCGGCTCCTGGCGGCCGTCGACATCGGCGAAAGGAACGCCATCGCTCTCCACTTCGGCCAGCGCCAGCAAGGCGGCCGGCTCGAGCTGGAATTCGGCGGCGACGGCGGCGATCTCTGCGATGGTCTGTCGGGTGAACATTCTCACTCTCCTCGTTCGTCCTGGCGACCATCATGCGGCCATTCCGGAAGGTGTGGATAAAATCGGTGGATAGCGCGCCTTGCCACCGTCCAAGGAAGCGTCTAGGCGTGCCGGATGGCTGATCCTTCGACCGCTCCGGGCATCGTCCGCGTGGCCGCGTTCTACCGGTTCGCGCCGGTTGCGGAGCCCGCCGCGCTCCGGCGGGAGCTGGCGGAATTCGCCGCCTCGCGCCGGCTCAAGGGCACGCTTCTCGTCGCCGCCGAGGGCATCAACGGGACGCTTGCCGGAAGCGGGACGGCGGTCGACGAGCTCGTCGGGCGGTTGCGGGAGATCCCCGGCTGCGCCGAGCTGGAGGTGAAGCTCGCCGAGGCCGCGGCCATGCCGTTCCATCGGCTCAAGGTGCGGCTGAAGAAAGAGATCGTGACGATGGGCGTTCCGGGGCTCGATCCCGCCCGGCGGGCGGGGACGCGGCTCGACGCGGCAGCCTGGAACGCGCTGCTCGACGATCCCGAGACGATCGTCCTCGACACCCGCAACGGCTACGAGGTGGCGCTGGGGAGCTTCCGCGGCGCGATCGACCCGCAAACCGCGAGCTTCCGCGAATTTCCGGCTTGGCTCGCCGCCCACAAGCAGCGGCTCGCCGGACGCAAGGTGGCGATGTTCTGCACCGGCGGCATCCGCTGCGAGAAGGCCACCGCCTATGCGCGCGCCCTCGGCCTCGAGCAGGTCTTCCACCTCGACGGCGGCATCCTGCGCTATTTGGAGGCGGTCGAGCCTGCGGCGAGCCGGTGGCAGGGCGAATGCTTCGTGTTCGACGAGCGGGTGGCCGTCGGTCACGGGCTGGCAGCCGGGGAGGCGACGCTTTGCCGCGCCTGCCGGCGGCCGCTGACGGCCGCCGACCGCAAATCGCCGCTCTACCGGGAGGGCATCTCCTGCGCTGATTGCCACGGCCGGCGCAGCGACGAGGACCGGGCGCGCTACGCCGAGCGCCATCGGCAGGTGGGACTGGCGGCCGCACGCGGCGGCAGGCGCCACGTCGGGTCATTGTAAAGTCGCGAAAGGCGCCTACGTCATCCCGGACGACGAGGCACCCGGCCGCACCGGCCATCGATGAGGAGGATTGCGATGATCGACGCCAAGAAGCTGCTCGACGAACTGCTCGGCTCGAACGTGCCCGGCGGGCAAGGCACCTTGCGCGACAAGGCCGGGCAGGTGACGCAGGTCGCCAAGGACAATCCGCTGGCAACCGGCGCGTTGCTCGCCGTGCTGCTCGGTACGGGAACCGGGCGCAAGATGACCGGCTCGGCGATCAAGCTCGGCGGCCTCGCGGCTATCGCGGGCATGGCCTACAAGGCCTACCAGAACTACCAGTCGGGCAACCGGCCGGGCGAGGCGGCCGCCAAGGAGCCCGAGCTCTTGCCGCCGCCGGAGGACACCAGCTTCCATCCCGCGCAGGCGCCGCAGGGCGAGGCGGAGTTCGCGCTGACATTGATCCGGGCGATGATCGCGGCGGCCAAGTCGGACGGCCATATCGACGAAGAGGAGCGCCGGCGGATCGCCGACAAGGTCAGGCTCGCCGGCATCGGTGGCGAGGCGGAAACCTTCCTGCTCAAGGAAATCGACGACCCGGCCGACCTCGACACGCTGGTCGCCGCGGCCAAGACCGATGCGCAGAAGGTCGAGCTCTACACGGCGTCGCGGCTGGCGATCGACCCGGATTCGCGGGCCGAGCGCGGCTATCTCGACCTGCTCGCGGGCCGCCTCCAGCTGCCCGACGCGCTGATCGAGCACGTGGAGGAGACGGTGAAGCAGGTGGCTGCGAAGCCGTCGCCCTGGTAAGGCCGGTCGCGGCGGACGAGCCCTGTTTACCTTCCGTTAAGGGTCAAAGCGCATCATTTTAGCGTTCGGACCGGGCTCTCCTCCCAACCGGTCCCGCTTCGGGCGGTCGAAAATGACCGCCCTTTTTGTCGGAGGAGACGATCATGGCAGAGAGCAAGGGTACGGCCGTCGTCACGGGCGCCGGCAGCGGCATCGGCAAAGCGGTGGCGACCGCCCTCATGCGACAAGGCTGGAACACGGTGTTCGTGGGGCGGCGGCTCGCGCTCATCGAGGGCGCGCTGGCCGAGGCCGGGTCGAAGGGCGGCGCCGGCCTGGCGGTGCCGGCGGACGTTACCGACCCCGGCTCGGTCGACCGGCTGTTCGAGCAGACAATCGAGACCTTCGGCCGCGTCGACCTGCTGTTCAACAATGCCGGCACCGGAGCGCCGGCCGCGCCGATCGACGAGATCCCGGTGGAGGCCTGGCAGGCGGTCGTCGACGTCAACCTCACCGGCGCCTTCCTCTGCGCGCGCCGCGCATTCGGCCTGATGCGCCGGCAGTCGCCGATGGGCGGCCGGATCATCAACAACGGCTCCATCTCGGCCTATGCGCCGAGGCCCGGCTCGGTGCCCTACACGGCGACCAAGCACGCGATCACCGGGCTCACCAAGACGCTGGCGCTGGACGGACGGCCGTTCGACATTGCCTGTGGCCAGATCGACATCGGCAACGCGCTGACCGATATGGCCGCGCGCATGCCCGGGGGGGTGCCCCAAGCCAACGGCACCGTCGCGCCGGAGCCGGTCATGGACGTGGCGCGGGTGGCCGACGCCGTGCTTCACATGGCATCGCTGCCGCTAGACGCCAACGTGCTCTTCATGACCGTCATGGCCACCAAGATGCCCTATGTGGGGCGCGGCTGACGGGGGTTCTTTCTCAGGAAGGCCTCGATGCGGTCGATCGCCCGCAGGATGTTCTCCTCCGAATTGGCATAGGAGAGCCGCACATAGCCTTCGCCGAGCACGCCGAAATCCGGACCGCCGATCAGCGCCACCGCCGCTTCCTCGAGCAATGCCGAGGCCAGGGGCTTGGCCTTCCAGCCCGTGCCGGAGACGTTCGGGAAGGCGTAGAAGGCGCCCTTCGGCGTGATGCAGGACACGCCGGGCAGGCTGTTCAAGCCGTCGACGACCAGCCGGCGGCGGCGGTCGAAAGCGGCGAGCATGGCCTCCACCGCGTCCTGCGGGCCATCGATGGCGGCGATCCCCGCCCATTGGGCGGGCGCGTTGACGCAGGACCAGCAGTTGACCGCCAGCTTGCGCACCTTGTCGTACAGGTTGCCGCCGGCCGGGCCGGTCGGCCAGATCGACCAGCCCATGCGCCAGCCCGTCATGGCCCAGGTTTTCGACCAGCCGTTGAGCACGATCAGCCGGTCGCGGAGCTCCGGAAAGCCGAGCAGGGAAGCGTGGCTCTCGTCGTCATAGGTCATGACGTCGTAGATCTCGTCGGAGAGAATGGCGACGTCGGGATGCTGGGCCAGGCCGGCCACCAGCTTCTCCACCTCGGCGAGCGGCGTGACGCCGCCGGTCGGGTTGGCCGGCGAGTTCAAGATCAGCAGCCGCGTCCGCGGCGAAACGAGGGCGAGGGTCTCCTCCGCCGAGAAGGCGAAGCCATTCTCCTCGCGGATCGGCACGGGCACCGGCGTGGCGCCGGTGAATTCGATCATCGACCGGTAGATCGGAAAGCCGGGATCGGGGTAGAGGATCTCGGCGCCAGGCTCGCCGAACATGACGATGGCGGCGTACATGGTCGGCTTGCCGCCCGGCAGGATCATCACCGCTTCCGGCGACACCTCGACGCCGGTGGTGGCGAGCGTGCGCCGCACCACCGCCTCGCGGGTGGCCAGCAGCCCGGTGGCGGGCGTGTAGCCGTGATGGCCGTCGCGCAGCGCCTTTACCGCCGCCTCGACGATGTGGTCCGGCGTGCGGAAGTCGGGCTGCCCGATGCCGAGATTGACGATGTCGCGGCCTTGCGCGGCGAGCGCGGTCGCGCGCGCCAGCACGGCGAAGGCGTTCTCCTCGCCAAGTCGGTCGAATGCAGCGGTGGTGTGGAGCATTGCTGGGTTCCGTGTGGTCCTGTCGACAAGCTCCGGTTTTTGTGAGCGTTCTTGGCCAAAAGTCAACAAACGGAGCGCTTCGGATGGCCGACGACCTGTGCAATTGGCAGCCGCGACCGCGCCCCGAACGCCGCGTCCTGGAGGGGCGCGCCGTCCGCCTGGAGCCGTTCGATGCGGTCCGCCACGGCGATGGCCTGTTCGAGGCCTCGAGGGCGGCCGACGCCGACCAGCGCTTCCGCTACCTGTTCGAGAGCCCGCCGGCGGACCGCGCCGCCCTGCAGCCTTGGCTCGACAGCGCGTCCAAGAGCGAGGACCCGCTGTTCTTCGCCGTCGTCGACATCGCGAGCGGCAAGGTCGCCGGCCGCCAGGCGCTGATGCGCATCGACCCCGCCTTCGGGGTGATCGAGATCGGCAACATCTACTGGAGCCCGCTGGTGGCCCGCCGGCCGGCCGCCACGGAGGCGCTGTTCCTGTTCGCGCGGCACGTCTTCGACGATCTCGGCTATCGGCGCTTCGAGTGGAAATGCAACGACGCCAACGAGCCCTCAAAGCGCGCGGCGGAGCGGTTCGGCTTCCGTCCGGAGGGTGTTTTCCGGCAGCACATGGTCGTCAAGGGCAAGAATCGCGACACCGCCTGGTTCTCCATCATCGACAAGGAATGGCCGGCGCTCAGAACGGCCTATGAGGATTGGCTCGATCCGGCTAACTTTGCGGCCGATGGCGGCCAGAAGCGGCGGCTGGAAGAGATTCGCGCCGCGCACGGCGCCTGAGCGGGAACGCCCGATGACGCATGACCATGGACCCGGCCAGCATTCGCATGGCGGCACCGACAAGCGCCGCGTGCTGATCGCCGCGTTCCTGACGGCGGGCTTCATGGTCGCCGAGGCGCTCGGCGGTCTCGTCACCGGCTCTTTGGCCCTGCTTGCCGATGCCGGGCACATGCTCACCGATTCCGTGTCGCTGCTGCTCGCCTGGTATGCCTTCCACCTGGCGGGGCGGGCGGCGACGGCTCGTCTGACCTACGGCTTCGACCGCGTGAAGACGCTGGTCGCCTACACCAACGGGCTCGCCGTCTTCGCCATCGGCGTGGCGATCGTCTACGAGGCCTGGCACCGGGTGAACGATCCCGCTCCAGTGCTCGGCGGGCCGATGCTGGTAATCGCCTTCCTGGGGCTGCTGGTGAACATCGCGGCGTTCCTGGTGCTGCATGGCGGCGACCGCGAAAGCCTCAACATGCGCGGCGCGGTGCTGCACGTGCTCGGCGACCTGCTCGGCTCGGCAGCGGCGATCGTCGCCGCCGTGGTGATCATCTTCACCGGATGGACGCCGATCGATCCCATCCTGTCGGCGGTGGTGGCGCTGCTTTTGTTCCGCAGCGCATGGGCGCTGACCCGCGAGTCGGCGCACCTGCTGCTCGAGGGCGTGCCCGCCACGCTCGACCGCGACGCCATCGCCCGCGACATCGAAACCCATGTGGGCGGCGTGCGGGAAGTGCACCACATGCACGTCTGGTCGCTCGATGGCACCCGCAACATGGCGACGCTGCATGCCTGCCTTGCCGACGGAACCGAGCCGCACGGGGTGATCCGCAAGATCAAGCTGAGGCTTGCCGAGACGCACGGGATCGACCACGCGACGGTCGAGACGGAGTATGGCGAGTGCGCCGACGCCGGCTCTTTGCGCAGCGAGCCGCCGACCCTGGCCGATCACGATCACGACCATCATCATCACCATCATTGAGGACAAGCATGGCTGGACGGCTCAAGGGCAAGATCGCGGTTGTCACCGCGGCGGGACAAGGGATCGGGCGGGCGATCGCCGAGGCTTTCGTGGCCGAGGGGGCGACCGTCTACGCTTCCGACGTCGACAAGGCCAAGCTGGAGGGGCTTTCCAAGGCCAGGAAGGCAAGGCTCGACGTCCTGTCGACGCGCGCCGTCGAGGCTTATGCGGAGAAGGTCGGGCCGATCGACATCCTGGTCAACGTGGCCGGCTTCGTCCATCACGGAACCATCCTCGACACCAGCGAGAAGGATTGGGACTTTTCCTTCGACCTCAACGTCAAGTCGATGCACCGGACGATCCGGGCCTTCCTGCCCGGCATGCTGGAGCGCGCCAGGCAGACCGGCCGCTCGGGGTCGATCGTCAACCTGTCGTCGGCCGCGTCGTCGCTGAAAGGGGCCCCCAACCGCTATGCCTACGGGGCCACCAAGGCGGCGGTGATCGGGCTCACCAAGTCGGTCGCGGCAGACTTCATCCGGCAGGGGATCCGCGCCAACGCGATCTGCCCCGGCACCGTGCGCTCGCCGTCCTGGGAGGGCCGGGTGGAGGAACTCGGCAAGTCGACGGGCGGGACCGACAAGGCGATGGAAATCTTCGTGTCGCGCCAGCCGATGGGGCGGGTCGGCGAACCGGCCGAGATCGCCGCGCTGGCGATCTACCTCGCCGGCGACGAATCTGCCTTCACGACCGGCACGGCGATCCCCATCGACGGCGGCTGGACCCTCTGATGTCCGGCGACGGCCGCGCGGCGGTCGCAGCGGCGATCATCCTGGCGGCGTTCGGGCTCGCCGCCTATTTCATGCCGACGGTCATGGTGGCCGTCGGCAACCGCTCGACCTTCGCTGCCGGCGCGCTGGCGGTGCTTTTCGTGGCGGCGTTCTTCCTGGTCTTCTTCCTGCGGGCCAGAAGCCAGAACAGAAGGAAATAGACCGAGATGCGCATCCTCATCACCGGCGCCGCCGGCATGATCGGTCGCAAGCTCGCCGCGCGGCTCTCCGCCAACGGTAGCCTCGCCGGCCGCAAGATCGCCGCGCTCGACCTCGCCGACATCGTGCCTGCCGGCACCATGTCGATGGAGGAGGCCCACGTCACCATCCATGTCGGCGACCTCAGCGACCCTGCGGTGGTCGGGCGGCTGGTCGAGCCGAAGCCGGACGTGGTCTTCCATCTCGCCGGCATCGTCTCCGGCGAGGCCGAGGCCGATTTCCCGCTCGGCTACCGCGTCAATCTGGACGGCACGCGGGCGCTGTTCGACGCGCTGAGGGAGGCCGAGCACCGGCCACGCGTCGTCTTCTCGTCGTCGATCGCCGTCTTCGGGGCGCCGTTCCCGCCGGTCATCCCGGACGATTTCCAGCAGACGCCGCTGACCTCCTATGGCACCCAGAAGCTGATCGGCGAGCTGATCCTCGCCGACTATTCGCGGCGCGGCTTCTTCGACGGGATCGGCATCCGGCTGCCGACCATCTGCGTGCGACCGGGCAAACCCAACCGGGCGGCGTCGAGCTTCTTCTCCGGCATCATCCGCGAACCCCTCAACGGGCGAGAGGCCGTGCTGCCGGTGCCGCGCTCGGTGGTCCATACCCATGCCAGCCCGCGCTCGGCCGTCAATTTCCTGCTGCATGCGGCTGCCCTCGACCTCGATCGCGTCGGGCCGCGGCGCAACCTCACCATGCCCGGGGTCGGCGTCACGGTGGGCGAGCAGATCGACGCCCTCAAGCGCATCGCGGGCGACGAGATCCTCAGGCTGATCCGCGAGGAGCCGGACGAGACCATCTGGGCGATCGTCAAGAACTGGCCGACGCGTTTCGAGGCGGCGCGGGCGCACGAGCTCGGCTTCGAGGCCGAGCGCAGCTTCGACGACATCATCCTCGCCTATATCGAGGACGACATGCCGAAGCCGTAACGGCTCTCTTACGCCGTCAGGCTGGCGGAGAGCAGCAGCAGGCCGATCAGGAAGACGAAGCCGGCACCGGCGATCTCGATCGCCGCGTGCACCCGGTTGCCGCCGCGGCCGTCGCCGGCGAATGCCACCGCCCAGTTCTTGGCGGTCACGGCCAGCGTGGCGAGCAGCGAAACCGTTATGGCCGTGCCCACCGCCATAGCGAGCACCGAGAGCACGCCGGCAGACCATAGACCGTTCAGGAAGGCGAAGCTGAGCACGATCAGCGCCCCGGAGCAGGGGCGGATGCCGACCGCCGCCACCGCCGACCAGGCGGTGCGCCAGTCGAAGTCGCGGCCGCCGATCAGTGCAGGATCGGGCGCATGCGAATGGCCGCAGGCCTCGCAGCCCTCGGCGGCCAGGCCGCCGGCATGGGCATGGTCGTGATGATGATGATGATGATGATGATGGTGGTGGTGGTCGCCATGGCCGTGCGCGTGGGCGGCCGACAGGCTCATCGCCGGCCGGCCGACGACGAGCGGGAGGAGCGTCGGGCCGAGCTTGCGCCACAGGAGCCAGGCGCCGAAGGCGGTGATCAGGGCGTAGCTCGCCACCTCCAGGAACCAGGTGGCGTCGGTCATCGATACCGAGGTGCCGCGCAGCAGCAGGAACACGAGCGTCATGACGACGAGCGCCGTCGCCGCCTGGAGGAGGGCCGAGACGAAGGAGAGCAGGATGCCACGGCGCAACGCCACCTCGTTGGCCAGCATGTAGGAGGAGATCACCGCCTTGCCGTGGCCCGGACCTGCCGCATGAAAGACACCATAGGCAAAAGACAGGCCGACCAGCACCCAGAGCTGCGTGCCGTCCCGGCGCATCTCCTTCAGCGCGCCGGTCAGCGAGCGGTAGAAGGCCTGCTGGTGAAGGTTGATCCAGTTCATCAGATGGCCGAAAAGCCCGGAGGTCGGCAAGACCGCCTCGTTGGTGCCGATGCCGAGCGAGCTCTGAGCATGCGCATGAGGAATGAAATGGCTGAGCACGTAGCTCAATGCCAGAAGCGTGAAGACGATGCGGATGGCGGTCTTCTTCATGTCAGCTCTTGCAGGTCAGCTCGAGACGGGTGGCGAAGATCTTCGACAGATCGGTGCCAGAGGGATCGTTGTAGAATGCATCGGTCAGCGTCGACTGATTCTGGGCGATCGCTTCGTCCGGGTCCGGCCGCACCACGGCGCGAGTGCAGCCCTCAGGCATGTCCTTGACCGACATGTTGTCGTCCTCGGTGAAATCGATCGCGGTGTAGAAGGTCGGATCGTAGATGCCGAAGGCGGTCTTGGTACCGAGCTTCAGCGGGTCCTTGGGCTCGGATTCGAACAGGATGGTGAGCTGGTCGTTCTCGTAGCTGGCGACGAGCTCGGCCGGCGGTTTCATCGCCACGTCCTTGCCGTCCAGCGTGACCAGCTGAAAGTAGTTGTACTCGGCGAGCGAGGTAAAGACCGTGTTGGCCACCTCCTGCAGCTCGGCGTCGTCGAGCTTCAGGTCGGCGTTCTTGTCGAACTCCATCAGCACCGTGCTGGAGAACACGTCGTCGAAGCGCCAGAGGTGGCGCAGCGACTTCACCGAACGGTCGGGGTCGATCACCACGTCGAGGCGCGCCTCGGCGAAGACGTGCGGATGCGCAGACGCTATGGGCGCCGTAGCCGCGAGGCCGGCCAGCACGGCGCAGGCGAGAAGACTGGTCTCGGCGGCAGGTCGCATCGACGGGGGCTCGGCCTTCTCCAGTGTCGGCTTTCGGGATAGCGCAGAAGAGGAACCAGAAAGCGGGCGAAATTGGGGTGCCGCCGCCAATCCTAGGCTGTCTTCCTGAACCATTGCACCAGGAAATCGACGAGCACGCGAACCTTGGCGGGCAGATAGCGGCGATGCGGGTAGACGGCGAAGATGCCGCCGCCCTTGAGCACCCGGTCGGCGAGCACCGGAACGAGGCGGCCGGCGGCGATGTCGGGGGCGGCGATGAAGTCCGGCAAGGTGGCGAAGCCGAGACCGGAAAGCGCCGCGGCGCGGGCGGCCAGCGGGCTGTTCACCTCGATCGGGCCGGTGACGGCGACGCTCATCGGCTCGCCGGAATCGCCTTGGAAGGCCCAGTTGGACAGGCTGCGGCTGTTGGTGTCGACGACGCAGGGCAGCTTGGCGAGGTCCTGCGGGCGGACCGGCTCGCCGAGCCGTTCGACGAGCTCCGGCGAGGCGCAGACGGCCACCGAGAAAGGCGCCAGCCGGCGGGCGATCAGCGACGAGCTCTCCAGCCGCGTGATGCGGATCGCCAGGTCGAAGCCCTCCTCGACCAGGTCGACGAAGCGATCGTCGAGGTGGATTTCGAGCACGATGTCGCTGTGCTCCTTGGCAAAATCGATCAGCGACTGGCCGATCGGCGCGTCGGCGAAGGTGCGCGCCGCCGTGATCTTGATGCGGCCGCGGACGTCGCCCGAAGATTCGCGCACCGTCTCCTGCAGGCTGTCGATCTCGCGGACGATCTCGGAGGCGCGGCGGAAGTAGGTGTGACCGGCTTCGGTGAGCGAGAACTGCCGGGTGGTGCGGTTGAGGAGCAGGGCGCCCAGCTCGTCCTCCAGCTCGCGCACATATTTGGACAGCAGGGCCTTTGAGCGTCCGATCTTGCGCGCGGCGGCCGAGAAGCCTTCGGCCTCGACGACGTCGATGAAGGCGCGCATGCGGGTCAGCGTGTCCATCTCAGTCCTTGCCCACGGCCTCCAGGAGCTGCCGGCCAAGCTCGATGAGGGCCCGGTCGCTCCGTGCGGGACCGACGAGCGAAAGACCGAACGGGGCGCCCTCGACGGTGCCCAGGGGCAGAGTGAGCTGCGGCAGGCCTGACAGGCCGGAGAGGCAGAGGAGCCGCAGCGCCCGCTCGCGATAGGCCTGCAGGGAATCGAACGGCGCGGTGGCGAGCGGCGCGGCGCCGGGAACGGTCGGCAGCACCAGCACGGCGTCGCCGCCGAGGCGTTTTTCGAAACCGTCGCGGAAGACCGCGCGTCGGGTCTGCTCGGCTTCGTATTGCGCGGCCGTGACGGTCTCGCCGTAGGCGAAGCGCTCGCGCACGCCTGGGCCGAGCCCGCGGTCGGCGGCGCTCAGCCAGGCGCCGTGCGAGATCCATCCCTCGTAGCCCTGGATGCGCCGGAAGCACCAGTAGAGATCGTCGAGGGAATTGGCGAGCGGCGGCGCCTCCTGCGGCGCGCCGAGCTTACTTGCCACCGCCGCGCGGCTCAATCGGTAGGCCTCCGCCTCGGCGGCGCCGAGCGTCTGCGCGTCGAGCTCGGCCAGTCGGATCGCCCGCGAGAGACGGCGCGGTCCGCCGAGGTCGCCGAGCATCACTTCGGCCACCCGGGCATAGGAGTCGATGTCGCGGGCGAACCAGCCGACGGTGTCGAGGCTCGGCGCGAACGGCATGATGCCGTCGAGCGGGATCAGGCCATGCGTCGGCCGCAGGCCGATGAGCCCGCAGAAGCTGGCCGGAGCGCGGATCGAGCCGCCGGTGTCGGAGCCGATGGCGAGGTCGGCGAGCCCGCCGGCGACCGCCGCGGCAGAGCCGGAGGAGGAGCCGCCGGTGACGCGCTCGGGCGCGGCGGGATTGATCGGGTGCGGAAAGTGCGCGTTCTGGCCGAGCAGCGAGAAGGCAAGCTCGTCGGTCTGGGTCTTGCCGACGAATCGGGCGCCCGCATCGAGCAGCCGCTTGACCGCGGGCGCGGTGACTTCGGCAACGGGCGCCTCGGCGAGGCGGGCGGGATTGCCCCAGCCGCTGCGGTAGCCGGCAACGTCGAAAATGTCCTTGACGCCTAGCCTGAGCCCGGCCAGCGGACCGGTTTCGCTTGACGAAACAGGCACTTGCGGGCGCGCGACGAAGGCATTGAGGGGGTCGGGGAGCGGCGGCATCGTTCACGTAGTGAGGACAATCCCGGCAGCATTGTTCGATGCGCGCCGATTTTCAAGCGGAGCTGTCGATTTTCATTTGATTGTGACGGGCAACATCCCTATATCGGCGCTGCCCAAAGTCGCACGTGCCTGTGGGCGTCCCCCGATCCTCGTATGGGAGGCAATCGGGACGGTACCTGGGACCTAACGAGCCCAGTCGGTCGAGTGGCCCACCACATGATCGAGGACGCCTTGAAGCAACGACGGTGCGGGCCTTTCTGGTGTCTGCCGATCGTCCACAGATCGGGGTTACTGAAGAGGCACACCCTCATTGCCGGCAGTGCGGACGGGTCTCCCATCCAAGCCAAGGCAGACAAAGCGAACCACGGTCGGGCATGGCCAAGGTTCACCGCCGCGCGGCGCGCGACCCTTCGATTCGCGGGATTTCCACCGCCCGCATCGAGGAGAAGGCGCCGAGCCTTTGTCCACCGCGGAGCCCGCGGCCGGGAAGCGGCCGCATCCGCAGCTTGAGCATGGCGTCGTTTCCCCCAGGGAGCGCGCCGACGGAGAGACCGATGGCAACCCAGCGCATCCTCGATGTCCTCGCCACCCGACGTCCGGAAGGTCCATGCCTCGTCGTCGATCTCGATGTGGTTCGCGACAACTACCGCGCCTTCGAGAAGGCGTTGCCGGATTCGCGCATTTTCTATGCGGTGAAGGCCAATCCGGCGCCCGAGATCCTGGCGCTGCTCGCCCGCATGGGCTCCTGCTTCGACACCGCCTCGGTGGCCGAGATCGATATGGCGCTGGCGGCGGGCGCATCGGCTGACCGTATCTCCTTCGGCAACACCATCAACAAGGAGCGCGACGTCGCGCGCGCCCATTCGCTCGGCATCCGCCTCTTTGCGGTCGACTGCGCGGAGGAGGTGGAGAAGATCGCGCGGGCCGCCCCCGGCGCGCGGGTGTTCTGCCGCGTGCTCACCGACGGGGAGGGCGCCGAGTGGCCGCTGTCGCGCAAGTTCGGCTGCGCGCCGGCCATGGCCGTCGCCGTGCTCCGGCGGGCCAAGGCACTCGGCCTCGACGCCTACGGCGTCTCGTTCCACGTCGGCTCGCAGCAGACCGACCTGTCCGCCTGGGACCGCGCGCTGGGCGACGCCAAGGCCGTCTTCGGCGCGCTGGCCGAGGAGGGCATCGTGCTGCGCATGGTCAACATGGGAGGCGGCTTCCCGACGCGCTATCTGCGCGACGTGCCGGCGGCGGAGGCCTATGGGCGGGCCATCTTCTCGGCGCTGCGCAGGCATTTCGGCAATGCGCTGCCGGAGACCATCATCGAGCCGGGGCGCGGCATGGTCGGCAATGCCGGCGTCATCAAGTCGGAGGTCGTGCTGGTCTCGCGCAAGTCGGAGCAGGACGAGGTGCGCTGGGTCTATCTCGACATCGGCAAGTTCGGCGGCCTCGCCGAGACGATGGACGAGGCGATCCGCTATCCGATCGTGACGCCGCGCGACGGCGACGCGGTGGCGCCCTGCGTGCTCGCCGGGCCGACCTGCGATTCGGCCGACGTGCTCTACGAGAAGACGCCCTATCCGCTGCCGCTGACGCTCACCATCGGCGACGAGGTGCTGATCGAGGGGACGGGCGCCTATACGACCACCTACGCCTCGGTGGCCTTCAACGGCTTCGAGCCGCTCCGATCCTACGTGATCTGACGGCCGAGGTTGTCGTGCCATGATCCCGATCTCGGAACAGACCATGCCCGCCGCCCAAGCCGCGCCAGCCTACGGCATCGTGGCCGAGCGGGCCTCAGACGCGGTGCCGCGCGAGGCGCTGCTGGATCGCGCCATGGGCGCGGCGCGCAAGCGCAAAGCGTCGGAGAAGCTGCGCCGCGGGCGCCGGCCATCTGAGGGCCTGGCCTTCGTGGCCCGCACCAGCGAGGGCGCGGTCGTCGGCACGGTGCGGCTTTGGGACGTCGCTGCGGGCGATGACGGTCGCGCCGCGCTGCTGTTCGGACCGCTGGCCGTCGAGCCCGGCCTGAAAGGCGGCGGCGTCGGTTCGGCGCTGATGCGGCATGCGACCGAGGAGGCCGCCCGGCTCGGCCACCGGGCGATCCTGCTGGTCGGCGACCCGGCCTATTACGGACGCTTCGGCTTCTCGGCAGAGAAGACAGGCAGCCTCTTCATGCCCGGGCCGTTCGAGCGGCATCGCCTGCTGGCGCTGGAGCTCGTTCCGGGCACGCTGGACGGCGCTCTGGGCGTGCTCGCGGCAACCGGCCGCCGGACCGAGCGCTCTTGCCCTCAAGGACGCCGCGCGGCGGCGTGAGGTCAGAGCAGCTGGCCGAGCGCCAGGGCGACCGTCATGTCGCCGTCGATCCGCATCTTGCCCTGCATGAAGGCGGCGGTGGGGTCGAGCTCGCCGCTCGCCAGGGCCTCGAAATCGTCGAGCGACATGGTGATGGTGCAATCTGCATCGCCGTCGCCCGTCGAAACCGAGGTTCCGTCGATCAGGAGGACGCCATCGGCGCCCAGATCGACCTTGACCGAGCGGTCGAAGCCGCTGCCTGCCACACGCTCCCGGATCTTTCCGGCAATGTCTTCGACGCTCATCCTGTACTCCTCGAATTTACGAATGCTCGGGGCTGCATAGCGTGCTGATTACGTTTACGTCAACGTAGTTCGGTGGGTCGGTCCGCTTCGCAAGCGCAAACAACGATCGCCACTTCGAGTGACATGCGGCACTCCGCGGGCGCTTTCCCTCTGGCAAACAGCATGCACAACGGCGGGATTCTCGCCGATGTACATGATACGGCGAGGACGAAGCATGCGAGTACCCCCTCCTTCAGGGATTCGAACCACCCAACCCATCCACGGCGTGGCGGATCTGCGCCGGCATGATGTGCCGCGCCATGTTGCAAAGCCCAAGGAGCCCGAGGCGCTCGATGCTATGGCGGCGACCGATGGCGTCGGAGCTCGGATCGTGCAGGCGCCCGCCGAAGGCGAGGTTCGGACGTCGCGCGTAGCGTTCCTGGCCGTCGACCCTTCCCGGCTCGAGGGCTCCCAGTCGTTGCCGCAGGCGCAGCAAGAGACCCCGGTCGAGCAACTGCTGGGACTCGTCGTGCCTTCCACCCTGGAGGAGGTCGATCTCGTCGAGCGACTGAAGGGGATCAGCGGTGCGACCCTCGGGGCCTATCTCGACGGCTGTGGATTCGACCTGAAACAAGCAACGACCTACCTCGCTGCGGGAGGCGCAAATGCGTAGTGCGCGGGTCCTCAGCCATCTCAGCCGGCACCTCGACGACATCGCCCTGCGTTTTCTCGGCCTGATCGACACCCTGAAGGGGACCCCGCGGCTCGCCGGGCTGGGCGACGAGGCCATCGCGTTCCACGTCGAGGCGCTTTGCGCGGCGCTGGACCGTCTGGACATCGAGAGCTTGAGCGATGAGCTGGAAGGGCGTCTCGACACGCGCAGCTTCCGCGCGCTGCAGGCGATCGTGCTGGAGGCCGCCGCCCACGATGCTGCCGCCCTCAGGCGCTTCGCCGCGCAGATCGACGGCGTCACGGCGCGGATCCTCGGCGATCGGACGGTGCAGCTGGCCGCCGCCGGCAAGGTCGACCTGGCGCCGCCGGCGCCCGTCGGCGATCCGGTGCTCGCCCGGTGGGCGAGGCACGATTTCGGGCTCGTGGTCAGGAACTGCCGGACGATCTGCGACGCCTGCGCGGCCGATCCGAGCCTGGGCACTGCCGATGCGCGCGCGCTGGCCGCCTCGCTTGACGCGCGTCTGGCGGCGCTGGACCCTGCCCGCCTGGCTGTCGCGCTCGACGCCATGGGGCTCAGCCCGTTCGAGCTGGGGGACCGCGTCGATCAGTTCAACACGGCCCTGATGACCTCCTTCCGCCGTGCGCGCCCGCTCGGGCCGGAGGTCGGCCCGCTGCTGGAGGTCCTGGCAGCTGCAGGCGTCAATGCCGCCGGTGGTGCCGCCTGGCGCGCGCCGTAGCCGGCAGACCCAGTCCCAATCCCAATCTCATCCCGGACGGCCCACAGCCGTCCGATATCGCTCGACGCGGGCGGCGGGCCGGACTCGCCGTCGCTGCTCCACGCCCCTTTCGCCCAACTTCGGACACTCGGACAAAAGGACCAGCAGACAATGGCCATCAACCCTCCGTCGACGACGATCTCGCCGGCATCGCAATCCCCCAGGCGCGACGCCGCCGGCAGCGCCGCCCCGTCAGGGCGATCGACGCCTGTGTCGAGCAGGCCGAACGCGCATTCCGCGGCGCGGGGTGCGATGCAGCCTGCCGCCGCGGACGAGCTGGCGCAGCGCCTCGACGCGGTGGCCGGCGAGGGCAACCGGCTCGCGGACGTGGCGACCCAACGCAACGGCATCGACGCGGCGACGCCGCCCAAGGGCCCCGGCCTGATCGACCAGCTGCAGACTATGCGACGGTTGACCCAGGCCAAGAGTCGCAGCGAGTTGATCGCGTTCTTCGAGGTGCTTGCCGCAATGCTCGACGTCGGGCCGTTCCAGAGCCCGACCTTCGCCGGGAGGGATCCGCAGCTTGCCCAGGTCGCGGACCTGCGGGTTGCCGTCGCCGCGGCGCTTCACACCGTGATGGGCGGCGTTCCGGCGAACCTCTGGGAGCATGCGATCAGGATCGACAAGGCGCTTGACCAGGTTCTCAAGGAAGCGGGCAAGCCGCGCAACCCCGACCGTGCGGCCCAGGCCCCGGCCTTCGGGATCATGTCGGGAATTCTTTTCACCAACGTCGTGAACCTCGCTTCCATCGCCGATACCAAGGCGGTGCAGGAAGAGGAAACCGGCGGGATCGAGGGTGGCCGTGCAGGCGAGATCGCCACCTATCTGGTGCCGATCCTGGCAGAGGTCAGCCCCTATGCGATCCATGATGCGGCGGCCAGGCTGCAGCTGAGCGACAAGGACGTCATCAAGGCCACGACCGATTTCATGATCGGGGTGAGCACCGGCTACGCTACGGGCAAGCTTGAATTCGACCGGTGCCAGCCCTTCCTGCGCCTGCTCGTCGAAGCCGGCGTCAAATTCGACCCGCAAAGGTGCTGGCCGCAGGCGTCCGACTGGGGTCAGTGATGCGGCAGCCCTATTCGGGTGGCTTTCGGCGCGGATTCTGCAGGAGCTCCAGCCGCTCGCGCTCGGCGCGCTGCTCTATGTCGCGGTGCAGCGCCTCGCGATAGGCCTCCTCCAGCTGGCCGACGCGGACACTCGCCACGGCGAGCCGCTCCGCGTCGATCTCGGCCTCAGCCAGATGGTCCTGGTGCCGTGCCAGCGCCTTGGCGATCGCCGCCTGGCAGAGCTCCGGATGCATTCCGGTCAGCGACCCGGGTCTGGCTGCCCTCGTGGCGATCGCGTCGGCCTCGGCGGCGGCCATGGCCGCCGCCGTCTTGTGTGCGGCAAGCCGCGTTTCGTAGAGGGCCGTGAGCTTCTTTTGGACCCTCACCATTCGACCGAGCTGTACCGTGTGACCCATCGTGTCAGCGTCCACCCGCGATGTCGGCAAGCCTCATAGCCGGTCACCCGATCAGCCGGTAGCCCAGGAAACGCTTGGATTCGACCGGATCGAAGCCGAGCTTGTCGCGCAGCTTCTTGCGCAACTTGGAAATGTGACTCTCCACCACGTTTTCCTCGACCTCTCCGTCGAAGATCCCGTAGATGGCGTTGAAGATTTGCGTCTTGGTCACCCGCCGCCGGCTGTTGACGGCCAGAAATTCGAGGATGCGCCGCTCGCGCCGAGGCAGCGGGAGCGGCATGCCCGCAATCTCCGGGTCGCGCCCGTCGGAGAAGATGCGCATCGACCCGACCTCGACGAAGCTCGCCTGCTGCTTGGTGCGCCGGCTGATGGCCGAGATGCGGGCCAGGATCTCGCGGATGTGCACCGGCTTGCGGATCACGTCGTCGACGCCCAACTCGAAGAGCCGCAGCGTATTTTCCAGAGAATGCCGCTCGCTGAGGGCGATGACCGGCGCCGGGGTGCGGTCTCGGACTCGAATGGGAAGTGCTGCCTCGGCGCTGCACTCGCCGATCAGGAAGGCGCGCACCGAGTTCAGGTCCTCGTCGGCCGCGCTGTCGACCCATTCCCCGAACTCGATCGAACCGAAACCAGCGCTGGCAACGCCCTCGCGCCCGAACAGCGAATAGTACCCCTCTTTGACGAGCGGCCGCTCGTCCACGATCACGATCATCGGCCCACCCTTCCGAATCACTCGCCCCAACGATGACCGAGGATTAACCCGTGAAGGGAGGCGTGAGAAAGAGTCATTTCACGGTGTCGATACCCGGAGCGGCAGGACGGTCCGGCCGGCCGCAGGAAGAGGTTGTTCCCGGTCGGTCGGTTGCCGCGGAAGCGGGCGGCGCGGATCGGGCAAAGTCCCGGTCATCAACGGCTCCAGCGGCACAAGGGCCGTGGCCGCCTCGGCCACGCGCTCGGCCCCCCAGCCGATGCCGCCAACGCCGACCCGGCCGTCGAACACCAGCGCCCGTATGCCGAACTGGTCCTGATTGAAGAAGACGTACCAGGGAAGCACTGCGCAGAACGTGCCAAGGGCTAGTCCCAAGCCGGCAAACACCAGGTCGCTGCGGCTGCCGGCGTCGGCGCCCGCGCCAGGAGACCGCTGCGACGACCAGCGGTCGACCTCTCGCTCTTCCTGCTTCCTCGACATTTTCGCGAATCCCACCCCGACAGCGACCATGGGGCCGCACGCTTGTGCGAGGCTGGCGTCACAATCGATGCGAGGAAGCTTCAGCCGTCCACGGACCGCAGCTGGAACTGGGCGACGCCCACGGCGACATTGAGGCCCGTCTGTGCCTGGACGCTGACCGGCTGCAAGGTGAAGCTGCGGTTCGATCCGCCGACCAGGACGTTGGCGCCACCGCCCACTGCAGCGCTCACCTCCGCACTGGCGCCGATGTAGTCGCCGGCGAGCGCGCCCGGGGCATAGACATTGGAGCTGGGAGCCAGCACCAGCCATTGCATCAGGGCCGTGCCTGTCGTGCCGATGTCCAGGCCGAACTTGCGGACGACACCGAAATAGCTTTCTGGGGCAAAGCTCTTCTCGCTCGGCTTGAACGTGCAGCTCACATCCTTGGTCGAGCCGACGATGTAGCCCGTTCCCGGTCCGATGGCGCATTCGAGGATGCCGACCTGGATGCCTTCCTGGCCGGCAGCGGCGGGCAGCGTGAGGATGGGAAATGCGGCGACGGCCGCGGCGATCAGCGCTTTCATGGCAGGGCTCCAGCTTCCGGGGTCGGCGGGATAACTGGCTGGCCGCGACAAGGTTCCTTGCGTCGACCCGCTGGGCTCAGGCGCCGCGGGTGCGGGCGAGCCCGTCGACCGCCGGCTTGTAGTTGGGGTCGAGCTGGGCGGCGCGGGCATATGACTTGGCGGCCTTGGACTTGTCGCCGCGGCGCTCATAGATCAGCGCCTGGTTGGCCCAGCTCTCGGCGACGCGGTCGTTGAGCTTGATCGCCGTGTTGAAGTCGGCGAAGGCGTTGTCCTCGTCGTTCTGCGCCAGATAGGACAGGCCGCGGCCGTTGTACGGCTCACCCGAGTCCGGGGCGAGCGAGATCGCCTTGGAGAAGTCTTCGATGGCGTAGGCGTGCTGGCCCTGCTGCTGGTAGATGAGCCCGCGATAGTGGTAGGCGCGGGGGTCGGTGGTGTCGAGCTGGATCGCCTTCTGGAAATCGTTGAAGGCGTCCTGGGTTCGTCCCGCCCGCCGGTAGAGGTTGCCGCGGCCGATATAGGCGGCGTCATAGCCGGCGTTGAGCTGGATGGCGCGGTTGTAGTCGTTGAGCGCCGCCGCCTGGTCGCCCATGTACCGGTTGATCAGCGCCCGGTTGGAATAGGCTTGATAAAAATTGGGGTTGAGCTCGATGGCCTTGTCGAAGTCGCGCAGCGCCTCGCGGTTCTTGCCGGCCCGGCCGTAGGCCGAGCCGCGCACATTGTAGGCCTCGGCGTTGCTCGGGTTGCGCTCGATGACCGAGGTCAGCGAGGAGAGGTTCTCGCTCGATCCCTGCGCCGTGTCGATCGAGGTGATCTCGCTCGACGGACCGTCGGTCTGGCAGGCGGCAATCGGCAGCCCGGCTGCCAGAACCAGCGCCAGCGAGGCGCGGCGCCCGCCCCTCCCAATCCTGCCGGCCACATCGTGCATCAAGATCAAACCTTTCACTCGCCGCGGCGGCGGCCCTTGCCGCGCCTCTCGGCGCGCCAGGAAACGAAAAGGGCGGCGGCGACTCGGCGGTCGCGCCACCCTCAATGAACGCTCAGAAAAAGGACGAAAACGGGGCGATCAGCGCGCCGGACGGGCCGCGGCGGGCTTGGCGCCGGGCAGCAGGCCCTCGCGCTGGGCACGCTTGCGCGCCAGCTTGCGGGCACGACGTACGGCCTCGGCCTTCTCGCGGGCACGCTTCTCCGAGGGCTTCTCGTAATGTCCGCGCATCTTCATCTCGCGGAAAATGCCCTCGCGCTGCATCTTCTTCTTGAGGGCGCGAAGCGCCTGGTCGACGTTGTTGTCGCGAACGAGTACCTGCACGGGCAATCCTGTCTTCGGTTTCTGGCTCTGTGGTCTCTAGGTGTCGTAGAGGCATGCGGCAACGCCATCATGCCTCCGCAGCGGCATCCACCGCGAATTTGTGGCGGCTGATAGCAGAATCGATTAACGCTGTCCACAGCTGAATGGCGGCCGCCGCGGGGCGGTCCCGGGCGGCGCAAAGCGGCAGGGCCCGTCGCAAACAGTCCAAGGGTGGCAGCGGGTTTTCGCTAGTGGTACACGTCGTCCGGCAGCACCGGACGGCGGAACGTCGACGGTTCCCGAGGCATCGAGAAACATGCGGAAATACTCGGTTTTTGCCATCGCCCGCGAGGCGATGCGGGGCAACAAGGGCTGGGAGGAGCAGTGGTCCTCGCCCGAGCCGCGCAAGGAGTACGACGTGGTCATCGTCGGCGCCGGCGGACACGGCCTGGCGACGGCCTACTACCTTGCCAAGGAGCATGGCATCACCAACGTGGCGGTGCTCGAGAAGGGCTGGCTGGGGGGCGGCAACACCGGCCGCAACACCACGATCATCCGCTCCAACTATCTCTACGACGAATCGGCGGCGATCTACGACCATGCCCTCAAGCTCTGGGACGGGCTCAGCCAGGATCTCAACTACAATGTGATGTATTCGCCGCGCGGCGTCATGATGCTCGCGCACAACGTCCACGACGTGCAGGTCTTCAAGCGGCACATCCACGCCAACCGCCTGAACGGCGTCGACAATGAATGGCTCTCCCCGGAGGCCGCCAAGGCCTATTGCCCGCCTCTCAACATCTCCCAGGGGGCGCGCTATCCGGTGGTGGGGGCGGCCTTGCAGCGCCGCGGCGGCACCGCCCGCCATGACGCGGTCGCCTGGGGCTATGCCCGCGCTGCCTCGGCGCGTGGCGTCCACATCATCCAGAATTGCGAGGTGACGGGCATCCGCCGGTCTCCCAACGGCCATGTGACGGGGGTGGAGACGACACGCGGCCCGATCGGGGCGAAGAAGATCGGCGTGGTGGCGGCCGGGCATTCCTCGGTGGTCATGCGGATGGCCGACGTGCGCATGCCGCTTGAGAGCTATCCGCTGCAGGCGCTGGTGTCGGAGCCGGTGAAGCCGGTCTTCCCCTGCGTGGTGATGTCCAACACCGTGCACGCCTACATCTCCCAGTCGGACAAGGGGGAACTGGTCATCGGCGCCGGCACCGACCAATACATTTCCTACTCGCAGACCGGCGGCCTGCACATACTGAGCCACACGCTGGAGGCCATCTGCGAGATGTTTCCCATCTTCACGCGGATGAAGATGCTGCGCTCGTGGGGCGGCATCGTCGACGTGACGCCGGACCGTTCGCCGATCCTGGCCAAGACGCCGGTGCCCGGCCTCTATGTCAATTGCGGCTGGGGCACGGGCGGCTTCAAGGCGACGCCGGGTTCGGGCCATGTCTTTGCCCACACCATTGCCAAGGACGATCCGCATCCGATCAACGCGCCCTTCACCATCGAGCGCTTCCGCACCGGCCGCCTCATCGACGAGGCAGCGGCGGCGGCCGTCGCCCACTGAGCCGGCCATGCTGCTCATCCCATGCCCCTACTGCGGTCCCCGCCCCGAGATCGAGTTTCGGTGTGGGGGCGAGGCGCACATTGCGCGGCCTGCCGATCCAGCAAGCGT
>JBEVJK010000092.1:0-12893 GCA_040510195.1 Mesorhizobium sp. | reverse complement strand
TATCGGTCAAGTCCATCTTGAACCCTAGAATAAGAAGTAATCGCAACGAACTCGAGGTCAGCGCTGCCCCGCACGATATCTTTCTTACTTGATAGAGTTTATGCTAAGTGCTGCTCGCAATCAACGGGGTCTGCCTGCGACCGCGTTATTCGACGCCCCTGGCAGCTGGCGTGGCGACGGTGGCCGGCACCAGCTTCGGCGTCCGGCGAGGACTACATCTCCATGTCCTACCGCCAACTCCCTGGAAACACGCTGCGCGACCCGTCCGGCTGAGCGCCGCGTTGCTGCTCGGGGATCGATGTCCTTCTGGTCACTGCGGATCATCCTTCGGAAACGCCAGCCCCATGTCGCGGTAGCGCTCGGGGTCGTCGCCCCAGTTCCCGCGCACCTTGACGAACAGGAACAGATGGACCGGCTGCTCCAGGATGGCGGCGATCTCCAGGCGGGCGGCCTGGCCGATGGCCCGGATGGTCTCGCCCTTGCGGCCGAGCACGATCTTCTTCTGGCTGTCGCGCTCGACGTAGATCACCTGCTCGATGCGCACGGATCCGTTCTGCTTCTCCTCCCAGCGCTCCGTCTCGACATGCGAGGAATAAGGCAGCTCCTGGTGAAGCCGGAGAAAGAGCTTCTCGCGGGTGATCTCGGCGGCGAGCTGGCGCATCGGCAGGTCGGAAATCTGGTCCTCGGGATAGTACCAGGGGCCTTCGGGCAGCGTCCGGGACAGGGTGTCGAGCAGGTCCTGGCAGCCCGATCCGGTCAGCGCGGAGACCATGAAGGTCCGCTCGAAGGCGACCCTTTGATTGGCCTCCGCGGCGAGCGCCAGCAGGCTATCGGGGCGCACCCGGTCGATCTTGTTCAACACCAGCATCCTGGTCTGGCGGACCCCCGCCAGCCCGTCGAGCAGGCGCGCCGCGTCGCCCTTGAGGCCGCGTTCGGCGTCGATCAGCGCCAGCACGACGTCGGCATCCTTGGCGCCGCCCCAGGCGGTGGCGACCATCGCCTTGTCGAGGCGGCGGCGCGGCTCGAAGATGCCCGGCGTGTCGACGAAGACGATCTGCGTGCGGTCGTGGATGACGATGCCGCGCACGGTGGCGCGCGTTGTCTGGACCTTGTGGGTGACGATCGACACCTTGGCGCCGACCAGCCGATTGAGCAGCGTCGACTTGCCGGCGTTGGGGGCGCCGATCAGGGCGACGAAGCCGGAGCGCGTGGGCGGGGCGGCGCCAGCCTCACTCACGGGAGGCGTCCTCGGCCTGCGCCCACACGCCCTCCCTGAGCAGGACGGCCATCGCGGCGGCCTGCTCGGCCTCGCGCTTGGAGCGCCCGATCCCGGTCGCCGGCGGCAGCTCGCCGACCTGGACGCTGATGGTGAACAGCGGGTCGTGATCGGGCCCCTCGCGGCTCTCCAACGCATAGGCAGGCACCGAAGAGGCGTGCTGATGGGCCCACTCCTGAAGCTCGGTCTTGGCGTCGCGGCGGGCCGCACCGAGCACCCTTGAGCGCGGCTCCCAGTAGCGGGCGATGAAGGCCCTGGCGGCTTCGATGCCGCCTTCCAGATAGAGGGCGGCGATCAGGGCCTCCAGCGCGTCGGCTCGCAGGTTGATGCGCTTGCGCCCCTCGGGCGTGCGCAGCTCGCTGCCGGTGTGGATGAACTGCGGCAGGCCGATCTCCTCGGCGATGTCGGCCAGCGTCTCGGCGTTGACGAGCGCGTTGAGACGGACCGAGAGCTCCCCTTCGGGCGCCTGCGGGAAAGCCCTGAAGACGAGATCGGCGATGACCAGACCGAGCACGCGGTCGCCCAGGAACTCGAGCCGCTCGTAGTCGGCGCCGGTCGAGCCGCGCGCGCTGGCATGGGTGAGCGCGCGACGCAGCCGCTCGACGTCGCGAAAGCGATGGCCGGTCGGCGCCGCGAGCGCCTCGGCCAACGCTTCTCCGGTCAGTCTGCGCGTGGCCATGGCGGGGACGATCAGTGCACCGCGTTGAAGAAGCGGCTGGGGCGCAGCGAGCTCGGCCAGCGCCAGATCTCCAGCGGACTGGCGCGGTCGGCGATGGAGAAGAAAATGATGTTGGCACGGCCGACCAGGTTCTCGGCAGGCACGAAGCCGACGCCGGAAGGCGGCGGGAATCGGCTGTCGGTCGAGTTGTCGCGGTTGTCGCCCATCATAAAGTAGTGGCCTTCGGGCACCACGTACTCCTGGGTGTTGTCGGTGATGGCATTCGGCGACAGGTCCAGCGTCTCGTAGGAGACGCCGTTGGGCAATGTCTCGCGGTAGACGTCGACCGGGCGGTTCAGCTCGGTGACGTCGGGATTGTCGATCTGGCCGATCTTCTCGCGCTTGACCGGCTCGCCATTGATGAACAGCTGGCCGTCGCGCATCTGGATGCGGTCGCCCGGCAGACCGATGACGCGCTTGATGTAGTCGAGCGAGGGGTTGGGGGGAAACTTGAAGACGACCACGTCGCCGCGCTCGGGATCGCTGCCGAAGATGCGGCCTGAGAACAGCGGCGGCGAGAAAGGCAGCGAATGCTTCGAATAGCCGTAGGCCCATTTGGTAACGAAGAGGTAGTCGCCTTCCAGCAAGGTCGGTCGCATCGAACCGGAGGGAATGGAGAAGGGCTGGAAGAGCAGCGTGCGGATGACCAGCGCCAGCAAAAGGGCCTGGACGATGACGCTGACGGTCTCGCCGAGCCCACCGGACTTCTTTGCCGTTTTTTCAGCCACGCTCATGTCGTCCTCAATTTGCCGCCGATTCGTCTTAGCCAGTTGCAGCCGACTGGGCAACGCCATTGGTCCGGCCGCGAAGCCCAGCGGTGGAGCGCAGGACTGTGGCCGTTATTCGACCGGCAGCGCCTCGATGATCACGAATGCCTGGGCGATCGGGAACTCGTCGGTGATGGTCAGGTGAATGATCGCGCGATGGCGCGCCGGCAGCAGCCTGGCCAGCCGTGCCGAGGCACCACCCGTGAGATGCATGGTCGGCTTGCCGCTGGGCAGGTTCACGACGCCCATGTCGCGCCAGTAGACGCCCTCCGAGATGCCGCTGCCGAGCGCCTTCGAGCAGGCCTCCTTGGCGGCGAAGCGCTTGGCATAGGAGGCGACCCGGCCGGCGCGGCGCTCGGAACGAGCCCGCTCGACGTCGGTGAAGACGCGCGACAGGAACCGCTCGCCGTGCCTCGCCAGGGACTTCTCTATTCTGCGGATGTCGACGAGGTCGCTGCCGATGCCGAGGATCATCGCCGGTTCCCCTCAGAGGCTTCGGCTGCCGGGCTTGACCGGCGGGATGGCGGCGAGATCCGGCGGCACCAGGTCGGGCGGATAGGCCGGGACCTCGTATTCGGCGAGCGAGACCAGCGGTGCGCCGACGTCGGCCTTGCCGGCGGAGCGGTCGATAATGCAGGCCGCGGCGAGCACATTCGCGCCGAGATCGACAAGGCAAGCGATCGTCTCACGGATCGACAGCCCGGTGGTCACGATGTCCTCGACGACGACGATGCGGGCGCCCTTTTCGATCTCGAAGCGGCGCAAACGGAAACTGCCGCCCTCGCGCTCGACCCAGATCGCCGGCACGCCGAGATGCCGGGAGGTCTCGTAGGCCGGGATCAACCCGCCGACGGCCGGGCCGACCACGTAGTCGATGCGGCCGGGCACCTCGGCGCGGATCCGTTCGGCCAGCGCCCGGCACAGCCGTTCGGTCTTGTCGGCATGCATGAAGACACGTGCCTTCTGCAGGAAGATCGGGCTGTGCAGGCCCGACGTCAGGACGAAATGGCCTTCGAGCACGGCCCCGGCGTCGCGGAAGATCTGCAGCACCTCTTCGGTCTTCATGGAGCCCCTTCCCTCGCGATCAGCCGTTGACGCGCCGCGCTTCGCTGACGCTCGAATTGTCCTTGAGCTGCGACAGCAGCCGGTTCAGATGCTTCAGGTCCCAGACCTCGAGGTCGATCAACATCTCGGTGAAGTCGGGCGCCGTGCGGACCATCGACAGGGTGTGGATGTTGGCGTCGTTGGCGGCGATCACCTGGGCGATATCGGCGAGCGAGCCCGGGGCGTTGATGGCCGTGACCGAGATGCGGGCCGGAAACCGCTCCTTGGTGTCCTCGTCGATGTCCCAACGCACATCGATCCAGCGCTCCGGCTGGTCGTCGAACGCGGTGAGCGAGGGCGACTGGATCGGATAGATGGTGATGCCCGAACCCGGCTGCATGATGCCGACGATGCGATCGCCCGGCACCGCGCCCTCGGGCGCGAAGCGAACCGGCAGGTCGCCGCGCACGCCCTTGATGGGGACGGCGTCGCGGCCTTCGCGGGCGGCTTCGCGCGCCTCCTTGCGGGCACGGCGCGCCGTGGTGCGGCCGGGAATCTGGAACAGCATGCCGGCGGCGTTCCTGAGGTTGAACCAGCCCTCCTCGCGCGCCTTGGGCGGCGCCTGGGTGATGCGCTCGTCCTTGAAATCGGGATAGACGGCGCGCAGCACGTCGGTCGAGGCAAGCTCGCCGCGGCCGACTGCGGCAAGCACGTCCTCGATGTCCTTGCGGGCGAGACGGTGGAGCACAGGTCTCACGCTATCCTTGGAGAAGGACTTGCCGCTGCGCTCGAAGGTGCGCTCAAGGATGCGCATGCCGAGCCCCGAATACTGCTTGCGGATGGCGTTCTTGGTGGCACGGCGGATGGCCGAACGCGCCTTGCCGGTGACCACCACCGATTCCCAGGCGGCCGGCGGCACCTGGGCCTTGGAGCGGATGATCTCCACCTCGTCGCCGTTCTTGAGCTCGGTCATCAGCGGCATGATGCGGCCGTTGACCTTGGCGCCCACGCAGGTGTCGCCGACATCGGTGTGGACGGCATAGGCGAAGTCGATCGGGGTGGCGCCGCGCGGCAGCGCGATCAGCCTGCCCTTGGGCGTGAAGCAGAAGACCTGGTCCTGGAAGAGCTCCAGCTTGGTGTTTTCCAGGAAGTCCTCGGGGTTGTCGCCCTCGGCGAGCGCCTCGATGGTGCGGCGCAGCCAGGCGTAGGCGTTGGTGTCCTTGGAAATGGCGTGCGAGGCGCCGTTCACCTTGCCGCCGGTGTCCTTGTAGATGGTATGGGCAGCGACGCCGTATTCCGCAACCTTGTTCATCTCGCGCGTGCGGATCTGCAGCTCGATGCGCTGCCGCGAAGGGCCGACGATGGTGGTGTGAATCGAGCGGTAGTCGTTCTGCTTCGGAGTGGAGATGTAGTCCTTGAAGCGTCCCGGAACCATCGACCAGGTGGTGTGGATGGCGCCGAGCGCGCGGTAGCAGTCCTCGACGCTGTCCACGACGACGCGGAAGCCGAAGATGTCGGAAAGCTGCTCGAAGGAGAGCGCCTTGGCCTCCATCTTGCGGAACACCGACCACGGCTTCTTCTGGCGGCTCTTGACCTCGGCCTTCAGCTTGGCCTTGGCGAACAGCGCCGACAACGCCTGCTCGATCTCGGCGACGACGCCGCGGTTCTTCTCGGAGGTGTCGGCCAAGCGCTGGGTGACCGTGCGGTAGGCCTCGGGGTTGATGGTGCGGAAGGCCAGCTCCTCCAGCTCCTCGCGCATGCCCTGCATGCCCATGCGGCCGGCCAGCGGCGCATAGATCTCCATGGTCTCCTCGGCGATGCGCAACCGCTTGTCGGCCGGTACGTGGTCGAGCGTGCGCATGTTGTGCAGCCGGTCGGCCAGCTTGACCAGGAGCACCCGCACATCCTCGGAGATAGCCAGCAGCAGCTTGCGCAGGTTCTCGGCCTGCTCGGCCTTCTTGGAGACGAGATCGAGCTTCTTGAGCTTGGTCAGCCCCTCGACCAGCTTGCCGAGGTCGCTGCCGAACAGCTCGTCGATCTCCTGGCGGGTGGCGGAGGTGTCCTCGATCGTGTCATGCAGAAGGGCGACCGCGATCGTCGCCTCGTCCATGTGCATGTCGGTGAGGATCGCCGCCACCTCGAGCGGGTGGGAGAAATAGGGATCGCCCGAAGCGCGCCGCTGGTGGCCATGCTTCTGCATGGCGTAGACATAGGCCTTGTTGAGCAACGCCTCGTTCACGTCGGGCTTGTAGCGCTGGACGCGCTCGACAAGCTCGTATTGACGCATCATGGGCGGATTCCAGCCGGTCGGAACGAACGATGCGCCGCCCCAAGCGGGCGACGCATCCCATCCATAGCATCATTGCGTGGCCGCGGAAGCCCGCGGCGCGGCTCAGTACTCGTCGCTCTTCTCCGGCGGCACCAGCCCTTCGATGCCGGCCAGCAGGTCTTCCTCGCTCATGCGGTCGAAGGCGACCGTGTCGTCCACGCGGTCGTCGGCCTGCGCCACGACAGCCTCCGACTGGTCGGTGATCTCCTGTCCGTCGGCCTCCGGCTCGTCGACCTCGACATGCTTCTGCAGCGAGTGGATCAGGTCCTCCTTGAGGTCGCCCGGAGACAGCGTCTCATCGGCGATCTCGCGCAGCGCAACGACCGGATTCTTGTCGTTGTCACGCTCGACGGTGATCGGCGCACCTTGCGAAATCAGGCGGGCGCGATGGCCGGCGAGGAGAACCAGCTCGAAGCGGTTCTCGACCTTGTCAATGCAGTCTTCAACGGTTACACGGGCCATGCATTGCCCCTTTCAGCGGTGGATGTCCTGGGAATCTGCGGGGTCCTTAAACCGAACGCACCAGGAATTCAAGCGCGGCGAGGGTCAGGCAGGCGCTTCGCAAGGCCGCAGCGCCGTCATCACATTTTTTTGCTATATTAGCGATACCTCTTGGAATGCCGCCGCCGCCGGGTTATGTGCCGATTGGACGGCGGAATTGATCCACGTCGGTGGCCAAGGTCCGATAGTTTATGCTCGTTTCGAAACCGCAAGGATTTCCGCCCATGTTCGATCCCCGCGAAAAGCTTGCACTGTTCATCGATGGGGCCAACCTCTACGCCACGTCGCGGGCGCTTGGCTTCGACATCGACTACAGGAAGCTGCTGGCCAGCTTCCACAAGCGCGGCTATCTGCTGCGCGCCTATTACTATACGGCGCTCATCGAGGACCAGGAATACTCGTCGATCCGGCCGCTGATCGACTGGCTGGACTACAACGGATACAAGGTGGTGACCAAGCCGGCCAAGGAGTTCACCGACTCGACCGGCCGCCGCAAGATCAAGGGCAACATGGACATCGAGCTGACGGTCGATGCCCTAGAGCTGACCAAGGTGGTCGATCACTATGTGATCTTCTCCGGCGACGGCGACTTCCGGACGCTGGTCGAAGCGCTGCAGCGGCGCGGCCGCAAGGTCAGCATCGTGTCGACCTTGTCCTCGCAGCCGCCGATGATCTCCGACGACCTGCGCCGCCAGGCCGACCACTTCATCGATCTCATGTCGCTCAAGGCGGAGGTCGGGCGTGACCCCTCCGAGCGCCCGGCGCGTCGGCCCGAGCCGGCCCATGTCGAGGACGACGAATTCTGACGATGGGCGACAACCCGTCGCTGCTTGCCGAACCCGCTCAGGACTGCCCGCTCTGCCCACGCCTCCACGGCTTCATCGCCGGTTGGCGCGAGCGCGAACCCGGCTGGTTCAACGCGCCCGTGCCGACCTTCATGGCGGCAGAGGGCGAGGCGGCGATCCGGCTTTTGGTGGTCGGGCTGGCGCCCGGGCTGCGCGGCGCCAACCGGACCGGGCGGCCGTTCACCGGCGACTATGCGGGCGACCTGCTCTACCGCACGCTCGCCGCCTTCGGCTTCGCGGTCGGCCGCTACGAGGCGCGTCCCGATGACGGCCTGCGCCTGGTCGGCACCGCGATCACCAATGCGGTGCGCTGCGTGCCGCCCGAGAACAAGCCGGTCGGCGAGGAGATCAACACCTGCCGCGGCTTCCTCAAGCCGACCATCCAGCGCTTTCCCAATCTCGGCGCGGTGGTGACGCTCGGCGCCATCGCCCACCAGTCGGTGGCGCGGGCGCTCGGGGTTCGCGCGTCGGCGATGCCGTTCCGTCACGGCGCCCGCTACGATGCCGGCGCCCTCAGCGTCTTTCCGAGCTATCACTGCTCGCGCTACAACACCAATACCGGGGTGCTGACGGAAGCCATGTTCGTCAATGTTTTCAAGGGCGTGGCCGAGCGGCTGAGCGAATAGAGTCAGCCGCGATCCTTCATCAGGCGGCCCTTCTCGCGCGCCCAGTCGCGTTGCTTCTCGGTCTGGCGCTTGTCGTGCAGCTTCTTGCCGCGGGCGATCGCCAGCAGGAGCTTGGCGCGGCCTTTGTCGTTGAAGTAGATCTTCAGCGGCACCATCGCCATGCCGTCGCGCTCGACGCTCTGGGCCAGGCGCGCCATCTCGCGCTTGTTGAGCAGCAGCTTGCGGCGGCGGCGCGGCTCGTGGTTGAAGCGGTTGCCCTGCAGGTATTCGGGCACATAGGAATTGATCAGCCAGATCTCGCCACCCTCGACGGCGGCATAGGATTCCTGGATGTTGGCCTGGCCCTGGCGAAGCGACTTGACCTCGGTGCCGGTGAGCGCCAGGCCGGCCTCGACGGTGTCCAGCACCTCATAGGCAAAGCGCGCCTTGCGGTTCTCCGCCGCGACCTTGCTGTTGGGATCTTTCCTGACCTGCACCATGGCGGGACCCAGAAGGCGCCGAGGGCGCCGTCAGTTCATCAACCCGGCATGCTTCAGGGCGGCGTCGATGCGCTCGGCGGTCGCTGGCTCGACGGTGACCAGGGGCGAACGCACCACGTTCTCCGCCTTGCCGAGCCGGGACAGGGCATATTTGGCGCCCGACACGCCGGGCTCGATGAAGATCGCCTTGTGGAGCGGCATCAGGCGGTCCTGCAGCTCGAGCGCCCGGTCGCGGTCGCCCGACAGGCTGGCCTCCTGGAACTCGGCGCAGAGCCTGGGCGCGACGTTGGACGTGACCGAGATGGCCCCCACCCCGCCATGCGCGTTGAAGCCGAGCGCGGAGGCGTCCTCGCCGGAGAGCTGGACGAACTCCTTGCCGCAGGTGATGCGCTGTTCGGACACGCGCTCGATCTTGCCGGTCGCGTCCTTGACGCCGACGATGTTGTTGAAGTCGTGCGCCAGGCGGCCCATCGTCTCCGGCGACATATCGATCACCGAGCGCGGCGGGATGTTGTAGATGATCACCGGGAGCCGCGTCGCGCGGGCGACGGCGGCGAAATGCTCGTAGAGGCCGCGCTGGGTCGGCTTGTTGTAGTAAGGCGTCACCACCAGCACCGCATCGGCGCCGACCTCCTCGGCGAAGCGCACGAGGCCGACCGCCTCCTCCGTGTTATTGGACCCGGCGCCAGCCACCACCGGAACGCGGCCGGCGGCCACCTCGACGCAGGTCCGGACCACCTGCCGGTGTTCGTCATGCGACAGCGTCGGAGACTCGCCCGTCGTGCCGACCGGCACCAGGCCCTTGGTGCCTTCGGCGAGCTGCCACTCGACGAAGCCGCGGAAGGCTTTCTCGTCGAACCGCCCGTCCTTGCCGAACGGCGTTACCAACGCGGTCAACGAGCCTCTCAACATGATCATCCAACTCCTTGGACAGTATGAGTTTTGTGCGCGCAGCAAGGTCCGTGGGCCGGCGCGTCGCAGGGCGGCGCACCATAATGCCGCTCTGCGGGCCCGGCAAGGGCCGGCCGGCCAACGTTTTGCGTCGAAAGACGGGCGCGACGCTAACGTTTCGTTTACGTGCTCTTCACCACGGACAAAGTAGGTTCCCTCCGCCCCCTCCGCTCTGTATCTTGTCTGGACAGGGATTGAAGACGATCATGCCGCCTCTCCATGCCGGCCGCCGTGTTCTGCTGGCCGCCACCTTTCTCGCCGCCTTGCCTGCAGCAGCCGCAGCCCAGACGGGCTCGACGGCCTATGCGCCCGCCCCGAAGGCGAGGCCACAGGCGGCGATCGACGCTCTCGACGGCGGCACGACGGCCTCGGTCGGCAAGCAGGACCGGCTGGTTCCCGGAGCCTCGCGCGGGTCGGTGGCGCGGTTGAAGGCTGGGCTGGACGCGCTGGCCGACGGAAACGTCGCGGAGGCCCGGGCGGCACGCGACAGCCTGTCGGTGGCTTCGCTGGACCGCCACATCCTGACCTGGGCGATCGCCATGGAAGGCGGCCAGGCGGTGACCAGCGGCGAGATCGCAACGGCCGCACAGGCGCTTCCGGGCTGGCCCGGCATGGAAGCGCTGCGCGGGAACAGCGAACGCGCGCTGCGGCGCGAGGACCCTGCGCCCCGCGTCGTCGTCGAGGCGTTCGGCGACACGGCTCCGCAGACGGCCGACGGCGCCATCGTTTTGGCGCGCGCGCTGGTGGCGCTCGGCGATCAAGACCGAGCGGTTGCCGTGCTCAGGCCCGTCTGGCGAACTGAGAAGCTCGACGCGGCGGACGAATTGACGATCCTCAGGGAGTTCGGCGGCATCATTCCCAAGGCCGACCATCGCATCCGGATGGAACGCATGCTGTATGCCGATCGCGTAACGTCGGCGCAAAGGGTGGCGACGCTTGCCGGCGCCAAGGCGCTGGCAGAGGCGTGGGGAGCGGTCATCAAGGGCGACCCGAAGGCCGGCAAGCTCATCGACAAGGTGCCGGCCGCGCAGCGCTCGACCGGCTTTCTGTTCGCCGAGGCACGCTACCTGCGCCGCAAGGAGCAGTTCCGCAAGGCGGCGGCGATTGTGCTCAAGGCGCCGCGCGATCGCGCCTCGCTGATCGATCCCGATGCATGGTGGGTGGAACGACGGGCCTTGTCGCGGGAACTTGTGGACCATGGCGACCTGAAGACCGCCTACCGCATCGCCGCAGCCCACTCGGCCGAGAGTCCGACCAACGCCGCCGACGCCGAGTTCCACGCCGGCTGGTAGGCGCTGCGCGGCCTCGGCGACCCGTCCACGGCGGCGCAGCATTTCCGGCGTATCGCCGAACTGGCAGACGGTCCGATCTCGCGGGCGCGCGCCTATTACTGGCTCGGTCGTGCTGCCGAGGCCGGCGGACCGGGCACGGCACAGGACTACTATCTCAAGGCCGCTGCCTATGGGACCGCTTTCTACGGCCAGCTTGCGGCTGCCAAGATCGGCCGCGGCGGGCTGACGGTCGCCTATCCGCAGCCCGGCGCCGGCGACCGCCAGGCTTTCGCCTCGCGCGAGGCGGTGCAGGCGATTCGGCGGCTGGAGGACGCCGGCCATGCCCGGCGGGCAGAGATCCTCTACCGCGCGCTCGCCGAGCAGCTCGACAGCCCCGGCGAGCTGGCGCTGCTTGCGGTGATGGCTGAGAAGCGCGGCAACCACTTCCTGGCGCTGAAGGTCGGCAAGATCGCCGCCAATCGCGGCGTCGACATCGGGGCGCTGTCGCATCCGCTGGGTGCCATTCCGCCCGATGCCCGGATCTCGGGGTCCGGGATGGCGCTCGCCTATGCGATCGCTCGACAGGAGAGCGAGTTCAACGTCGGTGCGGTGTCAGGGGCCGGGGCACGCGGCCTGCTGCAGCTGCTCCCCGGCACGGCCAAGGAGGTCGCCAAGCGCTCCGGTCTGCCCTATTCCAAGGCGCGGCTGACCACCGACGCCGCCTACAACGCCACGCTCGGCGCGGCTTTCCTGGGCGAGCAGCTCGGCCGCTTCGACGGCTCCTATGTGCTGACGTTCGCCGGCTACAATGCAGGTCCGCGTCGCGCCCTGGAATGGATCAAGCGCTATGGCGATCCGCGTGGCAAGGACATCGATACGGTGGTCGACTGGATCGAGCGCATCCCCTTCACAGAGACGCGCAGCTATGTGCAGCGGGTCATGGAGAACTACCAAGTCTACAAGATGCGGCTTGCCGGCCGCTTCGACATCGTCGCCGACCTGATGAACGGGCGCTGATGGGCGCGGCCCCCGACGCGCATTCGGACATCTTCTATTCGTCGGAGGACGGGCTCAGGCTGCATGTGCGCAGCTGGGGCACGGACCAGCCCGACCGGCTGCCGGTGGTCTGCCTGCCCGGGCTGACCCGTACTGCGAACGATTTCACCGCGCTGGCGCAGCTCCTTGCGCAGGATGCAATGCGGCCGCGGCGGGTCTACGCCTTCGACTATCGCGGCCGCGGGCTGTCGGCCTACGATGCCGACTGGCGCCGCTACGACATCCGCGTCGAGGCGGCGGACGTGCTCGACGGGCTTACCGTGCTCGGCGTCGAGCGCGCGGCCTTCATCGGCACCTCCCGCGGCGGGCTGATCCTGCATCTGATCGCGGCGACGCGTCCGTCGATCCTGAAGGGCGTGATCCTCAACGATGTCGGGCCTTCACTGGAGAGCGAAGGGCTGGCTCATATCCGCACCTATCTGGAGCAGGCGCCATCGTCGCGAAGCTTCGCCGAGGCCGTGGCAGTCCAGAAGGCGACCCACGGTGCGGCCTTCCCGGCCCTATCCGACGCCGACTGGGACCGCATGACGCGCGCGATCTACCGCAACGAGAACGGCGTGCCGGTGGCCGACTACGATCCCAAGCTGGTCGAGGTGGTGAGGGCGATGGACCTCTCCAAGCCGGTGCCGACGATGTGGCCGCAATTCGAGGGGCTCGCCGTGGCGCCGATGATGGTGATCCGCGGCGACCGTTCACTGCTCTTGTCGGCCGCGACTGTCGAGGAGATGGCGCGCCGGCATGCCGATTGCCGGACGGTGACGGTCGAGGGACAGGGGCACCCGCCGCTGCTCGAGACCGGCGACCTGCCGGACGCCATCGGAGCCTTCCTGGAGCATGCCGACGAGACGGCGCGTCTCCAGCCCTGAGCCACCTTCTACACCTGCACAAAAAGAAAGACCCGGCGAGTTGCCTCGCCGGGTTTTAGATCGATCAGGATACCCTGATTAGAAGTTGCGCTGCAGACGCAGGAAGCCGCCGAAGCCGCCGTCCGTTTCCGCATTGCCATCGTCATTGATGCTGCACAGACCAC
>JBEVJK010000091.1:0-28702 GCA_040510195.1 Mesorhizobium sp. | reverse complement strand
GATAAATCTTTCTCCCGAAGGACGTATACGGTATTAGCTCCAGTTTCCCGGAGTTGTTCCGTAGAGATGGGTAGATTCCCACGCGTTACTCACCCGTCTGCCGCTCGTATTGCTACGCGCTCGACTTGCATGTATTAAGCCTGCCGCCAGCGTTCGTTCTGAGCCAGGATCAAACTCTCAAGTTGAGAAGACTTGACTGGCATTTGGTCACGCATGAATCGACGAGAACATTCACACCCTTGCGTTTGCACGCAAAGTGTAACTTCTCTCGAAACGTGATCCGCCAAAGTCTCGTACGAACCGTCTCATCCCTGGCGGGAAGAGGGGTTCCGCAGGACTCTGCCGCCCACGTTTCTCTTTCTTCAATCTTCAATTTTCAAAGAACAGACATCGCCAGACGCGATATCGTGGACCGGTTCGCTTTTGGCTTCCGGCCCGGTAGAGTGTCGCTCACGCGGCTCTCTGGATTTCGTTCCACAAGGACGAACGTTTACTCGCCAGCGGCGAGCCGCCCTCGTTGGTGAGGCGTATATAGGCGGGGGGCCTTCAGACTGTCAACACCGATTTCCAACTTTTTTGAATTTTTTGCGACGGTCCCGCGCCGCGCCTTTTGAACGCTGCGTCACTTCCGGATATGGGCATTCGCGGCCCCTTTTTCAAGGCTACGATCGCCCTGTTTGCGCCGTATTCGCGCGCCAGGGAGCAGCCGTTCCGAGGGCCCGCGGAAGCGACGTCGCCTTAGCCGCCGAATTGACTTCGCGCGCCTTGCCGGGCAAAGGTCTTGCCCACGAAGAACGAGCCGTCTCCGAAACGGGAAGATTCGCCGTCCTGAATGCAAGATAGCGACGAAACCATAGCCGCCCTCGGCAACGAGCCGCCGCTGATTGCCGATGGGCGAAGCGGCCCGCCGGATCGCCGCGAGGTCTCGGCGCGCTGGCTTTCCGGCACCTTCCTGACCGGCGTCACCTCCACTGTCCTGATGGGCGTGGCGCTGTTTGCCGCTCTCGACGGCCGCGAGCAGCTGGCGACCCCGCCGGAGATCGCCAATCTGCGCGACATGAGCCGCGGCGACCAGTCGGGCGAGCAGGCCAAGGCCGACCGCCCCTCGCCGCTCCGCCAGGTGGTGCGCGCCAAGGATCGCCGCAGGATGGAGGTTTCGACCGTCATCAAGGATGGCGACCGCGACGTCATCCGCACGGTCCCCTTCATCCAGGTGAAGATGGCTCTGGCGGCCGGCCACAAGACGACCCGCAGCTATCCGCCCTTCGACCCGCTCGCCGTCTTCGCCGAGGACGGCGCCGTCGAGACCACCGCGCCCACCGGACTGATCTACGGCGCCAAGGTCGAGAGCGAGATGAGCCTCAAGACGGTCGAGTTCCCGATCGACACGGCCGCCTTCGACGTCGCCAGCGCGCTCTCGGCCGACGAGGTCGAGCAGGTCGTGCGCAACACCGGCGCCATGCTCACCGCCGACGGCGCCGTGCAGGTCGCCGCCCTGCACTATGTCGATCCGCAGCGCTTCGGTGATTCGCTTGCCGCGCAGGCGATCACCGCCTCCTACGGCGTCAAGATCGTGCCCGAGAACGTGTCGGTCAGCCTGCAGGCGCCCGACGACGAGGATGCGCCGGCCTATGCCGAAGACATCATCCCCTTCACCGAAAGCAAAGGCATCTTCGAGGCCTTCGAGGAGGCCGGCTATGCCGGTCCGGACGCCGAGGGCATGGCGATGGCAATCGGCAGGATGCTCCATTCGCCCGGCCTCAAGCCGGGAACCGTGCTGCGCGTCGGACTGGAGGTGCGCGGCGACGCGGCCAAGGTGATCCGCACGTCCGTCTACGACCGCACCACCCACATCGTCACCATCGCGCTCGACGATCGCCAGCAATATGTGCCGGCGACCGAGCCCGAGGCCAACCTGGCACTGGTCACCGCTTTCGACGATTCGCCGCCCCCGGTCGCCGTTCGCGGCAGCCTGCCGACCGTCTACGACGGCATCTACCGAGCCGCCTATTCCTACGGCATGTCGCGCGACATGACCGGACGCCTGATCAAGCTCTTAGCCTCGGACGTCGATTTCCAATCACGGCTCAACCCCACGGACCGCATCGAGGTGCTGTTCTCTCAGCCGGACAGCGACGATGCCGCTTCGGAGGACTCCGAGCTTCTCTACGTATCGGCCACGTTCGGCGGCAGCACGCGCACCTTCTACCGCTTCCAGATGGCGGACGGAAACGTCGACTATTTCGACCAGGACGGCCGTAGCGCCAAGCAGTTCCTGCTTCGCAACCCGGTGCCCAACGGCGCCTTCCGCTCCGGCTTCGGCGCCCGGCGCCATCCGATCCTCGGCTACACGCGCATGCACACCGGCGTCGACTGGGCGGCGCCGCGGGGCACCCCCATCATCGCGTCCGGCAACGGCGTGGTCGAGACGGCTGGCTGGTCCGGCGGCTATGGCCGGCAGACGATCATCCGCCACGCCAACGGCTACGAGACGTCCTACAATCACCAGAGCGCGATCGCTCGCGGCGTCGTGCCGGGCGGCAAGGTCCGCCAGGGTCAGGTCATCGGCTATGTCGGTTCGACGGGCCTCGCCACGGGCGATCATCTCCACTACGAGCTGATGGTCAACGGCCGCAAGGTCGACCCGATGCGCGTGCGACTGCCGGTCGGCCGCGTGCTGACGGATGTCGATCTTCAGGCTTTCGAGCGCGAGCGCAAGCGCATCGACGACCTTCTGGAGCAGGAAGGCAAGGACGGTCTCAAGGTGGCCGCGGCTCGCCTCAACGACAGTTAGGTCCAACGCTGGTCGTCATGCGGGCGGCGAACTGCCGGCCTTTCCGTCGACCGTCAGCCATGCGACAAGCGCAGCGAGCAGCGATGCGCCCGCCATGATCCAGGCGATCGACGCGAAGGCCGCATCGCTGGCGGCAAGCCGCGCCGCCTCGACCTCCTTCGACAGCGCACCCGCCGGCTCCCCGAACCCCGGCACGCCGGCGAGCTCCCCGAGCGAAGCCGCGTAGCGGGCTGCCGCGACGCCGCCCATCGCCGCCACCGCCACCAGCCCGGCCAGCCGCGCCACGGCATTGTTGATGCCGGAGGCCGCGCCTGTGTCGCGGTCCGCCACCGCCATCATGACGGCCGTCGACAGCGGCGACACCACCAGCGCCATGCCGAGCCCCATCAGCACCATCCACGGCAGGACGCCTGCGAAGAACGAACGCGCCCCCGCCGCAACGGTCATGGCGAGGCCGGCAAAAGCGGCGCTCACGATCAGGCATCCGAGCGCGATCGGCATCTTCCGACCGAACCGGTCCGACAGCGCGCCCACCGGCCCGGAGAGCACGGCGATCAGCACCGACAGCGGAACGAAGATCAGGCCGGTCTGGGCCGGGCTGGCGCGCCAGCCGGCGATCAGCAGCATCGGCAGCGAGAAGAGGATGCCGGAAAGCGCACCGTAGAGCAGGAAGGTGGCGACGTTCAGCCCGGCAAACGCCTTGCTGCGAAACAGCGACAGCTTGACCATCGGGTCGCGATGGCGGTGCTCCCAGAACACGAAGACGGCCAGCAGCACGCCGCCGAGCGCCATCACCATGCCGGGCGGAAGAGCCGCTTCGGCTCCGCTTTCTGCCATCGCCGTCAAGCCGTAGGCGATCGCCCCGAAGGCAGCCGTTGCGAGCGCCGCGCCGCCAACGTCGATCGGCCGCGGCCGCGACGGCGCGTCGTCCGGCACCTTCACGACGAGCAGGAAGAGCGCCAGGCCCCCGAGCGGCACGTTGACCCAGAACAGCACGCGCCACACGCTGTCGTCGAACGCCGCGAGCACGGCACCGCCGATCGTCGGGCCGAGCGCGCTGGTGAGCGCGGACGAAGAGGCCCACACGCCGATCGCCCAGCCACGCTGGTCCCGAGGGTAGGCCTTGGCGATGATGGCCAGGCTGCATGGCACCATCACGGCGGCCCCCACGCCCTGCACCGACCTTGCCGCAATCAGCGTCGCCGGGCCGATGGCCAGCGCGCAGGCGACCGAGGCCGCCACGAACAGGGCTATGCCGGCGATGAAGGTGCGCCTCAGACCGAATGTGTCGCCGGCCGCCCCGCCTGCGAGCAGCAGCGCCGACAGGGTCAGCGCATAGCCGTTGGCGATCCACTGAGCGTCGACCAGCGTCGCGCCGATGTCGGAACGGATGGCCGGGATGGCGATGGCCACCACGGAACCGTCGATGAAGCCGAGCGACGATGCCAGGATTGCGGCGACAAGCACGAAGCGGCGTTCTTGCGGCGAGCAAAAGGGCGCCGTGGCCGCTCCGCCTGGCGCCGTGGCGTCCGTCACCCTATTCCGCGAATTCGACGGTGACCCCAGGCTTGACGAGTTTCGCCAGCTCCTGGGCATCCCAATTGGTCAGCCTGACACAGCCATGGCTTTCCGTCTTGCCGATCTTCGAGGGCTCCGGCGTCCCGTGAATGCCGTAGGTCGGCTTGGAAAGGGCGATCCAGACGCTCCCCACGGGACCGTTCGGCCCCGGCGGTATCTTGAGGATGTCGTGGTTTTCGCCCTGCATGAAGTTGATGTTCGGATTGTAGGTGTAGTCCGGATTGAGCGCGACGCGCGCCACGGTGTGGGTGCCCGACGGCGACGGCGTGTCCGACGACCCGATCGTCGCCGGATAGGCGACGACGAGCTTGCCCGCAGCGTCATAGGCGCGGACCTGCTTCTGGTACTTGTCGGCGACGATGCTCGTAACCGGCGCGGTCACGTTGGAGCCGACCGCTGCCACCCGGATGATCGTCCCCGGCCGCCCGAAATTCGCCTCGGGGTTCAACGCTTTCAGATACTTGACGTCCAGGTGGAAGCGCTCGGCGAGCATCTCCGCGACGGATGTGTAGCCGAGGCGCTCCAGCTTGGCCTTCTCGCCGTAGTCTTCGGGCACTGCGGCCACGAACGGCCCGGCGGCGTCCTCCGCCGTGATCGTGTAATCCACGAAGGCATCGCCGCCGCTTTCGGCGAGCGCCGCCTTGATCCCCGCCGCATCGGTCGAACGGAGCGCCGCACCCGTCAGGCTCCGGTAGGCGGCAAGGCCCTTGTCGACGTTGCTTCCGAAGTGACCGTCGATGACGCCGGGGGAGGCGCCCTTGCGGTCGAGCAGCACTTGCAGTTCGGCCACCTCGATCCGCGCTGCCGAGGTCATCGGCGGCTCGATGGTCGCCGGCGAATTGGGCTCGATGATGACGACCCCATTGTCCTGGCCGGGCTCGGCACCAGGCGCAAGCGGCGCCCGCTCGACAGGCTCGCGGCCGGCGGTGAGCGGCGGTTCGCCATAGGGGTCCTGAGAGGGGGCCTCGGGAAAGGTGCCCTGCGGGTCGGCGCCGAGGCCGTCATCCCGCCAGATGGAGGTGCCGTCGTCGGGCGGAGCCTCGCGGTAGATCTCGGCTTCCTGGTCGCGCCGCAGCCGCGCCATGTCTTCTGGATCATCCAAGTAATAGCGTTCGGACCGCGGAGGCATCGTGCGCGGCTCCACCGCGATGATCTCCCCCGTATAGGCGTCCACGATGACGCGCCGGCCCTGCCCGTCATAGTAGACCTCGACGTCGCCGGCTTGCGCCAGCTGGATGCCGGCCGCAGCGGCCGGGCCCGCCGTCACATCGGCGCTGCCCCCGGCGGCCGCCGCGAAGCCCGGCAATGAGAGCGCCGTCAGGGCCGAGCAGAGGGTGAGCAATCGAAGCATGTCGCTTTGGACTCCGAAGCGGGTGGCGGGACCGCCGAATCGAGCCTGGACCATCAGCGATGAACCGGGCATGAAAATGGCCGCGGGAGCGGCCATTTCCGGATGCTGTTGCGGCCGCCTTACGCCGCCTCAACGGTTTCGGCGACCATTGGTTTCGACCGGAAGTTCAGTCGGTCCGAACCGGCGGTGATCTTGACGATCGAGCCGTCGAGGATTTCGCCGAGCAGGATCTTCTCGGCCAGAGGATCCTGAAGCTCCTTCTGCATCACCCGCTTCAGAGGACGCGCGCCATAGGCCGGGTCGTAGCCTTTCTCGGCCAGCCAATCGATCGCCTCCTGGTCGAGATCGAGGCGGATCTTGCGATCGGCGAGCAGACTTTCCAGCCGCCTGAGCTGGATCTCGACGATCTTGCCCATGTCCTGACGCCTCAGCCGATGGAACAGGATGATCTCGTCGATGCGGTTCAGGAATTCTGGCCGGAACGACGAGCGCACAACGGCCATCACCTCGTCGCGCACCTTGTCGACGTCCTCGCCCTCGCTTAGGCCAACCAGATACTCGGCCCCGAGGTTCGAGGTCATGATGATCAGCGTGTTGCGGAAATCGACGGTGCGACCCTGCCCGTCGGTCAGACGGCCGTCGTCGAGCACCTGAAGCAGCACGTTGAAGACATCGGGATGGGCCTTCTCGACCTCGTCGAACAGAACGACCTGATAAGGCCGTCGGCGCACCGCCTCGGTCAGCGCGCCACCCTCTTCGTAGCCGACATAGCCCGGGGGAGCGCCGATCAGCCGGGCCACGGAGTGCTTCTCCATGAATTCCGACATGTCGATGCGCACCATCGCCTGTTCGTCGTCGAACAGGAAGGCCGCGAGCGCCTTCGTCAGTTCCGTCTTGCCGACGCCGGTGGGTCCCAGGAACATGAACGAGCCGATCGGCCGGTTGGGATCCTGGAGGCCGGCCCGGGCGCGCCGCACCGCCTTGGACACGGCTTGCACCGCTTCGCCCTGCCCGACCACCCGCACCGCGAGCTCATCCTCCATGCGCAGCAGCTTCTCGCGCTCGCCTTCCAGCATCTTGTCGACCGGAATGCCGGTCCAGCGCGACACGATATGCGCCACATGGTCCGGGGTGACGGTCTCCTCGACCATGCCGCCGCCCTTGCTGTCCTGCGTCTCCGCCTCGTTCAGCTTGCGCTCCAGCTCCGGGATCTTGCCATAGGCCAGCTCGCCGGCCCGCTGGAACTCGCCCTTCCGCTGCGCGATCGCCAGTTCGTTGCGGGCGTCGTCGAGCTGCTTCTTGAGGTCCGCGGCCAGTCCGAGCTTCGCCTTCTCGGCCGCCCAGGTCGCCGTCAGCGCCGTCGATTCCTCCTCCAGCGCGGCCAGCTCCTGCTCCAGCCGGGTCAGTCGCTCCTTCGAGGCCGCGTCCTTTTCGACCTTGAGCGCCTCGCGCTCGATCTTCAGCTGCATGATGCGGCGGTCGATCTCGTCCAAGGCTTCCGGCTTCGAATCGACCTGCATCCGCAGCCGCGAGGCGGCCTCGTCGACGAGGTCGATCGCCTTGTCCGGCAGAAAGCGGTCGGTGATGTAGCGGTTCGACAGCGTCGCTGCTGCCACCAGCGCCGAATCCGAGATGCGCACCTTGTGGTGCTGTTCGTACTTCTCCTTGAGCCCGCGCAGGATGGAGACAGTGTCCTCGACCGTCGGCTCCGAGACGAAGACCGGCTGGAAGCGTCGGGCGAGCGCTGCGTCCTTCTCGACGTGCTTGCGGTACTCGTCGAGGGTCGTTGCCCCCACGCAATGCAGCTCGCCGCGCGCCAAAGCGGGCTTCAGCAGGTTTGACGCGTCCATCGCCCCGTCGGCCTTGCCGGCGCCGACCAGCGTGTGCATCTCGTCGATGAAGAGGATGATGTTGCCGCTGGCCGCGGTGACTTCGGACAGCACGGCCTTCAGCCGCTCCTCGAACTCGCCGCGGTACTTGGCACCGGCGATCAGCGCACCCATGTCGAGCGCCATCAGCTGCTTGTCCTTGAGCGATTCGGGCACGTCGCCATTGACGATCCTGAGCGCCAGCCCCTCGGCGATCGCCGTCTTGCCGACGCCGGGCTCGCCGATCAGAACCGGGTTGTTCTTGGTCCGCCGGGACAGCACCTGGATCGTCCGCCGGATCTCGTCGTCGCGGCCGATGACCGGGTCCAGCTTGCCCGAACGCGCGTCTGCCGTGAGGTCGCGCGCATATTTCTTGAGCGCGTCGTAGCCCTGCTCGGCACTCGCCGAATCGGCCGTCCGGCCCTTGCGAATGTCGTCGATGACCTGGTTGAGCGCCTGTGCCGTCACCCCGGCCTTGGCCAGGATCTCTGCGCTCTTTGCCGACTTTTCGACGGCCAGCGCCGTCAACAGTCTTTCGACCGTGACGAAGCTGTCGCCCGCCTTCTTGGCCAGCTCCTCGGCGGTGGAGAAGACCTTGGCCAGCGGCTGGGCCATGTAAAGCTGCCCGTTGCCGCCTTCCACGCGGGGCAGCGCATCGAGCGCCGCCTCGACGCCGGCCTTGACGTCGCGGACGCGGCCGCCGGCCCGCTCGATCAGCGAGGCGGCAAGGCCCTCATCGTCGTCGATGAGCACCTTCAGGATATGTTCGGGCGTGAACTGCTGATGGTTTCTGGAGAGCGCAAGCGTCTGGGCGGACTGGATAAAGCCCCGCACGCGCTCGGAGTATTTCTCGAGGTTCATAAATGTCTCCTTCCTTCACCGGCCTGCTTTGCAGCACCGGATCGGCATCTCGGTGACGGGCCCCCTCGTCCGAGCGAGGCCCCTGGACCGAGAATATGGGAGCAGGCGAAAAGAGACTCAAGTGACTTGTTTGCACAAAAAAGCGGCGGGGTCGAAGCCCCGCCGCTTTGCCTGCAAACCCAGGAAACGCCTAGTTGTCGACGTTCTCCATGATCGTGTCGCCGTCCGTCGCGGGCGTGTCGCCTTCCTCCACGGCATCCGTGGCATCGGCGGCGTCGTCGCCGTCCTGGCCTTCCGGAGCCCCGGCAAGGCCACCCTGCTCCGACCGTCCTCGACCGCGGCGCGGCCGTCGCGAGCGCCGGTGCGCCTCGTCGCCGCCGTCCGGATTGCCGCCGTAGCCGCCATTTGCCGGGCGGTCGCGGCGCTCGCCGCCGTTCTGGCCAAGGCCTTCCTGGTTCAAGGCCACCTCGGCGGGCGTCCCTTCGATGATCGGCTGCGGGCCCGAACCATGGTTGACGGGGGACTGCTGCGGCGGCTCCTGGCCGACGCCGTTCCCGACGGCCTCCATATCGTCCTCGTTCTCGTCGTCGAGATCGTCGCGCTGGTCGCGCATGTGCTGGATCGGCATCTGCGCCTGAGCGGCCGCGATGATGCGATTGTAGTGTTCGGCATGCTGCAGATAGTTCTCTGCCATGACGCGGTCGCCGGAGCTGTGGGCGTCGCGAGCCAGCGTCGCGTATTTCTCGGCGATCTGCTGGGCCGAGCCGCGAATCTTCACGTCGGGACCATTGCTTTCGTAATTGCGCGTCAGGGGGTTGGGGCCCTTGCGATTGTTGTTGTTGTTATTGTTGTTGCGCCCCCGCATGCGCCGGTTCTGCTGTTGTGGCCTCATTCGATTCTCTTCAGCGTTGAAAAATGTTGTCGGAAGCCGATCGTTTCTATCAGCCGTTCCGCTTGTCCCTACCGGTGCTCGCCTGCATCTGAGCCGGCGCCACGTGCCATCCTGTCCCGGTTCGTGTCGTTTGCCGGATGATCCCCGCACGAAGCTATGGCGTCGTTTACGCGAGAAGGCAGCTTGTCTCTACGGAAACCGAATCGACAACAGCACTGCCTGCTTCGTTTCATCCGGTTGCTGCGACCCTATCGACATTCCCTTCGGTTGCCAAGCGTTTTTTCTCTAACCCTTTAGGCGGCGCGTCGGCTAAACAGCAGTGCCCGGGTATGGCCGGAAAGGTCCTGCACAGCCTCCGCGAGGCTGAAGCCAGCTCTTTCGAAGAGCGCCGAGACATCCATCTTCTGGTCGTGGCCGATCTCCAGGGCGATCTTCCCGCCCGGTTCGAGATGCGCATCGGCGCCGCTGGCGATCTCCCGAAAGGCGTCGAGGCCGTCATGGCCTCCGTCGAGCGCCTGGACGGGATCGTGAAGGCGGACCTCCGGCTGCAGCGACGCGAGCTCTTCTGAACGTATATAGGGCGGATTTGCCACGATCAAATGGTAGCGACCTTCCGTCGCGGAATACCAGTGGGAGTGGAGCGGGCGGAAGCGGCCGCCGAGGCCGGCAGCCGCGGCATTGGCGGCCGCCGTCGCCAGCGCTCCGGGGGAGATGTCCACGCCCTCCGCTGCGGCGCCCGGCACCTCCTTGAGCAAGGCGAGCGCGATGGCTCCGCTGCCCGTGCCGAGGTCGAGGATTCGGCACCGGCCGAGCCTCCCGGCCGTCGCCCGAACGAATGGCAGCACCGCGTCGACCAGCGTTTCCGTGTCCGGGCGCGGCTCCAGCGTGTCGGGGGAGAGCGCCAGCGTCAGGCCGTGGAAGGCGCGAAAGCCGAGGATGCGGTGCACCGGCTCCCCGGCAAGCCGCCGACGCACGGCGTCGGCGACCGCGTTGGCCTTTGCCGCGGCGATCTGGCGATCCGGATCGGCGATGGCCTCGGCTCGCGTCGTCCCGGTCAGCGCTTCGACGATGAGCCGGCTGTCGAGCGCCGCATCCGCTACCCGCGCGGAGGCGAGCGCCTGCCGCGCCTGGCGGATCAGCCCGCCCAGGGTCTCAGCCATCCTGTCCCATGTCGGCAAGCAGCTTGGACTGGTGGTCGGCGATCAGCGCCGAGATCACCTCGTCGAGTTCGCCCTCCATGACCCGGTCGAGCTTGTAGAGCGTCAGATTGATGCGGTGGTCGGTCAGCCGCCCCTGCGGGAAGTTGTAGGTTCGGATGCGCTCGGACCGGTCGCCGGAGCCGACTTGCAGGCGACGCGATTCCGAACGCTCCTCCGCCGCCTTGGAGCGCTCCTGGTCGTAGAGCCGGGCGCGCAGGATCTGCATGGCCCGGGCGCGGTTCTGGTGCTGCGACTTCTCCGCCTGGACCACCACGATGCCGGTCGGCAGATGGGTGATCCGCACCGCCGAATCCGTGGTGTTGACGTGCTGGCCGCCGGCGCCCGAGGCTCGCATCGTGTCGATCCGGATGTCTTCGGGACGGATATCGATATCGACCTCCTCCGCTTCGGGCAACACGGCGACCGTCGCGGCAGACGTGTGGATGCGCCCGCCCGCCTCGGTCTCGGGCACGCGCTGCACGCGGTGAACACCCGACTCGAACTTCAGCCTGGCGAACACCCCCTTGCCCGACACCGCCGCGACGATTTCCTTGTATCCGCCGACTTCGCCCTCGCTGGCCGACACCGCCTCGAAGCGCCACCCTTGCGAGGCGGCATACCGCTCGTACATGCGAAACAGGTCGCCGGCGAACAACGCCGCCTCGTCGCCACCCGTCCCGGCGCGGATTTCCAGGATGGCGTTGCGCTCGTCGGCAGCGTCGCGCGGCAGCAGCAGGATCTGGATCTCCGTCTGCAGGGCCTCGATGCGCTCCTCCACCTCGGGCATGTCGGCCTCGGCCAGCGACCGCATCTCCGCGTCGGTGCCCGGGTCCTTGAGCATGGCCTTGAGGTCGGCGAGTTCCTGCTCGGCGGCGCGCAGCGCCCGGATCTTGGCCGCCATCTCCTGGATCTCCGAATATTCGGAGGCCATCTTCACGTAGCTTTCGGGTTCCGGCCCGGCCGCCATCAGCCTTTCGAGCATGTCGAAACGCTTCACGACCTGGTCCATGCGTTCGCGCGGCAGACTGATCATTTGGGTTCAGAGCGGGATGTTGTTTTCCTGGGCGAACGCCTGCAGGTCCTGGCGGACGTTGCGCGTCGCGTTGGGGTGGGCGAGCGCCCCGTCGAGAAGGCTCTTCAGCCCCTCGAGCGGCAGCTCCGTGAGCATCGCCTTGACCGGGCCGATCGACGCAGGCGACATAGAGATCGACCGATAGCCGATGCCGAGCAGAGCCATCGCCGAGATCGGCCGTCCGGCGAGCTCTCCGCACAAGGTCACCGGCGTCCCCACCCGGTCCCCGGTCTCGGCGATCTGCCTGAGCACCCTGAGGAACGGCACCGACAGCGGGTCGAAGCGCTCCGAGAGCTGGGTGTTGCCGCGGTCGGTGGCCATGATGAACTGGAACAGGTCGTTCGATCCGACCGACACGAAGTCGACGGTGCGCATCAGCTCTTCCAGCTGCCACAGCAGCGACGGCACCTCGACCATCGCGCCCAGCTTGAGCAGCGTCGGCAGGTCGTGTGCGAAGCGGGACAGGTGCCGCACCTCGCGGTCGATCACCTCCCGCGCCTGCATGATCTCGCCGATCTCCGTCACCATCGGCAGCATCAGCCGGAGCTCCCGGCCCCCCGCCGCCTTGAGCAGCGCCCGCACCTGCGTCCGCAGCAAGGCGGGACGGTCGAGCGTCAGCCGGATCGCCCGCCAGCCGAGAGCCGGGTTCTCCTCATGGGCCACGCTCTTGAAATAGGGCAGCACCTTGTCGCCGCCGATGTCGATGGTGCGGAAGGTCACCGGCTTGCCGCGCGCCGCATCGAGAACGTCCCGGTAGAGCCGCTCCTGCGCTTCGGCGCGCGGGAACGTCGCCGCCACCATGAATTGCAGCTCGGTGCGGAACAGCCCGATGCCGGCCGCCCCCGATTCGGCCAGCTGCGGCAGGTCGACGGCCAGGCCGGCATTCATCAGCAGCTCCACCGACACCCCGTCGCGGGTCGCCGACGGCTTCTTGCGAAGCTCGCGGTAGAGCTCCTGCCGGCGGGCCCGGAACCGCACCTTTTCGGCATAGGCCGCCTCGACGTCCGCCTGCGGCCTGAGATGGATGCGTCCCTCGTCGCCGTCGACGATGATGGCATCGCCGTTCTCCGACATGGAGACGGCGCCCTTGACCTGACCGGCGACCGGGATGCCGACGGCGCGCGCCACGATCACCACATGGCTGGTGACCGCCCCGTCCTCCAGCACCAGACCGCGCAGCCGGTCGCGCGGATAGTCGAGCAGCTCGGCGGCCCCCATGGAGCGGGCGACGATGATGGCGTCCTTGGGCAAAGTGGCGGCCAGCACCTCGGGCCCGTGCCCCATCAGCTGCCGAAGCAGCCGGTTGGCGAGGTCGTCGAAATCGCTCATCCGCTCGCGCAGGTAAGGGTCGGTCATGTGCAGCATGCGGGCCCGCATGTCGCTCTGCACCTTCTCGACCGCCGCCTCCGCGGTCAGCCCGTTGCGCACCGCCTCCTCGAGCCGCCGCACCCAGCCCCGGTCGTTGGCGAACATCCGGTAGGCCTCGAGCACGGCCCGGTGCTCGCCCTCGAAGGCGACATCGCGCCGCGACAACAGATCGTCGATCGACAGGCGAAGCGATCCGAGCGCCGAATCGAGCCGCCGCATCTCCTCGTCGCTGTCTTCGTTGAACAGGTTGGTCACGACGATTCGCGGCTCGTGGAGCACAACGTGGCCCAGCCCGACGCCCTCGCTGAAGGCCAGCCCGGCGAAGCTCGCCGGCCGCCTCAGGTCCAGCTCCAGCCCCGGCCGGGTGAGCCGGGCAAGATCCCCCGTGGCGATCATCTCGGCGATCACCATCGCGGTGGTCTCCAGCGCCTCCACCTCGTCGTCGCGATAGTGCCGCTTGGTCCGGTTCTGGACGACCAGCACGCCGAGCGTCCGCCCGGCCCGGAGCACCGGCACGCCCAGGAACGAATTGTAGATCTCCTCGCCCGTCTCCGGCAGATAGGCAAAGGCGGGGTGCTTCTGCGCGTCGGACAGGTTGAGCGGCCGCGCGCTCGCCGCGATGGTGCCGACCAGGCCCTGTCCGAGCCGCAGCTGCGCCAAGTGTACCGAACCGGGATTGAGACCCTCGGTGGCGTAGAGCTCCAGCACCGAATCGGCCCGCAGCACATACAGGGAGCACACCTCCGCGACCATGTTCTGGGCGATCTCGCGGACGATGCGGTCGAGCCGCTCCTGCGGCTCCAGCGCTTCCGCCATCAGCTCGCGGAGCCGTCTCAGAAGCACGCGCGGTCCGGCGGCCATGTCTCGCATCGGGTTCTCCAGCGGCCTGCGGTTGCTCCCCTCCCCCGCAGCTCGGCAGACCGGGAATGATTGCTCTTTTGCTACTGCTTATCGAGACCGTAGACGGAATGCAAAGTTCGAACCGCAAGTTCCGTATACGGACCGTCGATCAGGATCGAGATCTTGATCTCCGAGGTGGTGATGGCCCGTATGTTGATCGCCCGGTCGGCCAGTGCCTTGAACGCGGTCGCCGCCACGCCGGCATGGCTGCGCATGCCGATACCGATCACCGACACCTTCGACATGCCTTCGTCATGCTGCACCGCGTCGAACCCGATGGTGCCGCGCAGACTCTCCAGCACCGCCAGCGCCTTGTCGACGTCCCCGGAAGGCACGGTGAACGTCATGTCGGTGAAGCTTCCGTCCTCGGAGATGTTCTGGACGATCATGTCGACATTGATGTTGGCTTCGGCCAGCGGCCCGAAGATGCCAGCAGCCACGCCGGGCCGGTCGGAGACGCGCCGGAGCGATATCTGGGCTTCGTCCTTGGCATAGGCGATCCCGGTCACCACCTGCTGTTCCACGATTTCCTCCTCGTCGCAAATCAAGGTTCCGGGCGGGTTGTCGAGATCCCCCATGCCCGGCGCATCGGGGTCGTCGAAGGACGAGCGGACGAAGGTCCTCACGCGGTGCACCATCGCCAGCTCGACCGAGCGCACCTGCAGCACCTTGGCGCCCAGCGACGCCATTTCCAGCATCTCCTCGAAGGAGATCTTCGACAACCGCCGCGCCTTCGGCTCGATCCGGGGATCCGTGGTATAGACCCCGTCGACATCGGTGTAGATGTCGCAGCGATCCGCCCTGACGGCCGCCGCGATCGCCACCGCGCTGGTATCGGATCCGCCGCGCCCCAGCGTGGCGATCCGGTTGTCCGGACCGAGCCCCTGGAATCCGGAGACGACCGCGACCTGGCCCTTGCCGAACCGGTCGATCAGCTCGCTGCCGTCGATCTGCCGGATCCGCGCCGCCCCATGCGAATTGTCGGTGAGGATCGGGATCTGCCAGCCCTGCCAGGAGCGCGCATCGATGCCTTCCGCCTGCAGCGCGATCGACAGCAGGCCGGAGGTCACCTGCTCGCCCGCCGCCACCACGGTGTCGTATTCGCGCGCATCGTGCATCGGCGAGGCTTCGCGCGTCCAGGCCACCAGCTCGTTGGTCCTGCCGGCCATCGCCGAGACCACCACTGCGACCTCGTTCCCGGCCGTGACCTCGCGTTTCACATGGCGCGCGACGTTGCGGATGCGGCTGATGTCGGCGACCGAGGTCCCGCCGAATTTCATCACGATGCGCGCCATGGAAATGAATTGTCCCTTGAAAGCGCGCCTCCATAGCCAAATCGCTCAGGGAGCGCAAGGCGACCGGGCGGCACCGGCCGTCCGGCCTCGCGCTTCGGAAGGGCGGCGTGCCTCAGCTCTGCTGCCGGACCGCCACCTGCCGCTTTTGGATCGGAAGCCCGGTCGGAGCTTGGAGAATTTGATCGGGCGTCGCCTGCTCGGCCTCGCTGTCGGGCTCGGCGCGCGGGACCGGGGTCGACCACTTGACCTTGACGGTCGGCCTTTCCGTGGCCGGAGGCCGGCCCAGATGGACCCTGAACGCCTTGTCGAGATCCCGGGCGACGACCCGGACGCGGTCGTCCAGTCGCAGCAGTTCGTCAGGCGACAGTTGCGTGAGGTCCTCGACCTTCGCCATGCACTCGGCCATTTCGAGAAGCAGACGGCTCAACTCCGGGTTGGAAAGCCCGACGAGGTTCGCCAGTTGCAGCCACTCCAGCCGACTGACGCAACTGGCAAGGATCCGAAGGTTGAGGATCGCCAGCCCAGCCTGCCACGACAGCTTGGCCATCGCGTTCATCAGCTTCGTCACACCGCGCTTGATGGTCCGCTGCGCCATCCTGGAGCGCTCGCGCACCAGGGACTTCACCCTTCTCCGCTTCCGGGCAGGGCCCTGGGGCTGAACCGCCGCGATACCCGCCCGGCGTGTCGGTACCTCCGCGCCAACGACGTGGCACTGAACGGTCCCGGCTGGATGCCCGAATTGCACGAACTTGGGCTCCATCGCGTCGGACGCCGGCGAGTCGGCGTGGCGGATCGCCGCCCGATCGCTGGGCTGATTGTCGGGCGGCGGCGGGCTTTCTGCAGTCGCCCCGGGACGGACGGGACCGGGCGCCCCAGCCGGCGGGCTGGCCGAAGGAGAGGTGATGTTCGGGTTGGTCATGGCATTCCTCGAATGGTTGACGCGCCGCCCGGCGGGCAACGACGGGAGACGGCGTTCGAGGTTCTTTTCTGGCAGAATTTTCTTCCACCCTCTGTCGCGGGCGGCACACGCCTCGTCATTCCGCGGGCAGCCGAGCCGTCAGGGCTTGAGCCGGTAACCGGTGCGGAAGATCCAGAAGACCAGTGCCAGGCAGATGGCGAGGAAGGCGAGCGTCATGCCGAGGCTGACGCCGATGCCGATGTCGGCGGTGCCCAGGAAGCTCCAGCGGAAGCCGCTGACCAGGTAGACGACGGGATTGAACAGGCTGACCGTCTGCCAGAACGGCGGCAGCATCTCGATCGAGTAGAAGCTGCCCCCGAGGAAGGTAAGCGGCGTGACGATCAGCAGCGGCACCAGCTGCAGCTTCTCGAAGCCGTCGGCCCAGATGCCGATGATGAAGCCGAAAAGGCTGAAGGAAACCGCCGTCAGGACGAGGAAAAGCACCATCCAGACCGGGTGCTCCAGACGCAGCGGCACGAACAGCGATGCGGTGGCCAGGATGATGAGGCCGAGCACGATCGATTTGGTCGCCGCGGCGCCGACATAGGCGCAGACGATCTCCAGCGAGGAGACGGGCGCCGACAAGAGCTCGTAGATCGTCCCTGTGAACTTCGGGAAATAAATGCCGAACGAGGCGTTGGAGATGCTCTGCGTGAGCAGCGACAGCATGATGAGCCCCGGCACGATGAAGGAGCCGTAGCTCACGCCGCCGATCTCCGTGATGCGCGATCCGATCGCCGCGCCGAACACGACGAAATAGAGCGAGGTCGAAATCACCGGCGAGACGACGCTCTGCAGGAGTGTGCGGAGTGTCCGCGCCATCTCGAACGTGTAGATCGCCTGCATGGCACGGAGGTTCATGACGGACGCCTCACCAGGCTGACGAAGATATCCTCCAGCGAACTCTCCTTGGTCTGCAGGTCGCGGAAGCGGATTCCGGCCTCGGCCAGGTCGCCGAGCAGGGCGGTGATGCCCGTCCGCTCGCCCTGCGTGTCGTAGGTGAAGGTCAGCTCTGTGCCCTCCGCTCCCAGCGCCAGCCGATAGCCGGCAAGGGAGTCGGGCACGACGTCGAGCGGTTTCTGGAGCTGAAGCGTGAGCTGCTTCTTGCCGAGGTTGCGCATCAAGGTCGCCTTGTCCTCCACCAGAATCAGCTCGCCCTTGTTGATGACGCCGATGCGGTCGGCCATCTCCTCGGCCTCCTCGATGTAGTGCGTGGTGAGGATCACCGTGACGCCTGTCTCTCTGAGGCCGCGCACCAGGGCCCACATGTCGCGCCGGAGCTCCACGTCGACACCGGCGGTCGGCTCGTCCAGGAACAGGATCTCGGGCTCGTGCACGAGGGCCTTGCAGATGAGCAGCCGCCGCTTCATGCCGCCGGAGAGCGTCACGATCTTGGCATCGCGCTTGTCCCAGAGCGACAGGTCCTTGAGAACCCGTTCGACCACCTCCGGCGCTTTCGGCTTGCCGAACAGGCCGCGGCTGAAGGAGACGTCGGACCACACCGTCTCGAAGGCGTTGGTGGTCAGCTCCTGCGGCACCAGGCCGATCAGCGCCCGGGCGGCGCGGTAGTCGGTCCTGTTGTCGTGTCCGGCCACCGTCACCGTGCCGCCGCTCGGATTGACCAGCCCGCAGATGATGCTGATCAGCGTCGTCTTGCCGGCGCCGTTCGGACCGAGCAGCGCGAAGATTTCGCCGCGCCGGACGTCGAGGTCCACGGCCTTCAGGGCTTCGAAGCCCGAGGCGTATGTCTTGCGGACGTCCCTGACGGAGATGATAGGGTCCATGTGGGGCTGATGTCTCGACCGAAGTCAGGCGCCATAGCACAGAAGCGGCCCGCCAGAACCTGGTTTTTCGCTGGCCAGTCGCGCCCGGGCGGGCCGTAGCGACTTGACTTTGCGCATCCATGACCCGACTTCCTTCCTTCCGAAGGGACGAAGCATCATGCCTGAATTGCAGAAGACGACGGTCGACAACCGCGAAATCGAGCACTTTTCCGCGCTCGCCGCCGAATGGTGGAACCCGAACGGCAAATTCCGCCCGTTGCACAAGTTCAATCCGATCCGCCTCGCCTATATCCGCGATCAGGTGGCGCAGCGATTCGGCCGCGACCCACGCGTCGCGCGGCCTTTCGAAGGCTTGCGCATCCTCGATATCGGCTGCGGCGGCGGGCTCCTGTCGGAGCCGATGGCCCGGCTGGGCGCCGAAATCGTCGGTGCCGATGCCTCCGCCACCAACATCGAGGTGGCGAAGCTGCATGCCGCCGAGGGCGGCCTCTCGATCGACTATCGCGTCGCCACCGCCGAGTCCCTGGCCGATGCCGGCGAGACCTTCGACGTCATCCTCAACATGGAGGTGGTCGAGCACGTCGCCGACGTCGGGCTCTTCGTCGCCAAATGCGGCGAGATGGTGCGGCCGGAAGGCATCATGTTCGTCGCCACCATCAACCGCACGTTCAAGGCGCTCGGGCTGGCGATCATCGGTGCCGAATACGTGCTGCGCTGGCTGCCGCGCGGCACGCATCAATATGGCAGGCTGGTCCGGCCGGAAGAGCTGGACACGGCCCTCGCCAACGCCGGCATGGCGGTGGTCGACCGCACCGGCGTCGTCTACAACCCCCTGGCCGACCGCTGGCAGCGATCGCGCGACATGGACGTCAACTACATGGTGATGGCGGAGCGGCTCCCCGACCGCGCCGCTTCGCCCCAGGACGCGGCCTTCGAAAGCTAGCCGGTCGCGCTCAATTGTGCTCGTCGGGGAGCACCGGGATCGGCATGAAATCGACGCCGTCCTCGGCCAGGGCACGCGCCTCGTCGGGCGACGCCTCGCCGTAGATGCCGCGCTGCTCGACCTCGCCGAAATGGATCTTGCGAGCCTCCTCGGCGAACTTGTCCCCGACATAGTCGGCATTCTCGCGCATCTTTTCGGCCAGCGCCCGCAGTTGGGCCATTGTGGCGCGCTGCTCGGCGCCGGCCGCCAGGACCATCTTTTCGCGCTTGCGCGAGGTCGCCACCGCAGGCGCCATCAGCGCCTTGGCCACCTTGTCGCAGCCGCAGGACGGGCAGGCCACCAGGCCGCCTCGCTGCTGTGCCTCGAAATCGTCGTTGCTGCGGAACCATGCCTCGAACTCATGGCCGCGCTCGCAATGAAGGGCGAAGTGGATCAAGAAGCCGCCCTCAGCGGCACCGCGCCGCCCATCGTCCGCACCCCGAACTCCCTGGCGTTCTTGAGATTGGGGATCTTGGCGCGCGCCGCGGCCGAGGCTGCCGTGTCGATGTCGGCGTAGACGATCGTCGGCTCCGCGCCCCCGGCATCGGCCACCACCTTGCCCCAGGGGTCGATGATGATCGAATGCCCGTAGGTCTCGCGGCCGTCCTGGTGGACGCCGCCTTGCGCCGCGGCAATCATCCAGGCGCCGTTTTCGATCGCCCGCGCACGCATCAGCGCATGCCAGTGCGCTTCGCCCGTCTGGCGCGTGAAGGCCGCCGGCGCGGTGAGCACCTCGGCTCCGGCCAGCGCTTCGGCCCGGAACAGCTGCGGAAAGCGCAGGTCGTAGCAGATCGCCAGTCCGACCTTTGCCTCCGGCAGCTCGACCACCACGGCCTCGGTGCCCGGCGCATAGGCTTCGGATTCGCGCCAGCTCTCGCCGCGGTCGAGGTCGACGTCGAACATGTGAATCTTGTCGTAGGTCGCCGCCAACGCCCCGCCGGCGGTATAGACCAGCGCTCGGTTGGCAAGCCGGCCGTCGGGCAGCGCGATCGCATTCGACCCGACATGCACGTGGATGGAGAGCTCGGCTGCGAGCGCGCCGGCCCGGGCGGCGACGATGTCTTCCTCGACCGACCGGAAGTGCGAGGCACGGGCGGATTTGTCGCGAACCACCGCGTTGGTCATTTCGGGCGTTTGCACATAGCGGGCGCCCGCCGCCGCCGCCTCGCGCACCATCCGCTCGAAGACGGCGGCATTCTCTTCCGGATCGGTGCCGGAGCGCATCTGGATGGCAGCCGCCTTGAACGTTCCCATGAACTTGCCTCTTCTGGTTGCTAGTTGGGCCGGCCTTCGGCCAGCAGCGCATCGAGCTTGCCGGAGGCGTCGAGCGCGTGCAGCTCGTCGGAACCGCCGACATGGACCTCGCCGATGAAGATCTGGGGAAACGTCCAGCGGCCCTTCGAGCGCTGGATCATCTCCTGCCGCAGCTCCGGCGAAAAGCTCGCATCGTGCTCGACATAGGCGACGCCCTTGCTGTCGAGCAGCCGCTTGGCAGCCGCGCAGTAGCCGCACATCATGCGTGTATAGATCGTCACGTCGGTCATCGGTACCTTTCCAACCTCCTATATAGTCGCCACCTCGTCGCCCTGAAAGTCCCCGGGAATCACCCGCGCGAAGGTCAGGATGTCGACGCTCCGCGCCCCCGCCGCCATCAGCGCCCGGGTCAGCGCGCCGACCGTGGCGCCGGTCGTGTAGACGTCGTCGACCACCAGCACATGATGCCCCGCCACCTGCCTTGCCCGACCCGGCGGCACCTGGAAGGCGCCGCGCATGTTGGCTTCGCGCTCCCGTAGCCCAAGCCCTACCTGCTGGCGCGTGCGCTTGATCCGGCGGGCGCATTCGGGCGCGAACGGCCTACCCGTCAATGCAGCCACTGCGCGTGCCAGCTCCGCAGACTGGTTGTAGCGGCGGGCCACCAGGCGCTGCCAGTGCAGCGGCACCGGCACCACCAGCTCCGCCTCGGCGATCAGCTCGTCTCCCGCCCGCACCATCCAGCCTGCCATCCAGCGGGCGAGGTCGGCACGGTCGCCATATTTGAGGCGCCGCACCATCTGGCGGGCGATGCCCCCATAGGCCACTGCAGACCGCGCCCTGCCGAAGGGCGGCGAGCCGGCGATCGCCTCCAGCGAGACCAGCCCTTCGCCCATATCGTGTTCGAACGGCGTCCCCATCACTGGACACCAGGGCCGCTCGAAGAAGCGGAGCGTCGACCAGCAGCTGCCGCACAGCGTCCCTGGCTCGGCCACCTGCCGCGAGCAGCCCGGGCACAGCGGCGGCAGCAGCCATCGGCCGGCCAGCCCGGCACCCGCGCGGAACGCCGCCCCGGCTCTGCGACCGAGACCGACCACCGATTGCCGTTCCTGGTGTGGCACGTGCATTCCCCGCTGCTTTGCACCTATATGAGACTGGCCGAGCCAGCCTCGGCAAGCGAAATTGCAACCGAAGGTTAAGCCGCATGGAGCGGATCTTCGACGAAGGGTTGGTCGCCTCGCGGCACCGCCGCGCCCGCGCCTCGGCGATGCCCGGCGCCGCTTTCCTGATGGAGTGGGCCGTTGAGGATCTGGCGGACCGGCTGGCGACCGTCCAGCGTCGCTTCGAGCGGGCTGCAGCCGTCCTTTGCCGCACCGACCATGCGGCCCGCTCGCTCGTTGCCAGCGGCAAGGTGGGCGCCGTCCAGCGTGTGGAGGACGACCCGTCCCTGCTCGATGCGAGCCAGGACGGCCAGGTCGCCACTGGGGGAGACCTCGGCCTGGCGCCGGAAAGCTTCGACCTCGTCGTCTCCCTGCTCGCCCTCCAGGAGGTGAACGACGTGCCGGGGGCGCTCGTCCAGATGCGCCGCGCCTTGCGACCCGACGGCCTGCTCCTCGCTGCCATGGCGGGCACCGGCACGCTCGCCGAGCTGCGCGACAGCCTGCTGGCCGCCGAGCTGGAGCTCACCGGCGGTGTCAGCCCGCGCGTCGCGCCGCTTGCCGATGTGCGCGAGGCAGGAGCGCTGCTCCAGCGAGCCGGCCTGGCGCTGCCCGTCACCGACGTCGAGACGCTGACCGTGCGCTACGCCACGATGTTCGACCTGCTGCGCGACCTCAGAGCCATGGGCGTCACCAACGCCATGCGAGCCCGCTCCCGGCGCCCCGCGACGCGCGCGCTGTTCCGACGGGCCGCCGAGATCTACGCCGAGCGCTTCGCCGATGCCGATGGCCGTGTCCGCGCGACCTTCTCCGTGATCTGGATGTCCGGTTGGGCGCCGCACGGCTCCCAGCAGCAGCCGCTGAAGCCCGGCTCGGGCGCCGTTTCGCTCGCCGATGCGCTGGCGGCAGGTGCTTGGCCGCCTGCCGGCGACGACGAGGCCAACGAATAGCTGGGACTGCTAAGGGACCGTCGGCTGGATGGCGCCTTCCACCCGCTGGGCATTGTTGTCGAACATGGCGGTGACCTGCGAGCCGAGCGCCGTGGCTCCCATCAGCATGCCGAGCGCAACGAGTACTGCCATCAGTCCATACTCGATAGCCGTCGCGCCGGCTGTATCGCGGAGAAATCGCAAGATCATGCCGCTCATGAGACAATGTTATTGTTATGGTGGGCTTAATAAATCGGCGAAATGCTTTCTGAAATGGCCAGGTAAATGATCGTTGTTAACAGGCGATGAAAGTCAGCAATCGCCGCTTTGCCCGCCATCGTCGCGAATGACACACACGGAGTTGGGCGTCGCCTGAAGCACGCTGCGCCGTTCCGTATAGGTCCTTACAGCCCTGATCTGGCCGGTCTCGATCGGATCGACCCCGATCGGCCCGTCGGCCCGAGACCAGACGCCCCGCGCCGGATCGTCGAGCACCGGCACCAGGATCAGCGCGAAGGCGACGGCGACCACGCCGAACAGCAGCGCGAAACGGATCAGGCTGACCCCTGCCTCGTGGGGCCAAGAGCGACTGCCGCGGATGCGGACCCATTCCTCTTCGGCCTGCATGCCCATGCCCTCTCCTCACGCCACCCCACGGTCGTTCAAATACGCAGGAGAGAATAAACGTTCGATTAACGACTTGCGCGGCGGGCGGCCGATTCGAAATCAAAGCAGGTCGACGAGGAAGGGGATGAGCGGCGCGTCGGCCGGCGGCATCGGGAAATCGCGCATCTGGCGCGGCCGCACCCATTTGAGTGTCTGGCCTTCGCGCGGCACGGCGGAGCCAGTGAACCGGCGGCAGACGAACAACGGCATCAGCAGGTGGAAGGTCTCGTAGCTGTGGCTGGCGAAGGTGAGCGGCGCCAGGCAAGCCGTCTGGGTGACGATGCCGACCTCCTCGGCGAGCTCGCGGATGACGGTCTCCTCCGGCGTCTCGCCGGGTTCGACCTTGCCGCCGGGGAACTCCCAGAAGCCGGCCAGCGACTTGCCTTCCGGCCGTTGCGCCAGGAGGACGCGCCCATCCGCATCGATCAGCGCGCAGGCGGCGACCAGCAGGAGCGGCAGCTTCCCCTCCATCTCAAGCCTCCGCGGGCTGCCGATAGTGGTACCGGTAGATTTCCTCGAAGCCGAGTCCGGCATAGAGGCCCTGGGCGGGCTGGTTGTCGGTCTCGACCTGCAGCCAGGCCTGCCTGGCGCCGCGCGCCTTCGCCCATTTGAGCGCCGAAAGAACCAGGCGCCGAGCATGCCCCTTGCCGCGTTCGTCCGGATGGGTCGCGATCTCGAAGCATCCGGCGAGGTCGTTGTCGCGCACGCAGATGGTAGTCGCCACCGGCGAGCCGCTCCGCTCGAGCACGAACAGCCCGATCTCCGGCTTGATACGCCCGATCAGCTCCGACAGCGCGGCCCTGAGCGGCGGCTCCAGCCCGCGCACGCGGAGCGCTGCGGCCGTGAAGGTCGCAACGTCCTTGAGCGGCAGCTGGTCGACCGCCGCGTCGAGCGACGCGCTCGCGAGCGGCAGGCCGAGCACCGTCGATTCCGAGAAGCGGCTCCAGCCGCGATCGTCCAGGTGGGCCGCCAGGCCGGTGCCGGAAAGCGGCGAGAGCCGAAAGGTCAGCCTTCGTCCGTACGCCTCGAAGCGGCGGTCGGCCCGCGCGATACGGCTGGAAAGGTCGGACAGGTCGCCGGGATCGAGCGGGTTGACCGAATTCAGCCGCTTGGCCGGGTAGCCGGCGGTGAGCCGGATGACCCAGGTTCCGTCATAGTGGACGGAAGCCGCGGGCCAGGCGCGGAAGCCGGCCGCTTCGAAGCGTCGCACGGCGGCAAGGTCAGGCTCTGCGGGCAATGTCAGCTCCGATAGTCGCCGTTGATCTCGACGTACTCCTTGGTCAGGTCGCATGTCCACACCGTGGCCTTGCCGCGCCCGAGGCCGAGATCGGCCGCAATCCTGATCTCGTCGTTGCGCATATAGGCGCTGGTGGCTTCCTCGGAGTAGCCGGGGTCCCGCTCGCCCTGGTGGGCGACGCGGTTGGGGCCGAACCAGATCGACAGCCGGTCGCGGTCGGCCGGCTCTCCGGCCTTGCCAACCGCCATCACCACGCGTCCCCAATTGGCGTCCTCGCCGGCCACCGCGGTCTTGACCAGCGGCGAATTGGCGATCGAGAGCGCGATCCGCTTCGCCGAGCGGCTCGACTGGGCGCCGGTGACCGTCACCTCTATTTGCTTGCGCGCGCCTTCGCCATCCCGCACCACCTGCAGTGCGAGCGATTGCAGGATGTGGTTGAGCGCGCGCCTAAACGGGACCAGCCGCTTGTCTCCAGCATCCTCGATCCGCGGCGCACCGCGCCGCGCGGCCATGCCCGTCGCGAAGAGCAGCAGCGTGTCGCTGGTCGACGTGTCGCTGTCGACGGTGACGGCGTTGAAGGTGCCGCCGACGCCCTTGGCGAGCAGTGCCTGCAGTGCTGCGGCGCCGATCGGCGCATCCGTGGCCACGAAGGCTAGCATGGTCGCCATGTCGGGCGCGATCATGCCGGCGCCCTTGGCAATGCCGTTGATCGTCACTTCGGCATCGCCGAGCCTGACGGTGACCGTCGCGAATTTGGGGAAGGTGTCGGTCGTCATGATGGCCCGCCCCGCCTCGTCCCAACCCTCCGCGGAAGCCGACCGCACCATGTCGGCCAAAAGGTGGCTGAACCGGTCGGCCGCCAGCGGCTCGCCGATCACCCCGGTCGAAGCCAGGAAGACCTCCCCGATCCGGCAGCCGGCGGCGGCCGCCGCCGCCTCGCCGGTGATCCGCGTCGCCTCGCGTCCGCGCCGCCCGGTGAAGGCGTTGGCATTGCCGGAATTGACCACCAGCGTCCGCGCCTGCCCGCCGGGCAGGTTGGCGCGGCAGAAGTCGACCGGCGCCGACGGGCAGCGCGAGCGCGTCAGCACCCCAGCCACCGTCGTGCCGGGCTCGAAGGTCATCAGCATGAGGTCGGTGCGGCCGCGATACTTGATCCCGGCCGCGGCCGTGGCGATCCGGACGCCGTCGATCGCCGGCATCCTGGGCTGCGCTTTCGGGGCGAGCGGCGAGACCTTGCCCGACATGGCCTACTTCTGCTGCTGCTGCTGTTGCTGCTTCTCCATGGCGTCGATGGACGTTTTCAGCCCGGCATCGGAGATGTCGACCTTGGCGCCGCCGCGCAGCGACTTGACCAGCGCGAAGTACTTGTCGCGCAGCACCACCGAGCGGAACTGGTCCTTCACCTGGTCGAAAGGCGGCGGCTGCTGCTGCCGCTTCTCCTCGACCTTGATGATGTGCCATCCGAACTGGCTCTGCACCGGCGCCTTGGTATAGGAACCGACGGGCAGCGCGAACGCCGCCTTCTCGAACTCCGGAACCATCTGGCCGGCCGCGAAGAAACCGAGATCGCCGCCGGTGGTCTTGCCGCTCGGGTCGCTGGTATGCTCGTTGGCGAGCTTCTGGAAATCGCCGCCCGCGTCGAGCTCCTTGATGATCTTTTCCGCCTCTTCCTTGGTCTTCACGAGGATGTGACGGGCATGCACCTCCTCGACCTTGGGAGCCTTGGCCATCTCCGCATCGTAGCGGGAGCGGATCTCGGCGTCGGTGATCTTGGCGGCGACATCCTCCTCGACGACCGCGCTGTGCAGGGCGCGCAGCTTGAGGAGTTCGATGCGGCGCTCGAAATCGGGCCGCTTGTCGACCCCCGCCGCCTCGGCCTTGTTGGCGAGCAGCCGGATCTCGATCAGCGCCGCCAACGCGGCCGCGCGGCGCTGGTCGGGGGGCAGGCGCGCGAACTGTTCGCCTAGGTCGGTCAACGCGAGCTGCAGGTCGGCTTCGGTGATCGGATCGCCGTCGACGGTCGCCACGACCTTGTCGTCCTGCGCCGCGGCACTGGCAGCGATCGCCACGGAGCCGACGGCCAGTGCGGCCGAGACCAGCAAGGCACGTGAAAGGGAAGCAAGCATTGGGATTGTCTCCAATAGGAACGTGAGGGCAGCGTCCAGATCAGCGGAATCTGGCGAAATCAGAGCCGATACGCCGCTCTTCGGCAGCGTTGACATCGCGAAGAGCCCCTCTTATCTGTCCTTCGACTTTGCGTCCAGAAGCGATTTCAGGGCGTTTTTTGGCTATCCCGGGCTCAGCAAGGCGCCAGCAAATGGCGGCGGCCTGCCGGTACGTTTGAAAGGACCACTGGATGGTCAGTCTCGGCGGCTTCGCCCGCAAAATCTTCGGATCGTCGAACGATCGCCGCGTCAAATCGATGCGGCCCCGCGTCGAGGCCATCAATGCGATGGAGAACGAGCTCGCCACGCTCACCGACGCCGAGCTCTTGGCGAGGACCGACGCCTTCCGCGCCGACATCGCAAACGGCGCTTCTCTCGACGACCTCCTGGTTCCGGCATTCGCGACCGTTCGCGAAGCTGCCAAGCGTGCGCTGGGCATGCGTCCGTTCGACGTCCAGCTGGTCGGCGGCATGGTTCTCCACGCCGGTGACATCGCCGAGATGCGGACCGGCGAGGGCAAGACGCTGGTGGCGACGCTTCCGGTCTACCTGAACGCGCTGGCCGGCAAGGGCGTCCACGTGGTCACCGTCAACGACTACCTGGCCAAGCGCGACGCCGAATGGATGGGCAGGGTCTACAAGTTCCTCGGCCTGACCGTCGGCGTGATCGTGCACGGCCTGAGCGACGAGGAGCGCCGCGCCGCCTATGGCTGCGACGTCACTTACGCGACCAACAACGAGCTGGGCTTCGACTATCTGCGCGACAACATGAAGTATGAGCGCGTGCAGATGGTCCAGCGTGGCCACAACTACGCGATCGTCGACGAGGTCGACTCCATCCTGGTCGACGAGGCGCGCACCCCGCTCATCATCTCCGGTCCCCTGGAGGACCGCTCCGAGATGTACAACACCGTCGACACCTTCCTCCTCAAGCTGGAGCCGGCCGACTACGAGGTCGACGAGAAGCAGCGCACCGCCATCTTCACCGAGGAGGGGACCGAGAAGCTGGAGAACCTGCTGCGCGCAGCCGACCTGCTCAGGGGCGAGTCGCTCTACGACGTCGAGAACGTCGCCATGGTGCACCATGTCAACAATGCGTTGAAGGCGCACCGGCTGTTCCAGCGCGACAAGGACTACATCGTTCGCAACGGCGAGATCGTCATCATCGACGAGTTCACCGGCCGCATGATGCCGGGGCGCCGCTATTCCGAGGGCCTCCATCAGGCTTTGGAGGCCAAGGAGCACGTGGCGATCCAGCCGGAGAACCAGACCCTCGCCTCCATCACCTTCCAGAACTACTTCCGCATGTACGACAAGCTGGCCGGCATGACCGGCACTGCGCTGACCGAGGCGGAGGAGTTCGGCAACATCTACAACCTCGACGTGGTCGAGATCCCTACCAACCTGCCGGTGCTGCGCCTCGACGAGGACGACGAGGTCTACCGGACGGTCGAAGAGAAGTACAAGGCGATCGTGCGCGAAATCCAAGAGGCCAACGCCAAGCACCAGCCGATCCTGGTCGGCACGACCTCGATCGAGAAGTCCGAGCTGCTGGCCGATCGCCTGCGCAAGGAGGGCATGAAGAACTTCCAGGTGCTGAATGCCCGCTACCACGAGCAGGAGGCCTTCATCGTCGCCCAGGCCGGCGTGCCCGGCGCCATCACCATCGCCACCAACATGGCCGGTCGCGGCACCGACATCCAGCTCGGCGGCAATCCCGAGATGCGCATCCTCCAGGAGCTCGCCGACCTGCCGGAGGGGCCGGACCGCACGGCGCGCGAGGTGGCGATCCGCGAGGACGTGCAGCGTCTCAAGGACAAGGCGCTGGCGGCCGGCGGCCTCTACGTGCTTGCCACGGAGCGCCACGAGAGCCGCCGCATCGACAACCAGCTGCGCGGCCGCTCGGGCCGTCAGGGCGACCCGGGCCGCTCCAAGTTCTTCCTGTCGCTGCAGGACGATCTGATGCGCATCTTCGGGTCCGACCGCATGGACGGCATGCTGCAGAAGCTCGGCCTCAAGGAGGACGAGGCGATCATCCATCCCTGGATCAACAAGGCGCTGGAGAAGGCTCAGAAGAAGGTCGAGGCCCGCAACTTCGACATCCGCAAGAACCTGCTCAAATACGACGACGTGATGAACGACCAGCGCAAGGTGGTGTTCGAGCAGCGCATCGAGCTGATGCGCGACGAGGACGTCGCCGAGACGGTGGCCGAGATGCGCCACGGCGTCGTCGACGACATGGTGACGAAGTACATCCCGCCGACCGCCTATCCCGAGCAGTGGGACACCGACGCGCTGGCCGAGAACCTGCGCAACGTCCTCGGCCTCGATTTGCCGGTGCAGGACTGGGCCAAGGAAGAGGGCATCGCCGACGAGGAAGTGCGCGAGCGCATCCA
>JBEVJK010000090.1:0-40078 GCA_040510195.1 Mesorhizobium sp. | reverse complement strand
TATAACCGAGCAGCCCCGATAGCCATTCGTCGTATCGGGCGGCTGCTTGACGGCGCTGTGCGACAAGGCTGGAGCGGTTGTAACGCCTGATCAGATCTGTACGCTTGTGCGCGATCATCATCTCGGCCACCGGTTCCGGCACGTCCAGGTCCGCGAGGGCGGACCTGAATGTCCGGCGCATATCGTGAAGACCGACGCCATCGACGTCCGCGACTGACCGCAGCCGCTTTAACAGCTTCGACCAACCGGAGACCGGCCGCCTGCCGCCGAGCGTTCGGCCGGGAAACACGAGGCCGCCGGCGCGATCAGGTATCTCGTCGAGAATTTTCGTCACAAGATCAGTAACAATGACGACGTGCTCGGATCCGGCCTTCATGGCCTTGGCGGGGATCGTGATCAGCCTTGCCTTGCGGTCGACCCATGCCCAGCGCAGATTCGCGGCTTCATTGCGCCGCAGCCCGGTCGCCAGGATGATCTTGACGATGCCGGAAAACGACCCGCCGATCTGCTCAGCAGCCCGCCATATGGAGACGATTTCGGATTCGGTGAGTGCCTTGCCCGCCAGCTCAGCCTCGGCGACCTCGTCACGCGGCGGCTTAGGTCGACGATAACCGGTCAGCGGCGAAAACTTGATCACGCCGAGCGAAACCTGGCGGTTGAAGAATGTCGCAGCCAGTTTGCGGAAATCGGCTGCAGCGCCGGGAAGACCGGCGCGCTCGATCTTCTCGATCGCGGCGACAATGGCCGGTCGGTCGATCTCCTCCAGCGTCCTACGCTCCAGCGGTCGAAAACCACGACGCAGCGCGGACAAGGTATCGTCCACCTTGGTCAACCTACGCGAGCGAAGCCAAGCCTCGTAATCGGTGAGGGCGACCGGCAGCCTGATCTTCTCATGCCGCATCCGTTCCTTGCGCTCGGCGACCGGATCGATGCCGCTTGCAACCTTGCCCTTGATCTCGGCCGCCAGCCGCTTGGCCGTGGCGATGTCGACGGTGGGCCAGCGGCCGATGGTAACCATGCGCTGCGTCCCGGCGCGACCGGCGCCAGGCAGCCTGCCAACGAAGTACCATGTCGCGATACCAGTTGGCAGCAATCGCAGCACAAGGCCACTGCCGTCGCGCAGCGAAATATGCGGCTTGTCAGCCGGAACACCCGCCCTGACAAACTTCTCGACCGCGGCAGCCGTGGTTTGTGCCATCTTTCACTGATCTTTCACCGTTTTGGCTGTAGCCGCCGTCACCGCAAATCACCCACAACGATACGAGTATAGCCGAAAATGGCCCGTATCACCACGAGAATCAGCCTGTTGGCAGGCCAGCGTCAACGCTGCAGATCATCGAGGATCGCCGGTACTCGCCGCTGCCGACCGTAGGGCCACACACTTGGTAAGGGAGAGGTCGACAGTTCAATCCTGTCCGGCAGCACCAGGAAACCCCTACGAAATCAACAGATGCCTTCTGGCGGGTTCGCACCATAGCGACAGGCCGTGCAATCTGTGATAGAAGATACTCAGAGTCGGCAACCACTGCGCGCCGGCGCATTGGGAGGAGTGCGGAGGTTCGCACTGAGAACCACTGCACGTTGCGCGAACGCGACGAATAGGGAGAGAGCATAGTGAGCGCTGCAGGTTTTTTTGGCTTTCTGAGCAATGGTGCGCTGAAGATTGTAGCGGAGGTCCGACGCAATTCCGTGACCGGTGACTGGGAGACGGGATGGAAGAGCGTTGAGTTCAAGGGGCCAGGGGGAACGAGCCTGGAAGTTGACCGCAATGACCCTACCAAGCTGCAAATCGAAGGCGTTGTCGGCGGCCCTATCAAGGTTGGCGGCGCCACGAATGTCAATGCAGCGACAGGCGAATTCTCGGGCAACAATTTGACATTTGAGATTCCGGTTGGCGGAGGTTCCATCAAGTTCAAGATTGAGCCCGGCCCACTGGTCCCCCATCCTACCGATCCCATTGCAGCACCCTTGCCATCGGCGACGATCCAACCTCAGCTGTCGTTCGGACCGCTCAGTGTAGAACTACCCAAGTCCGACCCGATAACCCCAGACCACCTCTTCGATCCAGAATATCCGGGATCGCCTTTCTCTGCAGGATTGCTGGGCAACGCCTATCGTGCCCTGCGTCATCGGCAACGGGAACTCGACGCGCAAGTCGACGACGCGGTCAACGGCTCATTCCGGACGGCACGTGCGTGGCGCCAACCCGTCGATCCCCTGATGCTAGACCTCGACAATGACGGCCTCGAATTGAAACGAGCCGACGGCTCGGTCCTGTTCGATCACAACGCCGATGGCATCGCGACGGGGACTGGCTGGCTCGGCTCCGACGACGGCATTCTGGTGCGCGACCTCGACGGCAACGGCATCATCGACACAGGCCGCGAGCTGTTCGGCGCCGACACGCTGAAGTCGGATGGCAAGAATGCTGCCAATGGCTTCGAAGCTCTTGCCGACCTCGACACCAATCACGACGGCAACTTCACTACGATCGATCTCGCCTGGGGCTCCGTCAAGGTCTGGCGCGATGCCGACCAGGATGGCGTGTCCGATTCGGGCGAACTCGCGAGCTTGGACCAGCTTGGCATCACCCGCATCGGCGTCATTGGCAGCACCACCAACGGAACCGGCGGCAGCCAGGCCGGCAGCACCATTAACGGCAGTCGCATTGCGCAAAGCGCGAATGTCACCCAGACCGTCGACGGCGCCGCCATCACCCGCAGCATCGGTGCCGTCGACCTGGAGTCCAACGCCTTCTACCGCCAGTTCACCACGCCCGTCGCGCTGACCGAGCAGGCCTTGGCTCTGCCGCAGATGCAAGGCTCCGGCCGCGTACGCGATCTGGCCGAAGCCGTCAGCCGGAACCCCGATCTTGCCACCCTGCTCAGCACCTACGCCGTAAGCCCGACCCGCGACCTGCAGCGGGCCCAGCTCGATGACCTCATAACCGCCTGGGCACGCAGCAGCGACTTCTGGCGGAGCCTCGAGGACACGCTCGACGGCAACGTCAAGATCGCGGGCCTGCCTGCCGGCGTGACCGAAGCGCAGTTTCGCAACCTGATCGGCGTCTTGGAGGTGTTCAATGGCGAGCGCTTCTACACCAGCGGCGAACGCGGCATGACGATGACCGTCGGCACCGTCAAGACCACCAGCTTCGACGCGGTCACCTTGATCACCCGCGCCAGCTTCACCATCACCCCGCCGGCCGGGCAGCTAGCGCTGCTACAGCAGGGCTATGAGGCACTCAAGGAAAGCATCTACAGCGGGCTCGTTCTGCAGACCCGGCTTGCCCCCTATCTGGACGGCATCGATCTCGTTGTCGACGAGCAGGGCATCCACCTCGACTCCAGCGGGCTGGCCAGGCGTCTTGAGGACGGCAAGCTTGCAAATGAGCGCGAGGCGTTGATCGATCTGGTTGAACTCAATCGCTATGCCCAGCCCATGCTGCAAGCCGCGGGCTTTTCCGGGATCGACACCTTGCGCGCCTGGGTCGAGGCCTTGCCGCAGACTTCGCCGCTGCGAACCGAGCTCGCCTCACTCGGCGTGCTGGTCGGTGCCGCGAGCAACGGCAGTGCCGGACGCGACATCTACCTGGGCGATGCCAACGGCAACAGCTTCAGCGGCAATTCTGGCGACGACTTGGCCGCTGGCGGCGCCGGCAACGACACGCTGACCGGCGGCAACGGCAACGACACGCTTGTTGGCGGTGCCGGCAACGACACGCTCGATGGCGGCCCCGGCGACAATCTTTATCGGTTCGGCCGCGGCGACGGGCAGGACACCATCCGCAGCTATGACGCCACGGCCGGCCGGCTCAACACGCTGCAGTTCGAGGAAGGCGTCGCGCCCTCCGACATCGTGGTCAGGCAGGTCTGGGACGGCTACTGGGGCGGCTATGGCCTGGAGCTGTCGATCACCGGCACCATGGACAAGGTCTTCATCGGCGGCTTCTTTTACGGCAACAGCACGGCCAGCGCGAACAATCCGATCCAGCAGGTCACCTTCAGCGCCGGCACCATTTGGGACACCGCCGCGCTCACCGCCAAGACCTTCGCCGGCACCGATGCCAACGACCAGATCCAGGGCACCGGCGCCGCCGACACGCTTGTTGGCGGCGCCGGCAACGACACGCTGACCGGCGGCAACGGCAACGACACCTATGTCATGGCCCGAGGCGGCGGCGGTGACGTCATCATGAACGCCCATACGGATATCGGGATGGATATTCTGAGCTTCGTCGGCGTCAACCACGATCAGCTTTGGTTCGTCCGGAGCGGCAGCGATCTCGTGATCTCGATCATCGGCTCGGAGGATCGGGACACCGTCCAAGGGTGGTACAGCGCTCAGTCCAACAGGATTGATCGCATCCAGGCGTCGGATGGATTTTCACTCCGATCCGGCGACGTGGAGGCCTTGCGCTCGGCGATGGCCTCGTTCAATCCGCCGTCTCTCGGCCAGATCAACCTCGTCAAGAGCGTGGAAGAAGCGCTCACGCCGACATTGGCAGCGTGCTGGCACTAAAACGCCCCGCAATTCGGCGGGCCGCCAGCCTTCTTGCAGCGACCGTGCTACGATGTCCGTCTCTGAGCGAGCCTGGCGAGGAAACCGGACATGGCGCGGGTGGTGGTGATTGGCGGAAGCGGCCATGTGGGGACCTACCTCGTTCCGGCGCTCGTCGGGCGCGGGCACGAGGTCGTCAACGTCAGCCGCGGGCAAGCGGCGCCGTATCGGTCCGACCCCGCATGGGCGGCGGTGGAGCAGGTGGCGGCAGACCGGACCGTCGAGGACGCGAGCGGCACCTTCGGCGCGCGGATCGCCGCCCTGCGATCCGACATCGTGGTGGACATGATCTCGTTCGACCTGCCCAGCACGCAGGCGCTCGTCGAAGCCCTGCGCGGACGCGTCGAGCATCTCCTCCACTGCGGAACCATATGGGTCTACGGCCGCAATGCGGCGGTGCCGGCGACCGAGGACGATCCGTTGGACACCTTCGGCGACTACGGCACGCACAAGGCCGCCATCGAAACCTGGCTTCTCCACGAGGCGCGGCGGACCGGCTTTCCCGCCACGGTCTTCCGGCCGGGCCACATCGTCGGGCCGGGCTGGGTGCCGATCAATCCGGTCGGCAACGTCGATCCGGACGTGTTCTCGCGCATCGCGCGGGGGGAGGAGCTCGCGCTGCCCAATTTCGGGCTGGAGACCCTCCATCACGTCCACGCCGAAGACGTCGCGCAGCTGATCATGCGAGCCATCCTTCGCCGGTCGCACGCCGTGGGCGAGGCATTCAACGCGGTCTCGCCCCAGGCGCTCAACCTGCGCGGCTACGCAGAGGCGATGTTCCGCTGGTTCGGGCATGCGCCCAAGCTCCGCTTCCAGCCCTTCGACCAATGGAAGGCGGATCAATCCCCGGAAGACGCGCATACGAGCTGGGAGCACATCGTCCGCAGTTCCTGCCACTCGATCGAGAAGGCACGTCGGCTGCTCGGCTACGAGCCCCGCTACTCCAGCCTGGCGGCCGTCCAGGAGGCCGTCTCCGCCCTGATCGCCGCGGGGCGGGTCGAAGCGCGCCCCTCGTCCTGAGGGGCTCGCCATGGGACCGACCATCATGCAGCAGCCCCGCTTCGCCTCCGAGTTTCCCAGCGGGCGCTTCTGGGCGGTCCTCGAAGCCCGCCATCCGGAGGAACGGGCGCGGCGCGTGATGCGCATGCGCTTCTTCTGGCAGCGCGGCCTGCCCGAGCTCGACCTCGTCCTCACCATGTACGTGTCGCCGGACAAGGATCGCTGCGGCGTCTTCCTCGGCCGCAACGAACGCGCCGGCGCCACCGCCGTGGCGCAGCGGTTGCAGCCCCATGCCGATGGGATCAACCAGGCCCTCGGCCTCGATCCGCGGCTGAGTTCCGTCGAGTTTCCGTTCGTCTCGTCCTGGCAGGTGAACTGCTTCGCCGAGGACAACTGGCCGGCGATGGCCGACTGGCTCGTCACGGAGGCATCGCGATACGAGCGGGTTCTTCGTTCGCTTCTCGGCGACCGGTCCAGCCCAGGCCGCCGCGCCTAACCCGGCCCGAACGGCTCTGTTTCAGCCCCGCGTTCGCGCAGCAATAAAAGGCCGGCATTGGCGGCATCGAGCCGATACACGCCAGGATCATGGTCGCCTGCATTCGGCTCGTCGGTCTGAAAAGGATAGGCACCATGCATCGGTCGTTTCGAAAGGCCCCGCGCGACCCGTTCGATTGGCGCGGGCCTGAGGCGCCCGTGGCGCAGGACGCCATGGAAGCGCGCCGGCACCCTGCGCGACGCGCGCTGCCGATCGCCCGTCCCGCCCGGCCTGCGCAGATCGACCTGGCGGTGCGCGGCGATGGCCCGACGCTCCTCTTCGTCTCCGGATCGTTCAGCACCGGCGCGGCGTGGCGCTCGCTGCTTGCCGAGCTGCCCTTCGCCGCGCGAACGGCGACCTTGAGCCTGTGCGGCTACGGGCAGACGGCCGAGACGCGGTCGCTCGGCAATGACGGCATCGCCCACGAGGTGGCGGTCGTGCGATCCGCCCTCGAGCGCCTGGCGACGCCGGTCACGCTGGTCGGCCATTCGTTCGGCGGCACCGTCGCGCTCGCCGCGGCCCTGCAGGCTCCCGAGCAGGTGTCGGGCCTCGTCCTGTTCGAAGCGAATCCGATGGACGTGCTCAGGCTCGCCGGCGAGAAGCGTCTGCTGGAGGAGGGGCGCGCCGTCGCCGCCGCCTTCGAGGTCGCAGTGTCCAAGAACGTCCCCGACGCGCCGGCGCTCGTCATCGACTATTGGGACGGTCCCGGTTCGTTCGCCCGCCTGCCCGGCCCGGTTCGCGACTACTGCCGAGAGAAGGCGTCCACCAACGTCCTCGACTGGCGGTCGGACTTCGGCTTCCCCGCGGACCGGCTCGCCTCGATCCGCTGCCCCGTCATGCTGGGACGCGGCGCTCGCGCCAACGCCGCCATGGTCGCGATGACCGAGGCGACCGCGCGCATGCTGCCAGCCGCCCGCATGATCGTCGTCGACGGAGCCGGCCATTTTCCGATCGCCACGCACCCGGCCGACTGTGCCAGGCTCGTCGCCGATTTTGTGGCATGAAGCAGCGGTCACAGGCGCTCTGCCACGCCACATTACAGTTTTGATTCCGTTGTTTACTTGCCGAGACAGCCTTGCTGCCCTATTTGCCCGGATATCCCTAGTCCTTTAAAAGGTGACGCCTTGGAAGCTTCTGGGCATTTAATCGGGTGGGCTCTCTATCGGTTCGCCTATGTTGGGCTTTTCTGCGCTGTTGCGTGGAAGGCACTTTCGCCGCTCGTTCTTTAGCGGCTTGAGCGACTCGCTCGTCTGAGAAAACCTCGTCGGCGCGGTATAGACCGCCGCCGACTTTGGCGTGCGTCGCGCTTGGCCCTTCGGATGGGCAGCCGGCCCGGCTGCCAATCCAGTTTCGATTCCCAATGTATCGGTGCAGAATCTTGCGGCTTCGACAGCGTCGAAGGTGCTTGGAAGCCCTTAGACTTTCCGCATTTCCGGGTTTTTTCCAGCCCGCCGGTTTCGTTTGACAGTCCTAGGTCGTCTGTTACTTTCCCGTCAGGGTTGGGTGCGCGTAGCGAAACTTGCGGATTCGGTCCCGGGGACACGCTCTCCTGCGACGGGCAGGGGAGGCAAGGAGAGGGAAGAGGGACATGAGGGCCAAAGTTCTGGGGATGGTCGTCGCGGCAGCCTTCGCCGCCACCGGCGGCGCGCGCGCCGCCGACGTCGTTTCGCCGGTCACGCCGGACGTGCAGCCCGTCGTCACCGAGAGCGGCTGGACCTTCGTCGTGGCGCCCTATTTCTGGATGGCCGGCCTGAATGGCCAGACCTCGCAGTTCGGCTCGCCCGTCGTCGATATCGACCAGAGCTTCGGCGATATCCTGGGCGACCTCGACTTCGGTGCCATGGCCATCGTCGAGGCGCGCAAGGACCGCTTCAGCATCTTCAGCGACCTGCAATACGTCAAGATCTCGACCGGCGACACCACGCCGCTCGGCATCCTCGCCGCCAGGGTGGACCTCTCCACCTCGACCTTCGTCGGCACGCTCGGCGCCGGCTACAGCCTCCTGCAGAGCGACCGCGGCCGGCTGGACCTCGCTGTCGGCGCCCGTGTCTGGTCGGTCGACACCGACCTTTCCTTCACCGGCGGCATCCTGGATGGCGTCCAGCTCGACGACGGCGCCACCTGGGTCGACGGCCTGGTCGGTCTGCGCGGCAATTACGACTTCACGCCGAAACTCTACGTCACCGGTTGGGGCCTCATCGGCGCCGGCGAGGCCGACCTCGACTGGGACGTCGCCGGGGCGCTCGGCTACCGCTTCACCGACCGCATTTCCGCCGTCGCCGGCTACCGCGCCATCGGCGTCGACTACAGCAATGACGACGGCTTCATGTTCGACGTCGTCGAGCATGGGCCGATCATCGGTGCGGTGTTCCGCTTCTGAAGCAGGACCGTCCGCCTCGACACCGGGCCTTTCCGGCGCGGCTTGATTGACAAGCCGCTGCCGTTCCTGCAATTCGCCACGACATGGCGGACCTTCGCATGAGCACCATCGCCCTCACCGGGCTGGCCCGGGACCTCGCCAGACGCGCCGACGAGGGGCGCCCTGTGCGCATCGGCGTCATCGGCTCGGGCGAGATGGGGACCGACCTGGTCACCCAGGGCATGCTGATGCGGGGAATCCAGGTCGCGGCGGTCTCGACGCGCCGCCCGCACACGGCGCGCGCCGCCGTGCGCATCGCCTACGGCTCGGAGGAGAAGGCTGCCGAGGCCGAGACGGCGTCGGCGGTCACCCGCGCCATCGAGGCGGGCCGCATCGCCATCACCTCCAACGAGCTGCTCGTCCAGAACCCGCTCATCGACGTGGTGATCGACGCCACTGGCAAGCCGGGCGTCGCCGCCGACTTCGACCTGATGGCGATGGAACATGGCAAGCACCTGGTGATGATGAACGTCGAGGCCGACGTCACCATCGGCTCGCTGCTGAAGCGCGAGGCCGACCGCCTGGGCGTCGTCTACTCGGTGGGCGCCGGCGACGAACCGTCGAGCTGCATGGAGCTGATCGAGTTCGCCACCGCGCTCGGCTACACCATCGTCGCCGCCGGCAAGGGAAAGAACAACCCGCTCGACCACGACGCCGTCCCCGACGACTACCGCGAGGAGGCCGAGCGGCGCAACATGAACCCTCGCATGCTGGTGGAGTTCGTCGACGGCTCCAAGACCATGGTCGAGATGGCGGCCATCGCCAACGCCACCGGCCTGGTGCCCGACGTGCCCGGGATGCACGGGCCGCGGGCCGACCGTGAAGACATGGTGAAGGTGCTGGTCCCGCGCGAGGATGGCGGCATCCTGTCGCGCAAGGGGGTCGTCGACTACACGGTCGGCAAAGGCGTGGCCCCTGGCGTCTTCGTCATCGTCGAGGCCACGCATCCGCGCATCATCGAGCGCATGGACGATCTGCATATCGGCACCGGGCCGTATTACAGCTTCTTCCGCCCCTACCACCTGACCTCGCTGGAGGTGCCGCTCACCGCGGCGCGCATCGCACTCTACGGCCGGCCCGACATGGTGCCGCTGCCCGTGCCGGTGGCCGAGGTCTGCGCGCTCGCCAAGCGCGCCCTCGCCCCTGGCGAGACCTTCGACGCCATCGGCGAGACCTGTTATCGCTCCTGGACGATGACGGTCGCCGACGCGCGGGCGAGCCGGGCCGTTCCCGTCGGCCTGCTCGAGGGCGGCAAGGTGCTGCGGCCGGTCGCCAAGGGCGAGCTGCTTACGACGCTGAACGCCGCGCCGGACGAGAGCACCAACCTCTACCGGCTGCGGCGGCGCCAGGACGCGCTGCTGGCAGCGCTCTGAGCCCGCTACCGGCCGAGCTCCACCGCCCGCCGGCGTGCCGCCTCCACCGCGTCCGTGACCAGGCGCGTCAGCCGCTCCTCGCCCATCAGCACCGCCAGCGCCGCGGCGGTGGTGCCGTTCGGGCTGGTCACCTGCTGGCGCAGCGTGCCGGGGTCCACGCTGCCCTCATGCGCAAGGCAGGCCGCGCCGTAGACGGTCTGCAGCGCCAGCTGCTTCGCCGTCTCCTCCGGCAGCCCGGCCGCCGCGCCGGCGGCGGTCAGCGCCTCGATGAAGTGGAACACGTAGGCCGGCCCGGAGCCCGACAGCGCCGTCACCGCGTCCATCTGCGCCTCGTCGGTCACTCGGGCGACGGCGCCGCTGGTGGCCAAGAGCCCGCCGACGAAGGCCAGCGCGGCTTCGTCGACCTTGTCGTTTGCGACCATCACCATCATTCCCTTGCCGATCGCTGCCGGCGTGTTGGGCATGCAGCGCACCACCGGCACCGGCCCGAGCACCGCCTCGAACGCGTCGATGCGGGTGCCCGCCGCAACGCTGAGGAAAATCGTTCCGCCGGCCGCAAAGCGCCGGTATTCCGCCGCCACGGCGCGGATCACCTGCGGCTTGACGGCAAGCACCACCAGCCTCGGCGACAGCCCCGCGGGCAGCGCATCGGTCCCTTCGACCGCCGCTACGCCGAGCGCCGCGGCCCGCTCCCTCAGCTCCGGGTTGGGCTCCACCGCGACGACTTCTGCCGCGCTCAGCCTGCCCGAATTGAGCCATCCCGAAAGCATGGCGAAACCCATGTTTCCGGCGCCGGCCAGCACCACGGTCGCGTTCATGGCAATCTTCCTTTCGCTCGCATCGGCATCCGCGCGGTCAGCCTGAGCCCCAGCGCGGCCAGCACGAACAGGATCCAGATCGGGTCGGCGCGGCGAAACAGGTAGGATTCCAGGAAGGAGTTCAGGCTGGTGAACAACAGGATCATCATGAAGAAGTCGGCGATCAGCAAATTTTCCCGGTTAAGCGGCGTCCTCAGATAGTCGATCGCCGGCACCACGAGCAAGGTGGCCACCGCCGCCGCCAACCCAGGCAGCCCCATGCTCAGCGCCACGTCGAGATAGCCGTTATGGGCGTGGACCACGCCGCGGATGTCCCAATCGCGGTCGAACGGATGGTCCGATTCCGTCACCAGCGGCGTTCCCCACACGCTTTCGAAGCCGTAGCCCGTCCACGGCCGGGCCGCGATCAGCTCGCCGGCAAACTGCCAGAGCGTGGTGCGGCCGGTATAGGTGAGGCCGGGCGCGATCTGGTCTGCCAGCGCATGCAGCGGCTCGACGAAGACGATGCCCAGCGTCGCCAGCGCCGTGCCCACCACCGCCAGGCCGAACAGCATCGGCGTCAGCGCCCGCAAGCCGATCATGCCCGGCCCGATCACCATCGCCATGGCGACCGGCACCAGGCCGAGCGTGGTCTTGGAGCCGGTGTTGGCCACGAAGAGCAGCGACAGGGCCAGGAGCAGCAGTCCCGCCGCGCGCCAGCCGCGCCGCACCAGGAGAAGCCCGGCGAAGGAGAACGAGGCCATCACCGGGCCGGCCACGTTCTTGTGCTGGAAGACGCCGCGCCACAGCCCGGCATGCTCGGGCTCGAAGGCGTCCGCTGCAGTGTGGCGGGCGATGTCGGGGAAGATCGCCAGGCCGAGATAGCTGACCGCCAGCACGGCGAAGGCGGCGAAGGCGAACACCAGCGACAGCGCCTCGCCGTCGCGCGGCAGCGCCAGCACGGCCGCGACCGCGAGGATGCCGATCACCGTGAACGAGGCCGCCCGCATCGCCGCGTTCGGGTCGGGCGCCGTCAGCACGGAGAGAACCAGGAAGACGAGCATCGCCAGCCACCACGGGCTGGCGAGCGCCGCCAGCCGACGACGGTCGGCGAGCATCAGCATCGCCGCCACCGAAAGCGCGCCGAGCGCGCCGTAGCCCAGCTGGTTCACCACGTCGCCGCCCGTCAGGTCGAGCTCGCCCGTCAGCTGAAAGGGCCGGAACGACAGGAAGAGCGCGGTCAGGATGAGCGCGGCGACGACCGCGGCCACCCGCCCGGCGATCGCTGCCGCGCTGGCGGCGCCGTGCTCAGTTCTTCTCGGGCTGGCGGTACTGCTCATGGGCATAGCCGAACTCTGCCAGGATTCGCCCGAGCGCGACATAGACGGGATAGAGGCCGGTCGACAGGGAGCCGGTGCGTGCGAGCCTCGCGGCTCCGCGCAGCGGCGAGGCGGCCAGCAGCGCCAGGCTCCTTGCCAGCACCTTGGCGCCGGCCAGCGGCGTGCCGGCGCGCTTCTTCTTTTCCACCAGCGTCGAGATGACGCCGTTGCGCAGCGCCCGCGCCCGGATCCAGTCCGCCTCGACCCGCCGTGCCGGCACCGCCTCGACGACGCGCGCCTCGGCGCACCAGGCGAGCGCGAACCCGGCCTGGCGGGCACGGCTCAGGAAGTCGGAATCGCCGCCGCCCATGAAGTTGAAGCTGAGGTCGAGGAAGGGCGGTCCCATGGCGACGAGCACCTGTCGGCCGAGCAGCAGGTTGCCGGAGGAATAGAGCGCCGCCACCGGCCCGGTGGCCGCGTAGGGCGCGGCGAACACCGGATGCGCCGCCCATCCGGCATGCCGTGGGTCGGCGAAGCGCGGCACCTGAGGTCCCCCCACGATGTCCGCGCCGAGCGTCTCGCTGGCGCGACACAAGCGCTCCAGCCAGTCGGACTCCGCAAGCTCGTCGTCGTCGATCACCAGCAGGTGGCGGAAGGCGGGGAAGTTCGCCAGCGCCGTCTCCCAGCCGGCGTTGTAAGCGCTGCAATTGCCGCGTTCGTGGGCGGCGATCACCAGCCCGGTGAGCCGCCCGCCTTCGAAGACCGGCCGCGCGGCGTCGGCGCCTTCATGGCGCTCGGCGTCGTTCTCGATCACGATCACGGCGAAGGCGCGCTCGGTCTTTTGGGCTTGCAGCGAGGCGAGCGTCGAAAGCAGCTGGTCCGCCCGCCGGTAGGTCGGCACCGTCACCACGGCCTCGATCGTCGCCGGCTTGAGGCCCGGCGAGCGCGCCATGAAGGTGACGGACCCTGGGGCGGTGAGAGACGACATGTCGCGACCGGGCGCTGGGGGGTGAGGCCACCATAACGCATGCGGCGGCTTAATTTCGGCCTAACGCGCCTTCCCGGAGGCGCCGGAGCGCCGCTTCGGCTCGCATGCGCAAGGTGGGCGGAGGCGGTGGCGGGGACGGGCGCCGGCGCCAGCGAAGCGGCGGACGCGCCGACCTCAGCTGGCCGATCAGCAGCGCCACCAGGAGGATCGCCGAAAGCCGCACCGCCACCTGCGCGATCTCGCCTGCGCTGACCCGCTCGTCCTCCTTCAGCGCCATTGCCATGTCCTGTTCCTCGGCCGTCGGGCCGAGCGTGTCCGCCATCCTCGCGCCGCGTTCGCCCATCGGCATCGGCCTTCCGGTGGTGGTGTCGACCTCGGTCTGGTGCTCCATCTCCGCATTGAGCTCGGCGCCGGCCAAAAGGATGATAACCGAGATCCACACCCACACCATGAAGCCGATGACCGCGCCCAGCGTGCCGTAGGTGGCATTGTAGTCGGCGAAGTTCTGCAGGTAGAACGAGAAGCCGAGAGAGGCCAGGATCCACACCACGGCGGCGATCACCGCGCCCCAGCTCAGCCACCGCAGCTTGGCCTTGGCGCGGCTCGGGCCGAACCGGAACAGCAGCGCAATTCCGATGGTGATGGCCGCGAACATCACCGGCCAGCGCCCCCATGCCACCAGGACCTCCGTCCAGTGGTCGAGCCGCAGCAGCGCCAGCATCGCCGGCACGACGCCGACCGAGACGATGAAGCCGATGCCGATCACGATGGCGCCCAAGGTGAAGCCCAGCGACACCAGATTGAGCTTCAGGAAGCTGCGCTTCTCGTCTTCCTCATAGGCGATGTTGAGCCCGTCGAAGAGCGCCTTCACCCCGCTGTTGGCGCTCCACAGGGCAAAGGCCAGCCCGAAAAGAAAGCCGAATCCGAGCGCCCCGCGGTCCTGCCGGATCAGCGCCTGCAACTGGTCGCGGATCAGGTCCATGCCGCCGCTCGGCATCAGCCCGCCCAGGAAGGCGATGTGCTCCGCGATCGTCTTGGGATCGGCGACGAAGCCGTAGAGCGACACGAAGGCGGCAAGGAACGGAAAGAGCGCGAGCAGCAGATAGAAGGTCGAGCCAGCGGACACCAGCAGGATGCGGTCCTGGTTGATCTCCGTATAGACGCGCCAGAGGATGTCCTTCCAGGCCAACGCCGAGAAATCCAGCGGCTGCCTGGCCTGCCGGCCCCGATCCGCGAGTGCGTCCATCGTCGTCCTCCGCCGGAACCCTGACCCGAAAACAATGCGGTCGTCCGGTTTGTGAAAAAGATCATGCTCGATCAACAACATGGAACGTGGCGCCGGTTGGAGGAACGGCGTCGCGTCCCGAAAGGTGTAATCGATCGCCCCACTGCTTGGTTCCCGCCCCACGCGGCTCGCCCGTGGTGAGGTTCCATTAATCACCTCGACAAATGAACGGCGCCTTTCGCGCGGCCGCTCGTCATTCTGGCTTCCTTAATCGAGAGTTTAACGGCGCTTTGTTATGGAAGGCCATGGAAGAAGCCATGCACCTGGTTTTCGTGACGTCGATCGTGAACCATGAAGAGCCCATGTCGGGGTTCGAGATCGCCAACCGGGTGATCGTCGAGGCGCTGCGTCGCGCCGGCCACCGCGTCACCGTGCTCGGCTTTGCCTGGCCCGGGCGCCGGCCGGCCGATCCGGACCACACGGTGACCTTGGGCGCCGTCGACGTGCGCACCGAGAATGCCTCGCTTCCCCTGAAGCTGCTCTGGCTCGGCAAGGCGATGGCCGCCGGGCTGACCTTCGCCTCGGTCAAGCTGCGGGCGGTGCCGGCCGAGCGCATCCGCGAGGCGCTCGCCGCGCTCGAGCCGTTCGACGGCTACGTGATCAACGGTCCGCAATTGGCGGCTGCCTTTCCGGACCTGTTCCACGACCGGCCGGCCCTCTACGTCGCCCACAATGTCGAGCACCGGTCTGCCGCGGAGAATGCGGCCGCCGCCTCGGGCTGGCTGGCCAGGCTGCTCTACCGCCGCGAGGCGCGGCTGCTGCGTGACATCGAGGCGCGGCTCTGCGGCCGCGCCGCCTTCGTCTATGTGCTGGCCGAGGAGGACCGCGCGCCGCTCGGCGTCGATGGGCCCGGGCGCTCGGTCGTGCTGCCGCTGGTCACCCGCATAACGCCGCCACCGCCGCCGGCGCCGCGCCGCGCCAGCTGCGACGCCGCGCTGATCGGCACCTGGACCTGGCAGCCGAACCGCATCGGGCTCGACTGGTTTCTCGCCTCCGTCGTCCCCGGCTTGCCGGCGGATTTCCGGGTCGAGATCGCCGGCCAGCTGCCGAGCGGCGTGAGGAGCGACAGTCCGCAGGTTTCTTTCGTCGGCCGCGTACCGGACGCCGGCGCCTTCATGCGCCGCGCCGCCGTCGTGCCGCTCAGCAGCCGCGCCGGGACCGGGGTCCAGCTGAAGACCCTGGAGACCTTCGAACTCGGCCTCCCGGCGGTCGCGACCACACGGTCGTTGCGCGGCATCGACAGCCTGCCCGGAAATTGCGTGGTGGCGGACGAACCCAGAGAATTCGCCGCGGCGATGGTCCGCCAGACCCGCATGCCGCCCAGCGACGCGGACGGCCGCAGCTTTTATTTCAAGCAGCGCGCCGCGCTCGACCGCGCGCTGGGCGTCGGGCTTTCCCGCCTCGCTGCCGGACAGAGGGCGGCGGCGTGACCACCCACTCGATGCGCGGCACGAGCGAGCCGCTCGACCGGAAGGACATCCTCGGCGTCGCCGTGGCCAGCCTGACCGCCGATCAGGCTGCGGTGCTGCTGAAGCGGCGCCTCGCCGAGAGGCGTTTCACCCGCGTCTCGTTTCTCAATGCGCACAATGCCAACGTCGCGGCTTCGGACCCGCGCGTCGCCGCCATGTTCTCCGAGTTCCTGGTGCTGCCCGACGGCGTCGGCGTCAATCTCGCCGCGCGGCTGCTCTATGGGTCGCCCTTTCCGGCCAACCTCAATGGCACCGATTTCATTCCCGCGCTTTTGCGTTCGGCGCGCTTCCCGCTCAAGGTGGCGCTGCTCGGCGCCCGCCGCGAGAACGTCGAGCGCGCCGCCTCACGCCTGGCCGAGATCGCGCCCCAGCACAGCGTCGAGGTCATCCACGACGGCTTCTTCGACGAGCGCGAGGAGGCGGCGATCCTCGCCCGGCTGGCGGCGCTGCGTCCCGACGTCCTCTTGGTCGCCATGGGCGTGCCACGGCAGGAGCTGTGGATCGGCGGCAAGCTCCGTTCCGGCCATTGCACCATGCCGATCGGCGTCGGCGCCCTGTTCGATTTCCTCAGCGGTTCCATCCCCCGGGCGCCGGCCCTGCTCCGCGTCCTCAGGCTGGAATGGCTGTTCCGGCTGGCGCTGGAGCCCGGCCGGCTGTGGCGCCGCTACCTCATCGGCAATCCGCTGTTCCTCTGGCGCGTGCTGCGCCAGCGGAGCGAAATGACGAGGCGGCGGTGAACGAGACGGTGGTCCGCAACGCGCATATGGCCTTCGGCGCGGCGGTGGCTGCGCGGCCGCCCACCGCCATGGTCACGGCGAGCTACGCCGCCGACCTGGAGCGCTGCCGGCTGCTTTGCGACACCATGGATCGCTTCGTCACCGGCAGCGACCGCCACTACATCCTGGTCGAGCCACGCGACGTGGCGCTTTTCCGTCAGCTGGAGGGACCGCGGCGCACCGTGGTGGACGAGCGCGAGCTGCTGCCGCCCTGGCTGCACGCTTGGTGGGATCCGACCAGCCTGTTCCGCCGCCGCGTCTGGGTCAGCCTGCGCACCCAGCCGATGCGTGGCTGGCACGTCCAGCAGCTGCGCCGCATCGCCATCGCGGCGCATATCGCCGAGGGGCTGCTCGCCTACTGCGATTCCGACGTCGCCTTCTTGAAGCCCTTCGACTGCGATGCCTTCTGGCGTGACGGCAAGGCCCGTCTTTTCCGCCGCGACGGCGGCCTGCCGGAGGGCGGCCTTGGCAACCACCGGATCTGGTCGCGCAACGCCGGCGCCGTGCTCGGCATCGTTTCGCCGGCGGTCTCGCCGCACGACTATGTGGGCACACTGATCGCCTGGCGCCGCGACGCCGTGCTTGGCATGTGCGAACGCATCGAGGCGGTCACCGGCCGCCCCTGGCCGGAGGCGCTCGGCCGCGACCGACGGTTCTCCGAGTGCATCCTCTATGGCCGTTACGCCGATGAAGTGCTGAGGAGCGGCCATTTCCATGACGCCCGCGAGCTGTGCAAGGTGCATTGGGAGGGGCAGGCGATGGACGAGGCGGCGCTTCGCCGCTTCGTCGAGGCGATGGAGCCTGGTCAGGTCGCGATCGGCCTGCAGTCCTTCATCGGCACCGATCTGGCGCGCATCCGCCGCCTCATCGAGGCGCGCTGACGCGGGAGGCCGGCCGCCCGCGCCGCATCGCCCCGTAGGTGAGCACGGTCGAGGCCAGGTAGAGGATCAGGAACACCGGGTTCAGCGACAGCACCATCGTCGAGATCTCGGCGGTGCGGTCCAGCACCAGCCACAGCAGGCCGCCCTTGAGGGCGGCGAGCAGCGCCAGGTTTACCGCGCGCACGAAGGTCTGGCCGCGGGCGAAAAGCAGCTCGGCCTGGTATTCGACCAGATTGCGGAAGCCCGGCACGAGCAGGGCCAGCGCGACCAGCGGCGCCGCCTCCGAGACATTGTCGCCGAGCAGCCGCGGGAACACGGAAAGCACCAGCGCCAGCGCGCCGAGCGCCAGCGTCGACACCGCGAACACGCCTCCCTCGATCGCCGCGCGGGTACCGGCCCTGGCGAGCGTCGCCGGGGTGCGCATCATCTTCTGCACCAGCATCATGGTGAAGGTGCGGATCGGGATGGCCGTCAGGTCGACGAGCCGCATGATGATGGCGTAGACGCCGGCCAGATGCGGCCCGCCGAGCGACAGCACGACCAGCTTGTCGAACTCCATCTGCAGGTAGAACAGCACTTCGGCGCCGGCTACGGCAAACGAATCGCCGAGCCGCCGCCAGTAGAGCGCCGGGCGCAGCCGCAGCCGCTGCCGCGGATAGAGGAACCCCGCCGCGACCGCCAGGGAGATCGCGTTGGCGGCCAGGTAGAAGCCGCTCCAGGCGGCGAGGTCGCGCGCCGGCCAGGCCATGAAGGCCAGCGCAGCGAGCGCCCTCAGGAGGGTGCCGAGGATCACCATCACCGAGGCCAGCCCGAAGCGCCCGGTGCCGTTGAGCACGATCACCACCACCTCGACCGGCCGCCACAGCAGGGTCTCGGCAGCGAGCACGGCGGCGAAGATCGCGGCCGGCATCGTCGCCGCGAAGAACAGGGCGTAGACGGCCCAGCCGGCCGCCGCGATCGCCGGCAGCGAGATGGCCGACAGCATGAGGAAGCCGGCCGTGAACGCGCCGATCAGCTGCGGCCGGACGGTCGCCACCCGGTAGAGCGGCGCCGTGAAGCCGAAGGCGAGCAGCCTGGACAGCATCACTCCGGCTGCCGAGGCCGTCGCGAAGAGGCCGAAATCGGCGATCGTCAGCGTGTTGGCGAGCGCCACGAAATAGGCGAGCGAGAACACCAGCCGCCCCGCCGAGCCGCTGATCGCGCTGGCGTAGTCGACGAGCACGGCCTTTTCCCTGGCCAGCAGGTCGGCGATCCTGCCCGCCGCACCCTTGGACACGGAATGATTGACCTCGGTCATCGACGCGCCGCAAAGTAGTCGACAATGTTTAACGGCGGGTTCTGCCGGTCAAGCCTTCCGCTGCACGCCGGGGTTGCGCTTCTGCCTCGGCATTAACGTTTTGTTTTCCATAATTGTTCAATGGTTGCGCAGACGCCCAAGCGTGCGACGAGCAGCCAGGAGGCGAGGCAACAGGAAGATGGGCGATCGGACGGACCAAGGCCGCAGGCAGGCGGGCTCGCTGCTCGCCTTCGCCCGCGCGGAGAAGCCGGCGCCCTTTCCGCGCGCCGAGCCCGCCGCCGCCCCTAAGCCGGCGCCCGTCCGGAACGTTTCCGCCGAAGCGCCTCTCCGCCCCAAGCCGCAACCTGCTGTGCCGCCCGAGCCGCCGGTGGTGCCCTCGACGCCGCCTGTTGCCCCGACCGAGGCCGGTTGGTCGTTGCGCGACCTCTGGCCGCGTCGCGCCGAGCCACAGGCACCGCTCCCCGCGCCGGAGCCGGTCGAGCCCGAGGCAGGCTCCGACATCGCGGCGGCGGATGCGGACGACGGCGCCTGGCGACCGCTCGTCGATCCGGTCGCGGTGGCCAGGGGCGTCGCCCGCGCCAGGCTGCTCATCCTCCTGCTGACGCTGCTCGGCGCGGCCATCGGCATCGGCGTCGCCCTTTCCATCCCGAAGAAGTACCAGGCCTACAGCGAGCTTTTGATCGACCCGCGCGACCTGAAGATGGTCGACCGCGACCTGACCCAGTCCGGCCTTCCTTCCGACGCCACGCTGGCGATCGTCGAGAACCAGGTGCGGGTCCTGACCTCGCGTTCGGTCCTCAACAAGGTGGTCGACGAGCTGAACCTCACCAGCGACCCCGAATTCAACGGCCAGGCGGCCTCGCTCGACCTCAACCCGGTCTCCTTGCTGCGCGCCATCCTGACGCGTCCCGGCCCGCGTGAGGCGGAAACCCGGCGCGAGCTGGCCCTGCGCAACCTGGCGCGCAGCCTGTCGGTGGAGCGTGGCGGCAAGACCTTCGTCGTGGTGATCGCCGCGACCACCACGAACCCGGAGAAGTCGGCGCTCGTCGCCAACACCGTCACCGACGTCTTCCTCAACACCTATGGCGAGATCCAGTCCGGCACCGCCGGCCGCGCCGCCGACGAGCTGACGGGGCGGCTCGACGAGCTGCGCGCCGGCGTCGAGGCGGCGGAGCGCAAGGTGGAGGCTTACCGGGCCGAGCATGACCTGGTCGACGCCCAGGGGCGGCTGATCAGCCAGGACGAGCTGGTCAAGCTCAATGACCAGCTGTCGGTGGCGCGCCCCGCACCATCGAGCTCAACGCCCGCGCCGCCTCTGCCAGGGACCTCGACGTCGACCAGGTGATCGGCGGCACCTTGCCCGAGCAGGTCAATTCCAGCCTGATGACCGAGCTGCGCTCCCAATACGCCACCCTGCAGCAGGAGACGGACCGCATGGCTATCCGCCTCGGCCCGCGTCACCCGACGCGCCAGGCGGCCGAGGCGCAGCTGGCCGGTGCGCGCGCCCAGATCCGGGCCGAGCTGTCGCGCATCGTCTCGTCGATCCAGGTCGAGCTGAAGCGCGCCGTCCAGCTCGAGCAGGACCTCGCCGCGCGGCTCGCCCAGATCAAGGTGCGCCAGGGCGGCGTCAGCGAGGACCTGGTGACGCTGCGAGAGCTCGAACGCGAGGCGGCCGCCAAGCGGGCGGTCTACGAGTCTTTCCTCTTGCGGGCCCGCGAGACAGGCGAGCAGCGCGACCTCAACACCGCCAATATGAGCGTGATTTCGCGCGCCTTCCCGCCGCTGGAATCGGTCGGCCCGTCGCGCTCGACGATCGCCATGGCCGGCGCCGCGCTCGGCTTCTGCGCCGGCGTCGTCCTGGGCGCGGCCGGGGGCGCCTGGGAGGGCATGCGCCGTCGCCCGGCAGCGAGGTCGCGGCCGTCCGCCGTCCGCCGCCCCGCGCCGCCGCCGGTCGCCGTGCCCGACGCCCCGCCCGTCGCGGCGGCCGTCCCCGTTCCCGCCGCCGCCCCCCCATCCCCGCCCGCGCCCGTTCGGACCGTGGCGCAGTCTCCGGCGGATCCTGGCGCAGATTCGGGCATCGACGACATCCGTGCCGAGCTTCGGGCCTTCCGCGAAGCACTGGCCGAGCTCTCCGAAAGCCGCTCCCGCCGCCGGTCCTGAGCCCCCGCCAGTTCGCTTCTGCGGCAGCGGACGACGCTGCTATGGGATTGCGCGGCCGAATTTTCGTGACAATGCGCGGCGAAACGGACCGGAAGGGGGCGGCAATGGCCGAGATCATCGACGGCAAGGCGATCGGCGACGGGGTGGCCGAGCGGGTTGGCCGCCTGGCTGCGGAGCTGACCGCCGCCGGCATGCCGGCGCCGGGCCTTGCGGTGGTCATCGTCGGCGAGGACCCGGCCAGCCAGGTCTATGTCGCGTCCAAGAGCCGCAAGGCCAAGGAGTGCGGCTTTCACTCGGTCCAGCATACGCTTCCTGCAGAGACCTCGGAGAAGGACCTGGTAGGCCTCGTCGAGGCGCTCAACGCCGACCCGGCGATCAACGGCATCCTGGTCCAGCTGCCCCTGCCTGCCCACATCGACGCCGGGCGCATCATCCAGACGATCGCCCCCGAGAAGGATGTCGACGGCTTCCACTACGTCAATGTCGGCAAGCTCGGCACCGGCGCGCTCGAAACCGCTTTCGTGCCCTGCACCCCGGCCGGCGCGATGCTGTTGATCGAGCGGGTCCGCGGCCAGGATCTGTCGGGGCTCGCCGCAGTAGTGGTCGGGCGCTCCAATATCGTCGGCAAGCCGATGGCCAACCTCTTGCTGGCGGCCAACTGCACCGTCACCATCGCCCACAGCCGCACGCGCGACCTGCCTGCCGTCGCCCGCGGGGCCGACATCCTGGTGGCCGCCGTCGGCCGTCCCGAAATGGTCAAGGGCGACTGGGTGAAGCCCGGCGCGACGGTCATCGACGTCGGCATCAACCGCATTCCCGCCCCGGAGAAGGGCGAGGGCAAGAGCCGGCTGGTCGGCGACGTCGACTTTACGGCGGCCAGGGCGGTCGCCGGCGCCATCACGCCGGTCCCCGGCGGCCTCGGCCCGATGACCATCGCCATGCTGATGGCCAACACCGTGGCCTCGGCCTATCTGGCGGCCGGGTTGCCGCGCCCGCAATTCTGATTGAGGGGACGCCGCCCTTCGGCCGTCTTTGCCGAAGCGCCCGGCTCATGTAAAGAGCCGACCCATGTCCGATCCGATCGAAGGCAGCCGGCAGTTCGCGTTTCTGCTGGTCGACAAATTCTCCATGTTCTCCCTGGCAGCCGCGATCGACACGGTGCGCTCGGCCAATCGGCTGCTCGGTCGCGACTATTACGGCTGGACGACCGTCTCGGCGGACGGCGAGGCGGTGATCGCCTCCAACGGCCTGCCGCTCAAGGTCGACTACAGCGTGGCCGACATCCCGCCCGTCGACATCCTCTTCGCCTGCGTCGGGCTCACCACCGAGTTCCCCGGCAAGAGCAAGGTGCTCGGCGCCCTTCGCAGCTGGGGCCGCCGCGGCGGTGCGCTGGGCGCGTTGTCGGTCGGCTCCTATCTGCTTGCCGAAGCCGGCCAGCTGGAGGGCCACCGCTGCACCATCCACTGGGAGAACCGCGCCGGCTTCACGGAGCGCTTCCCCGACATCGAATGCACCGGCAACGTCTTCGAGATCGACCGCCGACGCTACACCTGCGCCGGCGGTACCACCTCGATCGACCTGATGCTCGAGATCGTGCGCTCGGACTTCGGCGCCAACCTCGCCAACGGCGTGGCCAACCAGTTCCAGCACGAGCGCATCCGCTCGGCCGGCGACCGCCAGCGCGTCGGGCCCGAGCGCGACCTGACCGGCAAGTCCGAGAAGCTGCGCAAGATCGTCGAGCTGATGGCCGACCATCTGGACGAGCCCTTCTCGGCGGTCGAGCTCGCCAAGTCGGCCGGCCTGTCGGTGCGCCAGGTGGAGCGGCTGTTCCTGCGCCACCTCAACGTGACGCCCGGCCGCTACTACATGCGGCTGCGCCTCGAGCGGGCACGCGAGCTGCTCCGGCAGACCAACATGCCGATTCTCGACGTGGCGATCGCCACCGGCTTCACCTCGCATTCCTACTTCGCCCAGAGCTACCGGCTGCAATTCGGCCGCCCGCCCTCGGAAGAGCGCCGCACGACGTATTGAGGTTGTGCGCGAAGACTGCCGTCCTCACGCCCTTCGCACGGTGCTGAGCGCCATCTCCGCATCGAAGCCCAGCACCAAACGCGCCGCGTGCGCCGAGCCTTGTCGGCCCGACACGCATGGACGCCGACGCTCTATTGTAGGAAGCCCCCCGAACGATCAGCGGAAATCGCCTTCCACTGAATGACGGTTCAATCAGAACTTGCGCCTCCCCACACGCGCTGGCGACATGGTCGGCGCGCCGTGCCAGCTCGGCGGAAGCCGGCGAACAGCTGTGCAGCCTCCGATACCATGAAAATACCGGAGCCGAGCAAGTCTGATTCCTCGTTCCTACCGACCATGCCCCGCCCTCCGAGAGAGATCAGACTCGGTTTCTGCGCAACTATGACTGCCGCCCGCCCTCGCAAGGGCGCCGCACGACCTACTGAAATCTTCGCCTGACCGGAATCTGGCAACCGGTCCCCAGTGGCAGGTTGCAGGGTCGCAAACATAAACTGTTGGTTGCAGGCATCGATCGCGCCGTCCGACGAGGCTCATGGCCATTCCACCCCAGATTTTGGGGGGTTTCACCATAGCGGAACTGCAGGACCGCTGGCTCCGGAAGGCAAGAGCTTGGCTGCGCAGCACAACTGCAGCGTGTTGACCCGTGTTATTCGGCAGCTTCGAAGCAAGGGTCGGCGATGTGAAGCATTCCTCGCGACTCCACAGCCCAATCAAGGACTCTTTGAAATGATCAGACTTGCACTCGCTCTTCTTGCTTGGCTTACCGCCACTGCTCACGCGGCTTCGGCGGCTTGTGATCCGAACTACACTCCATGTGTCCCTATTGCCTCGGATGTCGATTGCGCATCAGGTAGCGGCAATGGTCCGGCCTACGTGGAAGGCCCGGTCTATGTGATCGGCACCGACATCTATGGGCTTGACCGCGACGGCGACGGCGTCGGCTGCGAATAGGCAACGCTGCTCGTCCTAAGCGTGATCGCTCTGGCGGTGCCGACCACGGTAGCCGCTCGCGCCGAAATTGAATGGCCGTTTCAGCCAGTGCGGTTGCACGGCGGTTCAGTCGGCAGAGCCTACCCGAACGCGCTGGCGCCGTGGTCGGCGCGCTGCGCCAGCTCGCGGAAGCCGGCGAACAGCTCCCGCCCGAAGCCGTGGCTCGCCTCCGCAAGGTCGATGCGCGGCGCCAAGCGGGTCTTGAGGTCGTCGGCGGCGACCAGCACCTCCAGCGTGCCCGCCTCGGCGTCGAGGCGGATCATGTCGCCGTCGCGGATCTTGCCGATGGTGCCGCCCTCCAGCGCCTCGGGCGTCACGTGGATGGCCGCCGGCACCTTGCCGCTGGCGCCCGACATGCGGCCGTCGGTGACCAGCGCCACCTTGTGGCCGCGGTCCTGCAGCACGCCGAGCACGGTGGTCAGCTTGTGCAGCTCGGGCATGCCGTTGGCCTTCGGCCCCTGGAAGCGCACCACCGCGACGAAGTCGCGGTCGAGCGTGCCTGCCTTGAAGGCGTCGTGCAGCGCCTGCTGGCTGTCGAGCACGACGGCCGGCGCCTCGACCAGCCGGCGCTCCGGCTTGACGGCGGAGGTCTTGATGACGGCGTGGCCGAGATTGCCGGTCAGCACCTTCAGCCCGCCGGTCGGCTGGAAGGGCTTGGCCGCCGTCGCCAGCACGCGCTCGTCGCCGCTCTTCGCCGGTGCCGGCTCGCGCACCACGCCGCCGTCGGCGCCGAGCTTGGCCTCGATCGTATAGGGCCGCAGCCCTTCGCCCCACACGGTGCGCACGTCCTCGTGCAGGTAGCCGCCGTCGAGCAGCTCGCGGATCAGGAAGCCCATGCCGCCGGCGGCATGGAAATGGTTCACGTCCGCAAGCCCGTTCGGATAGACCCGCGCCAAGAGCGGCACGACGTCCGACAGATCGGAAATGTCCTGCCAGGTGAGGCTGATGCCGGCCGCCGCCGCCATGGCGATCAGGTGGATCGTGTGGTTGGTCGAGCCGCCGGTGGCGTTGAGGCCGACCACCGCGTTGACGATCGAGCGCTCGTCGATCATCCGCCCGACCGGCGTGTAGTCGTTGCCGAGCGCGGTGATGGCAAGCGCCCGCATGGTCGCCTCGCGGGTCAGCGCGTCGCGCAGCGGTGTTCCCGGATTGACGAAGGAAGCGCCGGGCGTGTGCAGGCCCATGATCTCCATCAGCATCTGGTTGGAGTTGGCGGTGCCATAGAAGGTGCAGGTGCCAGGCCCGTGATAGGACTTCGACTCGGCCTCCAGCAGGGCGTCGCGGCCGACCTTGCCTTCAGCATAGAGCTGGCGAACCTTCGCCTTCTCGTCGTTGGGCAGGCCGGTGGTCATCGGCCCGCCGGGGATGAAGACGGCCGGCAGATGGCCGAAGGTGAGCGCCCCGATGAACAGGCCGGGCACGATCTTATCGCAGATGCCGAGATAGACCGCGGCATCGAACATGTTGTGCGACAGGCCGATCGCCGTCGCCATGGCGATCACGTCGCGCGAGAACAGCGACAGCTCCATGCCCGGCTGGCCCTGGGTGACCCCGTCGCACATCGCGGGCACGCCGGACGCCACCTGGGCGATGCCGCCGGCTTCCTTCGCCGCCTGCTTGATCAGCTGCGGATAGGTCTCGTAGGGCTGATGCGCCGAGAGCATGTCGTTGTAGGAAGTGATGATGCCGACATTCGGCACTTGGTCGCCGGCCAGCGCCGCCTTGTCGGCCGGCGCGCATGCGGCGAAGCCGTGCGCCAGGTTGCCGCACGACAGGACGGAGCGGTTGGCGCTGCGCCCGGCCGCCGCATCGATGCGGGAGAGGTAGGTCTCGCGGGTCGCCTTCGAGCGCTCGCGGACGCGGTGGGTGATGTCTTCGATCGCGCGTCTGGCGGTCATCGTCGGGTCCTTTTCGGCAAATCTCAGGGCGCCCAGAAGATCTCGACGGGCCTGAGCGCGTGGTCGATCACGGCGCGGATCGGCAGCCGGCTGCCGGGTGCCAGCGCCGCTTCGGCCACCTTCCGCTTCGTCTCGCCTTCGATGTGCAGCGCCACGAAGCCGGCACCAGCGATCCTCGGCAGCGCCAAAGTGAGCCGCGGCTCGCCGGCGCTCGCCGCCTCGACCGGCAGCACCAGCGCCTGGCTCTGCGGGTCGAGCAGCGTCGGCAGGTCGGTGGCGTCCGGGAAGAACGAAGCGGTATGCCCGTCCTGCCCCATGCCGAGCACTGCGATGTCAAGCGGCCAGCCGAGCCCGGCAAGCGCTTGGCTGGCCAGCCCGGCGCCGGCCTCGGCGCTCGCCGCTGGATGGTAGAGCCCGACGAAGCGGGCCGTCGCGGCAGGTCCCTGCAGCAGGTCGTCCGCGACCAGGGCGGCATTGGAGCGCGGCGAGCTCATCGGCACGAACCGCTCGTCGACGAGCGTCACCGTCACCTTGTCCCAGGCCAGTGGCCGGCCCGACAGCGCCCGGAAGAACGGTGCCGGGGTCGTTCCGCCTGAGACCGCCATGAAGGCGGCGCCGCGCGCCCCGATGGCCGCCTGGAGCCGTTGCGCCACGGCATCGGCGACCGCTTCGGCCAGCTCCGCCTGACCGGCGAAGCGGTTCCAGGAGACCCTTGCTTCCGCACCCATGGTCAATTGCTCTCGTGCCAGGTGCGGCCGTCGCGCTCGATCAGCGCGATCGACGCCGACGGGCCCCAGGTGCCGGCCGTGTAGCCCTGCACCTGGTGATTGTTGTACTCCCAGGAGGCCTGGATCGGGTCGATCCAGCGCCAGGCGGCCTCCACCTCGTCGCGCCGCATGAACAGCGTCTGGTTGCCGCGCACCACGTCCATGACCAGCCGCTCATAGGCATCGGCGTTGCGCTGGTGGAACTCGGCGAAGCTCATGTCGAGCGCCACATGCTTGAGCCGCATGCCGCCCGGCCCCGGGTCCTTGATCATGATCCACTGCTTCACGCCTTCATTTGGCTGCAGGCGGATGACCAGCTGGTTGGCGATCACGTTGCCGGCCTGCTCGCCGAAGATCGAGTGGGGGATCGGCTTGAACTCGATGACGATCTCGGAGACGCGCGAGGCCAGCCGCTTGCCGGTCCTGAGATAGAAGGGCACGCCGGCCCAGCGCCAATTGGCGATCTCCGCTTTCAGCGCCACGAACGTCTCGGTATCGCTGTTGCCGTTGCCGAGCTCCTCCAGATAGGCCTTCACCGGGCCGCCCTCGGAAGCGCCGGCCTTGTACTGGCCGCGCACGGTCATCTTCGGCGCCTCGTTGCCGTTGATGCGCTTCAGCGAGCGCAGCACCTTGAGCTTCTCGTCGCGCACCGCGTCTGCATCCATCGAGGAAGGCGCCTCCATGGCGACCAGGCAAAGCAGCTGCAGGATGTGGTTCTGCACCATGTCGCGCAACGCGCCGGCCTTGTCGTAGTAGCCGGCGCGGCCTTCCAGACCGACGGTCTCGGCCACCGTGATCTGCACGTGGTCGATGTGGGCGGAGTTCCACAGCGGCTCGTAGAGCGCGTTGGCGAAGCGCAGCGCCATCAGGTTCTGCACCGTCTCCTTGCCGAGATAGTGGTCGATGCGAAAGATCTGCTGCTCGTCGAAGGCCGTGGCGATCTGGTCGTTCAACGCTTTCGCCGACTCCAGGTCGCGACCGATCGGCTTCTCGACGACGATCCGCGCATTGGGAGTCACAAGGCCGTGCATGGCCACCTTCTCGGCGATGTCGCCGAACAGCGAGGGCGCCACCGCCAGGTAGAAGATGCGGATCCGCTCGCTGTCGCCCAGCGCCGTCTTGAGGTCGGCGAAGCCCTCGCCCGACTTGGCGTCGACCGACACGTAGGACAGCCGCGCCACGAAACGCTCGAGCTCCGCCGGGTCGATCTCTTCGGCCTTGACGTGCTCGATCAGCGCGCCGTGGGCGAAGGCGCGATATTCCTCGTCGCTCATCCGCGCCCGCGAAGCGCCGATGATGCGTGTCGGCTCGGAGAACTGTCCCGCCTGCTGGCGGTGGAACAGGGCCGGCAACAGCTTGCGCTCGGCGAGGTCGCCGGTGCCGCCGAAAATGATGAAGTCGAACGGATCGACCGGAATGATTTGACTTGTCATTGTGCTAACCCGAGCCTCGCTCAGCTCGAACCCCTATATTCTAATCGATTTAAATCTACCAGTGGCATGGTGTCACATGAGTTCGGCATGTGCTGGAACCTTGACACCGTTCCATGGCGCGCGTTTGTCAGGGCCTCGGATCGGGGCACCCGTCTTCGCAGGTGCAACATAAGCTGGTTGCGGCCGGATACCAAGGGGAGAGCGACAGCATGGGAAGGCATTCCGCGCGGGCCGCCTCGGACAGCCGCGCCTACATGCAGATGATCGGCGGCAAGTCCGTGGATTCCCTGTCGGGGCTGAGGATCGACGTCGTCTGCCCTTCGGACGGCAAGGTCTTCGCGTCCATCCCGGCGTCCGGCGAGGCCGACGTCGACCGCGCCGTCAAGGTGGCCCGGCATGCGCTGGAAGATGGCCCGTGGGCGCGGATGACCGCCGTCGAGCGCGGTCGCTCCCTGACCCGCCTCGGCCAGCTGGTCGAGCGCGAGGCCGAGGCGCTCGCCGCGCTCGAATCGCGTGACACCGGCAAGCCGCTCCGCCAGGGCCGGGCGGACGTCGCCGCGACGCTGCGCTATTTCGAATTCTACGGCGGCGCCGGCGACAAGGTGCATGGCGCCACGATCCCCTTCCTTGACGGCTACACCGCGCTCACCTTGCGCGAGCCGCACGGCGTCGTCGCCGGCATCATTCCCTGGAACTATCCCCTGCAGATCCTGTCGCGCGTCGCCGGCGCCGCGCTCGCCATGGGCAATACGCTGGTGCTGAAGCCGGCCGAGGACGCCTCGCTGACCGCCATCCGCTTGGCCGAGCTGGCGCTCGAGGCCGGCGTCCCGCCCGGCGTCCTCAACGTCGTCACCGGCTATGGCCGCGAGGCCGGTGCGGCCTTGTCGGCCCATCCCGGCGTCGACTTCGTCACCTTCACCGGGTCGCCGCCGACCGGCACCGCGATCGCCCAGGCGGCTGCCGAGCACAACCGCGGGGTCACCATGGAGCTCGGCGGCAAGTCGCCGCAGCTCGTCTTCGCCGATGCCGACATCGAAGCCGCGCTCCCGGTGCTCGTGAATGCAGTGATCCAGAACGGCGGCCAGACCTGCTCGGCGGGCAGCCGCGTGCTGATCGAGCGCACCGTCTACAAGCGCGTGGCGGCCGCGCTGGCCGAGCGCTTCGCCAGGCTGGTCGCCGGCCCACACGACGCCGATCTCGATCTCGGCGCGCTGATCAACCCGCGGCAGAAGGAGCGGGTGGCCGGCATGATCGCCGCGGCCGAGGAGGCCGGCGTGCCGGTGCTCGCCCGCGGAAAGGTCAAGGCCAAGGCGCCCGAGGGCGGCTACTACCAGGCGCCGGTGCTGTTCGGGCCGGTGGACCCGAACCTGCCGCTCGCCCGCGAGGAGGTCTTCGGACCGGTCCTGGCGCTCTTTCCCTTCGACGGCGAGGAAGAGGCCGTTCGCCTCGCCAACGGCACCGAATACGGGCTGGTCGCCAGCCTGTGGACCCGCGACGGCGGCCGCCAGCACCGGCTTGCCAAGCGGCTGCGGGCCGGCCAGGTCTATGTCAACGCCTATGGGGCGGGCGGCGGCATCGAGCTGCCCTTCGGCGGCTTCAGGCGCTCCGGCCATGGCCGCGAGAAGGGCTTCGAGGCGCTGTTCCACATGTCGGCGACCAAGACGGTCGTCTTTCACCACGGTTGAGAGGGCGTCATGGGCAGGCTTGACGACAAGGTGGCGATCGTGACCGGCGGGGCATCGGGGTTCGGCGAGGCGATGGCGCGCCGCTTCGCCGCCGAGGGTGCCAAGATCGTGGTGGCCGACCTCAACGCAAAGGGCGCCGAGCGCGTCGCGGGCGACATCGGCAGCGCCGCCATATCCGTGCAGACCGACGTCTCCCAGCGGGCCGAGTTCGACGAGATGGTCGGTGCCGCCATGGGTGCCTTCGGCCGCATCGACATCATGGTCAACAATGCCGGCTATACCCACCGCAACGGCGACATGCTCGCCGTGCCGGAGGAGACCTTCGACCTGATCACCGCCGTCAACATGAAGGCGATCTACCACGCGGCGCTGGCCGTCGTGCCGATCATGGAGCGCCAGGGCGGCGGCGTCATCCTCACCACCGCCTCGACGGCCGGGCTCAGGCCGCGGCCCGGCCTCACCTGGTACAACGCCTCGAAGGGCTGGGCGATCACCGCGACCAAGTCGATGGCGGTCGAGCTGGCGCCCAAGAAAATCCGCGTCAACTGCCTCTGCCCGGTGGCCGGCGAGACGCCCATGCTGGAAATGTTCCTGGGTGAGGACACGCCGGAGCGTCGCGCGCTGTTCCGCGCCTCGGTGCCGCTGGGTCGGCTGTCGACGCCGGCCGACATCGCCAATGCGGCCCTCTATCTGGTCTCGGACGAAGCCGAGTTCATCACCGGCGTCGCGCTCGAGGTCGACGGCGGCCGCTGCATCTAGGGCATGAGCCAGTCAGGGGGCGCATGGGTGGGGTTCTGGATGCGGTCGTGATCGGCGCGGGCTCCGCCGGGCTCGGCGTCAGCTATTTCCTGCAGCGTCACGGCCGTGTGCACAAGGTTGTCGAGCGAGGCCGGGTCGGCGAGACGTGGCGAACGCAACGTTGGGACACCTTCCGGCTGAACTCGACGAACATCCGCACCATGCTTCCCGGCGATTCCTACGACGGGACCGACCCCTGGGGCGCGCTCACTCATCAGGAATTCGTCGCCTATCTCGAAGCCTATGTCGATCGGCACCGTCTGCCGGTTCTGAGCGGCGTGGCGGTCGAGCAGGTGACGCGGGAGGACGGGGTCTACCGCATCGCCGTCGGTCGCGAGACACTGCTGGCGCGTGCGGTGGTCATCGCGACCGGGAACCAGAGCCGCCAGGAACGGCCGGCCTGGTGCACCGACCTGCCGGCGACGATCCGTCAGGTCGACTCATCCGACTATCGCAACCCGGCCCAACTTCCCGCCGGTGCGGTGCTGGTGGTGGGGAGCGGCCAGTCGGGCGGCCAGATTGCCGAGGATCTGGTTCAGGCCGGACGTCGGGTATTCCTGGCGACGAGCCGCACCGGTCGCCTGATCCGCCGCTATCGCGGCGGCGACTGCTTCAACTGGCTCACAATATCCGGCTTCGCCGACGTCCCACGCCGGGAACTCGTCGGCGAGAACGGCAAGTTGCCGCGCCGCCCGCTGCTCGGGGCGACCCACACGATCAGCCTCCAATCGCTGAGCGCGCAAGGTGTGGTCCTGCTCGGCCGCTTCGAGGGCGTGGTGAACGGCAATCTCGCCTTCGGCGACGATCTCGCCGAGCATATGCGCTATGCCGACCAGGCCTCGGCGGAAGCCAAGCGCGTCATCGACGAATACATCGAGGGCGCCGGCCTCGACGCGCCCCCGGCCGAGGAGGATCCGGCCGAAACGGCGACGCCTCGCTTGCCTGATCCACCGATCCGCTCGATCGACGTCGCTGCAAGCGGCATCTCGTCGATCGTCTGGTGCACCGGCTTTTCGGGCGATTTCTCGTGGCTGAACCTTCCGGGTGCCCTCGATGCTGCAGGACAACCCATCCACGAGGACGGTGTCGGCACGCTTCCGGGGCTTCATTTCGCCGGCATCGATTTCGGCTCGACACGCAAATCGGGGACCATACCGGCCGTAGCCGAGGAGGCGGAGATTCAGGTTGGCCGCATCCTGGACGAGTTGGGCGCTTCTACAGCCGGTCGCGCAGCGCGAACCAGTTGAGCGCCAGGAAGAGCAGCGGCGCCCTGAGGCGCTGCCCGCCGGGGAAGGCCGGGATCTTGAGCTCCTCGAAGAGCTTCAGCCGGTCGCGGTTGCCGGCGATCGTCTCGGCATAGAGCTTGCCGACGAAGTTGGAGAGCATCACCCCGTGCCCGGAATAGCCGCCGGCCGAAATCACGTGGGGCATCACCTCGCGCACGAAGGGCTTGCGCGGCACGGTGATGCCGACATAGCCGCCCCAGCCATAGTCGATCGCGACATCCTTGAGCGCCGGGTAGACTTCGGCGATCTGCCTTCGAATATGGATGTGGATGTCCCTGGGGTCCTTCACCGCATAGATTTCGCGGCCGCCGAACAGCAGGCGGTTGTCGATCGACTTGCGGAAATAGCGGATCACGAAGCGCGAATCGTCGACCGCTTCGCCGCCCGGCAGCACCGGCGAATCGTCTGGCAGCGGCGTCGTGGCGCCGATGAACGAGCCGATCGGCATGATGTGCGAGGCGGTCACCGGCTCCATGCCACCGATATAGGCGTCGGCGGCGACCAGGCACTTTTGGGCCGTGACCGCGCCGTAGCGCGTCGTCACCCGCACCTTGCCGCCCCGCGTGGCGATATGGGTCGCCGGCGTCCCCTCGTAGAGTCGCGCCCCCGCAGCGGCAGCCACGCGCGCCGTCCCCACCACCAGCTTCAACGGGTGGATGTGACCCGTGCCGGTGTCGCGCGTGCCGCCGAAATAGTGCGTCGATCCCAGCCGCTCGGCCGTCTCGGCGGCGTCCATGAAGCTGATGTGCGGATAGCCGTAGCGGGCAGCCATGATCTCGGCATGCGCCTTGTACTCGCCGACGTAGCGCTTTTTGTGCGCCACCGACATCTGACCCGGCCGGTAGTCGATCTCGATGCCGTGCGTCTCGGCGAAGTCGAGCAGATGGTGCTTGGCCTCCTCGGCAAGGTCGAACAGCGCCTTGGCCCGGCTGAAGCCATACTCGGCCTCCAGCTCCTCCGCCCAGGCGCGCTGGCCGGTGCCGAGCTGGCCGCCATTGCGGCCCGATGCCCCGTCGCCGAACCGGTGCGCCTCGACCAGCACCACGTTGGCGCCCGACTTGGCGAGGTGGGCGGCCGCCGAGAGCCCGGTGAAGCCGCCGCCCACGATCGCCACGTCGGCCACCGCGTCGCCCTCCAGCCGTTCGTAGCGGGGGCGCTCCCCGACGGTCGCCTCGTACCAGGAATAGCCGGGCGAGATCGGGCTCTGGTCGATCATGGACAGGTCGGCCGCCGCGTCACACGTTGAGCAGGAGGTACTCCCGCTCCCACGGGCTGATCACCTCCATGAAGGTCTCGAACTCCGCCCGCTTGATCGCCGCATAGGTGGAGACGAAGGACTCGCCGAGCAGCTCCCTCAGCACCCGGTCCTCCTCGAACAGATCGACCGCCTCGAGCAGGCCGCGCGGCAGGTCGATCTCGTCCTCGTTGACCGTCGTGCCGACCGGCGCGTCGGGCTTCAACTTGTGGATCATGCCGGCCAGCCCGCAGGCCAGGGAGGCGGCGAGCGCGAGATAGGGGTTGGCGTCGGAGGACGGGATCCGGTTCTCCACCCGCCGGGCGCTCGGGTCGGAGCGCGGCACCCGGAAGGCGGTGGTGCGGTTGTCGTAGCCCCATTTTGTGTTGACCGGCGCCGAGGCGGCCTGGGTCAGCCGGCGGTAGGAGTTGACGTAGGGCGCAAACATCACCAGCGCGTTGGGCACGTGTTTCTGCATGCCGCCGATGAAGTTGAAGAAGGCTTCCGTCTCGCTGCCGTCGTCGGCGGCGAACACGTTGCGGCCGGTCTTTCGCTCCAGCACCGACTGGTGGATGTGCATGGCGGAGCCGGGCTGTCCCTGGATTGGCTTGGCCATGAACGTGGCGTAGGTCTCGTGCTTGAGCGCCGCCTCCCGGATGGTCCGCTTGAAGAGGAACACCTGGTCGGCGAGCTCGATCGGGTCGCCATGGCGCAAATTGATCTCCAGCTGGCCGGCGCCCTCCTCATGGATCAGCGTGTCGATCTCCAGCCCCTGGCTCTCGGAGAAATGGTAGATGTCGTCGATCAGCTCGTCGAACTCGTTGACGCCGGCGATCGAGTAGCCGGCGCCGCCGCCGATCGGCCGGCCCGAGCGCCCGACCGGCGGGGTGAGGGGGTAGTCCGGGTCGGGGTTCTTGCGCACCAGGTAGAACTCGATCTCGGGCGCCACGACCGGCCGCAAGCCGCGATCGGCATAGGCGGCGAGCACGCGCTTGAGCACGTTGCGCGGCGTGAACTCCACGCTGCGCCCGTCCTGGTGGACGAGGTCGCAGATCACCTGCGCCGTCGGATCCTCCTCCCAGGGCACGACCGACAGCGTCGACAGGTCGGGCACGAGCTTCAGGTCGCCGTCGTCCTCCGGGTAGGAGAAGCCGTTGCCGTCCTCAGGATAGTCGCCCGAGATGGTCATCATGAAGGGCGCCGAGGGCAATGCCAGCGAGGTGTTGGAGGTGAATTTCTTCGACGGCATCATCTTGCCGCGCGCCACCCCGGCCTGGTCGGGCGTGATGCACTCGATATCTTCGATGCCCCGCCACTCCAGCCAGGGCCCGACCTCTTTCCAATGTTTGACACCGCGGAGCGTTTTGACGAAGGCGGGAAGACGCGCGCGCCGAGAGCTCGCGGGTCGGCTGTCCTTTTTACCGGCAGGCATCAATCACCGAAGAAGGTTGCGGATGCCGGAGTATAGACGGGCAGAAATGCAAAAAGCAAAGGGGCGGAACCCGGTCGCGAGGGAGGCTGCTTCGCAACGAATTCACGCGGTCGCCGAGGACCTTGCCGCCCCCCGGTGCCGCATTGCAAGAACGCGTCGTCAGGCCCTGTGCCCGAAGACCAGTCTGTCGATCACCGGCTGCAAGGTCTCGGGTGTGATCGGCTTGGTGACCACCGCGTCGACGACATGCGCCGCCTTGAGCATTTCGGTCTGGGCGGTGGAAAGCGACAGCAGGATCACGCGCGGCAGGTTGGCCGGCGACGCGCGCCGATAGTCGCGCAACGCCAGCAAGAGGTCGTCACAGTCCCCTTCGACGTCGACGATCACCAGCTCCGGATCCAGGCCGCCCAGCCGCGCCGGCGCCAGCGCCGGCATCTCGGGCACCGCCTTCAGTCCGGCGCGCTCGACGATGCCCGACACGACGATGCGGCTGATCGGCGACTTGCTGACGACCAGCACGTGGGAGGCACCAGACGATAACCGCGTCCCCTCAGGCATCGGGTCAGCACTTCTCCGGTTTGGAATCCCGGAACCGAAGCTGGCGCCCTTGCGGCAACGCCAGCTCAATGTCCGGTTGTAGGCAGCGACCCTTGATAGCGAGCGAAAGTCTGCCTTGTCAAGACAGGAAAAGTCTCTTCAACGGCAACGTCTTGAAAGCGAAACGGGTGCCTGCTCGCCTAGGTTGTCTGCGCCGCCACGCAGGCAAGCGGGCCGGAAGCGCGAGCGGCGCGCTTCCGGCCTCCGGCGTCCAGGCAGGTCCTGCTCAGCCGCCGCCCTGGGTAACGATCACCGGCACCAAAAGGTCGCCCCAGTTGCCGTCGCCGGCGTGGTGGCGGGCCGAGCGCACCAGTTCGACCGACACGCCGGCTTCCACCGCCTTCATGACGGACTGGTTCAAGCGGTGCAGGTCGTTGGCGACGATGCGGATCGCCGCTTGCTGGTCGTTGTTCATCGAGGAGGCCTGCTCTTCGGCCCGTTCCTTGACGCGTGTCCTGGGTGGCATGTCGGTCGACTCCTTTGCCTGATCTTCGAAGTGGCGCTTCTCGTCCCTATTCCGCCGCCGGCCTGAACTGGGCGTGCTCGGTCGAGCCGTGCATCGCCGTGGTCGAGGAGCGTCCGCCGCTGATCGCCATCGACACCGCGTCGAAGTAGCCGGTGCCCACCTCGCGTTGATGCTTGGTGGCGGTGTAGCCGTTGGCCTCGGCCGCGAACTCGGCGTCCTGCAGCTCCGAATAGGCCGCCATCTGTCGGTCGCGGTAGCCGCGTGCCAGCTCGAACATGCCGAAATTGAGCTGGTGGAAGCCGGCCAGCGTGATGAACTGGAACTTGTAGCCCATGGCACCGAGCTCGCGCTGGAAACGGGCGATGGTGGCGTCGTCGAGGTTTTTCTTCCAGTTGAAGGACGGCGAGCAATTGTAGGCCAGCAGCTTGTCGGGGTGGTGGCGCCGCACCCCTTCGGCGAACCGCTTCGCCTGGGCGAGGTCGGGCTTGGAGGTTTCGCACCAGATGAGATCGGCGTGCGGCGCGTAGGCGACGGCGCGCGCGATGCACGGCTCGAGGCCGTTCTTCACCCGGTGGAAGCCCTCCACCGTGCGCCCCGCCTCGGTGTCGACGAACGGCCTGTCGCGCTCGTCGATGTCGGAGGTGATCAGCGTCGCCGCTTCCGCGTCGGTGCGCGCGATCACCAGCGTCGGCACGCCCATGACATCGGCCGCCAGCCTTGCCGCGTCGAGGTTTCGAATGTGCGCCGCGGTCGGAATGAGCACCTTGCCGCCCAGATGGCCGCATTTCTTTTCCGAGGCCAGCTGGTCTTCGTAATGCACCCCGGCCGCGCCAGCCTCGATGAACGCCTTCATGATCTCGAAGGCATTGAGCGGGCCGCCGAAGCCGGCTTCGGCGTCGGCGACGATCGGCGCGAACCAGGTCTCCACCGAGAGACCCTTGCCCTCCGCAGTCTCGATCTGGTCGGCCCGCTGCAGGGTCCGGTTGATGCGGCGCGCCAGCTCCGGCGCCGCGTTGGCCGGGTAGAGCGACTGGTCCGGATACATGGCCGACGCAGTGTTGGCGTCCGCCGCCACCTGCCAGCCGGAAAGGTAGATCGCCTTGAGCCCGGCCCGCACCATCTGCATGGCCTGGTTGCCGGTCATGGCGCCCAACGCGTTGACGTAATCGTCCTCGTGCAGAAGGCTCCACAGGCGGTTGGCGCCCATCTCGGCCAGGCTGTAGCGGATCTGCACCGAGCCGCGCAGCTGCCTCGCTTCTGTCGGCGAATAGGGTCGCTCGATGCCGTCGAAGCGGCCCTCGGGCGCCGAGGGAACGAGGTTGTAAAAATCCGTCATCTGCGTCTCCATCTGCAAGCAGGCGGCGCCAAAGAAGCCGCTTCGTTCAACACAGAATTTACATATCCAGCGCCTGCAGCTCTAGAAAAACCAACGAAACCCTGCCGAAATTCGGGTCACGCTGTCTTGTCTTTGACTGGCCTCACTTGTAAATTTGTAAATGGTGTCAATGCTTAACGGCAGGGCCGATTCTGTAAAAGTTGTCGACATGGCCGAACAGAAGATCTTCGCAGGGCCTCGCATCCGCCGCATTCGCAACGCCAGGGGCCTGACCCAGACGGCGATGGCGGAGGGGCTTGGCATCTCGCCCTCCTATCTCAACCTCATCGAGCGCAATCAGCGTCCGCTGACCGTCCAGCTGATCCTCCGGCTGGCGTCGGTCTATAAGGTCGAGCCGGAGGACCTGCATCAATCGGCCGGCGGCGCCGTCTCGGCGCTGCGCGAGGTGTTTGCCGACCCGTTGCTGGCCGGCGAGCTGCCGGGCGACCAGGAGCTGATCGAAATTGCCGAGGCCGCTCCCAACGCCGCCGCCGCGGTGGTCAAGCTGCACCGCGCCTATCGCGAGCAGGCGGCACGCCTCTCCGATCTCTCCGAACTGCTGGCCCGCGAGGGGCGGGCAATGTCGGTCTCGGCGGCGCGGCTGCCGATCGACGAGATGCGCGAGACGTTCGACCGGCGCCCCAACCACTTTCCGGCGATCGAAGCGGAGGCCGAGGCCTTCACCGCCCTCCTCGATCCGGGAGACGACCTCTCAGGCGCGCTCAAGGCGTGGCTGAAGCGCGAGTTCGGCATCGCGGTGCGCGTGCTGCCGGTGGCCACCATGCCGAACTGGCGCCGCCGCTACGATCGCCACTCGCAGCGGCTGTTCCTGTCGGAGCGGCTGTCGCCCTTCGATCAGCTGCGCGAGATCGCCATGGAGGCCTGTCTGATGCGCATGCGCGTGGCGATCCCGGCCGAGATCGAGGCGCTCGGCCTGTCCAGCGACGAGGGGCGGCGGCTGGCCCGCTTCGAGCTGGCCCGCTACGCCGCCCATGCGCTGATGATGCCCTACGCAGCGTTTCTCGGCGCCGCCCAGCGCGCCCGCTACGACATCGACGTGCTGCGCGCGCGCTTCGGCGTCTCCTTCGAGCAGGCCGCCAACCGGCTGACCATGCTTGCCCGCCCGGGCAGCGCCGGCATCCCCTTCTTCTTCATGGAGGTCGACCAGGCGGGCAACCGCGTCCGCCGGGCCGGCGCACAGGGCTTTCCGCAAAGCCGCTTCGGCGGCGGCTGCCCCAAACTGCCGGTGCACGCCGCTTTCGGCCATCCCGGCCAGATCCTGGTCGAGCCGGTCGAGATGCCGGACGGCGCCGAGTTCCTGCTGCTCGCCCGCACGCTGGAAGGGCCGCAGGGCGCCTTCGCCGAGCGGCCGCGGCGCACCGCGCTGCTCGTCGGCTGCGACATCGGCTTCCGCGACGAGGTCGTCTACGGCGCGGCGCTGCCCGGGCCGGCGCCCGGCGGCCGCGTGGCCGGGCAGGGGCCGACGCCGGTCGGCCCGGCCTGCCGGCTCTGCGAGCGCGTCGGCTGCCTGGCCCGCGCCGAGCCGCCGGTGACGCGTCCGCTCGGCCTCGACGAGATGGTCACCGGGCTCAGCGCCTTCGATTTCCAGTAGCGGTCCGGCGCAGGTGCCCTCCGTGCCCCAATGCGAGCCTGCCGACTGGACCACGCGGGGCCGACGCGACTTCGCTAGGCGTGCCGCTTCGCCGCCTGTGCCGGGCCGAGCATGACCGAACACGCATCCGCCGCCGCCACGAGTTCCAGCGGCCGCTCTCATCGCGACGAGCGGCTCGGCTACCTGCTGGTCTTCCTGTCGGCCCTGATATGGAGCTTCGGCGGCGCCATCGCCCGCTTCCTCGACACCGACGACAGCTGGACCGTGGTCTTCTGGCGCGCCTTCTGGGCCGCCTCGTTCCTGTCCTGCTTCCTGTTGTGGCGCGACGGGGCGGCCGGCACCAGGGCGGCCTTCCGCGGCATGGGCCTGCCGGGGCTGGCCGTCGCCGTCTGCTTCGCCACCGCCTCCACCTCCTTCGTCGTGGCGCTCGCCCACACCACCGTCGCCAACATCCTGCTGCTGCAGGCGGGCGTGCCGCTGTTCGCCGCGCTCATCGCCTGGCTGGTCTTCCGCGAGCGGGTCCGCTTCGCCACCTGGCTCGCCATCGCAGCGGTCATCCTGGGCGTCGCCATCATGGTCTCCGACGCCTTCACCGGCCGCGTCTCGCCGATCGGCGACGGGCTGGCGCTGCTCATCGCCACGTCGCTCTCGATCGCCACGGTCATCACCCGCCGCTATTCCCATGTCGGCATGACGCCGGCGACGTGCCTGGCCGCCCTGCTTGCCGCGCTGCTGGCGCTCACCCAGGCGACCTCGCTTGCCGTCTCGGCGCGCGACATGGGCTTCCTGTTCGCTTTCGGCGCCGTCAATCTGGGTCTCGGCCTGGCCTGCTTCGCCTCCGGCGCCCGGCTGATCCCGGCCGCCTTCGCCGCTCTCCTGGGCACGCTGGAGACCGTGCTGGCGCCGATCTGGGTATGGCTGATCCATGGCGAGCTGCCTTCGACGCGCACCGTCGTCGGCGGCAGCGTCATCTTCACTGCCCTGCTCGTCCATATCGGGCTGGAGTTCCGGCGCCTCCGCAAGCCGGCGCGGCCGGGGGCGATCGGCATGCCCTCGCCCAACTGACCTGACGCTGGGGCAGGGGCGATTCGGCTGGTTGAAGCCGCTCACGCGTCCCAATTTGACGCTTGTCGCCTCCGGAAAACAAAAATACGCTGACTTTATGAGAAACCTGGCCGGGCGCTGCAAAGGAGCCAGGGTGGGGCACTTGAAAAGGAGAACACCATGATCCGTACGCTGCTTCGGCTGTCCGTCGCATCGGCAGCCATGCTTGCCGTGACCACGCTTGTCGCGGAGGCGCAGGAACGGACTGTCAACGTCTACAACTGGTCCGACTACATCGACGAGTCGATCATCTCGGACTTCACCAAGGAAACCGGGATCAAGGTCGTCTACGACGTCTTCGATTCCAACGAGATCCTGGAAACGAAGCTGTTGGCGGGCGGCAGCGGCTATGACGTGGTGGTGCCCAGCGCGCACTTCCTGGCGCGGCAGATCCAGGCCGGGGTGTTCCAGAAACTGGACAAGTCGAAACTGCCGAACCTTGCCAATATGTGGGATGTGATTTCCGAACGCACGGCCGCCTACGACCCGGGCAACGAATATTCGATCAACTA
>JBEVJK010000089.1:0-7939 GCA_040510195.1 Mesorhizobium sp. | reverse complement strand
CCCGGGCAGATGCAGTTGACCCGGATGTTGTCGCGGCCGTGGTCGACCGCCATCGCCTGGGTCAGTCCGATCACCGCCGCCTTGGAGGTGGTGTAGGTGGTCAGGCCGCGCGGCCGCAGCGCCGAGATCGACGAGATGTTGACGATCGCGCCGCCCTTGGCGGTCCTGATCATGGCGGGAATGGCATGCTTGGAAAGCAGGAACATGGTCTCGACATTGACCTGCATCACCCGCCGATATTCCTCCACCTGCTCATCGACGACGCTGCCGCGGCTGCCGATGCCGACATTGTTGTCGAGGAAGTCGAGCCGGCCCCAGCGGTCGACGGCCGCCTCGACCAGCCGCTTGCACTCGGCCTCCACGGTGGCGTCGCAGGCCATGGCCGCGGCAACGCCACCCTCGGCCTCGATCATTTCAACGGTACGGCCTGCCAGCACCGGATCGAGATCGGCCACCATCACTTTGGCGCCAGCGCGCGCCAGCAGGATCGCGGCAGCCCGGCCGTTGCCGATGCCGTCGCCCGCAGCCCCGCCACCGCTGACGATCGCGACCTTGCCGGTCAGGCCGTCACCCTCGTGATCCTTCATGCGCGCCTCGGTCAATTGACTATCCACCGTCCTGGCTGACCAGATATCTCGATCGGCGGGTTCCAGGTCCGCGCCCTTGAGCGGCGACCACCGCGAAGTCATCCGTTCAACAAGTTAGACGAAGGCGCGATGAGATCAACCGGGTTTGATACTATCACATCATGCGAAGGACGCTTAAGTCGTCGTCGCGAACGTAACAGCAGGACTGGAAATCGAGATGGACGAGACCACGGTGCGGAGCGCTTTCGAGAAGGCCGTTGCAACACATGAGCCGGGCTTCGGCACTTTCTTCCTGGCAAGGCTGCTCGATCTCGACATCAGCTACCCGGAAGAGACCTGTCGCGTCTCATTTCCCGTGCGGGACTTTCTGTTCAATCCGCAGGGATCGCTGCATGGCGGGATCATCGCCACGGTGATGGATATTTCCATGGGCCATTTGCTGAAGCACGCGTTCGGCGCCGGCGGCGCGACCCTCGAGATGAAGTTGCAATACATGCGCCCGGTCCTGCCGCCCCACGCGGTGTGCGAAGCCCGCTTCATGCGACGGGGCCGCAATATCGCCTTCCTGGAATCCCGGATGTGGGATGCGGAGAATCGCCTTGCCGTCCATGCCACATCGACCTGGAAGCCGGCCCAGCAGCCGGCGAATGGCGATCATGCGGGGCGCGTCTCTCAGCTCTCCTTGCGGGAGTAGCGGAGATTGCGCCGCGATGCTGGCAGGATCGAGCGCTGCACTGTCTCCATCACGCTTGTGAGCCATGTCGAGCCGACCGAAGCCGGCGTCGCGACGGCCGGCGCTCGATCGACCGTCGCGCCGAACAGGATGCCGTACGTCACGGGATCATAATAGGACATCAGCCGATGGACGAACTCCTTCGGATCCACGTCCAGCGCTTCAGCCCAGGCCAGATAGCGGTCCGGCGGAATCCGCCCGCGCCCGGCCTCCAGGCTGGAAATGAAGGTGTAGTGCTTGGATCCTATCCTGGCGGCGAGGTCACGTTGCGAGAGGCCGCGTTTTTCCCGCAATTCGCGCAGCCAGCGTCCTGCTTCATTGCGCAATTCCTTCGTGAGGATGCTGCCTAGTCGCTGAGGATGCGTGTACATTTCGATCCGTCCCATGCACTCAGGAAAGAGTTGCGTTCGCACGGCCCCTGTAAAGGTGGCGGAGCAGAGGCGGCTTGGTCGGCTGAAACACCACTCTCGCAATGTACTGTACGAAAAGATCAGTGGCTGTGAGCCGAGGACAACCGGTTCGTTATCACGAAAGACGATTGCAACCACTGTGCGAAATGGTCGCGCCTCGATGCGCTGCCATCGGCGAGCCCGCATCGCCTCGGCAAAACGCTGCGGCATGAAGTCGTTTTTACGCGGCCCGGCACCTTTCGATTTGACAACGGGTGACAGTGGGATCAAGGTTGGTCCGGTATTGTGTTTACTGGACTATTAACTTCGCTGTACGGAGAGTTTTCATTATTTAAAACGGGGGGTTGCCATGGCTGTTCAGTTCATTCGCTCCGACCTCGAATTTATCCTTGCTCAGATTCTGTACGCCGAGCAGGGTGGTCAAAACGGAGAGAACCTGCTGAACGTCCTGCCGAATGTGCAGGTTCCATGGGGTCTCAGAACCGTCGATGGCTCCTACAACAACCTTGTCTTCAACGAAAACGCCGGCATCGATCAGACGCAATTCGGTGCGGCGGACACCGAGTTTCCGCGGCTGACGACGCCGGTGTTCCGGGTGGCCGAAGGACTTCCGGCCGGCTTTTTCGGCCCGGGAAGCCCCGCTATTCCGACGACGTCCTACGCACAGACGGGAGGTCCGGTAGGCGACTCGCAGCCGCGCATCATTTCAAACCTGATCGTTGACCAGACCGGACATAACCCCGCGGCGACAGCGGCCAATGGCGGCGCTGCGACGGTTACCAGCCCCGGCCTGGATGGCGAGTTCGGCACCGCTGACGATGTCGAGGTCTTCTATATTCCGAACGTCACGCCCGATGCCGGCCTGTCCGCGCCCTTCAACGCCTGGTTCACGTTCTTCGGACAGTTTTTCGACCATGGCCTCGATCTGGTGACCAAGGGTGGCAGCGGCACGATCTTCATTCCGTTGCAGCCGGATGATCCGCTGTATGTCGCGGGGAGCCTGACCAATTTCATGGTGCTGACGCGGGCGACCAACGATCCGGGCCCGGATGGCGTCGTGGGCACGGGCGACGACATACACGAGCAGGAAAACACCACGACGCCGTTCGTCGACCAGAACCAGACCTATTCGTCGCACCCGTCGCATCAGGTGTTCCTGCGCGAATATCATCTGGTCTCGGTCGATCCCGACGGCATTGCCGGAAACGGCAATGAGGTCATTCGTCCGTTCACGACGGGCGGTCTGCTCACCAATCGTGGTCTCGGCGCCGACGGACACTTCGGTACGGCGGACGACGTTCCGATCGGCGGCATGTCGACCTGGGGAGTGCTGAAGGCGCAGGCGCGCGATGTGCTCGGGATCAATCTCACCGACAAGGATTTCGACGACGTTCCACTGATCGCGACCGATGCGTACGGCAACTTCATTCCGGGAGCGCATGGCTATCCGCAGGTGGTGATGAAGGGAGCCGACGGGATTGCGGGGACGGCAGACGATTTCCTGGTCGAAGGAAATCCCGCGGCGCCAATCGACCTCACCAACGCTGCTCGCACCGGTCATCAATTCCTGATCGACGTCGCGCACAATGCCGTGCCGGTCGTGAATGCGAGCGGCAATCTGGTCGCGGATGCCGACCAAATTGCCGGGAATGCCGTCGCGTCCAATCCGCAGACCGGCCAGAATCTGGAATACGACAACGAACTGCTCGATGCGCATTACATCGCCGGCGATGGCCGCGTGAACGAGAACATCGGCCTGACCGCGGTCCACGCCATCTTCCATGCCGAGCATAATCGGCTGGTCGAGCATACCAAGGAAGTGGCGCTGGCGGCGCACGACCTCGCCTTCCTGAACCAGTGGCTGCTGAGCCCGATCGCTGCGCTGCCGACGACGCAGGCGCAGATCGATGCGCTGGTGTGGAACGGCGACCGGCTGTTCCAGGCGGCGCGATTCGGCACGGAGATGCAATACCAGCATCTCGTCTTCGAGGAGTTCGCGCGTACCATCCAGCCCAACGTCGACGAATTCCTGGCGCCCAATGGCTACGATACCACGATCAATCCGGCGATCCTCGCCGAGTTTGCGCACACCGTTTACCGTTTCGGCCATTCGATGCTGACCGAGACGGTCGATCGTCTCGACGCCGATTTCAACGTCGTTGGCGATCCGAACTCCGCCGATCCCGACCAGCAGCTCGGCCTGATCGCGGCGTTCCTGAACCCGCTGGCCTATGCCGACAGCGGCCTGACGCCCGAGCAGGCGACCAGCGCCATCGTGCGTGGCGTCACACGCACCGTCGGCAACGAGATCGACGAGTTCGTCACCGAGGCGCTGCGCAACAACCTTCTGGGTACGCCGCTCGATCTCGCCGTGCTCAACCTCGCGCGCGGCCGCGACACCGGCATTCCGTCGCTCAACGCGGCGCGAGCCGAATTCTATCACATGTCGGGTGATGCCAACGTCAAGCCATATGTCAGCTGGGTCGATTTCCTCGGGCATCTCAAGCATGCGGAATCGCTGGTCAACTTCATAGCGGCCTATGGCACGCATGGCGCGCTGACGGCGGCCGACGTCGACACGCTGGTCGAGAAGCGTGCGGTCGCGCTGGCTCTCGTCTTCGGCGGCGATGCGATCATCAACGAAGGCACGGCCCAGCAGCGAGTCTTCCACGCCAACGACGCCGACAGGCTGGCCTTCCTGAACGGCACCGGCGCCTACGCCAATCTTGCCAGCGGCGCCACGACCACGGGCGTCGACCTGATCGATTTCTGGGTCGGCGGCCTGGCGGAACGGCAGATGCCGTTCGGCGGCCTGCTCGGTTCGAGCTTCAATTTCGTGTTCGAAACCCAGATGGAGAGCCTGCAGAACGGCGACCGGTTCTACTACCTGGCGCGCACGGCGGGACTGCATTTCGGCGCGGAGCTGGAGGCCAATTCCTTCGCCAAGCTGGTGATGGCCAACACCGACGTCACGCATCTTCCGGACGCGATCTTCAGTACCCCGACCTGGATTCTGGAGGTTGACCAGTCGAAACAATTCACCGGGCTGGGGCCGACCGGCCATGACGATCCGACCGGCGGCACCACCATCTTCGGGCAGGAGGTGCTCGGCCTGGTCGTGCGCAACAATCCCGCGACGGCGGGACCCGACACCAACTACCTGAAATACACGGGCGCTGATCATGTCGTGCTCGGCGGCACCGCCGGAAACGACATCATCGTCTCGGGCGACGGCGACGACACGCTCTATGGCGATGGCGGCAACGACCGGCTCGAAGGTGGCTACGGCAACGACACCATTCTCGGTGGCGACGGCGACGACATCATCACCGATATCGGCGGCGACGACGTCCTGCAGGGCGGCGCCGGCAACGACGTCATCCACGCCGGCAACATGGCCGTGGGGGGCATCGGCAACATCATCCTCGGTGGCGACGGCAAGGATTTCATCATCACCTATGAGGATATCTCGACCACGTTCGGCGGCCAGGGCGACGACTTCATCTACAGCGCCAAAGTCAGCCTGCCGCCGACCGGCAACGAGGGCGACGACTGGATCGAGTGGGGCACGCAGGACGGCGCGCCCGGCGACAACTTCGCCCCGTTCCTGGCCGATAACGTCATCGGCAACGACATCTTCGTCGGTGGCGGCGGCTTCGATGAAATGATCGGCGAGGGCGGCGACGACATCTTCGTCGGCAGCGACGCCCAGGACAAGATGGACGGCATGTCCGGCTTCGACTGGGTCACCTACAAGAACGATCCGTTCGGCGTCACCGCGGATCTCAGTCTGGCGATCTTCGGCGGCGTCGGCGAAATCGGCGACCACATCGCGCTGCCGTTCGCGGCGTCACCCAGTTCGATCCTCGACCGCTTCGCCGAGGTCGAGGGCCTGTCGGGCACCAGCTTCACCGACATCCTGCGCGGCGATGACGTCGACGCGGTGACGATCCTCAACCACGGCGGCGCCACCGGCGGCGCGCTGACCAATGTCGGCCTGATCAATGGCCTGCAGGAGCTGCTCGGCGCCGGCGCAACCGGCTTCGCCACCGGCAACATCATCCTCGGCGGCGGCGGTGGCGACATCATCGAAGGCCGCGGCGGCGACGACCTGATCGACGGCGACAAGTATCTCAATGTCCGCATCAGCGTGAGAGCGAATGCCGACGGGACCGGTGCCGAGATCGCGTCCTATGACAGCATGACCGACATGTTCAGCCTGATGCTGAACGGGACCTACAACCCCGGCCAGCTCGTCGCGGTGCGCGAGATCAGGGATGGCGGGTTCGGATTCGATACCGCGGTGTTCTCCGGGAGTGTGAACGACTACGCACTGACCATCAACGACAACGGCACGCTCGACGATTTCAATGACGATATCATCACGGTGACAGATACGATTGCCGGCCGGGACGGCAGCGACCGGCTCACGCATATCGAGCGGCTCCAGTTTTCCGACTTGACGCTCAATCTCAGACCCGACCTCAACGTAGATCCGTTCGGAACGCTCACCATCCATGATGCCGCGACGAATGATCTCGAGACATCGCCCACCGAGGGGCAACTTCTGAGGGTCTCTAGTACCGATATTTCCGACTTCGACAATGTGAGCGCGACCAATCCGGACGGAAAGGTCACGGGCCAGATCTCCTATATCTGGCAGGTCGAGCGCGATCCCGGCTCGGGGGCGTTCGAGGACATCATCATCCTGCCCGGCGGCGACCTGGCGTTCCAGAGCGCCAACGGCTCGACGTTCCGTGTGACGCCGGATCTGGCCGGGCTCGCGTTGCGCGTCAAGGGCGTTTACATGGATGCGCATGGCGTGCCGGAGACCGTCTTCTCGGCACCGACGGATCCCGTGATCGACGTTCCCGATGCGCCGCCCACGGTTGCCGCGCCCACCGGCCCCGATGTGACGGCCGGTGGCGAGGGGATCCACTTCATCCGGTCGGACCTCGAATTCATCCTCAAGCAGATCAAGATCGCAGAGGCGCATGCCGATGGCGCTGACCTGCTGTCGCTGGTCCCCAACGTCCGCGCAGCCGCAGGGCTGCGGACGGTCGACGGCTCCTTCAACAACCTGATCAACATCAACGGCGTTGACAACACCGAGTTCGGCGCTGCCGACAACCTGTTCCCGCGCGCCACGGATTCGTCGTTCCGCAACGAGAACGATGGCGATTCGATCAACCTCGGGCCGGGTGGGGTGGTCACCAACAACAATTACGGCGCTCCCGGCAACGTGGCGGACAGTGACCCGCGCACGATCTCCAACCTGATCGTGGACCAGACCGCCAACAATCCTGTCGCCTATGCCGCGGCGTATGATCCCGGCGCGGATCACACGCTTCATACCGCCGACGACGTGTTGAAGGACGGCGTCCACATCGTCACCAGCCCCGGCATCGATGGCCAGTTCGGGACGTCGGATGACCGCCAGGTCTTCTTCTTCGAGAACGTGGCGCCCGACGCCGGGCTTTCCGCGCCGTTCAACGCGTGGATGACCTTCTTCGGCCAGTTCTTCGACCACGGGCTCGACCTCGTCACCAAGGGCGGCAACGGCACCATCTTCATTCCGCTCGAGCCAGACGATCCGCTGTACAATCCGGCGAGCCCGCAGACCAATTTCATGGTGCTGACGCGGGCCACGACTTTCGCCGGCCCCGGCGCCGACGGTGTTGTCGGCACCGCCGACGATACGATCGAGCACCAGAACACGACGTCCCCGTTCGTCGACCAGAACCAGACCTACTCCTCGCATCCGTCGCACCAGGTGTTCCTGCGCGGCTACGAGATGGGGTCGGACGGCAAGCCGCATGCAACGGGCAACCTGATCACCAACCGCGAACTCGGGGCTGACGGCAAGTACGGCACCGCCGACGATCACGAGGTTGGCGGCATGGCGACCTGGAAGGTCGTCAAGGCGCAGGCGCGCGACCTGCTCGGGATCAACCTCACTGACAAGGACTACGACAACGTCCCGCTGCTGGCGACCGATGCCTATGGCAATTTCATCAAGGGGCCGAACGGCCTTCCAATGGTCGTGATGAAGGGCGCGGACGGCATCGCTGGTACGGCCGACGATGTCACGGTGGAAGGAAACCGGGCTGCCCCGATCAGCCTCGTCAACGCGTTGCGCACCGGCCACCAGTTTCTCTCCGACATCGCGCATAACGCCGATCCGACCGGCGGCCTCGTCGCGGATGCGG
>JBEVJK010000088.1:0-3642 GCA_040510195.1 Mesorhizobium sp. | reverse complement strand
CCCCTGAGAAAACCGGGGGCATACACCTCGCCGTAGACGAGCTGCTGCTCTTCGTCGAATTTCTTGATCGAGACGGACGAGGCGTTGCCGGTCGCGCCGAGAGCACGGGCGAGCGGATCGCCGGCAGACAGTGCTAGTTCGGATACGTCTCTGAACACCAGTTGGTCGTCCCGATGCGTGCATCATACGCCGGGCAAAATACTAAGATCTGCAAGGTTCTGCAATTAATTGCATTTAATGCGGTACGCGCGGTGCGCCAATTGCACTAGTGGGTGAAAATCTAACGATTGCTACCGTCGTCGTAGGCCCGGTCTGGGTAAGAAACAGGTCGTTCGCGCCAAGCGCCGGAACGAGACAGTTGCGCCACGAGCCGCCGTTCGAGCGCATCCTCTCGAATGACCGAAATGGGGCCGGGAGCGGACCGGCAGCTTTGAAGATGACATTGCGATTGGCCGCCGTTCGGCTGCCAACCTCTGTCGTACCGTACCCCATGCCGCTGCGCCTCACGTCGTCAGGCCCGCCTTCCTCAAACCGTCGAGCAGATGATCGATGTGCTCCTGATGGACGTAGGGCAGGACGGTTTTGACCGCCTCCAGCGACAGGTCCGGCCTCAGCTCCCGCGCCCTGGCAAGCGCCTCCGCAGCCGCGGCCGAGTTGCCGAGATAGGCATGTGCAGCCACGAGTTGGGCCAATGCGAAATGGTCATTCTGCGGCATGTTGCCGTAGGCCTCGATCGTCTCGCCATACCTCCTGAGGTCGAACAGGATCCCGCCGCGCACCCGCCAGAACCAGCGTGGCGGATACGAGCTCCTGCGGAGCTCGTCGTCGATGGCAGCCAACGCATCCTCGGACTGCCCCTGATAGCGCATCAGGTTCGCCCGGTCGGCGCGGATCTGCGTATCGATCGGGTTGAGCGAGATGGCGCGATCGAAATGCTGGCTGGAGCGGTCCCACCGCCGAAGCCACAACATGACCATGGCGTTGGCATGATGTACGCTCGGATTGTTGCTATCCAGCTCGAGCGCCCTTTGCGCGGCGCGCGAGGCTTCCTCAAGTCTCCTCACATCGCCGTCGAACCAAAAGGTTCCGAGGAGCGCCATGGCCAGCCATGCGTGGGCGAGCGCAAAGTCGCTGTCGATTTTGATCGCCTCGGCAAAATAGGGCGTCGCTTCCCTTTCGAGGGACGTATCGCAAAGCTCGCGCCCCTTCAGGAAGAAGTCGTAGGCCGTCCAGCTCGATGTCGGCCGCTTGCGCGCATGCACCGCCGCGGCCGCGACCGTCCGCCCTTCGAGCGTCGCCACGATCGCGCCGACCACCTCGTCCTGCACGGCGAAGACGTCGCCGGACTCGCGGTCGTAGCGGTCGGCCCAGATGTGATTGGCGGTTTCGGCATCGAGCAGCTGCGCGGTGATGCGGATGCGCTCGCCGGCCTTGCGAACGCTGCCTTCGACCACGAAGTTGACGCCCAGCTGGCGCGCGGCCTGCACGGGGTTGAGGCCCTTGCCACCGAGGTGGAAGGAGGAATGGCGGCCCAGCACCGACAGGCTCCTGAAACGGGAGAGCTCGGTGATGATGTCCTCGGTGATGCCGTCGGAGAGATACTGCTGGCCGGGGTCGCCGCTCAGATTGTCGAAGGGCAACACGGCGATCGACGGCCTTGCCGGCGGCGGCAACGGCTCGGACCGCGCCGCCGGTTTCGGCTGCATCTCAACCCGATAGGCTTCCACCGGCTCCGCCATGTTCTTGAGCGGCTGCGGACCGAGCTCCTCGAAGCCGCAGTCGAGTTTCCTCCGCACCTGCTCGAAGACGCTGCGCGAGATCCAGATTCCGCCCGGCTCGGCAAGCCCCTCCAGCCGCGCGGCGACATTGACGCCGTCTCCGTAGAGGTCGTTTCCCTCGACCAACACGTCGCCGAGGTTGATGCCGACGCGCAGCACGATCTCGGGCGCCGGCGCGCCGTCGCGGTTCTTCGCCGCCATGGCGCCCTGCAGGCGGATGGCGCATTCGACCGCGCCGGTCGGGCTGGCAAATTCGACGAGCACGCCGTCTCCGCTGACCTTGAAGACGCGGCCGTTGTGCTCGCGCACGATCGGCTGCAACACGTCCTTGCGGCGCGCCTTCAGCGCAGCCAGCGTGCCTTGCTCATCGTTCTCCATGAGACGGCTGTAGCCTACGACGTCGGCCGCGAGGATCGCTGCGAGACGGCGCGCTGCACGCAAGTCGGTCATCACATGCCCTCAAGCTGACCGGTCTGCGGTTTTGTATTAGGGCGCGCTGAAGGAGTCCATAGGGAGCCGGCCGGCGTATTGCCGACGATGGGTGTTCTCTGCGCCTTTCGCGCTCCCCGTCCGCTCCTCTCGCTAGGTCGGCAGCGGAGGACGGGATGCCCGAGGCAGTCAATCCATTCAGATGTTGGGCAATTCGGGGCAGGAAGGATTCCAAGAAAAGACGGAGCCGGCCCGGGACAGTGCCGGCTCCCGGAAGCCGGTTGTTGCGCTCCAGGCTCTGGTGGATCACCGCTGAAAACATAGTTGGTTTGGCGCACAGTGATCGTGCTGGTCCTGCGCCCGAAAATGGCCATTGGCGTTGGCACTAGGAGGTCCGCTTCTGGAGGACGGCAGGGGGCCGGCTGAATGACCGAGAAGCGGCGCATAGCAGTCGTTCTGCCAGTGTGGCGGGAACGACTGCAACGGGTCATGTGCGTGAGTTCAGCCGAGGACAAGCGAACTTCCGCAATGGGGTCGAAAGCGGCATTCCTCCAGGGTACCAAACGTCAGACGTTCACCACTTAGCCTCGGGCGGAGCAGTGCCATTTTCTTCTCCTTACGAATTGCGTCCGCCCATCCGCCGCAGCTTCACCGAGGAGTCGGCCATCAGCTGGCCTTCCGACTTCCTGAAGCTGTTGGCGTCCTGGGCGTAGACATTGATGTTCTGGCTGACGCTGGTCTGGCCGAAGCGCCGGTTGGGGTTCTGGTTGTTCGCCCGCTGCAGGTTCTCGATGCGGTCGGCCATGCCGGCGATCACATTCGAGTTGCGGCGGTTGTCGTTGGCAGTCAGCACCTTCTCGCCGCGCTTGAGGATCGCCGGGTACTCCGCGCCCTTCAGGCCGTTGTGATGCTTCACCGCGTTGCGCCAGGCGCTCGCCGGCAGCGCTCGGTAACCCGAGGCTGGATGCCCCGAGCCGACGTCGCCGCCCTTGTGGAACAGCCCGCCGATCATCGAGAAGATGCCGCCGATGCCGCCACCGCCTGCACCGCCGAGGCTGGACAGCATCTGCATGATCGAGCTGCCGAAATTGCCGAGCAGTCCCGGTCCCTGCGTCAGCGGTCCCATCAGGCTGGTCAGCCCTTGATCGACTCCTCGCCCTGCAGCTGGAACTGCTCAAGGAAGCCGGAAACGTTCTGGCCGTCGGCGTTGAGCCGTTTCAGCACGTCGAGGAACTGCAGAAACGCCTCAGTCGGGCTGTTCTTGACCAGAGCTTGCCATTCGGTCTGCGTCTTGCCAGTGGCTTTGGTCAGCGTGTCCATGCCTTCCGAGCCGTACTGGGCAGCCTTGCTGAGGGCGCCGAGCGTGCGCTGAACGGCGGTGCCGAACAGTTCTGGTCGGAAGTCCAGTTCGGCAGCTGCGGCGGCAAGGCCGGCA
>JBEVJK010000087.1:0-2671 GCA_040510195.1 Mesorhizobium sp. | reverse complement strand
GTCCAACGATCCTCGATTGTAAGCGGCAGGCAGCATCGAGATCGACCGGCGATGATAAGGATGTGGGTCACCGACGGAGACGGTAGTGGACCTGGCTAAGGCCAGGCGTCAAGGCGGGTGAAGTCCTAAGCTTGCTGGAAAATCTGGGAGGGATGCATCCTCGCTGAGAACCCGAGTGGACCCGCGCCGGTTGCCGCCGGCGCAGCAAGGAGGCACCCCATGTCGCAGAGAGTACCGGCGTCGATGCGCACTCGCCAATGCCTTTCCGACCTTATCGCGGGCCGCCTTTCGTCGGCGGACGGGCGGGCCGAGCTGGTGAAGCTGGCGACCCGGCTGATCGTCGAGGAGACGCTGGAGGCGGAGAACCGGGACGCGCTGGGGCGGGACTACTACGAGCATGGTGCGGAGCCGGGCAGCGGATACCGTAACGGCGTGCGCACGGGTCGGCTGAAGACTGCGGAAGGCCTGGTAGAATACTCGGCGCCGCAGATCGCCGGTCGTGACGAACCTTATCGCTCCGAGATCCGCGAGCATCTCAAAGGCCGCACCCAGGCGCTCGAGGACCTGGCGGTGGAGCTGCTGGCCCGCGGCCTGTCGGTGCGCGACATCGAGGACGCCTTCCGCGACGAGACCGGGCGGCTGCTCCTGTCGCGCACCGCGGTCTCGGAGCTCGGCGAGCGGCTCTGGGCCGACTATCAGGAGTTCGCTACCCGCGATCTGAGCGAGTACGACATCGCCTATCTCTTCGTCGACGGCATCGCCGAGCGCATCCGCCCCGGCCAGCGGCGCGAGCCGGTGATGGCCGCCTGGGGCCATACCGCCACCGGCGCCAGGGTGCTGCTGCACCTGATGGCCGGTTCGAAGGAGGACGCCGAGACCGTCACCGCCTTCTTCCAGGACATGCGCGCCCGCGGGCTCGGCGATCCGCTGCTCGTCGTCTCCGACGGCGCGCCGGGGATCATCAAGGCGATCGAGACCTGCTTTCCGCGCTCGGCTCGCCAGCGTTGCCTGGCGCACCGCATGCGCAATCTCGCCGCCAAGGCGCCCGAGGACCAGTGGCCCGAGCTCAAGGCGCGCGTCCAGGCCTGCTACCAGGCGCCGAGCCGGGCGATCGCCCGCGACCTTGCCGCCGGCGTCGTCGCCGACTACGCGCGGGAACTGCCGAGCGCCGTGGCCTGCTTCGAGGACGACTTCGAGGCCTGCATCGCGCATCTGCGTATGCCGATCACCCACCGTCGCGCGATCAGAACCACGAACCTCCTCGAGCGGCTGTTCGTCGAGGAGCGCCGGCGGCTCAAGATCATCCCCAACGCCTTCGGCGAGAAGCCCGTCCTCAAGCTGATGTTCGGCGCCATGATCCGCGCCGCCGAGCGTTGGCGAGCGATTAAGCTCACCGACTTCGAGCGCCGCCAAATGGCGGCCGTCAGGCAGGAACTGGATCAGGAGTACGAGGCCGCTATCGCAACCCAGGCGCCCGCCTCAGCGCGAAGCATCCCTGCCGATTTATCCAGCAGATCTCGGACTTGACCAATTTCGACGGGCGGAAAGCCGGGCGGCTGCGCGCCGCGCACCATCACATGCTTGGGACGGATGGACGGATGCGATGGGTGGTGTTATCGGAGTTGCCGGTGCGGACATTGACGCGCCAACGCGGAAGCGCGTCTCGCCGACGTTGATGCGGTCGAAATCGACCAGGCCCGCGAAGGTCGTCCTGAGAAGCTTGGTGTCACACCTAGCGCCGAACCTGACTTACAAGGCGTTGGCGCAAACTGCCGGAGCAGCTGGCCAGGTTCTCGGGCCAGCCAGGTCCCGCAACAAACATTGGCTTGGGCAAAATCATCATCCGGTCTTCACTATTGAGGGTCGGGGCGAAGGCGTCATGCGCGTTCAGGCGCCAGCCACTCGTCGAGCTTCGACCATCGCCTCCGACCGGAAGCGTTCTTGACGGCGATGGCGACGGCTCTTGGCTGACCCACGAGCACCACCAGCTGCTTTCCGCGCGTGACCCCGGTGTAGAGGAGGTTGCGCTGGAGCATGGCGTAGTGCTGGGTCAGGACGGGAATGACCACGGCGGGATACTCCGAGCCCTGGCTCTTGTGAATGGTGGCGGCATAGGCGGGGACCAGCGTGTCGAGTTCGCCGAGGCCGTAGGTGACGGTGCGCCCGTCGAAGCTGGTCGTCAGTTCCCCTTCGTCGATGTCCACCCCTTCCACATAGCCAATGTCCCCGTTGTAGACCTCCTTGTCGTAGTCGTTCTCGATCTGCATGACTTTGTCGCCCGGGGCGAAGGTCCAGCCGAAGCGCTCCACCTTCGTTTCGCCCGATGGGTTGAGCACTGCTTGCAGCTCGATGTTGAGCGATCGGGCACCGACGCCGCCCCGGTTCATCGGGCAAAGCACTTGAATGTCGCGGATCGGGTTCAGGCCGAAGCGCTTGGGAATCCGCGACTGCACTAGCTCCACGATGCGGCTCACGGCCTGTTCGGGATCGGCCGCGGGGACGAAATAGAAGTCGGTCTCGGCATCGGGCTTCGCCAGATCCGGCATCCGGCCCTGATTGATCCGGTGGGCATTGATGATGATCTTGCTCTGCGCCGCCTGACGGAACACCTCGGTCAACCGGACCGTCGGCACCGAGCCGGAGCCGATGATGTCTGCCAGGACCTGACCGG
>JBEVJK010000086.1:0-81668 GCA_040510195.1 Mesorhizobium sp. | reverse complement strand
TCGCGGATCGCCCATGAGATCACGCCTCCCGGCTCCATCGTCGAGCTGATCCGTCAGACCAACATCCTGGACGACAGCGACTTCGTCTCGGTCGGCGACCACGGGCTCACCTTCACGCCCATCGAAGGGCACGGCGCGACGCTTACTTCGTTGCTCGACAGCGCCACACCTTTCTCGCCGATCGACGCGGCCATGCCGGGCTCGGCACAGGCGATGACCGACTTCATCGTCGACACAGGCAACACGCTGAAAGCGCTGGCCGCCGCCGAGCAGGCCGACGGCAGCGACGACGGCGTCTTCGCCGTGCGCGAGGACATGCTCGAGGGCACGTTCGTCAACGGCGAAAGGGTCGCCGAGGCACCCAAGCTCGAAGACCACATGCCGGCCGGCGCCGCTTCGATGGAGAATTCGCCTGCTGGATCGTCGGAGCCCTTGCTGACGACCAGCGAGAGCAGCGTCTCGGTCGCGGTGTCGGTGGAGGTCCACGCGGGCGGCAACAACATGATGAACACCGCCTTCATCAACAACAGCTGGCTATCCTCCACCGTGATGGCGGCGGTCGGCAACCACGTCGAGATCAATGCGATCGTCCAGAGCAACGTCTGGAGCGATGTCGATGCCATCGGCGCGTCGGTCGACGGCTGGAAGATCGACGCCGAGGATGTCACCGGCTCCTTCAACATCGCCATGTTCACCCGGATCGACCCGGGTGCCATGGATTCGGCGGCACCGGCCCTTTCGGACAGCGACTTCCCCAAGAACTGGGCCGTCACGACGATCAATGGCGACCTGATCACCATGAACTGGGTCCAGCAGTTCAGCTTCGTCACCGACGACGACATCCATGTCCTGTCGGCCTCGGGTTCACACACGACAGTGACCACGGGCGAGAACATCCTCGGCAACGACGTCTCGCTGCAGGACCTCGGCCTCTATTACGATCTGATCATCGTCGGCGGCAGCCTCTACGACGGCAACTTCATCCAGCAGATGAACGTGCTGCTCGACGACGATTTCGTCGCCGGTGTCTCCGGGTTCGAGACGACGGGAAATGCCAGCCTGTCGACCAGCGGGAACCTGCTGTGGAACGAAGCCAACATCACCAATATCGGTGGCGCCGACCGCTTCGAAGCGCTGCCCGACGCCTACCGGCAGCTGGCGGAAGACTTCGCGTCCGGCAGCCGAGACATCCCGCTCGACGTGCTGCTCGATCCGGCGTTCGCCGGACTTGCCGGCATCCGGGTCCTCTACATCACCGGCAACGTCATCGACCTGCAGTACATCAGCCAGGTCAACGTGCTCGGCGACGCCGACCAGGTGGCGCTGGCGATGAATGCGACGAGCCAGGCCTTTCCCGAGGCCGACTGGACCGTCTCGACGGGCAGCAATGCGCTGGTCAACGTGGCGCAGATCATCGACGTCGACACCCAGGGCAAGACCTATGTGGGCGGCGACCACTATTCGGACGAAATTCTCATCCAGGCCGAGCTGGTGTCCGACACCCCGCAATACGGGACGCAGAGCCCAGACCAGCTGGTCAACGAGGCCGTGGCCTTTCTGACCGACGACGACCTGTCGCCGATCCAGGTCGACGATCCGACCCACATGCATACGACGCACGACTGCATCCCGACCGATCCGATGCAGTCAGTGGTGTCGTGACGCGACCTTCCAGAAGGATCATCAATGGACGACCGCGAACATTCCTGGCGACCCTTTGCCGACCCTGACGACGAGCAGGCGTCGGACAGTTCCGATGCCGGAGGGCAGCCGGTCGGCCGGGACCCGCTCGCGACCCAGGCGCGGATCGACCGGTCGCTGGCGGCGCTGAACAACATCATCGACGAGCTCAACCGCGCCGCCGGCAAGTGGGACCGCACGGCGACCGTCGCAGCACCTTCGCTCGAGACGCCCGACGCGCCGCCGGCCCTGCCGGAGCCGGCCAGCCTGAGCGAGCCTCTCAAGGCTGAGGGCGTCGACGCCGACCAAGAGTTCGAAACCGTTCGCGACGCCGAAGAGGCGGGCGACGAAGCGTTCGAAGACGCGGCCATCGTCCAGTCCGTCTCCGAGGCCGAGCCCGAAAGAGCGGGCGCCGACGCCTACGAGGCGAGCGAGGACGAGACGCTCGAGACGGAGATCGAGCTGGAGCTGGCCATCGAGGAAGAATTCCAGGCCGACAAGCTCGCCGTCGAGGCGCAGGCGGCCGCCGCAGAGGACGTGGAACAGGAACCGTCCGCGCTTGCGGCACCCGACGAAGACGCGGCACTCCCGGCCGCCATCGAGGCTGTGGCCGAGGTCCCGGTCGCCGAAGAGCCCGCAACCGAGCTGCCCGCTGCCGAAGCTCCGGCGGAGGCCGCACATGCCGAATCGGCGGCGGAGGCACCGGCGCCGCAGCCGGTCCCCGAATCGCAGCGGCCGATCGTCATAGAGGCTCAGCCGGAACGCCCCCAGGTGCAGGAGATCGCAGCGCCGGCACCCGCGGCGGCGCCGGCACCGGCCGCGGAGACCCAGGTCGAGGCGCTGCCGCAGCCCGATCTCGCCGGGCAGCCGGCACCGACCTCCGCCGACGAAGCGGCGCATCGCGCGGAGCAGACGGTCGCAGCCACGCGCACGATCGAGGCCGATCGCGGTCCGATCCGCGCCGAGGCGCAGGCGCCGGCGCCTGCCCTGCAGAACCAGCAGCTGCCGGCCGACAAGAAGCCGACGACCCGCTCGACGCCGAAGTTCCACCAACGCCTCGGCCCCATCAATCTCGCCGACAACCTTCAGGCGGGGCGGCGCGCCGTCCAGCGCAACCTTTCGGTGGTGATGCTGTTCACGCTGGCCAGCAACGTGCTGGTGCTGGCGATCCCGGTCTATCTCTTCCAGATTTCGGACCGTGTGCTGACCAGCCGGTCGCTCGACACGCTGCTCATGCTGACGGCCGTCATCGTCGGCGCCGTCGTGCTGCAGGCGGTGGTGGATGCGGTCCGGCGCTTCATCCTGATGCGCACCGCCGTCGAGGTGGCCGCCCAGCTCGGCGCACCCATCCTCAGCGCGGCGGCGAGGGCATCCCTGCACAGCAACGGCCGCGAGTACCAGACGCTGGGCGACCTGCAGCAGCTCCGCTCCTTCCTGGTTTCGGGCACGCTGCTATCCTTCCTGGACGCGCCGCTGGCGCCGCTCTTCATCGTCGCGGTCTTCCTGGTCCACCCGGACCTCGGCTTCATCGTCGTTTCGTCGGCGCTGGCGCTCTTGGTCATCGCCGTCATCAACCAGCGGATGACCCACAAGTCGTTCGCCGAGGCGAACAGCTCCCTCAGCCGGGCGAACCTGCATCTCGACTCGATGGCGCGCAACTCGCAGATCATCAATGCTCTGGCGATGATCCCCGAGGCGGTGCGCATCTGGGGGCGCGACACGGCGGGATCGCTCAAGGCGCAGGTGATCGCGCAGGACCGCAACATCATCTCGGCCGCCACCTCCAAGGCGGCGCGCCTGCTCACGCAGGTGGCGATGCTCGGCTGGGGCGCCTACCTGTCGATCGAGGGCGAGCTCACCGGCGGCATGGTCATTGCCGCTTCGATCATCGCCGGTCGCGCACTGGCGCCGGTCGAAGGTGCGATCGAGGGCTGGCACCAGTTCATCAATTCGCGGGCCGCCTACCAGCGCATTTCCAACCTGCTCACCAATTCGCCGCTCAACTTCGAGCGCCTGAACCTGCCGCGTCCGGAAGGGCGCCTGGACGTCGAGCGACTGCTCTTCGTGCCCCAGGGCACCAAGCGCGTCGTTCTCAACGGAATCAGCTTTTCGCTGGCGCCGGGCGATTCGCTCGCCATCATCGGCAATTCGGGTGCCGGCAAGACCACGCTCGGCAAGATGCTGGTCGGCTCGATCCTGCCGACGTCGGGCAATGTCAGGCTCGACCTGATGGACTTGCGCAATTGGGACCAGCGGCAGTTCGGCGAGAATATCGGCTACCTGCCGCAGGACGTGCAGCTCTTCCCGGCTTCGATCAAGGCCAACATCGCCCGCATGCGGGACGATGCGACCGACGCCGAAATCTACCAGGCGGCTATGCTGGCCGACGTGCACGAGATGATCGCCACCTTCCCGCAGGGCTACGAGACCTTCGTGGCGGGCGACGGTGCCCCGCTCTCGGGCGGCCAGAAGCAGCGCATCGCGCTGGCCCGCGCGTTCTTCGGCAACCCGCGCATGGTGGTGCTCGACGAGCCCAACTCCAACCTGGACAGCGCCGGCGACGCCGCGCTCGCCCGGGCGCTGGAGCATGCCAAGCGCGAGAAGATCACGGTGATCACCATCACGCAGCGGCCTTCGCTGCTGCGCAGCGTCGACAAGATCCTTTTGCTTACCAACGGAACCGTGTCCATGTTCGGCCAACGCCAGGAGGTGCTCGCGGCGCTCGCGCAGCGCGGCCTAAGCCCCGAAATGGCGCTGGGTCGGGCCTGACCGGGAGCCATTGCCATGACCGTCGTCGCTTCGCCCGCCAACAGCATAGAATGGTACGCGGACGTCCCGCGTTCGATCCGCAAGCACACCATCATCGGCCTTGTGCTGGTATTCGGCTGCTTCGGAGCCTTCGGAGTGTGGGGCGCCGTCGCGCCGCTGGCGGCCGCCGTCATCACCCAGGGCAGCTTCGTGGCGACCGGCCAGAACAAGATCGTGCAGCACCTGGAAGGCGGCATCATCAAGGAAATCCTGGTCAACGAAGGCGACTATGTGAAGGTCAACCAGCCGCTGGTGCTCCTCGACGAGACCACGGCAAGGGTCAATGAACGCCAGGTCTTCCTCAGGCGCCTGAGGCTCGAAAGCATCGTTGCGCGGCTGTCGGCGGAGGCCGAGGGCCTGCCGCGCATCGAGTATCCGAAGGTCATCCTCGACAACAAGCTCGACCCCGATGTCGGCTCCATCATCGCCAGTCAGGACCTCAACTTCGAAGCCTCTTACAGCAAGCTCGACAGCGAGATCGCGCTGATCAGCGAGAACATCAGTTCGTTGGAGTTCCGCTCCCACGGCTATGACGAGCAGGCATCCTCGATGCAGCGGCAGCTGCAGCTCCTTCAGGAAGAGTATGTCGGCAAGAAGCAGCTGGCCGAAAAGGGCCTGCTCCGCCAGACGGAGATCAAGGCGATCGAGCGGGCCATCGCCGACGCCGAAGGACAGCTCGCCCGGCTGAGGGCCGAGGTCTCGGAGACCGGCTCGCAGATCAAGAAGCTGGACCGCCAGGTCGACCAGACGAGGAGCGCCTACAAGCAGGCGGCGCTGGACGAGCTGCAGAACACCGAGGCCGAACTCGATTCGGTGCGCGAGAAATCTCTTGAGGCCGAGAACGTGCTGCGCCGGGCGACGATCCTGGCGCCGGTCGACGGCACCGTGGTTCGCGTGCTCTACCATACGTCGGGCGGCGTCATCGAGAGCGGCAAGAGCATCATGGAGATCCTGCCGTCGGACGTTCCGCTGATCATCGAGACGCAGGTGCCGCGCACGGAGATCGACAATGTGCGGATCGGCCAGAAGGCGACGGTCCGGCTCTCGGCCCTCAACCAGCGCACGACACCCGTGCTCAACGGCGAGGTGTTCTACGTGTCGGCCGACTCGCTGCCCGACGCGACCGGCGACCAGAAGCGAGAGGTCTACCTCGCCCGAGTCAACCTGCCGGCGAGCGAGCTCGCCCGCGTGAAGGGCTTCTCGCCGACGCCCGGCATGCCGGTCGACGTCATGATCCAGACGCGCGAGCGGACCTTTTTTGCCTACATCACGAAGCCGATCGCCGACTCCATGTCGCGCGCCTTCATGGAACCCTAGATCCGGAGTTCCCGCTCAGCGCCACATGCCGAGCATCCTGCCCTTGAGGTCGACGCGCCGCTGCGGCTCGGCTGCCCGGCCGGTGAACGACACGGCGGCCGGCCATGCCACTTGCTCGAACGTGCCGAGCATGCGCTCCTCGATGAAACGGGTGCGCGCCGCGTAGACGTGCTTGTCGCCGCGCGCCGCCTGGCCATGCACGTAGAAGCGCTGCGGCATCACGAGGTGCAGGCCGTCCTTGGCGCGCGTCATCGCCACGTAGAGCAGGCGGCGCTCTTCCTCGATCTCCTCGCTGGTCCCGGTGCCGAGGTCTGAGGGAATGCAGCCGTCCACGCAGTTGAGAACGAAGACGTTCTTCCACTCCTGGCCCTTCGCCGAATGGATGGTCGACAGGATCAGGTAGTCCTCGTCGCGATGCGGCGGGCCGGCCCGGTCGCTGGTCGCGTCAGGCGGGTCGAGCGTCAGGTCGGTGAGGAATTTCTCCCGCGTGGCATAACCCGTCGCGATCTGCTCCAGCTGAAGCAGGTCGGCGCGTCGAATGGCGGCATCCTCGTGGAGGCGATCCAGGATCGGCTCGTACCAGAGGCGCACCGCCTCGAGTTCGGCCGGCCATGCCGAAGCCTTCCGCCTCAGCTCCCTGTAGAGGTCGGCGAAAGGCGGCCAGCCCGCGGCGGCACGGGCCGGCACCTGGGCGGCGGCGAGCGCACCGGCGACGTCGGTCGCCTCGCCGGCTGCGTCGAGCAGGCGCCCGGCCGCGCCGGGGCCGATGCCCTGCAAAAGCTGCAGCACGCGGAAGCCCGCCACCCGGTCGCGCGCGTTCTCGGCGAAGCGCAGCACCGCCATGACGTCCTTCACATGCGCCGAATCGAGGAACTTCAGCCCGCCGAACTTGACGAAGGGAATGTTGCGGCGCGTCAGCTCCACTTCGAGCGGGCCACTGTGGTGGGAGGTGCGGAAGAGCACGGCCTGCTCCTTCAGCGCGGTGCCGGCTTCGCGCTCCTCCAGCACGCGGTCGCACACATAGCGGGCCTGGCCGGCCTCGTCGCGCACCGTCACCAGGGCCGGCCGCGCTGCGGAGCGTCGCTCGGTCCAGAGATTCTTGGTGAAACGCTCGCGGGCGGCGCCGATCACCGCGTTGGCGGCGGCGAGAATGGCATCGGTCGAACGGTAGTTGCGGTCCAGCGTGGCGACCTCGGCAGGGGTCGCGAACCGACTGGGAAAGTCGAGGATGTTGCGCACCTCGGCGGCCCGGAAGGCATAGATCGACTGGGCGTCGTCGCCCACTACGGTCAGCCCGCGGCCGTCAGGCTTGAGCGACAGGAGGATCGTCTCCTGGAGCCGGTTGGTGTCCTGGTATTCGTCGACCAGCACATGGTCGAAGCGCTGGCCGAGCTCGGCCGCGATCTCCGGCTCTGCCGCCATCTGCGCCCAGTAGAGCAGCAGGTCGTCGTAATCGAGCACGTTCTGGGCCTGCTTGGCCTCCACATAGGCCGCGAACAGCGCCTTCAGCTCGTCGACCCAGCCGACGCACCAGGGAAAGTGGCTGCCTACGACCTCGGAGAGCGGCTTCTGCGCGTTCACGGCGCGCGAATAGATGGCCAGGCAGGTGGCCTTGGCGGGAAAGCGGCTCTCCGTCCGCGACAGGCCCCGCTGGTGGCGGACGAGGTTCATGAGGTCGGCCGAATCCTCGCGATCGTGGATCGTGAAAGCGGGGTCGAGGCCGATCTCCAGCGCCTGGTCGCGCAGCAGGCGGGCGCCGATCGCGTGGAAGGTGCCGGCCCAGGTCAGGCCTTCGATCAGCGCCGCCCCCCGATCGCCCAGCACCTCGCGGGCGATCCGCTCGACGCGCCGCGTCATCTCGACGGCGGCCCGGCGCGAAAACGTCATCAAAAGGATGCGGCGCGGGTCGGCGCCGTGCACGATGAGGTGGGCGACGCGGTGCGCCAGCGTGTTGGTCTTGCCCGAGCCGGCTCCGGCGATGATCAGGAGCGGCCCGGCCACGTCTCCGCCCCCATGCTCGACCGCCAGCCGCTGCGCGTCGTTCAGCCGGCCGAGATAGGCCGGCATGTCGGGCGAATCAGAGGCGACGTTGCTCATGCGCCCATGAAGCCTCGTTTCCCTTTCGTTCGCAATCGCTGTCGTAGCTCTGACGAGATTGACGATCGAGGGTGTGGCTCTTGCGCCGCTTCACCTCGGCTCATAGCGTGCGCTCATGGCGAGTGGGAAGCTCAAGGCCTATCGGGGCAAGCGCGACTTCGGCAAGACGACAGAACCAGCGGGCGGCGGCGGGGCCGGCGCTGGCAACCGCTTCGTCGTGCACAAGCACTCCGCCACCAACGAGCACTATGACCTGCGCCTTGAGCTGGACGGCGTCCTGAAGAGCTGGGCGGTGCCCAAAGGTCCGTCGCTCAACCCGGCGGAGAAGCGCCTGGCGGTCCAGACCGAGGATCATCCGCTCGAATATATAGACTTCGAAGGCGTCATCCCGGCCGGCGAGTATGGCGGCGGCCCGATGATCGTCTGGGACACCGGCACCTGGGCGCCGATGGAGGAAGCGGGATCGAGCCTCGCCAAGGGGGCGTTCAAGTTCCGCCTGGCCGGCGAGAAGCTCAAGGGCGGCTGGATGCTGGCCAGGCTGAAGCCGAGGCCGCGCGACACCAAGCAGAACTGGCTGCTGTTCAAGGAACGCGACCGGGCCGCCGACCCCAAGACCGACATCCTCGCGGTGCGTCCCGAAAGCGTGAAGAGCGGGCGGCGCATCGAGGAGCTGGTGGCGCCGCCGGCACCCGGCCCGGCCGCCCGCTCCGCCAGGCTGCGACCCGGCGCCCTGCCGGGCGCGGTGAAAGCGCCGCTGCCGGCGCGGCTCCTGCCGCAGCTTGCCACGTCGGCCGAGCGGCCGCCGGGCGGACCGGGCTGGCTGCACGAGATCAAGTTCGACGGCTATCGCACGACGGCGCATGTGTCGGGCGGCGACGCGCGGCTGATCACGCGCAGCGGCCTCGACTGGACGCGACGCTACGGCGCTCTGGGAAGCGCCATCGCGAGCCTGCCCTGCAAGGAAGCGGTCATCGACGGCGAGGTGGTGGTGCTCGACCAGCAGGGGATAAGCCGGTTCGGCGCCTTGCAGGTGGCGCTTTCGGCGGGTGACGCCCACGCCTTCGTCTTCTACGCCTTCGACCTGCTCCACCTCGACGGCTTCGACCTCACCGCCGTGCCGCTCGAGAAGCGCAAGGCGATGCTGGCTCGCCTGCTTGCCGGGCATGCCAGCGGACGCTCGGCGATCCAGTTCAGCGACCACATCGCCGGCGAGGCGGGCGGCCTCTACGAGCGCGCCTCGGAGCTCGGGCTCGAGGGCATCGTGTCCAAGCGCGCCGACGCTCTTTATCAGCCCGGACGCTCCAGAACCTGGATCAAGGCCAAGGCTCTCAGCACCGGCGATTTCGTCATCGCCGGCTACACCATTTCGGCGGCGGCGGGCGGGCTGGCGGCGCTGGCGCTCGGCGAGTGGGTGGATGGCGAGCTCGTCTACCGCGGCAAATGCGGCAGCGGCTTCGATGCCGCGACGCTGTCGGCGCTCCTTTCGCGGCTGGAGGCGCTGGCGCCGGGCGGGACGCCGCTCCCAGGCGGGCCGAAGGGCGCGGTCTGGGTGCGCCCGGTGCTTTCGGCGCATGTCCACTATTCCAACCTGACGGGCGAGGGGCTGCTCCGCCATGCCGTCTACAAGGGGCTCAGGGAGGCGGAGATGGCCGGCCATGGGCCCGACGCGCCGGAGCGCACCCGGCTGATCTCCGACGCCGACCTCGCCGCAGTGTGGGTCACCAACCCGACCCGCCGGCTGTTCGGCAAAGCGGGGCCGACGAAGCTCGACATCGCGGTCTACTACGCGCTGGTCGGCGACTTCATGCTGCCGCACATCCTCGGACGCCCGGTCTCCCTGGTGCGCTGCCCCAGCGGACGCATCCAGGATTGCTTCTTCCAGCGCCACGCCTTCACCGGCATGCCGGCCTCGGTCGCCACATTCGAGAGCCGCGGCTCCGAGGGCGAGGAGAAGAGCTATCTCGCCGTCGAGGATGCCAAGGGCTATCTGGCGCTGGCGCAGTTCGGCGTCGTCGAGTTCCACAATTGGGGCTCGCTGCGCAAGCGGCCGGACAAGGCCGACCGCATCGTCTTCGACCTCGATCCCGGCGAGGGCATCGCCTGGTGCGAGATCGTCGAGGCGGCCGTCCATGTCCGCGGCATGGTCGAGGCGATGGGCCTGGTGCCCTTCGTCAAGACGTCCGGCGGCAAGGGGCTGCATGTCGTGGTGCCGATCGTGCCGCGCCTCGGCTGGAAGGAGATCCACCAGGCGACCAGCCGCATCGCCTCGGCGATCGCCGCCGACCAGCCGCAGACCTTCACCACCACGATGGGGAAGGGAAACCGCAAGCGGCGCATCTTCGTCGACTTTCACCGCAATGCCAGAAGCGCAACATGGGCCGCTCCATACTCTCTCAGAACTCGAACAAACCTGCCGGCGTCCACCCCTCTGACGTGGGATGACCTGCAGTCCATCGACGCTCCGGAGGATTTGAACTATTCTTCGCTGCCCGGTCTGTTAACCATGTCTGGAGATGCCTGGGCAACCATTAATGAATTTTCCCGGGAGCTGCCCCTAACGTCCCGGGCGCCGAAGTAGCGGGTTGCACAGGAGACGTCAGATGGCCCCCAGAGCAAGCTGGAAAGGGTATCTCAAACTGAGCCTCGTGAGCTGCCCTGTGAAGCTGTTCCCGGCGACCAGCGCCAGCGAGCGGATCAGCTTCAACCAGCTGCACAAGGACACCCACAACCGCATCAACATGAAGCCCGTCGACCCCGAGCGCGGGTTGGTCGAACGGTCCGATCTGGTGCGCGGCTACGAATACGAGCCGAAGCAATACGTCATCATCGACGACACCGACCTGGAGGCGGTGCGCATCGAATCCAGCCACACGCTGAACATCGAGGCCTTTGTCGACGAGGACGCGGTCGACGTCGTCTATCGCGACGCGCCCTATTATCTGGCGCCCGACGGCGCCATGGCCGAGGAAACATTCATCGTGCTGCGCGAGGCGATGCGGCGCGCCGGGCGGCTGGCGATCGCCCGCGTCGTGCTGTCCTCGCGCGAGCGGGTGGTGACGATCGGCGCGCGGGAGAACGGCATGTTCGTCTCGACGCTGCGCAACCCCAACGAGGTGCGCAGCACCGCCGAGTATTTCGGCGGCATCGCCGCCGGCAACCCCGACCCGGAGATGCTGCAGCTGGCCGAGAAGCTCATCGAGCAGAAGTCCACCACTTTCGACCCGAAGAACTACGAGGACCGCTACGAGAACGCGCTGATGCAGATGATCAAGCAGAAGCTGAAGGGCCACAAGCCGATCATCGCGGCGGCGCCCGAGCGCGGCAACGTGGTCAATCTGATGGATGCGCTGAAGGCGAGCCTGACCCAGGCGAAGCCGCCTGCCAAGAGCAAGAGCAAGGCCGGCGAGGCGGCCGCCGTGACCTCCGCCGCCCCCGTCGCCAAGCCGCGAGCCAAGAAGAAAGCCTGATGTCGGCGGCCGGCAAGACGTTCGGCATCGTCGGGGCGCTCGCCGCCTTCCCGCGGCGGCTCGCCGCCCGCGAGGTCGAGCGGCAGGGCGGCCAGCTAAGGCGAGGCGCGGCCCGGCGCACGACGCATGCCGTGTTCGGCCGACGCCTGCTGGAGCGGGCCGGCGAGGCCGAGATTTGCGCCAAGGTCGAGGCCGCGCGCGCCGCCGGGCGCGCTTTGCTCAGCGAGAATGCCTTCCTCCGTCTGCTCGGCGTCAAGCAGCCGGCGGCCGCCGGCGACCTGCCGGCCGAGGCGCTGATCGAGCAGGCGCGGCTCGACGAGCGGGATCTCGCGCTGCTGTCCCTGTTCGACTGCTTCGAACATGCCGGCCCGCCATTCGGCTTCCGCGATCTCATCCTGGCCAGGAAATATGCCGGGCTCATCGCCGGCGGTGCCGGCTGGCTGGCGATCGCGCGGTCGGTCCACCGGTCGGGCGAGGTCACCTCGCTGACGGCGCTGTCGCTGCATGTCGAGGGCGAGGCGGAGATCCTGGCCCGGCTGGGCGACACGGTCTGCCAGCTGGATGGCCAGATGCTCTTGCCCATAGAGCGCGCCGAGGCCTTCGAGGCCGAGGAGCACTTCGCGCTCGCCGAGGCCTACGAGGCGGCGGGGCGCCACGCGGAGGCGGCCGCGCTCTACCAGCGGTGCCTGGCCGCCGACCCGGCGGACTCCGTCGCCGCATTCAACCGCGCCAACTGCCTGCGCGCCGACGGCCGGCTGGACGAGGCGGCGCACGACTACCAGCGCGCGTTGAAGCTCGATCCGGGCTTTGCCGAGGCATGGTTCAATTTTGCCGGCCTCGCCGCCGAACGGGGGCAGCCCGACGCGGCGCTCCGTCACCTGCGGCAGGCGCTTTCGATCGACCCCGGCTATGCCGATGCCGTCTACAATCTGGCCCGCCTTTGCTATGAGGAAGGCGACCTGCCGGAGGCGCGGCGCTGGTGGGTGCGCTACCTGGAGCTCGACCAGACGTCCGACTGGGCCAGGCGCGCGGCGCGCGGCATCCAGTTCGTCGATCTGGCGCTCGCCCAGCGCACGGCCGGCTGATGGCCGTTTCCTTCCTGTTCGACGGGCCGGAGGACGCCGAGCTGACGATCCTCTTCGCCCATGGGGCCGGCGCACCGATGGATTCGGCCTCGATGACGGCCACCGCCAAAGCGCTTGCCGCAGCGGGCTTCCGCGTCGCCCGCTTCGAGTTCGGCTACATGGCCAGCCGCCGCACGGAGGCCGGCCGCAAGCCGCCGCCGCGGGCGGATACGCTGATCCACGAATACGAGGCCGCGGTGGCGGCGCTGGCGGCCCGCGGCCCTCTGGTCGTCGGCGGCAAGTCGATGGGCGGGCGCGTCGCCTCGATGGCCGCCGACGCGCTCCATGCCAGGGGCGCTGTCGCTGGCCTGCTCTGCCTCGGCTATCCGTTCCATCCGCCCGGCAGGCCGAAGCAGCTGCGCACGGCCCATCTCGCCGAGCTCTCGACGCCGACGCTGATCTGCCAGGGCACGCGCGACGAGTTCGGCACGCCCGACGAGGTGGCAAGCTACCGGCTGTCGCCGCGCATCGAGCTCTACTGGCTGGAGGATGGCGACCACGACCTCAAGCCGCGCAAGAAGGTCTCCGGCTTCTCTGCTGCGGACCACTTGAAGTCGCTCGCCGAACGCGTGAAGGGTTGGGCGGCGGGGCTCGCTGCCGCCTGACGCTTCCATGAAGATCGCCACCTTCAACATCAACAATGTCAACAAGCGCCTCGCCAACCTCACCGCCTGGCTCGCCGCGGCGAAGCCCGACGTGGTCTGCCTGCAGGAGCTGAAGGCACGGCAGGGCGATTTCCCCCGCACGGCGCTGGAGAAGGCCGGCTACGGCGCCGTCTGGCGCGGCCAGCCCACCTGGAACGGCGTCGCCATCCTGGCCCGCGGTGCCAGCCCGGTGCTGACGCGCGATGCGTTACCCGGCGACGAGGCCGACAGCCAGGCGCGCTACATCGAGGGGGCGGTGGGCGGCGTGCTGATCGCCTCGCTCTATGCGCCCAACGGCAATCCCCAGCCGGGGCCGAAATTCGCCTACAAGCTCGCCTGGTCCGAACGGCTGATCGCCCATGCGGCGGTGCTCTTCGAAGCGAACGTGCCGGCGGTGCTCGCCGGCGACTACAACATCGTGCCGGAGCCGCGCGACATCTATCCGACCAGCTCCTACGCCAAGAATGCGCTGGTGCAGCCGGAAAGTCGCGAGGTGTTCGGTCGGCTCCTCGACCAGGGCTGGGTCGACGCCATCCGCAAGCGCCATCCGGACGCCACCGTCTACACCTTCTGGGACTATATGCGGAACCGCTGGCCGCGCGATGCGGGGCTGCGGCTCGACCATCTGCTGTTGAGCCGCAAGGCCGCCCGGCGGTTGACCGGCGCCGGCGTCGACCGCGAGGTGCGGGGCGTGGAGAACGCCAGCGACCATGCCCCGACCTGGATCACGCTGAAGGACTGAGCGCAGTCAGGGGCGGCGTTGGTCCGTCGTCTCCGCGGCGATCACGCGGGCGCCGTTCTCATACGTCAGGTAACGCCAGAGCCACTGGATCGACACCAGCAGCCGGTGCTCGAAGCCGACCAGCAGATAGACGTGGATGATCGCCCAGGCGACCCAGGCGAACCAGCCGCGGATCTTCAGCCGGCCGTTCTCGAAGATGGCCGCATGGCGACCGATGATGGCCGTGTTGCCGCGGCTTCTGTAGCGGAAGGGCTCCAACGGCCGGCCGGTGCCGATCAGCGCGGCGAGGCCGCGACCGAGATGGATGCCCTGCTGCTTGGCGACCTGCGCCAGACCGGGCAGCGGCCGGCCCTCTTCGTCGGGGCAGGCCGCGATGTCGCCCAGCGCATAGACGTCGGGAAAACCCGGCACCTCGAGCGTCCGCGACACCACGATGCGGCCGCCTGCATCGAGCGGCGCGCCGAGCTCGGCGGCGAGCCGCGAGGCGGCGACGCCGGCTGCCCAGATCACGAAGCCGACGGGGATGTGGTCGCCGCCGATGCCCAGCTCGCCATTGCCGAGGTGGTCGACGCGCCGTCCCGTCTCGGTGACGACGCCGAGCGCGTCCAGCCGTCGCTGCGCATAGGCGGAAAGCTCGGGCGCGAAGGTCGGCAGCACGCGGGGGCCGGCTTCGACCAGGATGATGCGGGTGTCCGCGGGGTGGATGTGGCGGAAGTCGCGCGCCAACGTGTAGCGGCTGAGCTCGGCGATCGAGCCGGCGAGCTCGACGCCGGTCGGGCCGCCGCCGATGACGGCGATGGTCATCAGGCGGCGCTGCTCGACCGGGTCGGTCTCGTGCTCGGCGCGCTCGAAGGCGAGCAGCAGCTGCGAGCGGATGCGCCGCGCATCCTCGATGGTCTTGAGGCCGGGGGCGTGGGGCGGCCAGTCGTCATGGCCGAAATAGGAGCTGCGAGCGCCGGCCGCCAGCACGAGGTGGTCGTAGCCGATGGTCTGGCCGTCGGACAGGCGCACGGTCTTGGCGGCGGCATCGATGCCCACCACTTCGCCGAACACGACCTCTACCGACTCCTGGCGGCGAAGGATGCGACGGATGGGCTCGGCGATGTCGGGCGCCGACAGCGCCGCCGTCGCGACCTGGTAGAGCAGCGGCTGGAACAGATGATGGTTGTGACGGTCGACCACCGTCACGGCGATGCCGGCCTTGCCTAGCCGCTTGGCCACTTCGAGCCCGCCGAAGCCGGCACCCACGATGACCACATGGGGCGACCGCGGGGTGCGGGCGGGGCTGGCCTCCGATGGCTGCATGGCGTTCTCCTCGAGGCTCCGGACGATGGCCACGCCCACAATAGAGCCGCTCGCCGGAATGCCAAGGGAGCCGCGCGCCGGGGCAGCGGACGAAAGGAGCCCGGCCGGCCGAGCCTCGCAGGCTCGTCGAGCACTTCGGAATGGATCCTCGGGTCAAGGATGACGAAAGACAGGAGCGACCTCACGCCGCGTCGGCGTATTCCGGCTGGGTCTTGGCGCCGGTGATGTAGGCGACAACTTCCTGGCCGTTGGTCTCTTCCTTGTTGAGGTTGGCGCAGATGCGTCCGCGCCGCCAGACCACGATGCGGTCGCACAGGTCCATCACCTGGCGCATGTTGTGGCTGATGAGGATCAGCGGCTCGCCGGCCTGCTTCAGCGTGCGGATGATGTTCTCGACCTGCGCGGTCTCCTGCACGCCGAGCGCCGCCGTCGGCTCGTCCATGATGGTGAGCTTGGAGTGGAAGGTGGCTGTGCGGGCGATGGCGACGCACTGCCGCTGGCCGCCCGACATGTTCTGGATGGTGTTGCTGATATTGGGGATCTTCACCCCGGTCTTCTTCAGCCCGGCGATCGTCGCCTCGCGCATGCCCTTGTAGTCGAGGATGGAGAATGGCCCCAGGTTGAACCTGATTTTCTCGCGGCCCAGGAAGAGGTTGTCCGGCACGTCCAGGTGATCGGCGAGCGCCAGCGTCTGGAACACCGTCTCGATTCCGGCCTCGCGGGCCTCGAGCGGCCCATTGAACTCGACCAGCTCGCCATCGAACCAGATCTTGCCGGAGGTCCGCTTCTCCACCGCGGTGATCTGGCGCACGAAGGTCGATTTGCCCGCCCCGTTGTCGCCCATGATCGCGACATGCTCGCCCCTGCGCATCTCGAAATTGCAGTCGACCAGAGCGTGGACGCCGCCATAGTGCTTGGTGAGGCCTTCGGTCTTCAGGATGACGTTGCCGAGCCTGGCGTCGGAATGAGGAACATCGTCGCCCGAGATGTTGGTCTGGATGTCGCTTGGCATGATTTCTCCCTAGGCGCGCGCTGCAGCCCGGCGCTGCCGCCACTGGTCGAGCACGACTGCACCGACGATGATCACACCCTTGACCATCTCCTGGTAGTAGGCGTCGAGCTTCAGGAAGGTGAAGCCGGAGATGATGACGCCGAAGATCAGCGCGCCGAGCACCGTCCCGACGATCGAGCCGCGCCCGCCGGAGAGGCTGACCCCGCCGATCACCGTCATGGCGATGGCGTCGAGCTCGTACATGACGCCCATGCCGGCCTGGGCGGTCAGGTTCTTGGACGAGAGCACGATGGCGGCGACCGAGGCCAAAACGCCGGCGATCGTGTACACCATGACCTTGTGGCGGTTGACCTTGATCCCTGACATGCGCGCGGCGGCCTCGTTGGAGCCGATGGCGTAGGTGTGCTTGCCGTAGACGGTGTATCGCAGCACCAGATGGAACAGGATCGCCAGGCCGATGAAGATGAACACCGGCATCATGCCCTTGCCGATTGCCGCGTAGCTGTCGGTCGGGAAGCTGATCGGCTCGCCCTTCGACCACCACCGGGCCAGGCCGCGGGCGGTGACCATCATGCCCAGCGTGGCGATGAAGGGCGGGATCTTCGTATAGGCGATCAGCGAGCCGTTGATCAGGCCGGCGACGAGCCCGCAGCCGAGGCCGACGAGCACCGGGACAAGCACCGGCAGATCCTGCCAGCCCTCCGGCAGCATCATCTTGGGATTCGGTTGACCGTTGACGATCGACACTTGCGCGAAGCTCATGGCGATCATCGCGGTCGCGGCGACGACCGAGCCCGAGCTCAGGTCGATGCCGCCGGAGATGATGACCTGGGTGACGCCGATGGCGATGATGCCGACGATCGATACCTGCAGGATGATGATCGACAGGCGCGCTTCGTTGAACAGGGTCGTGGCGTTGGGGCGGGTGTTGAACAGGAAGGAGTCGCCGATCAGCAGCCAGCCGAGCGCTTCGAACGCGGCGACGATCACGATCAGGCCGATGAAGACGTTGAGCTCGTTCGGCCTCGTCCGTCTCGCCGAATCGGAAGTCAGCCCACCGATACCATGAGTTGTCTGCGCCATTTTTTCGGCTTCCTTCGGCGTGCGCGCGCGGACCGGCCCGTCGCGCTGGGGTCCGAGCCGGCGACGCGCGCCGGCTCGGTCCGACCTGGCCCGGTCAGTTCTTGGCCATGAAGTCCTTCATGTTGGCGGGCGTCACCAGCTGGAAGGGGATGTAGACCTTCTGGTCGACGGCCTCGCCCTTGGCGAGCTTGAGCGCCGCGTCGAGCGATCCCTTGCCCTGTCCGGCAGCGTCCTGGAACACGGTGACGTCGAGGTCGCCGGCCTGCATCGCCTGCAGCGCGTCCTGGGTGGCGTCGACGCCGCCGACGACGATCGTCTTCATGTCCTGGCCGGCCGCCTTCATCGCCTGGATGGCGCCGATGGCGCTCTCGTCATTGTTGGCGATGACGCCGTCGAAGGCCGTCCCCGTCGACAGCCAGTTCGTCATCAGGTTCTGCGCCTCGTCGCGCATCCAGTTCGACGTCTGCTTGTCGATGATGTTGACCTTCACGCCGCACTCGCTGCCGCCGATCACGTCGAGGATGTCCTGGGTGCGCTGCTGGGCCGCCTGGTTCGACAGCTCGCCCATGATCACGTAGACGTTCGCCTCGGTCTTGCCGCCTTCCTTGAACAGGCGGCAGACCTCCTTGGTCTCCAAGGTCCCCGACTCGCGCTCGTCTGAGGCGACGAAGGCCTGGTTGTCGGGCAGCTCGTTGACGTTGACCGGCTCGCGGTTGACGTAGACCAGCGGCACGCCCGCCGCCGCGGCCGCATCCGACATGGCCTTGGTGGCCGAGGTGTCGACCGGGTTGACGATGATCGCGGCGACGCCGGACGCCACGAAATTGTTGATCTGGTCGAGCTGCTTGGCGACGTCGTTCCCGGCGTCCTCCACCTGCAGCGTGACCCCGTCGAGGGTCTTGGCATATTCGATCATGCCGTTGCGCAGCACGGTCAGGAAGTTGTCGTCGAACCTGGCCATCGAGACGCCGACATTCTCGGCGGCTGCCTGTCCGACCAGCAGCGCCGAAAAGGCGACACCCAAAAGATATTTCCTCATCCTTCTTCTCCTCCACTGTCGAAGCCCTGGCGGGCCCGATCCCTGCGAACCACCCCTTCTTGCAAAACGGATGCGGTGCCGGCTGCCGCGGCCTCGGCAACGCCGAGCCGGCGTGCCCTCCCTAACCGCAGTCTCGGTCCCAAAAATGAAACAAATATGCCGTTTTGCCTAGCGGTGGAATATTCATTCCACCAATCGCAGGAGCCGTCAAGCGCAAAGTTGAGCGGAAGCCCGCAATCTCGATGCCAATGGAACAGGCATTTCAAGGGAACTCAAGGCTTTCGAGAGCAAAGCGAGGGAGGAGGGCGGCACAGGCGCCAGAAAGGAGAAAGCGCCGGGATTTCTCCCAGCGCCTCCCTGTCAAGCCAGGGTCCGCAAGACGCCGATGCCGAGGCACCGAGCCCGTAGCCCTGAATTTGACGGCCAGGTCCATGAGCACCCGCAAGGATCCATCACTTTCCCAGCCGCGCCGCCGCATCCCGGAGGACGACACCAGCGCACCATCGAAGGTCTTGACCGGCCTTCATGGCAGCATCGGCGCACCGTGAGCGTTTGCAACCGCTTCGGGTGGCCCCGCCGGTCTCCGAGCCGGACTACGCTCGCCGAAGCGGGCGCCGTCAGCCCAGTGCGGGCCTCAAGATGGTTCCTGAATTTCCGCTCCCGACCAACCGGAGCACCATCAGGTCTTGAGATGACTTCAACCTACATTGCCGGGGGTGCGCTGCCAATGCCGCGGCGCCTGTGGAAAGCGGGGTTAACGGGGATGGAGGCGTCAGGCGCGCGCCGTGGCGCGTCGCGCCCGTCGGGAGCCGCTTCGCCCCCCTTCAAGCGCCGCTTCGCCCCTCTTGGAGCGGCGCTTCGCCCCCATCGGACGGATGCATCGCGTTTGCCGACCAGCCTTGCTAAGGTCGCCTCCGCCCACCCTGGCCTCTCGAGGTTCTCGCCCTTTATGACACGCGCCCAGAAGATCGGCGTCATCCTCGGCCTGTCGCTGGTCGCCGCGCTGACCTGGCTCAGGGCAAGCGATCCGTCGGCGCTGCGGCTGGCACGCGAGGCGACCTTCGACGAGTACCAGCGGCTTTCGCCGCGTCCCTACGAGGCGATGCCGGTGCGCGTCGTCGACATCGACGAGCAGTCGCTCGCCGAGTTCGGCCAGTGGCCGTGGCCGCGCGACCGCGTGGCGCAGCTGATCGACGCCGTCGCCGATGCGGGGGCCGCGGCGATTGCCTTCGACTTCATTTTCGCCGAGCCCGACCGCCTGTCGCCGCGCAACGTGGTGGCCAACGTGCCCGGCATCGAACCGAAGGCGGCAGCGACGCTGCCCGACAACGACGCCATCCTGGCGCGCTCGATCGCCGAGCGGCCGGTGGTGCTCGGCTTCGGCCTTTCCAACAATGGCCACCACCTGCCGCCGGTCAAGGCCGGCATTGCCTATACCGGCGAAAGCCCGATCGCCGCGCCGCCGCGGCTGACCTCGACGACGCCGCTGCTGCCGGAGCTGGAAGCTGCGGCGGCCGGTCTCGGCCACATCAGCCTCAATCCGGGCCGCTCGCTGGCCGTGGTGCGGACCGTGCCGCTGTTCCTCAGCGACGGCGAGCAGCTCTATCCCAATCTCGCCATCGAGGCGCTGCGCGTGGCGCAGGGCGCTTCCACCTACCTGGTCTCCGGCGCCCCGGACCAGGCGGGCATCATGACGGCGGTGAAGATCGGCGAGTTCGTGGTGCCGGTCACCTCGGCCGGCGAGCTCTGGCTCTATGTCGGCCGCAACCGACCCGAGCGCTACGTGTCGGCCGGCAAGCTCATCGGTCCCGGCGGCCCGTCGGCCGAAGCGCGCGCGGCGCTGGCGGGCAGCATCGTCTTCGTCGGCACCTCGGCCGCCGGCCTGCAGGACATCCGCACCACCGCGCTGGGCGAGAACGTGCCCGGCGTGTCGCTGCATGCACAAACGGTCGAGCAGATCCTGTCCGGCCGGTTCCTGTCGCGGCCCGACTGGGCGGACGGCCTGGAGATCCTGGCGATCGCGCTGCTCGGCACGCTGCTGGTGCTCCTCACCTTCTTCGTCAGCCCGGCCATCGCGCTCTTCTGCGGGCTGGCGCTGACCGGGCTGGCTCTGGTGGCGTCCTGGTTCGCCTTCGCCATCTATGGCCTGCTGTTCGATCCGCTGGCTCCGATCCTGGCCGGCTCGATCACGCATTTTGCGGCGACGTCGTTCCGCTTCCTGGTCACCGACCGCGAGCGGCGGCAGATCCGCCGCGCCTTCGGCCAGTATCTGTCGCCCTCGCTGCTGCACCGCATCGAGAACAATCGCGACGCGCTGCGGCTCGGCGGCGACGATCGCGAGCTGACGGTGATGTTCGTCGACGTGCGCAACTTCACCGAGATCAGCGAGAGCCTTTCGCCGACCGCCGTCGTCGGCTTCCTGAACACGCTGCTGGACGCGCTCAGCCGCCACGTGACCGACCACGAGGGCACGCTCGACAAGTTCATCGGCGATTCCATCATGGCCTTCTGGAACGCGCCGGTCGACGTTGCCGACCACGAAGTGAAGGCGGTGCGGGCGGCGCTGGCGATGCGCCAAACCATGACGGAGCTCAATCAGCGCGACGCCTTCGGCTTCGGTCCCGGCAGCCGCGTCAGCATCGGCGTCGGCATCCACACCGGCGTGGCCTGCGTGGGCAACATGGGATCGGAGGCGCGCTTCAACTATTCGGCGGTAGGCGACGCGGTGAACGTCGCGGCGCGCATCGAGACCTGCTGCAAGGTGGTCGGCTTCGACATCCTGGTCTCGGACAGGACGGCAGCGGCGCTGCCCGGCTATGCCCTGCTCGACGCCGGAGCCCTGGAGCTGCGCGGCCGCAAGGGGCGGAACCAGGGTTTTGCGGTCGTCGGCGACGAGACGGTGGCCAGTTCGCCGGCCTTTGCCGAGCTCAGGGCAACCCACCAGAGGCTGGTCGAGGTGATGCAGACGCGCTCACCCGGCCTGCGCAAGCTCGTCAACCTCGCCAAGGCTCAGGCCCAGCCGCTAACGCCGGCGCTGCAGGAGTTCTACGGACGGATCTCGCGCCGCGCCGACCATTTCGCCGTCAGCCCCGCTGTGCCGGCCAAGCCCGCGCAGGCAGAGCCGCGCGGCGCAGAGGCGATCTCAGCCTAGAGAGAACTGCCCCTATCCGTGCTTGCCGTTCCGGCCGCCCTTGCCTTCGCGGTTACCGCCGCCCCAGCTTCCCTTCTTGCCGTCGCCGTCGTCGTGCCCGTCACCCCAGCCGTGGTGGCCATGCGGCTTGTCGTGATGGTGGTGATGATGATCCGGCTTGTCCGGCTTGTCCGGCCGGTCCGGCTTGTCCGGCGGGCTCGGCGTATCCGGTGTCGGCGCCGACGGTTCCGGATCGGCGGCGCGCGGGCTCGGGGCCTGCGGAGCCGGCGGTGCCGGCGCATCGGGCGCCGACCGCCTGGCTGGCCGCTGCTCACGGTTGGGATCGCCCGACAAGGAGGCCGCTCGCAGGCCGCAGCCCGGCCCGAGACGGCCGAAGCCGACGGAGACCTGCTGGTTGCCGGTCAGGAAGGAGAGCGCTCGCTGGTCGCCGAGCGAGGCGAGCGTCGCCCGGCTGACGCGGGTCGGCTCGCTGACGCCGCCGCGCGGCGTGCCGACCACGCAATCGCACTTCTTGGTCAGCTGCTTGCAGCCGTTGCTGCCGCAGAAGCTGGCGGCACCGCTCAGCAGCACCATCGCCGTCGTGCCATTCGGGTTGACGTAGAAGTCGAAGACGGTGCCGCGAACGCCGATCGTGCCGGCAGGCGTCACGATCTCATAGGCCGACGATTTCGATTTGCCGCTGATCCAGCGGAAGGTGCCCTTGGCGGCATTGACCGTCAGCTTCTTCACCGAATTGGAATCGTCGAAGACATACTGGTCGATGACCACCGACGATCCCCAGCCGACGGCCAGCTTGCTGCCGTCGCGGAACACGAATTGGCCGAGCCCGTCCTTGGAGGTGCGGATGCGCTCGTCGCGATGGACGGCCTCCTTGACGGCGATGGGGCCGCTGCTGCCGGTCACGTCCGTCTTGATCAGCACGGCCTCGCCGACCGCCTCGGCGCCGCGCGAGGGCGCCGACCATGCCAACAGGGTCGCACAGGCCAGAAACGCGATACGCCAGGGCGACATAGCATCCCCCACAAGTCACCAGCCCCTGGAACCTCACCCAGGTCGTCCGGCGACAGTGTTTTGATAGTGATCTGGAGCGGTGCCCAGGACTTGCGCGCACTCTAGGGACAACGTGCCGCGCTGTCTACGGATGGTTACTAATTCGTTACTCGCCTCGATAGCCCCAAAACGAGGTAGACCTTCATGCTACCTGACGTTGAAGTGCATGAGGACTTGCCTCGAACGGACGATGACGTGTGCCCCTGGGGAAAGCGCGGGCTACTCGTCCTCTTCCATGGGGCTGCACGGCCAGCCCTCCGGCTGCTTCAGGCCCTGCGGAAGCTTGGTCTTGTCGTCGCCGCACGCCTGGTCGATCTGCGCCTGCTGGAGGCCGGTAGAGGCCGACAGATCCAGCCCGTCGAGGCGCGTCAGGAACAGGAACGCACCGGTCAGCTCCAGCGGCTTGCTGAACGTCGCACCGTCGAACCTGGCGCGCGCCAGGTTGGCGAAGGCGAACTTGACGCCGCCGATCGAGGCGCCGGTGAAGACGCCGCGGCCCAGCTCGGCCTTTTCGAAATTGGCGCCGTCCAGCTTGGCGCCGGTGAAGTCGGCACGCTGCAGCTCGGCGCTGGCGAATGAGCTGCCGGTCGCCGATATCTCGTTGAAGAGCGTGCGGTAGCCTTCGATGCGATGGAATTTCGCGCCGTCGGCCTTCGAGCCGGCGAGCGAGGCGCGGGTCAGCGTCGCCTTCTCGAGGTCGGCGCCGGTCAGGTCGGAGTTGCGAAGGTCGCTGTAGGAGAGGTCGGTGCCGACCAGATTGGCGCCGGCCAGCGGACTCTCGCGCAGGATGAGGTTGCTCTTGTTGCAGTCCTGCCAATCGATTGAAGGGGCCGCGGCGGCCCGGCAGTCCGCAGCTGCCGCAGGGCCGGCCAAGAAGGCAAGGGCGCCTGCCGCTCCGAGCAGACCGGCAAGGAGGTGAAAGCGGGCGGTGCGGCGCTTGGGTCCACCTTCGACGGATCGGGTGCTCGGCATTGCCACCTCCGTTGTTCTGCCATCGCCAGAATAGGGCCGTTGCGGCAGGCCCGACAAGCGGCAACGGCCGTGCTAGCGCCGGCAGGCGTTGGACCTGGCCCCCTTCGCGCAGTCCGTCACCGGCGGCTTGCCGCCGGCGAGCGTGCCGTCGGGCAGGGCGAGCGCGCCGAGCTGGTCGCCGAAATGGTCGCGTGTGTTCTGGTCGACCATTGCCACCGGTGCCGAGATCGCCAGCCCAGCGGCCGTGCCGGCGGCGGCGGCGACGCCGGCCGTGGCGGAGACGATCTGGTCGCCGAAGCCGACGCGGCTGTCGGTCAGCTGCTGGCCCTCGGACAGGCGCGCGCCGATCAGCTGCACGATCTGCGGCGACTCGGCGAACTTGGAATGGTGGAGCCGGTCGCCGGTCTTGATCTTGGTCAGGTCGATGACTGTGATGTCGTTGGCCGCGAGCTCCTGCTTGTAGGGTTCGGCCTCCGGATCGATGGCGCCCAGCCGCGCGACGCCGCCCCAGACCCGGCGCGACACCGCCAGCGCGCGGTCGTCGCGCGAGACGAAGAGCGTGAAGCTGGGGCGCGGCTCGCCCATGTCGGAGATCATCGAGCGGAACACGTCGACATCCACGTCGGGGGCGGCCAGCATGACGTTCTTGAACTTCGGCGGCAGGCGGCCGTTGCGGATCGCCATCTGCCGCAACGATTCCAGGGCCAGCATGTTGCCCATCGAATGGGCGAGGATGGACACTTCCTTCACCTCGCCGTCCTTCGCCAGGTACTGGAAGAGGCGCTCCAGGGCGTTGCGCGAATAGTTGGTGCTCTCGCGGTCGTAGCCATAGGCGGTCAGGCTGCCGCGCGACGGCCAGGTGACCAGCACCGGCACGCTGTCGGTGCCGGAATCGTGGACGATCTGAGCCAGGCGGAAGACCGAATCCTCGAAGCGGTTGTTGAAGCCGTGGATGAAGACCAGGACGCTCTTGTCCTTCGATTTCTGGACCGCGTGGCCGAACCAGTGCTCCGCCGAGGCGCGGTCGATCGGGTCCGCCTTGAGAGTGGCGAATTCGGTGGCCGGATCGGCCGGCAGGCGCTTCGGCCAGGCGACCTCGCCCGGTTTGCGCAAGCTGTCGGGCGGCAGCGACACCGTGATGTCGGCGAAACCGGGCTCCAGGCTGCGCTCGCCGGTGTACATCTCGCCGGGATCGGTGGCGCGGCTGCGCGTGGTGACGACCAGCATGTCGACCGTGCTGGTGCCGGGTGCGCCTGCCGCCACCGGGACCAGCACGTTCTTCGGCCGCTCGGCGCAGCCGGCCAGGAGCGATGCGAGGAGGATGGCGACAAGGCCGAAAAGACGAGCGGGCAGACGCCCCGACGCGCACGGACGAAGAAAAACCAAAGACGAACTTCCCTTAATCGACGACCCGCACGGCCGACACGTTTGCACAGATTTTCCGCCTCGTCACGACCCGACTGCCCGACACCGAGTCGGCAGATTGCTGCCGCATGGCGGTTTTGGGGCGGCGGCGGGCGCTGCTGCGAGGTCATTGTCGGCAGGCACCAAAGGGAAACGACGGTCGGAGAGAAGGCAACCATGCAGATCCGCTCCATCAGAGCCTACCAGATGCGCCAGCCTTTCGTCGACGGGCCCTATCGCATGTCGAAGGGACGGGTGGCGGACGCCTTCGATGCCGTCATCGTGGCGCTCGGCGGCGACGACGGGTTGACCGGGTGGGGCGAGATGGCGCCGCTCGGCACCTTTTATTCCGCTGCCTTCGCGGCAGGGGCGGCGGCCGGCGTGGCCGAGATCGCGCCGCACCTCCTCGGCCGCGACCCGCGGGCTCCGGCGGCGATCGGGCGCCTCATGGACACCGTGTTCAAGGGCCACCCCTACGTCAAGTCGGCGCTCGACATGGCCTGCTCGGACCTCGCCGCGCGGGCGGCGGGCGTGCCGCTGGTGACGCTGCTCGGCGGCCGCGAGGGGGAGGGGGTGCCGCTCTACAAGGTGGTCACCCACGGTGCAGCCGAGACGATGGCGGCGCGGGCGGCGGCGATCGTCGCCGAAGGGTGCGGCCGGCTGCAGGTCAAGGTCGGCGGCGACGTCAAAGGCGACATCGAGCGGCTGACGGCGGTGGCGGGGAGCGTGCCGAAAGGCACCGTGCTGTTCGCTGACGCCAATGCCGGGTGGACGCCGTTCCAGGCGCGGCAATTCGCCGACGCGACGCGCGACGTGGACTTCGTGTTCGAGCAGCCCTGCAGCTCGATCGAGGAATGCCTGTCGGTGCGGCGCGCCTTCGACAAGCCGATGGTTCTCGACGAATCCGTGCTGGGGCTTGCCGAGCTGCTGGAGATCCAACGCCTGGGCGCGGCGGACGGCTTGACGCTCAAGATCTCCCGCCTCGGCGGCGTGACGAAGACGCGGCAGCTGCGTGACCTCGCCGTGGAGCTCGGCTTCATGGTCACAGTCGAGGACACGGGCGGGGCGGAGATCGACACGGCGGCGATGGCGCATCTCAGCCTGTCGACGCCGGAGGAGAGGCGGCTTCACGCCATCGCCTTCCAGGAATGGGTGACCGTGAGGACCGCCGCGGCGCCGCTGCCTGTCGTGGCGTGGCGGCTCGGCCTGCCCGACGGGCCGGGACTGGGCATCGACGTGCTGGCGGAAAAGCTCGGCGAGCCCTTCCTCGCGCTCGAGGCGTAAGCAAAACAAAAAAAGCCCCGCCAGGGAGGAGGTCGGCGGGGCTCTATTTGGTCGGCAATCTGGGAGGAGGTCGATTGCCGATGATGCTATGGTAGGGGGTGCCTACCGATTCGGCAATCGCTACGAGCGCTTAGAAAAGTTGCAAATAGTCGAATGTGATGTTTTTGCAACAGCTCGGTCGAACTCGGCGCGGAGAGGAACCCGGTGGCAGGCTGTCGGGTTACAATGCGGTTCCGGGATCGGCCCGGATCGACAAGAGGGATCATCGCCATGGAAAGCGCAGGGGTAGGTTGGATCGCAGCGATCATCATCGGCGGCGTCGCCGGATGGCTCGCGGAGATGTTCATGAAGAGCAACATGGGCGTCTTGATGAACATCATTCTGGGAATCGTCGGCGCCATCCTGGCCAACGCGATCCTCAGCCTGTTCGGCGTCGCGCTCGGCGGCTGGCTGGGCTATCTCATCGCCGGCTTCATCGGCGCCTGCGTCATCATCGCCATAGCCCGCGCCTTCAGGCGCTAGCTCGGTCAGGCGGCGGCGACCGGCTTCAACGGGACGAGGCGGGCAAGCATCGCCTCGGCCTCGGCACCGCGCTCGGACCGTTCGATGAAGCCGCCGCCCAGGACGCGGGCGGCGTCGCCGTCGTCGCCATAGAGAACGCAGGCCTGGCCCGGCGCGACGCCGGACTCGCCATCGGCCAGCTCGACCCAGACCGCCTCGCCCTGCCGTCTCAAGACCGCCGGGCGGGGCGGTCTCGTCGAGCGGACCTTGGCAAACAGCTCCAGGCCGTCGGCGGGAAGCTCGGCGAGCGGCCCATCGCCCAGCCAGTTGACGGCGCGCAACACGATGCGGCGGGTGTCCAGCGCCTCACGGGGGCCGACGATGACGCGGGCCCGGTCGGCATCGAGATGAACCACGTAGAGCGGCTCGCCCGAGGCGACACCGATGCCGCGCCGCTGACCGACGGTGAAGCGCAGGATGCCTTCATGGCGGCCGAGGACGCGCCCGTCGATATGGACGATGTCGCCGGGTGCCGCGGCACCAGGCTTGAGCTTGGCGATGATGTCCGAATAGCGGCCCTGCGGGACGAAGCAGATGTCCTGGCTGTCGGCCTTGGCGGCGACGCTCAGCCCCATCGCCTCGGCGGCGGCCCGCACCTGGGGCTTGGCCATGCCGCCCAGGGGAAAGCGAAGGTAGTCGATCTGCTCCTGAGTGGTGGCGAACAGGAAGTAGCTCTGGTCGCGGTCGACGTCGCCCGGCCGGTAGAGCGCGCGGTGCGCGCCATGCGGCCTGCTGCGCACATAGTGGCCGGTGGCCAGCGCCTCGGCGCCCAGCTCGCGCGCGGTGGCCAGGAGATCGGCGAACTTGACCGTCTGGTTGCACGAGACACAGGGGATCGGCGTCTCGCCCGCCACATAGCTCGCGGCGAACGGATCGATGACAGCTTCCCGGAACCGCTCCTCGTAGTCGAGCACATAGTGCGGAATGCCGAGCGTCTCGGCGACCCGGCGGGCATCCGCGATGTCCTGGCCGGCGCAGCAGGACCCGGCTCGGTGCGTGGCGGCGCCGTGGTCGTAGAGCTGCAGCGTCACCCCGACCACGTCGTAGCCTTCCCGCTTGAGGAGGCCGGCGACGACGGAGGAGTCGACGCCGCCCGACATGGCGACGACGACGCGCGTCTGTTCGGGGCGCCGCGGCAGATCGAGGCTGTTCGTCATAAGGTGTTCCAGGCTTGCTTCGGGCGGGTCATGCCAACGCCCGGAATATAGGTCAACCACCCCGGCGGCGAAAGGCGGGGGCCGGCGCATTGTCGGTCACGGAGATTTGTGATGCTCATATCATATTATGATCTATCTCATATCTGGTTTCGGTACACTTTGAATCGCATTTCGGCTCCGCTGGTAACCTCTGCTTCGCCGCCCTTAACTATCATTACGTTTCGCTTACCAAGCGCTTAGGCAATTTTTAAAGCCGCGGCGTTAAGGTCGAAGTGATTGGGTCAGGTGAGTGTTGCGTAGAGAGTAGAATGACCGATCTGGTTAGACCTCGTGTCAAATACGTCATAGGGCCCGACGGCAGCCCGCTCACGATCGCCGACCTGCCGCCCTCCAACACCCGTCGCTGGGTGATCCGGCGCAAGGCGGAGGTGGTGGCGGCGGTGCGCGGCGGCCTGCTCAGCCTGGACGAGGCGTGCCAGCGCTACAAGCTGACCGTCGAGGAGTTCTTGTCCTGGCAGGCTTCGATCGACGAATACGGGCTCGCCGGGTTGCGCACCACGCGGATCCAGCAATACCGCCACTAGTCAGGCGGATTGAGGGTTGGTGCAATGCGGAGCCGGCCATCGAGCCGGCTTTTTCGTTGGCGGGTCTCAGAGCCGCGTGGCCACGATGCGGCCGATCTCCTTCATGATCACGTTGCGCTCGTCGACCGAGGCGGGGGACTCGGCCAGATAGGCCGCCACCACGATCGGCCGACGGGAAGGCGGCCACACGACGCCGACGTCGTTGGTGACGCCGTTGTTGCCGGTGCCGGTCTTGTCGCCCATCAGCCAGTCGCGCGGCATGCCGGCCCGCAGCCGCTCGAGGCCGGTGGTGCTGGCCATCAGCCACGACTTGATCTGGGCCCGGCATCCGGCGGACAACGCGTCGCCCAGCACGATCTTCTCCAGATCGCCCAGTATTGCGGAAGGCGCGGTGGTGTCGCGGGGATCACCCGGCGCGGCCTCGTTGAGCTCGGGCTCGATGCGGTCCAGGCGGGTGACGAGGTCGCCGATCGAGCGCGCATAGTCGGTGAGGCCCGCCGGACCGCCGAGATCCTTCAACAGCAGGTTGGCCGCGGTGTTGTCGCTGACGGTGACGGCAGCACGGCAGAGCTGGGCGACGGTGAGCCCGGGGCTGCCGACATGGTCCTTGGTGACCGGCGATCCGTCCACCAGCATATCGGCAGCGTATTCGACCCGCCTGTCGAGGCGTTCCGAGCCGCGGTCGACGCGCGCCAGCACGGCCGCCGCCGCGAGCAGCTTGAAGGTGCTGCACATGGGAAACCGCTCGTCGGCGCGATGAGCGAGGCGCTTGCCGGAGCCGGTGTCGAGCACCGCCACGCCAAGCCGGCCGCCCGACTTTTTCTCCAGCTCCACGAGCTCCGCCTCGCCCTCGGCCTGCGCCCGGGCCGCGCCGGGCAGGGCGACGCCGGCCGCGGCAAGCGTCAGCGCGCCGAGCAGGCTGCGGCGCGTCAAGGAGGTGGTCATGCTCGTGCTACTCCGTCGGCGGCTTGGGTTTCACGCGGCTTGCGCGAGGGCCGCCTTGTGCAGCCTGGAGGTGTGCGAATTATGGCAGATGCGCGGCGCGGTTCGGCGGGCGGAGCGGCGGCTTCGCCAGGCCGGTCAGCCGATCATGGCGTTGCGGCCGTCGCCTTCGCGCAGCTTGCTGTCGCGCGACTCCAGCATCTCGGCCTTGGACAGCTCCGCTTCAGCTTCGGACAGTATGGCTTCGGCGGCACTCTTCTGCTGGGCAAGATCGAATTGCGAGTTCTTCAGGTTGTCGCGGCGCAATCGTGCCGCCTTGGCGAAGGTCGGATACGCGAAGTGGTTGACATCGGTGATGCCGGCCTTGCGTTCCTCTGCGGCGATCTGCACTTCCAGTTCGGACGCCATGCGGTCGAACTCGGCGATCATCATCTCGAGCTGGACGAGCTGCCGCCGTTTCTCGTTCACCTGAAACTGCTTCAACCGAACGAGGTTCTCACGTGACTTCATGACTCGGAACTCCAGTACTCGAGCGAACGCGACCGCATGCTGGTCCTCCTGGAAGGAGGGCAGCGCGAAGGAATGTCAACCGCCCGAATGCCAACCGGAAACAAATTCCTAAGAATCTCCCCCGGCGGTAACCATTCGTTTACGCGCATTGTTAATCATACGTGGCAAGGGCTTAAGGCAGGGTAAAAATTCCGGTACATAACTGCCTCGCCCACGGGTGTGGAAAGACGCTGCGACCGACCTCCCGCAGGGATGGCGCAGGCCAAGGGCAAAGTGGGATTCGTTATTAGATTCAAGAGGGTGTAGCCAGAAGCTAAAAGATCTGATACTGCTTCGCGAAGCGGAATTAGATTTTGTTAACCATTCGGTGGCAGCCTCGAAACTCAGGCAAGCACTGCGCCGTTTCGACAGTCGCGAGCGTCGTCCGGTAGCAGAAAGGGGAATGAAATGCGCGTTCTGCTGATTGAAGACGACAGTGCCACTGCCCAGAGCATCGAACTGATGCTGAAGTCGGAGAGCTTCAACGTCTACACGACCGACCTCGGCGAAGAGGGCGTCGACCTCGGCAAGCTCTACGACTACGACATCATCCTGCTCGACCTCAATCTTCCCGACATGTCCGGCTACGAAGTGCTCCGCACGCTGCGGCTCTCCAAGGTCAAGACGCCGATCCTCATCCTCTCCGGCATGGCCGGCATCGAGGACAAGGTGCGCGGCCTCGGCTTCGGTGCCGACGACTACATGACCAAGCCATTCCACAAGGACGAGCTCGTGGCGCGCATCCACGCCATAGTCCGCCGCTCCAAGGGGCATGCCCAGTCGGTCATCTCGACGGGCGACCTGATCGTCAACCTCGACGCCAAGACGGTCGAGGTGGGCGGCCAGCGCGTGCACCTGACCGGCAAGGAGTACCAGATGCTGGAGCTGCTCTCGCTGCGCAAGGGCACCACGCTCACCAAGGAGATGTTCCTCAACCATCTCTACGGCGGCATGGACGAACCGGAGCTGAAGATCATCGACGTCTTTATCTGCAAGCTGCGCAAGAAGCTCGACGCGGCGTCGGGTGGCCAGAACTACATCGAGACGGTCTGGGGCCGCGGCTATGTGCTGCGCGAGCCCGAGGACATCCGCGAAAGCGCCTGATCCCGGCGCTGCAGCGTTATCCAGATGCCAAAGGCCCGGTCGACCGGGCCTTTTCTTTTCTTCCTGCGTGGAAGGGCCTGCCGGGTTCGGAAGGCGGGTGGTCAGGCGGCCTGCAGGCTCCGGAAGCGCTCCAGGAGTTGCGGGCGGTTGAACGGCTTCAGCAGGTAGCCCTGGGCGCCGGCGCGCTTGGCGCGCATGATGGCGGCGATGTCCACCTCGGTCAGGCAGATCGCGATCTGCGGCCGCACGGGTGCTTCGATCGCCCTGACGCGACGGATGAACTCGACTGCGGACATGTCGTGGAGCGAGCCGTCCACGACGATGATGTCCGGCATGTCGTCCAAGCAGAGGTCGAGCGCGTCGAAACCGCTCGCAGCCTCGATGACGGTGAGCTCGGGTCCGGCGAGAATTCGTTTGGCGACTTTGCGAATGACGCTCGAATCGTCGACGAACAAGCAGCGCTTCATCATCCGGACCCCCCGTTCCTCATGCCGGCCCCGGCAGTTTCCGCGACCGGCGAGAAGCCTAGCGCGGGGCTGTAAAGAAGCCGCGAATCCGTTGCGTAAATTTTTTCCTACGGTGCCGAAAAGCGGTTCGGCGCGGCTGTTGCGGCGTCAGGCGGCGGTCAGCACGATCTCGTCGGCGGTGGCACGGATAGTGATCGTCATCTTCGCCTCGCGGGCCAGCAGCAGCGTGTAGTAGGGCTGCACGGCGTGCGCGTCGATCGGCTCTTCCGGCTTGTGGCCGGAGTGCATCTCGAGGAATTTCGGCGGCACCCGGACCATCGGACCGCTGGCCGAAAGCGTGAAGCGGGGCTCGGTCTCGACGTCGTCGAGCGCCACGGTGATCTTGCCGCCGCGCGGGATGGCGGCGTTGGCGATCAGGATCAGGTTGAGCAGCAGCTTGACCTTGTTCTTGGGCAGCAGCGCACGCTTGCCGTTCCAGACCAGCTCGGGCTTCTCGTTCTTCAGGAAAGCGATGGCGACGCCCTCGGCATCGCCGGTGTCGATCAGCATGCCGGCAGAACCGGCAGCGCCGAAGGCCAGCCGGGCGAATTGCAGGCGGGCCGAGGCGTTGCGGGCGCTGATGCGGATGAGGTTCATGGCGTCGGCATCGGCGCCGCCCTCGTCGAGCAGCTCAAGCCCGTTGTTGATGGCGCCGACGGGCGAGATGATGTCGTGGCAGACGCGGCTGCAAAGGAGCGCGGCCAGGTCCGGTGCAGAAAGGGTGAAAAGATCGGCCATCGTCATATCTCTGGTCTCGCACACTCATCGGAACCGGTCGCTCGGGCCCGGCGAATCACTTCCTGCGCTCCTTCACAGATTGGTACACAGGGCCAGTTCGGGCATCAAGGAAGCGCCAGGCGAAATGCTGCGCCCGCATGGCGGACGACGCCGCAGCGTATCGGCGAAACGAGGCGAGAGCCACCCCCGGCGCCGCGTCCGCGCCCTCAAGGGCTTAAGGGTTGGCAAAGGAATATGCGCCTAAGCTTCGCCACGACCCCGAATCACGCGGCCGCCAAGAGCCGCGAACCGGGGGAGGCGTGCTCTCGGAGCTGCTCCCGGACGGAGATTTGGAAGCATGTTCCCCAGACTGATCGACCGGAGCGCTCTCCGGGCTCGCGCGGCGCTGCTGTTCGCCGCCTTTGTCATGCTCGCCTTCTCGTCGACCGCCTCGCGCGCCGAGCAGTATTCTGCGCAAGAGATCGTCGATGCCGGTCATACCTTCTTCGGCGCCACGTCCGGTGGGCTGGCGACGCTGGTCGAGAAGGCCTTCGCCTCCTACGGCCTGCCCAACGGCTACGTGCTCGGCGAGGAAGGCTCGGGCGCCCTCGTCGGCGGCCTGACCTATGGCGAGGGCACGCTGTTCACCAAGAATGCCGGCGACCACAAAGTCTACTGGCAAGGGCCTTCGCTCGGCTGGGACTTCGGCGGCGAGGGCTCGCGCTCGATGATGCTTGTCTACAACCTCGACGACACGAACAGCCTTTACCGTCGCTTCGTCGGCGTCGCCGGCTCCGCCTATGTGGTGGCAGGGCTCGGCTTCAACGTGATGAAGAACGGCAATGTGCTCCTGGTGCCGATCCGCACCGGGGTGGGCGCAAGGCTGGGCGTCAATGTCGGCTATCTCAAGCTGACCGAGGCGCCGACCTGGAACCCGTTCTGAGGTCTTCCACCGATCGCGCCGCAGCTGCGGCGCGGACGGCTGCGCCTTGACATCGCCAGGGTCGGCGGGCAATCCCGAAACGTCGGCCCGCCGCCTGGCGGGCGCGGCGACGTCCGAGCGCGGGGGTCACGCGTGGTACAGTCCATCCTGTTCTTCATCCTGGGTTTCCTGGCGGCGACGCTGATCGCGCTCGCGGTGGCGCCGCCGTTGTGGAGGCGCGCCGTCAGGCTGACGCGGCGGCGGCTCGAGGCCTCGCTGCCGCTCAGCCTCAATGAGATGCAGGCCGAGGCCGACCGGGCGCGCGCCGAAGGCGCGATGACGATCCGCCGCCTGGAGGTCGACGCCAAGGCGCTCAAGGAGAAGCTGACCACCCAGGCCGTCGAGCTCAGCCGCCTGCGCGAGGAGGTGCAGCGCATCAACGGCCACTCGGCGGCGCAGACCAGCGCGCTCGCCGGCTTCGAGGGCAGGGTGCCCGAGCTGGAGCGCGCGCTCAGGTCGCGCGACGAGCAGATCGAAGCCTTGTCTCAGCGGCTGGCTGCGGCCGAGGCGGCCGGAGAGCAGCGGGCCAACGAGCTCGATCGGCTGGATCAGGACCTCGAAGAGGCGAGCTTCGCCTCGTCGAGCCGGAAGATCGAGCTGGCCGGCCGCGATTCCGAGATCGAGCGGCTTTCGACCGACCTGTCGCGGCTGCGCAGCGAGCACCGGGAGGTGGAGCGCCGAGTGGTCGACGTCATGGCCGAGAAGGACGCCATCGAAGAATCCCTGACCGTCGAGCGCATGCGCTCGGCGGATTTGAGGAAGCGTTTGGAGGCGGCGGAAGCGGCTGCTCCCCCGACTGCGGCGCCGGATGGGCCGACGGGCGAGGCGCGGCTTGCGGGCGCCAGTCCGGACGAGCTGGTGCAGCGGGCGGACGGCGAGGTCGGGGGCGCGCTGGAGAGGTTGGCCGCAGAGCGCGACCGGCTGGAAAGCCGCCTCACCACGATCACCCGCGAGAACAAGAGGCTCAGGGCCGCGGCCCGCAACGAACCGGTCTCCGGCGATGCCAATGGGGTCGGCGGACCGGCCGCCGATGCCGCGCTGCGCGAGCAGATCCAGAAGCTCGCCGCCGAGATGGTGTCGCTGACGGCGATGCTGGAAGGACCGGATTCGCCGGTCGACAAGGCGCTCTCCAAGCCGGCGGCCGGTGGCTTCGGGTCGGTCGAGCAGGCCGGCCAGAGCCTCGCCGACCGCGTCCGGGCCTTGCAGAAGGCGGCCGGGCGCCGCTAGACCAGATCCATGCCCTCGTGCAGACGATGCAGGGCGATCGCCGAGGCCGTTGCGACATTGAGGCTGTCGAAGCCGGGACGCATGGCGATCCTGGCCGTCGTCATGGTCGCAAGCACGGAGGCCGGCAGGCCGGTTCCCTCGGTTCCCAGATAGAGCGCCATGCGGTCGCATCGGTCGACGTCGCGGATGTCGACGGTGCCGCTCGGCGACAAGGCCAGGCCCGAAAAGCCGTGGCGGGCGAGCGCGGCGCCGAGCGCATCGACGTCGGCGGCCGCCGCGAAGGGCATGGTGAGGACCGCGCCGACCGAAACGCGGATCGCCTTGCGATAGAGCGGATCGCAGCACGTGCCGTCAAGCAGCACGGCGCCGGCGCCGAAGGCCGCGGCGTTGCGGAACAGGCCGCCCATGTTGTCGTGATTGGAGATGCCGACCAGCGCCAGCACAATGGCCCGCTGCGGCAAGGCGGAGAGCGCCCCGTCGACCGTCTCCGGCGCAGGGCTCCTGCCGATCGCCAGGATGCCGCGATGCACATGGAAGCCGGCGACCGCCTGCAGCAGGGCGGTGTCCGCGACATAGACCGGCAGCTCGGCCGGCGCACGCCCGAGGATGTCGGCGAGGCCCGGCAACCGGCTCTCCAGCACCAGCACCGACTCCGGCACGAAGCGGCTGCCGCGAAGCAGGATGTCGAGCACCACTTTGCCCTCGGCGACGAAGCGGCCCTGGCGACCGACCAGGTCGCGCTCGCGTAGCTCACGATAGGCGGCGATGCGAGGGTCATCGGCGTCGACGATGCGGATCGGCTGCATGGACGTCCCTCCTGACCGCGGCGGACGCCCCTAGGTCCGCATTGCGGCGTGCAGCGTGTGGACGATGCCCAGAACGTGCTGCTTGCGGTCGAGGTTATAGGTGAGCGCATCGTCGGTCGCCGCAAGCGTCGCCTGCCACACTTCGGCCAGCCGGTTCGCTCGCCAACCGTCGCCGTTGCGCGCAGCCTCTCCGGCGGCCCGGGAAATGACGTCCTGCACGTAACGGTTGAAGATCTCGAATTGGATGGCATGGTCGCGCGCTCCCACGGCGTCGGCCAACCGGTGCGCCTTGGCGAGGTTGATCCGCTCGCCGCCGACCAGGGCATCGAGCGCCTTCGAAATCTCGAGCCCGCCATAGTGGGTGAGCAGGATCGCCTCGCGGGGGCTGCCGGCGGCCCGCTCCGCGACGGCTGCGGCCGTGGCAGCCGGGATGGGCACGCCGGCGCCGGCCACCGCCGCTGCCAGCTCGTCGGGCGAAAGCGGGTGGAACAGCATGACCTGGCAGCGGGAGCGGATGGTCGGCAGGAGGCGGCCGGGGGAATGGCTGACCAGCACGAAAAGGGTGCGGCGCGGCGGCTCCTCGAGGTTCTTGAGGAGGGCGTTGGCGGCATTGGCGTTCATGTCGTCGGCCGGGTCGACGATGACGATGCGGTGGCCGCCGTCATGCGCCGTCATGGCCAGCAAGCGGGAGACCCTGCGGATCTCGTCGACGGTGATCACCGACTTGAAGCCCTTGCCCTTGTCGTTGACCGGCCTGGTCAGGTGCAGGACCGCGGGATGGGCGCCGCTCGCCACCTGGCGGAAAAGCGCGGTGTCCGGCTCGGCATCGGACAGCTTCTGGGGCGCTGCCGCGGGATCAGGATGGGCGAGGAGGTGGCGGGCCAGATGGTAAGCCAGCGTCGCCTTGCCGATGCCCTGCGGCCCGGCAAACAACAGGGCATGCGGCAGCTTGCCGGTCCGGTAGGCGGCAGCGAGCGCAGCCCGCTGGTGCTCGTGGCCGACCAGGAGGGGCTGCTCCGCCGGTTCGGGCACGTTCTCGATGGTGTCGTATTGCTCGGGGGCCAGGCGTTCCAGGATCATGGCGCGACGACGCTCGGCAGCACGTCGGCGCGGTCGAGCGCATCGAGCGCAGCGCGGGCCACGGCATTCTCCACGGCAGCCGGGCTCGCCGAGGCGTCGATCACCACGCAGCGCTCGGGCTCGGCGCGCGCGATGGCCAGGAAAGCCTCGCGGCGACGTTGGTGGATGGCCAGCGTCTCGCGCTCGAAGCGATCCGCAGCGCCGCTGCCGCGCCGGGCAGCCGCCCGCGCCAGCCCCTCTGCCGGATCGAGATCGAGGATCAGCGTCAGGTCGGGGACCATGCCGTTGACGGCCACGCGTTCCAGCGCCGCCATGAAGCGCGGATCGAGGCCGCCGGTGACACCCTGGTAGACGCGCGAAGAATCGAGGAAGCGGTCGCTGAGCACGATCGCCCCGGCTTCGACCGCCGGGCGGATCACCTGCTCGACGTGATCCGAGCGGGCGGCGGCGAACAGCAGAGCCTCCATCGCCGGCCCGAACGGCTCGGCCGCGCCGGACAAGAGCACATGCCGGATGGCTTCGGCGCCCGGCGAGCCGCCCGGCTCGCGGGTGACCAGAACGTCGAAGTCGCGGCCCCTGAGCCTGGTGGCGAGGCGGGCGATCTGCGTCGACTTGCCTGCCCCTTCGCCACCCTCGAAGCTGATGAAGAATCCGCGCGTCAAGACCCGCTCTTGATTGGTTGGCCGCCTGCCCTTGTCTTATGGGTTCGCTCGCCGAGGCGCAACCTCAGATGGGCATGCTCAGCGCAGCCAGCCGATCAACAGCTCGCCGACGGCGTCCATGGCGCGGCGGTGGAGCGGGCCGACCGGCACGTTGTCGGCGGCGTAGAGGGGGGTTTCCTGGCTGAGCGTGTCGCCGATCCAGACCTTCAGGCTGCCGACCCGTGTTCCCGCCTCCACCGGAGCCACGAGCGGCCCCTCGTAGACGATGCGGGCGATCAGCCGCTCCTTGTTGGTGATCGGCACGAAAATGGCCACCGGGCCGTCGGCCCTGAGCGGCACGCTGGAGGCCTCGCCGCCATAGACCTGCGCGGCCCCTACGCGCTCGCCGGGAGCGAAAAGCTCGGTGCGCTGGAAGGCGCGCATGCCCCATTCCAGCAGCTTGCGGGCCTCCTCGGCACGCTCCTTGTCCGTCTTCATCCCGCTCATGGCGGCAAACAGCCGCTTGCCGTCGCGGCTGACCGAACCGACGATCGCGAAGCCGGATTCTTCGGTGAAGCCCGTCTTCATGCCATCGGCGCCGATGTTCATGGCAAGCAGCGGATTGCGGTTGCGCTGGATGATCTTGTTCCAGGTAAAGGCCGGCTGCGAGTAGAAGCGGTAGAAGTCGGGATAGGTCTTCCAAATGTGGAGGGCGAGCTCGGTCAGCTCGCGCACGGTCACCACCTGGCCCGCGGCCGGCAGCCCCGTCGAATTCTTGAAAACCGAGGTCTCGAGCCCCAGCGCCCGGGCGCGCTCCGTCATCAGCTGGGCGAAGTTCTGTTCCGAACCGGCCATGCCCTCGGCGATGATGATGCAGCCGTCATTGGCCGACTGGACGATGACGCCCTGGATCAGGTCCTCGAGCCGGATCGTCGATTTGAGCTCTGCGAACATGGTCGAGCCGCCGGACATCGCGCCGCCCGTCCGCCAGGCGTTCTCGCTCACCTGGAACGTGTCGTTGAGCGTCAACCGCCCCGCCTTGATGGCGTTGAACACCACCTCCATGGTCATCAGCTTGGCGAGCGATGCGGGCGGGATCGGCTTGTCCGGGTCCTTGGAAAAGAGGATCGTGCCGGTCTCGGCGTCGATCATGTAGGCCTGGGTGGCCTTGGTCTCGAAGAGCTGCGCGCAGGCCGGCTGCAGAGTGCCCGCCAGCAACAACAGCAGGCCGGCCAGCCAGGACGCACTGCGGACGAGACGACGGATGGACACGGGATTCGACGCGCCTCGGGGCTTCTCTTGCGGCAAAGCTAGCAGGCGGCGGCGGACGTGATCAACCGGCCCGATCGGACGAGCCAAGGCCAGAGCCTAGTCGCGGACGGTGATGGCATCGGGCGCGCCATGGGCCCAGGCCGCTTCCAGGACGCCGTCGATGTCGAGCCGCCCGTCGGGATAGACGTTGACCGTGTACCAGGTCCGGCCGTTCTCCGCCGACGCCTCGACGGTCGCCCGCCCAGCCTCGGAAAGTGCCTTGACGAGCGCCAGCGCCTCGGCCTCCGATGCGAAGGAACCCGCCGCCACATAAGGCATCGCGGTCGCTTCGGCCGGGGCCTCCGAGAGGGGCCGCTCCAGCGCGGCAAAGGCCCGGGCGGCGCTCGGGAGGCGCTCCTCGGCATAGGACATGGTGGCGAGCGCCACCTGGGTCGCGGCCGGGCCGCCACCGGCGAGCGGCCGCTCGGGCGCGATGGGGCCGAAGGCCGGCAGGTCGAAATCGACGCTCTGCGGGCTGGCGACGGCCGCCGTCAGGGTCGGCTTGGCGTCGGAGACCACGCCCGGGAACGCCGCCGCGGCATGCCCGACGCCGAGGCTGGGGGTCGGACCGTTCATGGCGATCATGACACCGGCGGGCAGCCCGTCGGAGGGATCGGGCGCCCGGTTGCCGGGGTGGTAGGAGGCCATCAGATACCGGTCGTCATGCCCGTCCAGCGGCGCCCGCCCGACATATTCGACCTTCACCCGAGCGGTGCCGCTGTGGGTGTAGTCGAGGAGCTCGGCGGCCCGCTTGGACAGGTCGATGATGCGCCCCCTGGCATAGGGCCCGCGGTCGTTGACGCGCACGATGACGGAGCTGCCGTTGACCGTGTTGGTCACCCGCGCATAGCTCGGCAGCGGCATCGTCGGATGCGCTGCCGTCAGATGGGTCATGTCGTAGATTTCGCCGTTGGCCGTCAGCCGGCCGTGAAAGGCGTCGCCATACCAGGACGCCGCGCCGACCTTCCTGTAGCCTTTGTCTTCCTTGGGATAGTACCACTTGCCGGCCACCTTGTAGGGCTTGCCGAGCTGGTCGCGCCCGCCGCCCCTGGGCAGCCGGGTGCGCAGATTCGAGACCTTCGGGCTCGCTTTGCCGTAGACCGATTCGGGAAAATACTCCTTGGAGCGCTTCTTCTGCACCATCGACTGTGACGATGTGGAACAGCCCGCCACGGAAACGGCCGCGATGGCCAGGACGGCAAACGAGGAGGCTCTCACGAGACGCCGTCGCGTCGATACTCTCATACCTGGATGATCCCCGAACTCTCCATGTCGGCCTCGTAAACCCGATCGTGCCCGGCACTTCATGCCGACTCGATCGATCTCCCGCGCCAACCCCGATCTCCATCGTGCGCAGGGATTGCTTACGGACCGATGAACGGATTATGTCCGGAACGAGGCAAGAATGTGGCGCGCAGACTCTTGGTCGGCGCAGCAAGCCGCGCCGGCACGCCAGGATCGTCGACAGTCGTCAGTCGACAGTGCCTATGACCGGGCTCGCCGGCTCCCGCACCGGCGGAAATTCGGAGACCACCAGCCAGAGAATCGCACCAGCCAGGATCACCGCCTGTACCGGCGCCCATGAGCGCGCCGCAACAGCCCGGGCTCGCTTGCGCGCCTCCACCACTTCCCGGACCCTTCCATCGTCCTGCTCGAAGTTCATCGCTTCCTCCCGCATGAGCCTTGAGGACAAAGAGGAGCAATGCAACTTTCGTGCCAGCATTTCGTCTCGGAATGGCGCAGGTCGGCGAAGCTAGTTCCGGATTGCGGCCAGCAACGGGCGCTCGGGCGACCGCAAGTCGTTCTCGGCAAAGATGTCGCCGAGGGTCAGGAAGAGGCGCTGAACGGCATCCGAGCGGCAGCTGTAGTAGATCATCTGCCGGTCGCGCCTTGTGTCGACCAGATCGAGACTGCGCAGCTTGGCGAGGTGCTGGGACAGCGCCGATTGGCTGAGCGCCACCTTCTTGGCGATCGACCCGACGGTCATTTCGCCTTCCAGCAAATACGCCATGATGGCAAGCCGCTTGGCGTTGCCGAGCAGCATCAGGAATTCGGCGGCGTCGTCCGCCTTGATCAAAAGGTTCTTGGAAATCATCTTACCCCCAATGGTTCAATCGCCGTCGGCGGCCATGGGGGCTATGGCAACCGGCGTCGCAACGTGTTCACGCCCAATGCGTGATCTCAAATGCAAGCGTCAACTTGCAAACAATTCCGATGCAGTCAAATCACAAACATTACCTTAATTGCAGAATGATCCTGCTCAGCGCGCGGCGGAAAGCGCCCGGCGCCCCTCGGCGGCGAGCTCGACCAGCGTGCGCCTGAGCGCTGCCGCACCGTCGAGCGGCTCGCGAAACCAGACTCGCGCCAGGTCGTCGCCAGCGGCGAGGTCGAGGCCTTCCGCATCGATGCCGGTCAGTGTCCACGGGCCGGCGGGCTTGCCGGCGAAGGCCTGCGCATAGACCGTCACCGCGTCGGCATGGTCGGCGTTCATGTGCTCGACGGCGCCCTGCTCCGCGGTGTCGAGGCCGGCGGGGACAGCGGCGAGCAGCTCGGCCGGGCCGAGCCGGTAGGCCTTGCCGAAGCCGCCGACCAGGCTGCCTTCCAGCGGCCCCAGCCGGAAATAGCGGAAATCGGGCAGGTCGGCATAGAGACGTGCCTTGGGATTGCGGTTGAGGAAGCGCCGGGCGGCGCGCGAACGCGCGTCCGTGCCGGCCGCAAGCTCGGCGGCCCGGCAGGCGAGCGTGAGCCTGGGGTGCGCCAGCGGATCGCCTTTGCCCGGCTCGCCAAGCAGGAGGGAGGCGCGGGGGTCGGCTAGCAGCGCGCCGGTGTGGGCGGAGAGCTGCGACACCAGCAGGAGAGGTGCGCCGTCCTGATCGGTGGCCATGCCGACGCGGCTGGCCATCGGGGCCCCGGTCGACGGGTCCAGCACGGCCAGCGCCGCATGCCGCGCGGTGCGAAGCAATGTGCGGGCGAGTCGGACGGCCTCGGCATCGGTCTCGCGCAGCACCGGCCGCTTCTCTTCCATGGTCGGTCCCTTCCCACTCATCCGAGAATGCCGGCGTCTGCGAGGCGCTCGGCCTCGGTGCGGGCGATGCCGAAGCGGCCGAGCGCCTCGAAAGGGCACCCCTCGGCGGGCGGTTCGGCGAGGCGGAGCGGGGTGCGCGAAAGGCGGGGAGCGGGCGCCGGGCGGCGCAGGCCGCCCGACGCCTCCACATGCGCCCGGCGGGCCAGGCTGTGCGGGTGCCGAGATGCCTCGGAGAGGGCGAGCACGGGCGCCACGCAGGCGTCCGTCGGCCCGAACAGGGCACTCCACTCGGCCTGAGTCGCCTGGCCGAAGCGGGCGGCGATGGCTGTCCGCATGGCAGGCCAAGCCGAGCGGTCGTACTGGCGCGCGGCGAGGTCGCCGGCGAGCGGCAGCAGGCGGGCGAATTCGGCAAAGAAGCGCGGCTCCAGGCAGGCGACGGCCATCCAGCGACCGTCGGCTGTCTCGTAGGTGTCGTAGAAGGGAGCGCCGGAGTCGAGCAGGTTGGCGCCACGGCGTTCCTGCCAAAGTCCGGAGGCAAGGAAGGCGAAGAACGGCGCGGCGAGCAGCGAGGCGCCGTCGATCATGGCGGCGTCGACGACCTGCCCGCGGCCCGACGAGAACCGCTCGAAGAGGGCCGCCAGCACGCCGGCCAAGAGCAGCATGGCGCCGCCGCCATAGTCGGCCACGAGGTTGAGCGGCGGCAGCGGGCGGCCGCCGGCAGGGCCGATCGATGACAGGATGCCGGTGTAGGCGAGGTAGGTCAGGTCGTGGCCGGCACGGCCGGCCAGCGGACCGTCGCGGCCGAATCCGGTCATGCGGCCATAGACGAGGCGCGTATTGGCTGCCGTCAACGGCTCGGGCCCCAGCCCCAGCCGCTCCATCACCCCCGGCCGGAAGCCTTCGAGAATGACGTCGGCGGCAAGGGCCATCGCCGTGACGAGGGCGACGCCGTCGGGCCGCTTGAGGTCGACCTTGAGGACGGCGCGACCATGCCGGTCGAGGTCGTGGGGCGGCGAGGGCGCCAGGAAGGGGCGGTCGGCCTTGCGCCGCTCGATGCGGACGACGTCGGCGCCGAACTCCGCCAGCATCAATCCGGCGAGCGGCACCGGGCCGAGCCCGGCCATCTCCAGCACCTTCAGACCGGCAAGCGGGCCGGCGGGCGCCGGCTCGGTCATCGCGGTGCCATGCGGATGGCGCCGTCGAGGCGGATGGTCTCGCCGTTCAGCATCTGGTTCTCGACGATCGCGAGCGCCAGGGCGGCGTATTCGGACGGCTGGCCAAGCCGTGAGGGGAACGGCACCGAGGCGCCGAGCGAATCCTGCACCTCCTGCGGCATGCCCTTCATCATCGGCGTGTCGAAGATGCCGGGCGCGATGGTGACGACGCGAATCCCCGAGCGCGCCAGGTCGCGGGCGACCGGCAGCGTCATGCCGACGATGCCGCTCTTGGAGGCGGCATAGGCCGCCTGGCCGACCTGCCCGTCGAAGGCGGCGACGGAGGCCGTGTTGACGATGACGCCGCGCTCGCCATGCGCGAGCGGCTCCGTCAGGGCCATGTGGCGGGCGGCGAGGCGGATCATGTTGAACGTGCCGACGAGGTTGATCGCCACGACCTTCTGGAAGTCGGCGAGCGGGTGCGGCCCGTCACGGCCGAGCGTCTTCATGCCGATGGCGATGCCGGCGCAGTTGACCAGGATGCGCAGCGGGGCCCCGAGGCCAGCCGCGGCCTCGCCCACCGCCTCGGCGGCCGCCGCGTCGCTGGTGACGTCGCAGGGCAGGGCCAACGCGCCGATGTCGGCCGCGACGCGCTCGGCGCGTTCGAGGTCGATGTCCAGCACCGCCACCTTGGCGCCGCGCGCGGCCAGCGCCCGTGCCGTGGCCTCGCCGAGGCCGGAGCCGCCGCCGGTGACGATGGCCGCCTGTCCGCTGGGATCCATGACGCTCTCTCCCCGATGCTTGCCTGCAGAAGTGTTGGTCCGCCGGGCGGCGAAAGTCGAGGCCCTTTCTCCTTCGCCGCTATTCGGCCATGCCGGCCCGGCGGAGGGCACCGAGATAGCGGTCCATCACGGCCGCATCCTTCCACGGAACGCCGGCGCGGGTGCGGGCGATCGTGGTGCCGGGAGCCACGGCCAGCAGATCCTCCAGGGCAGACTCGGCCGCGTTCGCGTCGCCGGCCATGGCATGGCTCGCGGCCAGCAGCCGGTGGCCGGTCGGAAAGTCGTGGCGCAGATGGATCGCCTTGGCCGCCCATTCGGCGGCGTCGGGATAGCGGCCGTCGACGAAGTCGGCGAGGCCGAGGAAGGCATAGGTCCAGTGGTTCGCCGGATCGCGAGGGCTGAGCCGCAGGGCCTCCTTGAGGTGCTTGCGCGACCTGGTCGGCTCGGACACGAAGGCATAATAGCCGCCGCCCCACATATGGGCGGCAGCCAGGTTGGCGTTGAGGGCAAGCGCGGTCTCCAGCCGCCGCGGCGCGTCCTCGAAGTCGCGGGCAAACAGCATCACCGCGCCGAGGATGGTGTGCGCCTCGGCGTCGCGGCCGTCGAGCGCGACGGCCTCGCGCGCCATCTCGTGGGCCTCGGCAAGCGCCTGCAGCGGATCGGGCGCCCAGCCATAGAGCACGTCCCAGATGTCGCACATGGCATGGACGACGCGGGCGCGCGCCATGGAGGGATCGAGCGCCACGGCGCGGCTGGCGAGGTCCTTGGCGAGCCGGTTGTTCTCCCGGGTGAGCCGCATGGCGTGCCAATTGGCCTGCATGACGAAGTCCCAGGCGCCCATGGCCGCCGGGTCGGTGCGGCGGGCGCGTTCGAACTCGGCGCCGAGCAGCTGCGGCGCCACCACGCCGACGATGCTGGTGGCGATCTCGTCCTGCACGGCGAACACGTCGTCGAGCTCGCGGTCATATCGCTCGGCCCACACATGGTTGCCGGTCGTGGCGTCGATGAGCTGGGCGGTGATCCTGAGACGCGAGCCGCCGCGCCGCACGCTGCCTTCCAGCACGTAACGGACGCCGAGCTCGCCCGCCACCTGCTTCACGTCGACGGGGCGGCCCTTGTAGGTGAAGGTCGAGTTGCGGGCGGTGACGAAGAAGGCCTGGTTGCGCGCCAGCTCGGTGATGATGTCCTCGGAGATGCCGTCGGCGAAATACTCCTGGTCGCGGTCGGAGCTCATGTCGACGAAGGGTAGCACGGCGATCGACGGCTTGGCGGCCGCCGTCGGGCCGCCGGCGGCGAGTTCGGGACCGTCGGCCATGATCTCCAGGCGGACGCGGTAGATGCGCACCGGCTTGCGGATGTTCTTCAGGTGGCGCTCGCCGAGATCGTCGAAGGCCAGGTCGAGCTTGCCCACCACCTGCTCGAAGACGCTGGCAGTGACGAAGACGCCGCCCGGCTCGGCGAGGGCTTCGAGACGCGCCGCGATGTTGACGCCGTCGCCCAGGATATCGTCGCCCTCGATGACGATGTCGCCCAGGTTGAGCCCGGCGCGGTACTCGATGCGCGAGCCCCGCGGGCACTCGGCCTCGCGGGCGGCGATGGCGCGCTGGATGCGCACGGTGCCGTCCAGCGCCGCGACGACGCTCGAGAACTCGACCAGCAGGCCGTCGCCCATGGTCTTGACGATGCGCCCGCCATGTTCGCTCAGCGCAGGGTCGATGATTGCCTCGCGGTGCTGGTGCATGCGGGCGATGGTCCCGGTCTCGTCGACCTCCATGCGGCGCGAGTAGCCGACCATGTCGATGGCCAGAATGGCGGCGAGCCTGCGTTGCGCACGGTCGGGCACGGTCGGTCCTGTTGCGAATGAGGGCGGCACCATAGAGCCTTTCGCCGTCGGCTGGAAACCCCGCTCGCCCGCGTGGCTCACGGCTTGAACGGCATGGTCGTCCACACCCGGAGCTTGGGCGGGCGGTCGGGATCGACGAACATGGTCTTGACGATGACGTCGCGCCTGCTGCAGCGGCTGCAAACGAACTTGACGCTTTCGAGCGGCGTACCGAAGCCGGCGATCTTGGCGATCTCGCCTGCCCGGTGATGGCCCACCTTGCGGCAATGGCGGCACTCCACCACCAGCAGCATGCCGTGGCGGGCCGCCCTGCCGACGCTGTCCATGGGGCCTGCCACCCTGGCTACTCCCCGTCGCGGCCCGGCAGCGGCAGCAGGCCGAGGTCGGCGGCCCGGAAATCGGGCTCGCGGCCGGCGACGACGGGCAGTGCCTCGTGGATGGCGTCGGTCACCGCATGCAGAGCGAGATAGGGGCGGCCGGTGACGTCCAGCCGTCCGTTGACCTCGATGATGGTCTTGCGCAGCTTAAGAGCGTCGCGGATCACACGCTCGGCATCGGCGAGAAACAGGGTCTTGAACCGGCTCTTGCGACGGTTTGCCATAAACTCCGCTCCTGTGACGACGCCCCCAAGATAGGAACATATGCCTTGAGCGGTCAATGGCGCGGCGCAGAAATCGTTCCTGATTTGTTCATAGCCTGCAAGAATCAACTTCGAGCTGCAAGAATTTCAGCGGGGCTCGCGTTCCAGGACGAGGTAATCCGGGTCGAAGCTGCAGCGATCCTGCAGCCGCTGCCAGTCGAGGATGGTGACGCGAGCGTCCTGCCAGCGCACCAGCCCTTCCTTACGCAAGATCTGCACCATGCGGTTGGCGTGGACCACGGAAAAGCCGATGACGTCGCCGAGCTCGGCCTGGGTGAGCGGCAAGGGGAAGGTGAAGTCCTCCGCCAGGCCGACGGCGCGCAGGCGCACGAACATCTCGCACAGAAGGTGAGCCAGCCGCTCGGGGCCGTTGCGGCGGCCGATCGATACGATCCATTCTCGGTGAATGGCGGCGTCGATCAGCGTCGCCAGCCAGAGAAGACGGGTCAGGTGCGGATATCGTTCGGTGACGACGCGCAGATGGTCGTGCGGCACCTGCGCGATGCGGACCGACGAGAGCGCGATGACGCCGTGCGCCATGCGCTTGAGCAGGAAGCTGTGCAGGTCCACGAAGTCGCCCGGCACGTGCAGGGCGACGATCTGCCGCCCGCCATCCGCCAAGATCTGCGAGCGGGCGGCGGTGCCGCGGACGACGATCGAGCTCACAGCGGGCCTGGATCCCTCCTTTACGATGACGTCGCCGGCGGCGAATTCGACCTCGCGCGCCGGCAGGCCCTCGAGGACCTCTCGCTCTTCATCGGAAATCTTGTCGCGCTGCTCCAGGGCGCGGATCAGGGCGCTGGTCGTCATCACCATGGGAACGCCGCCCGGCGGCAAGCGTTCCCGGCCGTCATTCCTCCGGCTCGGTGGTGAACTGGAGCGGATAGCCTTTGGCGCGGCCGGCATCCGTCGCACGGGTCGCCTTGGTCTCGGCGATGTCCCTGGCGAAGACGGCGACGACACACACCCCACGCCGATGCGCGGTGATCATGACGCGGTAGGCCTGGTCCTCGGTCAGCCGGAATTCCGCCTTCAGGATCCGCACCACGAAGTCGCGCGGCGTGTAGTCGTCGTTGAGCAGGATCACCTTGTGCAGCTTCGGCCGCTCCGTCTTGGGGCGGACCTTGGCGCGGGGCTTGAGGAGGGTGTCGTCCATGGCGTCGTGCATCGGCGGCGCCCGTCAGGGGGCCGCTGCGGCGCCAGTCTGTCACATCTGCAACGCCGGGTCCATCCGGCCGGCCAGGCCCCGTTCAGGCGGCGCGGCGCAGCACCGCCGACAGCACGTCGCGGATGCCGATCGCGCCGACGAAGCGCGACTGCTCGTCGAACAGCGCCACCGGCGAGGTCTGCGAGCGGTGCATGGCGAGCATCACCGTCTTCAACGAGGTGCCGGGCCTGGCCCAGAAGACCTGCGGCGTGTCCTCCGGCAGCTTCTCCATGTCGTCGCAAGAGACCCAGACGGCGGGCCGGCCGTCGCGCTCGGCGGCGGCGACCAGGCCGTCCTTGTCGATCTTGAAGCGGGTGGTCTTGCGGCGGTCGAGCCAGATCCAGCCGCGGCCGGCCGCTTCGAGGTCGCGCCGATCGCGCATGACGTTCCAGGCGGTCAGCACCGACAGCGGGTTCACGTTGGCGATGAAGTCGCGGACGTAGTCGTTGGCGGGCCTCAGCACGATGTCCTCCGGCGCACCGGTCTGGACGATGCGGCCGCCCTCCATGATGGTGATGTGACTGCCGATCTTCAGCGCCTCCTCCAGGTCGTGGCTGACGAAGATGATGGTCTTCTTGAGCGTCGCTTGCAGCTGCAGCAGCTCGTCCTGGAGCTTGGTCCTGATCAGCGGGTCGAGGGCCGAAAAGGGCTCGTCCATCAGGAGGATCGGCGCCTCGGTGGCGAAGGCGCGGGCCAGGCCGACGCGCTGCTGCATGCCGCCGGAGAGCTCATGGGCGTATTTCTTGGCCCACGGGTCGAGGTTCACCAGCTTGAGCTGGCGGGCGACGCGCTCGGCGCGCTCGGCGTCCGGCATGCCGGCGAGCTCCAGGCCCAGGCCGACATTCTGCTCGACGGTCCTCCAGGGCAAAAGGCCGAACTGCTGGAACACCATCGCCACCTGGTGCTGCCTGAGCCGGCGCAAGGTGGGCCCGTCGCAGGTCACCACGTCGACCATGCGGTCGCCTTCGCGAACCAGCACCTGGCCGCGGCTGACGATGTTGAGCCGGTTGACGGCCCGCAGCAGCGTCGACTTGCCGGAGCCCGACAGGCCCATGAGGACGGAGATCTCGCCCTCGTGCACGGTCAGGTTGGCGCCGGCGCAGCCCAGCACGTTGCCGGTCTTCTCCAGGATTTCGGCGCGCGTGGCGCCCTGGTTGACCATGGCGAGCGCCGCTGTGGTGTCGGTGCCGAAGACGATGTCGACGTTCTTGAAGTCCACAGCGACGTTCATTTCTTGTCTCCCACGCCCAGACGGGTCATGCGGTCGAGCACGATGGCCAGCACGACGATGGCAAGGCCGGCCTCCAGCCCGAGGTCGATCTTGCGCGAGCCGAGCGCCCGGTTGATCTCGGTGCCCAGCCCGCCGGCGCCGATCAGGGCGGCGAACACCACCATCGACAGCGACAGCATGATGCATTGCGTCAGGCCGGCCATTATGGTGGGCAGCGCGGCCGGCAGCTCGACCTTCCAGAGGAGCTGGCGGGGGGTGGCGCCGAAGGCCTCGCCGGCCTCGATGATCGCCTTGGGCACCGAGACCACGCCGAGATGGGTCAGGCGCACGGCGGTCGGAATGACGAAGATGATGGTGACGATCAGGCCGGGCGCGTTGCCGAGGCCGAACAAGGTCAGCACCGGGATCAGGTAGACGAAGGTCGGCAGCGTCTGCATGAGGTCGAGGACAGGCAACATCACCCGGTAGACCTTGGGCTTGTGGGCGGCCCAGATACCGAGCGGCACGCCGATCAGCATGGATGCGGCGGCGGCGGCGACGACGAGCACGAGGGTCTCGACGGTCTGCTTCCAGAGGTTCTGGTTGATGATGAACAGCAGGCCGATCGCCACGCCGACGGCGAGCGCGCGGGAGCGCTGGAGATACCAGGCCAAGAGAGCGATCAGCGCCACCAGCAGCACCGGAGGCAGAAGAAGCAGCGTGTCGACGAGGCCGTCCAGAAGAAAGTTGAGGCCGTTGGATAGCCCGCGGAAGAAGACGTTGAAGTTGTCGGTCAGGAAATCGAAGAAGGCCTTGCCCCACGGGCCGATAGGAATTTTGTAGGCGGCCAGAAATTTCGAGATCGGATCCATGGTCCCCTCTTGATGATCCCCTGCATCGCCCCCGGCGGACGCCCGCGGGCGTCCGCCGCCATCTTGTCACAGGAAACGAAAAAGGGCAGCCATTTCTGAATGGCTGCCCCTGATCAAGCCGAAAGCCGGCCGGTCGAGGGAGATCAGCCCTCCAGCGCCGCCTTGGTGGCTGCGGCCGCATCGCCGCCGTCGAAGGTGGTGACGCCCTGGATCCAGGGGCCGGCGACGTCGGGATGGGCCTTGAGCCAATCCTTGGCGACGGTCTGAGGGTCGCCGCCCTTGAGGATCAGGTCCATCATCTCGTTTTCCATGGAGAGCGAAAATTTGAGGTTCTGGATGAACTTGCCGACGTTGGGGCACTCCTGGACGTAGCCCTGCCGGACATTGGTGTGGACGGTGGCGGCGCCGAAGCCGGAATCCCCCATGCCGTCGAGATAGGTGATCTTCATCTCGCCCATCACCGGGTGTGGCGTCCAGCCCAGGAAGACGATCCAGGAGTTGTCCTTCATCGACTGCTCGGCCTGGGTCAGCATGCCGGCCTCGGAGGATTCGACCAGCTCGAAACCGTCGAGGTTGCTCTCGGGCTTGGAGATCATGTCTAGAATGATGCGGTTGCCGTCGTTGCCGGCCTCGATGCCGTAGATCTTGCCGTCGAACTTGTCCTTGAACTTGCCGATGTCGGTCAGCGTCTTGACGCCGGCCTCGGCGACGTAGGTGGGCACCACGAGGCCGTAGCCGGCGCCCTCGAGGTTCTGCGAGATCGTCTCGACCGAGCCGTCCGCCGTGTAGTCCTTGATGTCGTTGGTCATCGACGGCATCCAGTTGCCGAGGAAGACGTCGACGTCCTTGTTCTTCAGAGACGCGTAGGTGACGGGCACCGAAAGCTGGATCACCTCGGGCTCGTAGCCGAGCGCGGCGAGCAGCACGGCGGTGACGCCGGTGGTGGCTTGAATGTCGGTCCAGCCGACATCGGAGAGGCGGACCGCCTTGCAGCTCTCGGGGTCGGCGGCGAAGGCCGCACCGGAGGTCAGAACCGCCGCCAAGCCAAGCGCGGCGGCAAAGGATTTCATTGACGACATTGCAGTTTCTCCCATTGAAGCTCGCGAAAAGCGGAGTGTTTGATCTTGTCCCGCTTCGAGTGGCGCGAGCCAAACACCATTTTGTGGCCGATTCAAGCGGCTCGTCCATGCGGCCCGCGGCGCCCGCTTGCCTCAGAACGACACCGGCAGGGGTGCGTGGCGGTGCGACTTGCCAGCCTGCCAGCCAAGCGTGTGCCCGACCAGCCGCTTTCCATCGCCGGGGGGCGCCCCTATATTCGCTCACCGACCGGTGGCTCACGCTTGGAGGAATCCGATGGCCAGCATGCAGCATTTCGACCAGGAGATCGCCAAGACCAAGGCCCAGGTGGAGGAGATGCGAGGCAGGATCGAGCAGTCGGGGAGCGTGTTGGAGACGCTCGCCAAGGCCGACAAGTCCATCGGCTCGGCCGATTTCGACATCGAGAACGCCCGCATCGAGGACGTCGTCAAGCAGCAGAAGGTGATGGAGGCGAACATTGCCGACCTCATCATCGGGCTCGAGGACGCCACCAACGTGTTCGGCACCGAGTTCGAGAGCATGAAGAGCTACACCGGCTGGGAGAGCGTGGTCGGCGTCTTCTCCGAGCAGGCCAAGCAGCGCATGCGCACGGACCGCGTGCGCAACATGTCGCTGGCCGGCAACCTGCAGGAGCTGTTGTCCAAGTCGGACACCATCGTCGGCATCCTGAAGGCCCAGAAGCAGGTGCTCGACGCCCGCTACAAGACCTCGGAGGCCAGCCTTGCCCAGGTTATCGAGCGCCGCAAGGCGACGATGGAGAACCTGACGTCGACCCAGAAGCGGATCGAGGAGCTCAACCCGCTGCTGCTCGACATCGAGAACAAGATCGCCGCATCGACCAACCAGAAGGAGCGGACGCAGCTGGAGGGCGACCGGTCCAAGCTCGCTACCGAATACAACGAGAGGCAGGCCAAGGAGCAGGAATTGCTTGCGGAGAGCCAGACGCTGGAGCGCTACACCTCGATGTTCCAGACCTTCGTGGATTCGCTCAACAACCAGATCGCGGCGCAGAACACGCTGATCAACAAGCTCACCATCGACACCGAGCAGCGCATCGTGCTCTACAAGGCGCTCGAGGACAGCCTCAAGACGGCCGCCCAGCAGGACGTCGCCCACAAGATCAACACGCTCGGCAGCCAGGTCGACACCACCGCCGAGGAGACCATGGCCGGCATCGGCGCAGCCGCCCAGAAGCACATCGGCGACCTATTGGAGCTGCACGAGAAGAACATGGTCGCCACCGAGGACATCCAGCGCCGCAAGAAGCTCGCCGACGACGCGTTCGCCCGCCGTTTCGACGAGGTTATGCGCAAGCACAACGCCGCCGACTACGTGGGCGAGACCTGATCCGGCCGGAAATGCCCGACGCAGCCTCCTCGCCGCTCGCCGGCGCGGCGCCCGCCGCGGACCCCGCCGAACGCTATTTCGCGGCGATCGCGGCGGCGCTTGAAGGGCTCAACATCTTCATGCGCGACGACCGCTCGCCGCTCTACCGGCACGACCTGGTCGCCAAGATCGTCTCCGGCTACATCGGCCGGCTGGAGAGATCGTTCTCGTCCTGGCGCAACCGCCTGGGCTTCATGGAGCGCTTCAAGATCTCGCGCGCCGACTCGGGATTTCCGGTGTTCCAGAACGTGCTCGAGCTGGAGAACGACCGCCGGCAGGCGCCGGAACGGCTCGCCAACATCCCCGAGCCGGACACGCTGAGGGCCGAGATGGCCGACTTCATCCTGCGCCACAAGGAGTTTCCTGCGGCGCTGCAGCGGTCGATGGCGGAGCGGCTCTACTTGGAGGACATCAAGGACGGCGACACCTTCGGGCCATTCACGCTGGCCGAGACGGCGGCGGTGTCGGTCAACCCGAAGACCGGGCGGCCCTACTATCTCGTCCACTGGGCGACCTTCGACGGCAGCGCCAACCTGCCGCTGATCTACATGGCGACGGTCGAGGATTCGTCCGAGGCGATGGTCTCGCAGCTGGTCGACGACAGCGGCAAGCTCGACGAGACGGTCAAGATCCCGCTGCCGGTGGAAGGCCTGCTCAATCCCGAGCTCGCGCATCGCTTCGACGATTTCACCGAGAAGAACTCGGCCTATTCGCTGTCGCCGGCGACGATCGCCGGCAATCTCGACAAGGATTTCGAGACCCTTCACCCGACGCAGCTGCGGCGGTTCGTGCTCGGTCCCTTCTATTCGAGCGGCATCACGGAGAACAATTCGGTGGTGGCCGAAGTGCTCTCCAAGGTGCGGCGACCGGAGAACGCCTGGCTGCTCACCTGGACCCTCCAGGAGGTGTTCTCGCAGTCCGAGAAACCCGGCCGCCGAGGCCTGTGGTCGAGCGACAAGGCGACGCAGGAGTTCTACATCAACACCGACGACCTGGAGGCGGCGCGGCAGGGCGTGTCGAGCTACGAGAAGCACGCGCTGATCCCGCACGAGGCCTACCAGGCGCTTTATGCGGCGGGCGAGGCGCAGACGATCTTCGCGGGCTACAAGGTGCATATCCTGTCCAAGGGGCAGGTGATCAGCGACGTCTGACCCGGAGGCAGAATGGACACCGGCCTGACCACGATCCCCGAAGCCGACATCGAGAAGCATCGCGGCACCGCGCAGGCGATGATCACCCGCATCGTCGTGCTGGAGGAGGGCGGCAGCTCGACGGCCGCGCTCGCCGGCACCGGGCGGCGCTTCGTGCCTACGGTGTCGACCGGTGGGGTGCGCAAGACGCGCGAGGTGGAGCTTGCCAAGACGGTGGCGGCGATGCGGCCGGAGGATCCGCTGCTGTCCGTCGTCCAGCAGACGGTCCTCGTCAGGGCGCGGCGCGGGCTGGCCGTGGCGCTGGCCGTGGCGGACGCGTTCGCCCAGGGAAGCGCGCTGGAAGCGTTGCAGGCCCGCAACAAGCGGGCGCCGCTCGAAGGCGAGGAGGCAGCGACCTTCAAGACGCTGCAGGCGGCCGCGGCCTATGTCGCCGCCTTCGCGTTCGCCTCCTATCTGCTGCAGACGATCGACGGCGAAGGGGAGCCGCCCAACGACCTCGCCGAGCCGGACTACCTCTTCGACACGCCGCCCGATGCGCTGAAGGCGCTGGTTGCCGGGCTCGATCGCGCGGTGGCCAGGGCGAGGGACGATGCCGACCTCGCGCAACGCTGCCGGGCCTTCGCCCGCCTCGCCATCGACGGTCTGTTGACGCGCAAGGGCCGCTTCGACGGCCTCGGCGAGTTCGAGAATGCGCATATCCGCATCGACGCCGACGATTTCACGCTCGACGGCTTCGACGTGGCGCCGGGCAAGCGGGCCAAGCCGCTGGTCATGACGTTCAAGAAGCCGGAGGAGGTGGTCGGCAACCACATCGCCAAATACCAGTCGGTGAAGCTCGCCAAGATGCTCGTGGCCTACGATTTCGAGCGGCAGCTGAACCCGTTCGTCGAGCTCGGCGGCTTCCTGTTCACCTTCATCGGCGACGGGGCGCCAGGCACCGGCAAGACCACGCTGATCCAGATGATCGCCGGGCTGGTCAGCGGCTATTGCCAGGTGGCCGGCTATCCGTTCGTCTACGAGAATTTCGGCGTCGACCAGATCTCGTCCTACCAGGGCAAGTCGGGCCAGAACTGCCGACAATTCATCAACACCGTCCTCAACCCGCGGGCGATCGGCTTTGGCACCATAGACGACATCGACCAGGTGGCTGCCAAGCGCTCCGACGACCGCGCCTCGGCAGGCCAGCAGGAGATCACCGGCGTGCTGATGGACGCTTTCGGCGGCGCCGGCACGGTGGTGCGCGGCAACGCGAGCTTCGGCATGTTCTCCAACTATCCGGAGAACGTCGACGATGCGCTGCGTCAGCGGGCCGGCGCGCGCTGGCTGGTGGACGGGCCGCAGACGCGCGACGACTACATCGACATCTTCGTCCTGCTCGCCGGCAAGAACCACGAGATCCCGCTCGGCGAGCATGCGCTCTACGCCGCCCAGGAGATCAAGCGGGCGGTGGGCGAGGCCTATGCGGCGCATGAGCGACCGCAGGAGGATGGGCTGGCCCAGGTCTACGAACGCTTCATGAAGGACAATGGCGAGCCGAAGACCATGGCCGACATCGGCACCTATCTGCACATGATCAAGGAGGCCGAGCCGCGCTTCACGGGCCGCGCCATCAAGAACGTCACCGACGCCATCAAGATGCGGGCGATGGACATCGAGCTGCCGGACGAGTGGTTTGCGACGCCCGAGGCCTTCCTGCACAAGGGCTACGACGAGAAGAAGGCGATGATCGAGGAGCTGCGCGGGCCGTTCACGATGGACATGGTGATGCAGGAGGTGAACCGCTACGCCGACAGCGAGTTCCGCTACTCCGACCGCGCCGACGACGCGGCCGTGTCGCGCCTGCTGCGCGACGTCAGGCTCAAGGAACGGGCGGTCCGCGAGATGGAGGCGCTGAAGGCCAAGGGGTTGTGGAATGCCTGAAAGGGCGTCAAGCACGGACCTCCTGCGCGACAACGAGCTGATCTACGGCCGCTTGCTGCAGATCGAGGAGAAGCATCTCGTCGAGCGCTACAACAAGGCGCTTGCCGCCTTCGGCCTGCCGCCGACAAAGCTCGCCCGCTTCCAGATCGACCGCACCGGCTTCTCGCCCGAAATCGCCGAGGAGCTGGGCGACGCCTCCTATCTCGACCCCAACGAGGTCAACCGTCGCTTCATCATCCTGACGCCGGCGCAGGTCGACCTGCCGGTGGTCCACACCGCCTTCTCCAACACCTCGCAGCTGGTCTACGAATTCATGACCCGCAACCAGCGGGCGATCGACGCGCTGACCATCAAGGACGTGATCTACGGGGAGATCGAGGATTCGGTCGCCAAGGTGGAGAGCATCGAGGACCTGTTGTCGATCAACCAGGTGGAGTTCCGGGTGCTGTCGGCAGAGGACGTGCTCGGCAAGGCGGCCGAGCTCGGCACCCTGGTCGACCGGCTGAAGCAGGAACCCGACGCGTGGCGGGACACCGCCATGCTGTCGCGCATGGTGGAGCTCGCCAAGGTGACCGGCGACATCCGCGAGAACGCGCTGGTGCCCGATCAGGTGATCTTCCGCCACAACGCCTTCTGGACCAGCCATTTCGGCGGACTCTACGTGTTCATCGATCCCGACGTCACGACGGTGATCAGCGATCCGGCGGCGCCGGGCTTCCGCCGCTCGCGGCCATGGCAGGTCTCCTACCTGTCGATCCGCGACGCCGACCGGGTGTTCCGATTCCTGGCCGGCAGCGGACGGATCGACCTGCCGCGGGCCTCCTGGATCGAGACCTCAGGCTATCTGGAGCACCGGGCCGAGATGGCGCTCAGGGCGCTGATCCAGAAGCTCGAGCCGGAACGCGACCTCGGCAAGGCCGACAAGGTCTGGCTGCAGACTTGGATCCACAGCCATGCGGATCTGATCAGCCGCGAGGGAACGTTTCCTTTCCTCAACTCCGCCAAGCGCGAGATCGCCCAGCTCGGCCAGCTCAGGATCGAGGACATGCCGCCCGAGCACCGCTTCCTGGTGGTGCGTGCGCGGCCAGACCATCCTGACGCATGGCTCACCAACCGGCTGATCTCCGACTTCGTGCCGGACGATTTCGTCTCCCGCTACGTCTTCAACAAGCAGGGCTTCTATCGGGACTACGAGGGCTGGAGCGAGGCGCAGCGCGCCGCCGTTGTGGAGACGCTCAAAAGCACGTATCTCAAGGACAAGGAGGCATTCCGGGCGCGCCTCTACGGGCTCAAGGACTGAGGGGACACGATGCTCGATCCGATCGTCAACTTCTTCACCTGGGTGTTCCAGTGGATCGGTCGCGGCATTGGCTGGGTGATCGGCATCCTCCTGTGGCCCTTCCTGTGGGCCGGCCGCTGGTACGTGCAGCGGGGGTGGATCCTCAAGCTGGTGGTCGGCCTGGTGCTGCTCGGGCTGATCGCGCTCTACGCCAACTTCATCTACGCCACCCAGTGGTGGATCAACTTCAACCCGAACTATGTCGACGCCTACAATTTCGCCCGCTACGCCAACGCCGCGAGCCAGCCGGTGGCGCCGGAAACCGGCGAGATCGTGCCCCAGCAGGGTGCCGCCGCCGGGCAGGCCACCACGGGCGAGGGCCAGGCGCGCACCTGCCGCCCTTCGGCGATCGTCGACGTCACGGCCGACCTGGTCGACTTCAACGTCAACCAGAACGCCTGGATCTCGTCGATGATCCTCTACAAGCTCGGGCTGTTCGGGATGCCGTGGGACAGCACGCCGTTCTTCGACAACAAGGCCTCGTTCCAGCGCGGCATCAACCAGGCGGTGCGGCGCACCTCGGTGGAACTGGTGGACACGCTCGGCCGGGTGCGCGGCACCAGCCAGGTCGATGCCGGCCTGCAGGCGGCGCGCGGCAATCTGCAGTTCGACGAATCCACCTGGTATTTCGGCCTGTCGCCGTTCGGGCCGAAGACGCCGACGCCCAGCTTCTACCGGGCGGCGATCGGCGACCTGAAGGGCTTCAACGTCCGGCTGGAGAAGTGCCAGGCGGTGTTCGACGCCCGCGCCGACAACCTCCTGCAGTTCATCGACCGCGTGGCCAACGACATCGGCGCCACCTCCGCCATCCTCCGGGAGCGGTCCGAGAACTACAATGCCGGCTGGTTCGACCCGCGCGCCGACGACCGCTTCTGGTTCGCCTACGGCCAGCTTTACGGCTATTACGGCATCCTGAGAGCGACCCAGGCGGATTTCCAGGACGTGCTCGTGCAGCGCGGCCTCACGCAGCTTTGGTCGCAGCTCGACGACCAGTTCCGCTCGGCGCTGCGCATCCAGCCGCTGATCATCTCCAACGGGGACGAAGCGGGCTGGATCATGCCGTCCCACCTCGCCACCATGGGGTTCTACGTGCTGCGCGTGCGCTCCAACCTGGTCGAGATCCGGCTGGTGCTCGACCGGTAGCAGCGCGCATTGGGCAGGCGCGATCCACCGCTCGCGAGCGCACCGGTCGCCGCTTTCGCACTCATAAGATGTCCAGAATTGGTGGGAAAGCTGTCGCTTTTCGTGCATTCGGCGCCTGTTTTGGGACGGCGCGCGCGGCGGGGCTCGGGCATCACTCGGCGCCGGTTGGAATTCGTGGCAAGGGGAGCGCCGTCATGGCCGAAGTGAAGTCCGATATCGAGATCGCACGCGCCGCCAAGAAGAAGCCGATCCAGGAGATCGGCGCCAAGCTGGGCATCCCGAGCGAGCATCTGCTTCCCTACGGGCACGACAAGGCGAAGATCTCGGCCGATTTCATCGCTTCCAAGCGTGGCGCCAAGGACGGCAAGCTGATCCTGGTGACGGCGATCAACCCGACCCCGGCGGGCGAGGGCAAGACGACCACGACGGTCGGCCTTGGCGACGGGCTCAACCGCATCGGGAAGAAGGCGGTGGTGTGCATCCGCGAGGCCTCGCTGGGGCCGAATTTCGGCGTCAAGGGCGGTGCGGCCGGCGGCGGCTATGCGCAGATCGTGCCGATGGAGGACATGAACCTCCACTTCACCGGCGACTTCCATGCCATCACCACCGCCCACAACCTTTTGTCGGCGCTGATCGACAACCACATCTATTGGGGCAACGAGCTCGGCATCGACACGCGGCGGGTCGCCTGGCGGCGCGTCATGGACATGAACGACCGGGCGCTGCGCGAAATCATCTGCTCGCTGGGCGGGGCGGTGAACGGCTATCCGCGCGAGGCCGGCTTCGACATCACGGTGGCTTCGGAGGTGATGGCGATCCTCTGCCTGGCCACCGACCTGAAGGACCTGGAGAAGCGGCTCGGCGACATCATCGTCGCCTACCGACGCGACAAGAGCCCGGTGTTCGCGCGCGACCTCAAAGCCGACGGCGCCATGGCGGTGCTGCTCAAGGACGCCATGCAGCCCAACCTGGTGCAGACGCTGGAGAACAACCCCGCCTTCGTGCATGGCGGGCCGTTCGCCAAAATCGCCCATGGCTGCAATTCGGTGGTGGCCACCACCACGGCGCTGAAGCTCGGAGACTATGTGGTGACGGAGGCCGGCTTCGGCGCCGATCTCGGGGCGGAGAAGTTCTTCGACATCAAGTGCCGCAAGGCCGGGCTGAAGCCGGCGGCGGCGGTCATCGTCGCCACCGTTAGGGCGATGAAGATGCATGGCGGGGTCAAGAAGGAAGAGCTCGGCAAGGAGAATGTCGAGGCGGTGAAGAAGGGGTGCGCCAATCTCGGCCGCCACATCGAGAACGTGAAGCAGTTCGGCGTTCCGGCGGTGGTGGCGATCAACCATTTCCACAGCGACACCGACGCCGAGGTCCAGGCGATCAAGGAGTTCGTCGCCGCACGCGGCGAGGAAGCCATCCTGTGCCAGCATTGGGCCAAGGGCTCGGCCGGCATCGAAGCGCTGGCGCACAGGGTGGTCGCACTGGCCGAGAGCGGCGCCTCGCAGTTCTCGCCGCTCTACCCCGACGACATGCCGTTGTTCGAGAAGGTCAACACCATCGTCAAGCGCATCTATCGCGGCGACGAGGCGATCGCCGACAAGAGCGTGCGCGACCAGCTGCACGCCTGGGAGGCCGCCGGCTACGGCAATCTGCCGGTTTGCATGGCGAAGACCCAGTATTCCTTCTCGACCGACCCCAATTTGCGCGGCGCGCCCAGCAACCACACCGTGCCGGTGCGCGAGGTCAGGCTTTCGGCCGGCGCCGGTTTCGTCGTCGTCATCTGCGGCGAGGTGATGACCATGCCCGGCCTGCCAAGGGCGCCGTCCTCGGAGAAGATCTTCCTCAACGAGGCGGGCCAGATAGAAGGCCTCTTCTGAGAGGGAGAGCCGGATGGAGCGCACCGTCGAGGAGATCGTCGGCGACACGCCTGGACATGTATATACATATTCGGTCTATCGCTTCCGGGGCCGCGGCGACGGTGCGCCGACCGCCTATCTCCAGGCGGCGCTGCACGGCGGAGAGCTGCCGGGAACGGTGGCGCTCGACCGGCTGATGGAGCGCCTTCGGCAGGCCGAAGGCGAGGGACGCATCCTCGGCGACATCACGGTGGTGCCGACCGCTAACCCGATCGCCCGCGGGCAGCAGCTGTTCGGCGAGCTGCAAGGCCGCTTCCACCTCGGCACGCGCATCAATTTCAACCGCGACTTTCCGCTGCTTGCGCGCCCCGATGCGGCGCTCCTGCCAGCGCCGAAGCTCGATGCGACGGCCGACCAGCGGCTGAAGCGCCGGCTGGTCGAGCTGTCGATGGGCCACGACATCGTGCTGGACCTGCATTGCGACGACGAGGGCGTGCCCTATCTTTACGTGCCCAAGGCTCTGTGGCCGGCGATGGAGGATTGCGCCGCCGCCATGGGCGTCGCGGCGGTGGTGCTGTGGGACGGCCCGGGCGGTGGCGCCTTCGAGGAAGCGGCGATCCACCCCTACCTGCAAATGCCGAAGGACGAGGCCGGCCTCGCGCGGCGCGTCGTGACGACGGTCGAGCTGCGCGGCCTGCGCGACGTCGAGACGGCGTTCGCGGACGCCGATGCGGCGGGGCTCTACCGGCTTCTGGCGGTGCGTGGCGTGATCGCGGACAACGGCCTCGCGCCGGTGCGAGCGTTCCGCGGCGTGGCGGCGCCGATCGAGAATATCGAGATGATCGGCACGCCGGTGGCCGGGGCCGTGCTCTACGACGTGTTGCCGGGCGACCGCGTCGAGGCCGGGCAGCGTGTGGCGACGATCGTCTTTGCGCCGGGCGAGCCCGACGGACGCCTCGAGCTCTTCGCGCCGCAGGCCGGCTTCGTGCTGACGCGGCGGGCGACGCGGGCGCTCGGCAGGGGCGCCGACGTGCTGAAGCTGGTGGGCGAGGCACGGAGCGCCGACGCGCGCGGCGGCGTGCTGGAGGACTAAACCAGGCTCTGCGCGGTCATGGCATCAGCTGGCCGCCATTCACCTCGATCACCTGGCCGACCACGTAGCCGCTCATGGCGGCCGAGGACAGGAACAGATAGGCGCCGACGCAGTCCTCCGGCGTGCCGGCGCGGCCCTGGGGCACGCCGGCGACCATTGCCTGCATCTGGGCCGGCGTCGAATAGCGCTCGTGGAAGGGCGTCGCGATGACGCCTGGCGCGACGGCGTTGACGCGGATGCCGTCGCCGATCAGCTCCTTGGCGAGGCCGCGGGTGTAGTTGGAGACGAAGGCCTTGGACGAGGCATAGAGCCCGGCACCGCCGCCGCCGCCATTGCGGGCGGCGATCGACGAGGTGTTGACGATGAAGCCGCCCTGCCGCCGCAGGAAGGGGATCGCGGCATGGCAGGCGGTGACGACGGAGCGCGCATTGAGGTCCATGACCCGGTCGTACTGCTCGTCGGTCATCTCGGCATAGGGCACCCGCCCGAGCATGCCGCCGGCATTGTTCACCAGCCCGTCCAGCCCCCCGAAATGCGCCGCAGCGTCCTCGACGACCCGGCGGACGTCGGCGGAGAGGCCGAAATCGCCGGCGAGGAGATGCACGTCGCGCGCCTCGCCGCGGAGCTCCGCAGCCAGCGCCTCGGCGGCGTCGCGGCTTTGATTGTAGTGCAGGCCGACGCGGCAGCCCTGAGCGGCATAGGCGCGGACGAGCGCGGCGCCGATGCCGGTCGATCCGCCGGTCACCAGGACGGCCTTGCCGGCCAGGTCGGGAAAGCTCGGGGCGCTTGCGGTCATGGCCAAGTCCTCTGCGGTCGGGGTCAGCCACGATGCGGCGCCGACCTTGCCGCGTCAACACGGGGCGGCTAGGCTTGGCCGGAACGTCGTGAGGGGACGGCCATGTTCCTGCTTCTGGCATTGCTGATCGGCGTGGTCGCCGGGCTCCGGTCGGCGACCGCTCCGGCCGCCGTCAGCTGGGGCGCCTGGCTCGGGTGGCTGCCGCTCGGCGACAGCTGGGCGAGCTTCATGGGGCACTGGCTGGCGGTCGCGATCTTCACCATCGCCGCGCTGGCCGAGTTCGTCGGCGACCAGCTGCCGTCGACGCCGAGCCGCAAGGTGCCCCAGCAGTTCGGCGCCCGGCTGGTGTCCGGTGCGCTGTCGGGCGCCGCGCTTGGCACTGTCGGACTGATGCCGATCGTCGGGCTGATCGCCGGGGTGGCGGGCGCTGCGGCGGGCACGCTGGGCGGCGCCGAGCTGCGGCGGATGCTTGCCAAGTCGATCGGCGGCGACCTCCCTGCCGGGCTCATCGAAGACGCCGTCGCGATCGTCGCGGCGCTGCTGATCGTGTCGTGGGTGTCGTGAGCCGGCGGTTCGACGCGATCATCGTCGGCACGGGCCAGGCTGGCCCGCCGCTGGCCGGACGGCTGACCGCGGCCGGCATGACGGTGGCAATCGTCGAGCGCAAGCATGTCGGTGGAACCTGCGTCAACACCGGCTGCAAGCCGACCAAGACGATGGTCGCCAGCGCCTATGCGGCGCATATGGCGCGCCGGGCCGCCGATTTCGGCGTCAAGCTCGGCGGCGGAACCGTCGGCGTCGACATGAAGGCGGTCAAGGCGCGCAAGGACGCGGTGGCGCTCGGGTCGCGGAAGGATCTGGAGACCTGGCTTGCCGGCATGGAGAAGTGCACCTTTCTGCGCGGCCATGCCCGGCTTGCCTCGCCGCGCAGCGTCACCGTCGATGGCGAGACGCTGGAGGCGGAGCGCATCTTCCTCAATGTCGGCGGACGGGCGCTGGTGCCGGACCTGCCGGGAATCGACCAGATCTCGCCGCTCACCAACACCTCGATCCTCGAGCTCGATACGCTGCCGGAGCATCTGGTGGTGGTCGGCGGCAGCTATATCGGCCTCGAATTCGCCCAGATGTTCCGCCGCTTCGGAAGCAACGTCACGGTGATCGAGAAGGGGCCGAGGCTGATCGGGCGGGAGGACGCGGACGTTTCCGACGCCATTCGCGACTTTCTCGAGGCCGAAGGCATCGCGGTGCGGCTTGCCGCCGAGTGCATCCGCTTTGCAGGACACCCGGCAGGCGCCACCGTCGGCGTCGACTGCGAGACGGGCGCGCCGGAATTGACCGGCAGTCATGTGCTGCTGGCGATGGGGCGGCGTCCCAATACGGACGATCTGGGGGTGGAGGCGGCTGGCTTGAAACTCGATCCTCGGGGGTTCATCCCGGTCGACGAGCAGCTGAGGACGGAGGTGGAAGGCATCTGGGCGCTCGGCGACTGCAACGGCAAAGGGGCCTTCACGCACACCGCCTACAATGATTTCGAGATCGTCGCCGCCAACCTGCTCGACGACGACCCGCGCAAGGTGTCCGACCGCATCCAGACCTATGGGCTGTTCGTCGACCCGCCGCTCGGACGAGCCGGCATGACGGAAGCCGAGGCGCGCCAATCGGGGCGGCGCCTGCTGGTCGGCCAGCGGCCGATGACGCGGGTGGGGCGCGCGGTCGAGAAGGGCGAGACGCTCGGCTTCATGAAGGTGCTGGTGGACGCCGACAGCCAAGAGATCCTGGGTGCAGCGATCCTCGGCACCGGGGGCGACGAAGTCGTCCATGCGCTGCTCGACGCGATGTATGCCAAGGCGCCCTCGACGGTGGTGCGGCGGGCCATGCACATCCACCCCACCGTGTCGGAGCTGCTGCCGACCATGCTCGGCGAGCTGAAGCCGCTGGCGTGACCCGACTTGCCGGTGGGGAATCCGGTTGCGCGGCCTGCCAATCGCCGCTATGGAAGCGGCATGGACGCAATTTCGAACGCGATCGCCTGGTGGTGGGCCTGCTGACAAGCGGCCAGCCGAGCTTTTGCGCGTGAAATCCAGCATGGCCGCAACGGGGATCCGGGCGGCCATTTTCTTTTCCGGCGGCCCTGTCGATCGGCGCGGAGAGGAAAGGAGACAGGAATGTCGGTGGAAGTCTTGAAGGGCGGGGCCGAGCGTTTCGTGACGGAAGGCGGCATCGCCATCACCCGCGAGCGCCATGAGACGCCCTATCACGGGGCGATCGAGGCCTATGTGGACGGGCTCGACAGCCGGCGCGGCGCCGTCTTCTCGTCCAACTACGAGTATCCGGGACGCTATACGCGCTGGGACACCGCGATCATCGACCCGCCGCTGGTGATCAGCGCGCACGGGCGGGCGATGCGCATAGAGGCGCTCAACGGTCGCGGCGAGGTGCTCCTGCCGACCATCGGCCGCATGCTGGAGAGGCTTGCCGAGGTGACGGTCGAGGAGACGACCCGCAAGCTGGTCAGGCTCACCGTCGCCCGGCCGCAACGCGTCTTCACGGAGGAGGAGCGGTCGCGGGTGCCCTCCGTCTTCACCGTGCTCAGAGCCGTCACCGGGCTGTTCAGGACGCAGGAGGACGCCAATCTCGGCCTCTACGGGGCGTTCGGCTACGACCTCGCCTTCCAGTTCGACCCGGTCGAGCACGTGCTGACCCGCCAGGAGAGCCAGCGCGACCTCGTGCTGTTCCTGCCCGACGAGATCCTGGTGGTGGACCACTACCTCGCCAAGGCATGGCACGACCGCTACGACTATGCAGGGCAAGGCTTCTCCACCGAGGGCCTGCCCCGCCGGCCCGACGCGTCGCCGTTCAAGCAGGCCGATCGCATCCCACCGCGCGGCGACCACGAGCCCGGCGAATATGCCCGGCTGGTCGAGCGGGCCAAGGAAAGCTTCAGGCGTGGCGACCTTTTCGAGGTGGTGCCCGGGCAAATGTTCATGGAGCGCTGCGACAGCCTGCCGTCCGAGATCTGCCGGCGGCTGAAGGCGATCAACCCGTCGCCCTATTCGTTCTTCATCAATCTCGGCGAAGGCGAATACCTGATCGGCGCATCGCCCGAGATGTTCGTCCGCGTCAACGGCCGGCGCGTGGAGACCTGTCCCATTTCGGGAACGATCAAGCGCGGCGGCGACGCCATCTCGGATTCGGAGCAGATCCTCAAGCTCCTCAACTCCAAGAAGGACGAGTCGGAGCTCACCATGTGCTCCGACGTCGACCGCAACGACAAGAGCCGCGTCTGCGAGCCCGGCTCGGTGCGGGTGATCGGCCGGCGGCAGATCGAAATGTATTCGCGGCTGATCCACACGGTCGACCACATCGAGGGCCGCCTCTCCGAAGGCATGGACGCGTTCGACGCCTTCCTGTCGCATGCCTGGGCGGTGACCGTCACCGGGGCGCCGAAGCTGTGGGCGATGCGCTTCATCGAGCAAAACGAGAAGAGCCCGCGCGCCTGGTATGGCGGGGCGATCGGCATGGTGCACTTCAACGGCGACCTGAACACCGGACTGACGCTGCGCACCATTCGGATCAAGGACGGCATAGCGGAGGTTCGCGCCGGCGCCACCTTGCTCTATGATTCCGATCCGCAAGAGGAAGAGGCCGAAACCGAACTGAAGGCATCCGCCATGATTTCAGCGATCCGAGACGCGCGCGCCGGCAATGCAGCCGACACGGAAAGGCAATCGGCGCTGGTCGGGGAGGGGGTCAACATCTTGCTCGTCGACCATGAGGACTCCTTCGTCCACACGCTGGCCAACTACTTCCGTCAGACGGGAGCCACCGTGTCGACAGTGCGGACGCCGGTGCCCGACTCGGTCTTCGACGCGATCAAGCCCGACCTGGTGGTGCTGTCGCCCGGCCCCGGCACGCCGAAGGACTTCGATTGCGCTGCCACGATCCGGCGGGCGCGCGGGCGCGAGCTGCCGATCTTCGGGGTGTGCCTCGGCCTGCAGGCCCTGGCCGAAGCCTATGGCGGCGAGCTGCGCCAGCTGCATATCCCCATGCACGGCAAGCCGTCGCGCATCCGCGTCTCGGAGCCGGGGATCATCTTCTCCGGGCTGCCCAAGGAGGTCACGGTGGGCCGCTACCACTCGATCTTCGCCGATCCGGTGCGGTTGCCGCCGGGCTTCGTGGTGACGGCAGAAACGGAGGACGGCGTCATCATGGCCTTCGAGCACAAGAAGGAGCCGATCGCCGCGGTGCAGTTCCATCCGGAATCGATCATGACGCTCGGCCACAATGCCGGCATGCGCATCATCGAGAACGTCGTCGCCCACCTGCCGCGCAAGGCCAAGGAAAAGGCGGCGTAGGAGCCGTGGCCGCGCCGCAGATCGAGGCCGCCGTCAGCCCGACCTCGAAGCAGAGGGTCGCGCAGCTCGCCGCCTGGTCGATCGCGGTGGCGGTGGCGGTGTTCCTGCTCAAAGCGCTCGCCTGGTGGCTGACCGGGTCGGTGGCGCTCTATTCCGACGCCCTGGAGTCCGTCGTCAATGTGATCGCCTCCGGCGCCGCCCTCTATGCGATCCGCGTCAGCCACCGGCCGGCCGACCAGGGCCACCCCTTCGGCCACCACAAGGCGGAGTATTTCTCGGCCGTCCTGGAAGGCGTGCTGATCGTGGTGGCGGCGCTGCTCATCCTGGTCGAGGTGGCGCGCGCCTGGAAGACGCCGATGCCGCTCGACCAGCCCTGGACCGGACTGGCGATCAACGCGGCGGCGGCGGCGATCAACGCGCTGTGGGCGGGGATCCTGATCCGCACCGGCCGCGCCGAGCGATCGCCGGCGCTGGTCGCCGACGGCCAGCACATCATGACCGACGTGGTGACCTCGGTCGGCGTCATCATCGGTCTCGCCGGCGCGGTGGCGACGGGGTGGCGGCTGCTCGACCCGCTGCTGGCGGTAATCGTGGCCGCCAACATCCTCTGGCAAGGCTGGCGGGTCATCGGCTCGTCGGTGCAAGGCCTGATGGACATGGCGGTCGACCAGGACGAGGCGACGCGCATCCGCGGCATCATCGCGGTCAATTCCAAGGGCGCCCTGGAGGTGCACGACCTGAAGACGCGGATCGCCGGCCGCGCCACCTTCATCGAGTTCCACCTGGTGGTGGATTCCGACCTGACGGTCGGCGAAAGCCACGTCATCTGCGACCGCATCGAGGAGGCCTTGAGGGCGGTCATCCCGAGCGTCCGCGTCACCATCCATGTCGAGCCGGACGACGAGGCCAAGCTGCCGAAGGGCGCGGCGGCGGTGCCGTTCGCGTGAGCCCGCCCGCCGACGGACGCGAGCCGCTCGCCGGTCGGCCCCGATGGGTGCAATGGCTGGCGATCCTCGCGGTGTCGGCGCCACTCGCCATCGGGCTGGAGCTCGGGCAGCTGCCGGCCGCCCTGCTGATCGGGCCGATGCTCGGCGCCATCCTGTGCGGCACCTACGGCGCGACGGTCAGGGTGCCGCGCCTGGCCTTCGGCGCCGGCCAGGCGATCGTCGGGGTGCTGATCGCCTCCTCGCTCTCCGGAGAGATCCTGATCTCCTTCGTCGAGGGCTGGCCGCTGATCGTGGCGGCGGTGCTCGCCACGGTGGCCGCCTCGAGCCTGCTCGGTTACCTGATCAGCCGCTGGAAGGTGCTTCCCGGATCGACTGCGGTGTGGGGCTCGTCGCCCGGCGCGGCGACGGCGATGGTGCTGATGGCCGACGCGTTCGGGGCGGATGCACGGCTGGTCGCCTTCATGCAGTATCTCAGGGTCATCTTCGTGACCCTGGGGGCGGCCGGCATCGCCAGGCTGTGGGTCGACACGTCCGGGATCGCGGCGCCGGCGACGATCTGGTTTCCGCCCATCGAACCGGGACCCTTCGCCGCGACCATCTCCGCAGCGGTGGCCGGCGGCGCGCTCGGGCGCCTGGCCAGGCTGCCATCGCCCTATTTCCTCGGCGCGATGATGCTTGCCGGGGGCCTGCATCTCGGCGGGCTCGCCGACTACCAGCTGCCGGAATGGCTGCGCGCCGCGAGCTATGCGGTGGTGGGCTGGGCGATCGGGCTGAATTTCAACCGCACGATCCTCAGGCATGCCGCTCGCGCGCTGCCGCAGATCGTGCTGTCGATCCTGGCGCTGATGGCATTCTGCGGCGGCCTCGCCTGGATCCTGGCGCACGAAATGGGCGTCGACCCGCTCACCGCCTACCTCGCCACCAGTCCCGGCGGGATGGACTCCGTCGCCATCATCGCCGCGGCCTCCGACAGCGTGAACCTGTCCTTCGTGATGGCGCTGCAGACCGCACGCTTCCTGTTCGTTTTGGTGCTGGGGCCGCCGATCGCCAAGCTTATCGCGCGCGCCGTGGGCGAGTAAGCTCGGCGAGTCGGAAATCACGTTCGAGTTATCCGGGAAACGGATCGGCGCCGCTGTCGTTTGTCGACAGTCAACAAGGAGGTGCCCCATGCGGGCGTTCAGCCATCTCGCCGCGGCGGCGGCGCTTTCGCTCCTCGCGGGGCCGGTCGCCGCGCAGTCGCCGGGTCAGGACCAGCAGCCCGGGCAGCGCTTCGAAATCCGGCCATCCGAGCTGCCGAAGCCGTTTGCCGGGAAGTCGGGGCGCGGCTTCTCCCAGCGGGTGGCGCGCGGCGAGCGCGCCCCGCGGGCGCCCGACGGCTTCACGGTGAGCCTGTTTGCGGAGGGGCTCGCCCATCCGCGCAAGCTGTTCGTGCTCGACAGCGGCGACGTGCTGCTCGCCGAGCAGCGGGCGGGGCGCATCACGCTGCTGCGCGACGCCGACGGCAACGGTCGTGCGGAAACCGTACAGCGCTTCGCGCGCGGCTTCTCGGAGCCGTTCGGGATGGGCCTGGTGCCGGCTGGCAAAGACAGAGGCGACCTGCTGGTCGCCGACGCGGAAGGCATCTGGCGAATGCCCTTCGGCAAGGGCAAGGGCGGCGTGCCGAGCGCAGGCCGGCGGGTCGCGGTCACCGAGCGCGGCGTGTTCGGCGTTCCGGGCGGGCATTCGACCCGCTCGCTGGTCGCCGATCCCAGGGACGGCACGCTCTATGCCGGCGTCGGCTCGGCCGGCAATATCGACGAGGAGCCGGAGCCGCGGGCGACCATCCAGGCTTTCGATGCCGACGGGTCAGGGCAGCGGACCTTCGCCTCGGGGACGCGCAACCCGGTCGGCATGCATCTCCATCCGTCGACCGGGCGGCTGTGGACGGTCGTGCAGGAGCGCGACGGCATGGGCAACGACCTGGTGCCCGACTACCTGACCGAGGTGCGGGAAGGCGATTTCTACGGCTGGCCCTATGCCTATGCCGACGGCAAGCCGATGCCGGGCTTTGCCGAGCGGGCGCCCGACAAGGTGGCGGCGACCAAGACGCCGAAGCTCATGTTCCAGGCGCATTCCTCGGCCATGGACTTCGCCTTCGTTCCCGACAGCTGGCCCAAGGCCTATCGGGGCGACGCCATCGTAGCGCTGAAAGGCTCGTGGAACCGCATGCCGCCCACCGGCTACAAGCTGGTGCGGGCCAAGTTCGAAAACGGCGAGCCGGCGGGATGGTACGACAATTTCCTGACCGGGTTCTGGGTCGCCGGAACGAAGCGGGCGCAGGTCTGGGGCCGCCCGGCCAGCGTCGCATTCCTGCCCGACGGCGGGCTGCTGGTGGCCGACGACACCGGCGGAACGGTGTGGAAGGTGACGCCTCCCGACCCGCAGCGGACCGGCGCAACCGACTGACGCGGATACCCTTGCCTGACAGGCCGGGCATGGTGTAGACACGCGCCATGCAGACGCGCCGTCCCACCGTGGCACCTCGTTCCGCCGCCATCCTGGCAGGCGAGACGTTGCGCGCTCTCTCTTCCGCCCTGCTGCTTCTCGCCCTTATCGGCGATCGCCGGGCCCGCTGAAGGAGCACCCGGCGGTCGATCGAGCCGTTCGGGCCAAGAGCTCCTTGCCACCATGAGACCGTGAGATTGACGCTTGAGCGGACCGACCCGGCACCTTCGGATGTGGCGGCCGCGGGAGACGAAGAGAGATGAACCAGACCACCAAGATCCGCGCTGCCGGCGGCATGCCAGGCGCGCAAGTGAAGTACCAGCCCTATCCGGCAGTCGGGCTGAACGACCGCACCTGGCCGGATCGGCGCATCGACAAGGCGCCCATCTGGTGCTCGGTCGACCTGCGCGACGGCAACCAGGCGCTGATCGACCCGATGGGCCACGAGCGCAAGGCGCGGATGTTCGCGCTGCTGCTCGAGATGGGCTTCAAGGAGATCGAGGTCGGGTTCCCCTCGGCCTCGCAGACCGATTTCGACTTCGCGCGCTGGGCGATCGAGGCCGGCGAGGTGGCAGACGACGTCTCCTTGCAGGCGCTGGTGCAGTGCCGGCCGGAGCTCATCACGCGCACGTTCGAGGCGCTGGAGGGAGCACACGCGCCGATCGTCCATTTCTACAATTCGACCAGCGAGCTGCAGCGCCGCGTGGTGTTCGAGAAGGACGTGGCGGGCATCAAGGCGATCGCCACCGATGCCGCCAAGATGATCGCCGACATGGCCGCCAAGGCCGGCGGCGGCTACCGCTTCCAGTATTCGCCGGAGAGCTTCACCGGCACCGAGCTCGAAGTGGCGCTGGAGATCTGCAATGCGGTGACCGAGATCATCCGGCCGACGCGCGACAACCGGCTGATCGTCAATCTGCCGGCGACGGTCGAGATGTCGACCCCCAACATCTATGCCGACCAGATCGAGTGGATGTGCCGGCAGCTCGACGACCGCGAGGCGCTGATCATGTCGCTGCATCCGCACAACGACCGCGGGACAGGCGTCGCCGCGACCGAGCTCGGCCTGATGGCGGGGGCGGATCGCGTCGAGGGCACGCTGTTCGGCAATGGCGAGCGCACCGGCAATGTCGACATCGTGACGCTGGCGCTCAACATGTACACCCAGGGCGTCGACCCCGGGCTGGACTGCTCCGACATCACCCGCATGAAGGACGTCTACGAGTATTCGAACCAGCTGCGGATCGGAGAGCGTCATCCCTATGTGGGCGAGCTGGTCTATACGGCCTTCTCGGGCTCGCACCAGGATGCGATCAACAAGGGGATGAAGGCGCTCAAGAAGGCGAACAAGCCGCAATGGGAGGTGCCCTACCTGCCGATCGACCCGCAAGACGTGGGCCGCACCTACGAGGCGATCATCCGCATCAACTCGCAGTCGGGCAAGGGCGGCATCGCCTATGTCATGCAGGCCGACTACGGGCTGCACCTGCCGCGCAACCTGCAGATCGAGTTTAGCCGCGACATCCAGGCGATCACGGATGCGGAAGGCAAGGAGGTGCCGTCGAAGCGCATCTACGACCGCTTCCGGGAGGTCTATGTCGATCAGCCGGAGGGGCGTCTCAAGTTCCTCGACCACCAGACGTTTCCGGATACGGAGCGCAAGGGCCTGCGGGTGATCGAGGCGACGATCCTCGACAACGGCGTCGAAAAGGTGATCAGCGGGTCGGGCACCGGGCCGATCGACGGTTTCGTGGACGCGCTGTCGCGCCATGTCGGGGTGCCGCTGTCGGTGCTCGACTATTCCGAGCATTCGCTGCAGCAGGGCTCCAACGCCGCGGCGATCAGCTACATGGAGGTCGAGCATCCCGGCGGCCGCGTGTTCGGGGCCGGCATCAACACCAACATCGTTGCCGCTTCGCTCGAAGCCGTGGTGTCGGCCGCCAACCGCGTGCTGGCCTGACGGCGGAGGCGCGCCGCTCGCCGGATGGCGGGCGGCTGCCTTCTTTCGGCGGCGATGCACGCCGCCGCCGCCTATGCTAAACAATTCCCTAACAAAGCCACGAAGCCCGGGCGCAATGGCGCGCGGGCATGGCGGACGACGGTGCGATGAGCGAGGCGAAAGACACTGCAGGGGCGATCGACAAGGGGCGCAAGCTTGCCGAAGCGATCCGCGAGGTGCGCAACGCGGCGGCCGACCGCGAGGACGTCGTCGTCGACATGCGCGAGGCCCAGCGGATGCGCCTGGAGCTGCTGGCGTCGGAGCTGCAGGGCATTTTCGCGGAGGTGCCGGCGGATGACGAATGGTTCGATTTCGCCATCTCCTCCGGGCTGCAGCCGCGATTCTGGATCGATGCGGTCAGCCATGTGTCGATGGGCCGCGACCGCCGCACCTATCGCTTCTTGCGCGACACCCGGCTCGGCCGGGTGGTTCTCGCGGAATCGGCCGACATGCGGCCAGTCGTCGACCAGGTCACGCGCTATGTGGCCGAGCGGATCGTCGAGCGCCAGCGGCTCATGGAAGGCGAAGTGGAGCCGGCGAGGCCGCTTGAGCGCCGGGCTCCGCCCGAGATCATCAACCAGCCGCCAGCGGCGGCCGGCCGCCGCTGGCAGGCCTTCGCGGCCGGGCTCGGCCTGGTCTTCGCCGGCGGGCTGGTCGGGCTGATCCTGGTGGTCGCGGCAGCGCTGCTGTGGGGCCGGCTGGCCGAGCTCGGCGTGGTCGGCAGCTAGCCTCGATCGAGGGTCACTCCCCGGCAGCGGCTGCCAGGCTGGGCGCATGGCCGGTCAACACCGTCGACGAGATCTCGCTGGCCGGCATCGACGGGCCGGTCAGGCCCCGCCGCGTCAGCTTCAGGTACCAGTCGCCGGGACGTCCGTCGATCTCGAGAAGATTGTATTGGGCAGCCGGCAAGGAGCCGCCGGGCGCCTGGCCGGCGGCGGCCACGCCGACCACCGGCACCTGCTTGTCGGGCCCGGCGATCATGTAGAGGCTCGGCAGGTGCGAATGGCCGTGCAGCACCAGCTCGGCGCCATGGTGCAGCACCGTGCGCTGGAAGCGGCCGATGCCGAACAGGCGCTTGTGCTGCGGGACCGCGGTGCGGATCGGCGGATGGTGGATCATGACGACGCGGAAGAGGCCGCGGCGGCCCGCCTCGTCCAGCATGCGGCCCATCCGCCGCGCCTGGAACTCCCTGAAGTAGCCGGTTGCCATGAAGGGCGCCGTGGCGCGGGCCGAGGTGGCACCGATCAGGGCGACGTCGCCGCGCACGCGAAGATAGGGGAAGGCCCTGCGGTCACGCGGCGGGGTCGCGCCGTCGCTGGTCATGAAGCCGCCCCAGGCGCGGCAGACCTTGTCGAAGGCGCCGGGCACGTAGGCGTCGTGGTTGCCGGGCACGACCGACACCGCCTCAGGGGGGCCGAGCAATTCCAGCCACTGCCTGGCCATGTCGATCTCTAGAGCGAGCGCCAGGTTCACCAGGTCGCCGGTCACGGCGATATGATCCGGGTTGCCGGCCTTGAGGTCGGCGACGATCGCGTCGATGACGGTGTCGTGGAGGAACTGGCGGCGGTTGCGGTGCCAGTTCACATAGCCGGTGATGCGCTTGGAGACGAGGTCCCGATAGGCTAGATCGGGCAGCGGACCCAAATGGACATCGGAGAGATGCGCAAGCCTGAACATTCTCTCTTTCTAGGGCAGGGAGGAGCCGCATGCCAGCGGGCATCGTCGGCGTGACGGAGGACGACGAGGAAGCGCGCTTTCGCCAGACCGGCTGGCCGGGCTTGCGGGCGCGGCTCTTCCATCTCTACTTCCTGATGCGCCGGCCGATGACGCTCGGCGTGCGCGGGCTCGTCTACGACCGGGAGCGCCAGTCGGTCTTCCTCATCCGCCACACCTATGTGCCCGGCTGGCAGTTGCCGGGCGGCGGGGTGGAGCCGGACGAGACGATGGGCGAAGCGTTGGAACGCGAGCTTTTCGAGGAGGGCAACATCGCGCTGACGGCGCCGCCGGAGCTCCGGTCGCTGCATGCCAACCGGCGGTCCAGCCGGCGCGACCACGTGGCGCTCTACCTGATCACCTCGTTCGCCCAGAGGGAACCGAAGCGGCCCGACCTGGAGATCGCCGAGGCCGGCTTCTTCCGGCTGGACGCCTTGCCCGAGATGACGACGCCGTCGACGCGGCGGCGGCTGGCGGAGGTGTTCGAAGGCAAGGCGCCGTCGCCCTTCTGGTAGGGAGGGAGCGGAGTCAGGCCGCCGCCTTGAACCGATCGCGGTTGTGGGGTGCGGCATAGTCGAGCTCGGGACCGACCGGCACGATGCGCGTCGGATTCACGCTCACATGGCTTCCGTAATAGTGCTTCTTGGCGTGCTCGACGTCGACGGTCTCGGCGACGCCCGGCACCTGGTAGAGGTCGCGCAGGTAGTTGGACAGGTTGGGATAGTCGACGACGCGGCGCAAATTGCACTTGAAATGGCCGAAATAGATAGGGTCGAAGCGCAGAAGCGTCGTGAACAGGCGCCAGTCCGCCTCCGTCAGCCTGTCGCCGGCCAAATAGCGCTGACGCCCGAGAATCTCCTCGAGCGCGTCGAGCGTGGCGAAAAGCTCGCGGAACGCCTCCTCATAGGCCTCCTGCGTGGTGGCAAAGCCGGCCCGGTAGACGCCGTTGTTGACGGTCGCGTAGATGCGTTCGTTGAGCCGGTCGATCGTCGGGCGCAGCGGCTCGGGATAGAAATCGAGCCCCTTGTCGCCCCATTCGTCGAAGGCTGCGTTCAGCATGCGGATGATGTCGGCCGACTCGTTGGAGACGATGGTTTCATTCCGCTTGTCCCACAGCACCGGGACCGAGACCCGACCGGTGTAACGGGGATCGGCCTTCAGGTAGATCTGGCGCAGGAAATCGAGGCCGTAGAGCGTGTCGCCGGTGCCGCCTTCCTCGGCGAGAAAGGTCCAGCCGTCCTTGTCCAGGCGATGGTGGACGATCGAGATCGAGACGACAGGCTCGAGCCTCTTCAATTTGCGGAAGATCAGCGTGCGGTGCGCCCAGGGGCAGGCGAGAGAGACGTAGAGGTGATAGCGGTCCGGCTCGGCGCGGAAGCCACGCTGGCGGCCGGGGGGCGGGGTGCCGTCCCGGGTGACCCAGTCGCGGAACGACGTTTCAGGGCGCTCGAAGCGACCGCCCGACCCGCCTTGCCTTTCCTGCTCGCGCCAGACACCTTCGACCAGCATTCCCATCGCGGCGTTCTCCTTCAAGCCTCCCCTTCATCTAGTGCGGCCGGCGCCGCGCCCAAGGGGTCGAAAATGCCGATGGACGGCGGCACGATTTGGTGATAGCGGACACGGCCCATGACGACCGCACCTGCCATCCGGTTCGACCGACGACGAATGGACGCCCGCGCCTGAGGGCGCCGACTGGCAAGCTGCCGCTTTCGTGCGGCCCATTCAACCCGACCGGATTTTCATCATGGATGCCGTTCACGTCACCTATCTGCCGGAGACACCGGCTTACGACCTCGACATCGAAGCGATCAACGCCGAAGCCTTCGGTCCCGGCCGCTTCGCGCGCGCCGCCTACGCGATTCGCGAGGGCGGACCCCATGAGCGCGACCTTTCCTTCGTCGCCGTCACCGTCGGCTCGGTGGTGGCCTCGGTGCGCATGACGCGAGTCGCCGCGGGCCAGGGGCGAGCGCTGATGCTCGGGCCGCTGGCGGTCAAGCCGGCGCACAAGAACAAAGGCATCGGCCGCCAGCTGGTGCGCCTGGCCGTCGACGCCGCCGCCAAGGCCGGTGCCGCGGCGGTGGTCCTGGTCGGCGACGAGCCATACTACGCGCCGCTTGGCTTCAAGCGCCTGCCGCGCGGCCAGATTTCCATGCCGAGGCCGGTCGACCCCGACCGGCTGCTGGCGGTCGAGCTGTCCCCGGCGGCGCTGGCCGCGCTTGCGGGCCCGCTGCATCACGAGGACGCGCCGGGATTTTGAGCCTGAGGGTGGCGGCTAGCGCCCCTCGCGGTACCACATGGAGCCGAGGGCGAAGAGCAGCAGAGCAAGGCCGAAGAAGCCGGCAAAGAGCGGCACCCGGCGCACCGCCTTGAGGATCGAGTCGTCGGTGGTCCTGAGGCCGATCCAGTCGCGGCCGGAAGCGTCGCCGTTGGCGCGGACCGGAACGATGCCTGGCAGGCTGATGCCGGTCAGGCCGGCCAGCCGCCGGACCGAGCCGCCGCTCTCCTCGGCAACCGGACCGAGCACCTCCGTGGTGGACACCGTGTCGGCGAATTCCGGCGCATTGATCGGGCCGACATGGGCGAGCGCCTTCAGGTCGCCATTGCCGATCTGGTAGAGGCCGATTTCGTCGGCCTTGACGCTGCCGGTGAAGACGCCGGGAGACTCGGAGGCCAGCGTCACGTCGATGGTCTTGCCGGTCGGCGTGATCACCCGCGCCGGGCCCGGGTCGTCCTGCATGGTCTGGCGGCGAATGTCGAGCGTCATGCCCCGACCGCTGGCGGTCAGGCGCTCCTCCTCCAACTCCGGCTCCTTCATCAGCCAGTGGGCGATGCGCCGGTAGAGCGCTACGTGCGGGCCGCCGCCCTCGAAACCGCGCGCCCACAGCCAGCCTTGGTCCGACAGGAACATGCCGACGCGCCCTTCGCCCTTGCGGTTGAGAACCAGCAGCGGCTTGTCGTCGGGGCCCTTCATGACGACCTCGCCCTCCGGCTGGTCGATGCCGATCAGGCGGAACCAGCGGCTCCAATGCGGCGGCTCGCTGGCCGAGCCTTCGAGGCCGCGCGTCACCGGATGGCGCTTGCCGGTGTCGGTCAGGCGCGGATAGAAGCCCTGCTCCACCACCTCGCCCGAGGGAAGGCCGGGCAGGGCGGCGATCAGCGGAGTGTGGGCGATCGACTGCTCCCCGGCATATTCCGGCCCGGCGGCGATCAGCAGCGCGCCGCCCTTTTCCACGTATTCGGCGATGTAGTCATAGTAGAGGATCGGCAGCACGTCGCGGTGCTGGTAGCGGTCGAAGATGATGAGGTCGAAATCGTTGATCTTCTCGACGAACAGCTCGCGCGTCGGGAAGGCGATCAGCGACAGCTCGTTGATCGGCGTGCCGTCCTGCTTCTCCGGCGGCCGCAGGATGGTGAAATGGACGAGGTCGACCGAGGCGTCCGATTTGAGCAGGTTGCGCCAGGTGCGCTCGCCGGCATGCGGCTCGCCGGAGACCAGCAGCACGCGGAGGTTCTCTCGGATGCCGTCGATCAGCGCTATGGCGCGGTTGTTGGTTTCCGTCAGCTCGCCGGGCAGCGGATCGATGGCGAGCTCGACGATGTTGCGGCCGGCACCCGGCACGACCACGTCGAGCGGCATCTCCTGGCCGATCATCGCCCGCTCGACGGCCTGCTGCTCGCCATTGACGGAAATTCGCACGTCGACCGTGCCTGACTCTCCGGCCGCGCCGATGACGCGGTAGGTGAGCTCCAGGGGCTTGCCGACGATGCCGAAACGCGGCGCCTTCTCGAAGCGGATACGGCGGTCCTGCTCGCCCTCGTCGCCGGTGATCAGCGCATGCAGCGGTGCGGTGGGCGCTCCGGCCAGGGGCGGCACGTCGTGCACCTGGCCGTCGGTCACCATGATCGCGCCGGCGACGCGCGACGGCGGGACGTCGCGGAAGGCGCTGTCCAGGGCGCCGAAGAGGCGCGTCTCGGCGCGTTCGTCGGCGGCGTCCGAGCGACCCGCCTCGACCTCCCGCACCTCGAACTGCTTGAAGCGGGACAGCCGCTCCTTCAGGCCCTCGACGGCGCGGGTGGTCTGGTCGGCCCGGCCGGCGATCTCCTGGCTCTGGCTGCGATCGACGACCAGCGCCACGACGCTCTTCAGCGGCTCGCGCTCCTCGTCGCGCATGACCGGATTGACGAGCGCCAGCGCCAGCGCCGCCAGGGCCAGGAAACGGAACCAGGCGCCGCGCTGGCGGAGCCAAAGCCCAAGCAGCGACAGAAAAAGCACCGGCGCCAGCACGGCGGCCAGCCACGGCCAAGACAGGAGGGGTTCGAAGCCGAGCGACCAGTTCATCTCACTGCCCCAGGCGCTCGAGCAGCACAGGGACGTGGACCTGGTCGGATTTGTAGTTACCCGTCAGCATGTACATCATGATGTTGACGCCGGCGCGCAGCGCCATGACGCGCTGCATCGGATCGGCGGGGACCGTCGGCAGCAGCGGATCGCCGTTCTCGTCCACCGCCCAGGCGCCGGCGAAATCGTTGCCGGTGATCATGATGGGGGTGACGCCGTCGCCGGTGCGTACCGGGCGATTGTCGACGTTGGTGGCGTCGAGCGAGGCCTCCACCCACAGCGGGCTGCCGTTGAAGCGGCCGGGAAACTCGGGGAGGATGAAAAAGGACTTGGTCAGAACGTGGTCCTGAGGTACCGGCTCGAGCGCCGGCACGTTGAGGTTCTCCAGGATCTCGCGCAGCCGCAGCGTAGCGGGGCTGGCGGAGGCGTCGTCCAGCCCGGTGGCGAACTGGTCGCGGGTGTCGAAGAGCACCGTGCCGCCCTCCTTCATGTAGGCGTCGACGCGGGCGATCGCGGCATCCGAAGGCATCGGCGCGTTGGCGTCGATCGGCCAGTAGATCAGCGGATAGAAAGCGAGCTCGTCGCGGGCGATGTCGACGCCGGCCGGCTCGCCGGGCTCCAGCGCCGTTTTTTCGACGAGAAAGTTGGTCAGGCCGGCGAGCCCGGCGCGGCTGATCGAATCGACCGAGGAATCGCCGGTCAGCACGTAGGCGAGATGGGTGACGGAGATCGCCTCGACGGCTTCGACGTCGCCCGGCTTGGCGTCCTGGGCCTCGGCGCGCGGCACGGGCGCGGCAGCCAGGATCAGCGCCAGAAGCACGGCGGCGGTCGCCGTGCCGGCGCCCGTCGGACGGCGGCGGCGCGAGAAGACGCCACCCATCCAGAACACCGCCAGCGTGTCGAGGACCATCAGCGCCAAGGCGGCGGCCACCAGCGGACCCTTCATGTCGCGCGACTGGTCGAAGGCATAGCGCAGCTCGGTCACCGGGGTCGGCGTCTGCGGCCTGGCGATCGGCGCCAGGCGGGCGTCGGCCGGAAGCAGGTTGTGGGCGAGGACACCTTCGTCGCCGCCATAGAGGCCCGGCGGGTTCTCGATGGTGACGGGCGACGACGCGCTGCCGACCGCGAGCGGCTTGGCGTCCGGCCCGGGGGGAACCAGGCGGCCATCGGCGGCGATCATGCGGAAAGGGGCCAGCGTTCCCGACGACGTCTCCTGGCCAGGGGCCACGGATCCCTGGTTGCGCGACATCTGGACGACGCGCCTCAGCATCTCGACAAAGGTACCCGAGATCGGCAGGTTCGACCAGGTGGCGGCCGGCGTAATGTGAAAGAGCACCACATTGCCCTTGTCGCGACGGGCGCCGGTGACCAGCGGCGTTCCGTCGGCGAGGCTTGCCCAGGTGCGCTCCACGATGTCCGGCGTCGGTTCGGCCAGGACCTGTCGCGAGACAGTCACTTCGAGGGGCGGGGTGAGGTCGGCGAAAGGTCCGCCCGGCGGGAATTCGGTCACCGGCTGCGGCGTCGTCCAGGAAAGCGCGCCGCCGAGCGAGCGCTCGCCCAGCCGCAGGCGCACCGGCAGCAGCTCCTCGTCGTTGCCGGCGGCGATCAGCCGAGTGCCCGCGAAGCGCACCAGCGTGCCGCCGTTCCTGACCCAGTCGACCAGCTGGGCGCGGGCGGCCGCCGGGATGGTGCCGACGTCGGCCATGACGATCATCGCCGGCTTCTGTTCCAGCAGGGCGGGGATCGCCTTGGCGAGGTCGGGACTCTGCGGCTCGATCAGGTCGGCGAAGGGCTCCAGAGCGCGGCGAATGTAGTAGAGCGGCGACAGCAGCGGCTGGGCCTGGTCGGCCTCGGCCTGCGAAAGGAGGCCGACGCGGCGACGCTTGGCGCTTTCGTCGAGCACGCGCACGGCGGCCGCCTGGGGGCTACCGTCCAGTGCGATCGAGGCGAAGTCGTTGCGCATCTCGAACGGAACGCGGAACTCGCCGGTGGCGGTCGTGGCGCCGGCGCCGAAGGTGACGCTCGCATCGGCGATCCGGCGGCCCTTGTCGTCGAAGGCGCCGGCAGTGAAGGTGGCCGGCACCGCGTTCGGAGGGCGGACCGCGGAGATCCGGAAGCCGTCCACGTCGTTCTCGGCGCCGGACAGGCCTGCGAGTTCGAGGCGATCAGGGACGGCCCAGACGAGGCTCGCAACGCCATTGCCGAGCAGGCTCTCGAAAGCTGCGGCGTCGTCCTCTTCGGCGAGGCCGTCGCTCAGCACGGCCACCGTGGCGCCCGGCAGGTCGGTGAGGGCGGCGGCGACGCGGGCATAGGTCGCGCGGCGGTCGACAGGCACCGGGCGCGGCGCGGCGGCGCGCAGGCGGTCGCGGGCCCCCGCCGCGTCGAAGGGTCCGATCTCGGTGTTCGGCTTCTCGGCCGTGAAGGCCAACACCACGGGAACGCTCTCGGCGCCGGCATCGTCCAGAAGCCGCTCCGCGGTCGCCACCCGGCGCTCCCAGTCGGGGGCGCTCGCCCAGCCATTGTCGACCACCAGCGCCAGGGCACGGCCGTTGGCGGGCAGGGGCTCGCGCGGATTGACGATCGGCTCGGCCAACGCCAGCACGATCAGCGCCGCCATGATCAGCCGGAGCAGCGTCAGCCACCACGGGCTCTGATGCGGGGTCTCCTCCTTCTTCAGCACCCGGGCGAGGATCTTCAGCGGCGGGAACACCTCGGATTGCGGGCGCGGCGGCGTCAGCCGAAGCAGCCACCAGATGACCGGCAGCGCCAAAAGGCCCCACAGCATCGCCGGCATGCCAAAGGACAGCGGAAGCCAGCTCATCGGCCGCCCCCGACGCCGATCTCGACTTCCGAGGTCATGGCCATGTGGACCTTGACCAGCGCCTCCGAGGCGACGCGATCGGTGTGGTTGACGGTGTAGCTCCAGCCGAGCCGCTTGGCCCACGCCGCGAGCGTCTCGCGGCGGGCGAGATACAGGTTCCGATAGTCGGTGCCGAGCAGCTCGGCGCGCCCCGCCGTCAGCTTCAGGCCGGTCTCGGGGTCGGTGAACTCGGTGCGCCCCGCATAGGGAAAGCTCTCCTCGGCAGGGTCCGCCACCTCGATCAGGTGGGCGCGCACGCCGTGCCGCGACAGGACGTCAAGCCAGGCCATCGTCTCCTCGACCGGATCGAGGAAGTCGGCGGCGACGACGATGTCGGAGAAGCGGCGGATGCCGGCAAGGTCGGGCCGGTCCGGCAGCGACACGGCGTGGGCCAGATGGGAGGCAAGCCGCTCGGCGCCGTTGCGGGCGGTGAACGGGTCGCTCAGCCCCGGCCACGCGATGCGCTCGCCGCTGCGCGACAGGAGCTCGGCCAGCGCCAGCACCAGGACGAGAGCGCGCGACTGCTTGGAGACCAGGGCAGCCTCGGACTTGTAGAGCATCGAAGGAGAGGAATCGGCCCACAACCAGACGGTGTGCGCTGCCTCCCACTCGCGGTCGCGGACGAAGATATGGTCGTCGCGCGCCGACCTTCGCCAGTCGATGCGGGCCATCGTCTCGCCCTCGACATAGGGCCGGAACTGCCAGAAATTCTCGCCGATGCCGCGCTTCCTGCGGCCGTGCCAGCCGGCGATGACGGTGTTGACGACCCGCCGCGCCTCGACCAGCAGGTCGGGCACCAGCGAGGCGCGCAGACGGGCCCTGGCCAGCGCGTCGCGGGTGCCGACCGGTGCCGTCGCCTCGCCGATCCTCGCCATCAAGGGGCTGTCCCGGCCGCCACCCAGCGCATCGGCTAGCCCCTCGCCTTGACCAGCCGGCCGATCACGTCGCGAACGCTCATGCCCTCGGCACGCGCCGCGAAGGTCAGCGCCATGCGATGCTGCAGCACCGGCTCGGCCAGCGCCCTGACGTCGTCGACGGATGGCGCCAGGCGGCCGTCATAGAGGGCGCGGGCGCGGGCACACAGCGTCAGCGCCTGGCTGGCGCGCGGGCCGGGCCCCCAGGCGACATGCCTGTCGGTCTCCGCCGACCCCTGGCCGGGGCGCGCGGCACGCACCAGGTCGAGGATCGCCTCGACGACGCTCTCGGGCACCGGCATGCGGCGGATAAGGAACTGGATTTCCTTGAGGCGCTTGGCGTCGAGCACGTTCTCGGCGCGGGCATCCTCGATGCCGGTGGTCTCAAGCAGGATACGGCGCTCGGCCTCGATCTCGGGGTAGAGCACGTCGACCTGCATCAGGAAGCGGTCGAGCTGGGCCTCCGGCAGCGGGTAGGTGCCTTCCTGCTCCAGCGGGTTCTGCGTAGCGAGGACGTGAAAGGGCGACGGCAGATCGTGCCGGGCGCCCGCCACCGTGACATGGTACTCCTGCATCGACTGGAGGAGCGCCGACTGGGTGCGCGGGCTGGCGCGGTTGATCTCGTCGGCCATCAACAGCTGGGCGAAGATCGGGCCGGGGATGAAGCGGAAGGAGCGGCGGCCGGCCTCGTCCTGCTCCATCACTTCGGAGCCGAGGATGTCGGACGGCATCAGGTCCGGCGTGAACTGGATGCGGCGGGCATCGAGGCCGAGAACGATGCCCAGCGTCTCGACGAGCTTCGTCTTGGCCAGGCCGGGGACGCCGACGAGCAGCGCGTGGCCGCCGGCCAGCAGCGCCACCAGCGTCCGCTCCACCACGCTTTCCTGGCCGAATATGACGCGGCCGACGCCGTCGCGCACGCGGGAGATGTCGGCAAGCGCCCGTTCGGCCTCGGCCACCATGTCCTTGTCGCTGCCCGGCTGGTCCTTGATGGCTATGCTCATGCTACCCTCATCTCGCCCGCCCGGACCAGGCGCGTCCGCAACCGCTCGGTGCAGGCACGCCGTCTGAACTTAAATCACTCGTCCATGCTGACAATGGCAACAACAGTGACTATTTCGTGACCATGACAGGCGCCCGAAACCGCAGCGGAGACAGCCTCGCCGGTGTCGGCGACAGTGCCGGGCTTGCCGCCCTGA
>JBEVJK010000085.1:0-66035 GCA_040510195.1 Mesorhizobium sp. | reverse complement strand
CCTGGTCCTTGTGGCCGCTCTTGTAAGCGGAGAAGCCGAACTTGAAGACGTCCCAGGGGCTCGAACGCGGCGCCGGCTCGGCTTCCTGAGCGACCACTGCGCCGCCGGAGCCGGCGACGGCAGCGGCCACCAGGGCCGAGAGCAGCGCACCCCTTATGGTCTCAGACATCGGCATAGCAATGCGTTTCTTTCGCCCCGCCGGGATGCGTGACTGCACCGAGGCGCGCCGGACCCACCCCTTGCGCGTATTTCCACAGGGCCCCGGACTGGTAGTCGGTCGTGCGCGGCTGCCACCGCCTGGCGCGCGCCTTCAGCTCGTCCTTGGACAGCGCGACGTCCAGCACGCCCGTCACGGCGTCGATGGTGATGATGTCGCCGTCCTGCAACAGGGCGATCGGCCCGCCGACGGCCGCTTCGGGCCCGACATGGCCGATGCAGAAGCCGCGGGTGGCGCCGGAGAAGCGGCCATCGGTGACCAGCGCCACCTTGCCGCCCATGCCTTGCCCATAGAGGGCGGCCGTCGTCGACAGCATCTCCCGCATGCCGGGACCGCCGCGCGGCCCCTCATAGCGGATCACCAGAACCTCGCCCTCCCGGTATCGACGCTCCGTCACCGCTTCGAAGCATTCCTCCTCGCTGTCGAAGCACCGCGCCGGGCCGGAAAACTGCAACACGGCCATACCCGCAACCTTCACGATCGCCCCTTCAGGCGCCAGATTGCCCTTGAGGCCGACGACGCCGCCGGTCACCGTGATCGGCCGGTCTGCCGGACGCACCACGTCCTGCGCATCGTTCCACGAAACGTGTTCCAGATTTTCGGCCAAAGTACGGCCGGTGACCGTCAGGCAGTCGCCGTGGAGATAGCCATGATCGAGCATGGTCTTCATGAGGATCGGGATGCCGCCGGCCTCGAACATGTCTTTCGCGACGTATTTCCCGCCCGGCTTTAGGTCGGCGATATAGGGGGTGCGCTCGAAGATCCGCGCCACGTCGAAGAGATCGAAGGGAATGCCCGCCTCATGGGCTATCGCCGGCAGATGCAGCGCCGCATTGGTCGAGCCGCCGGTGGCCGAAACGACCGCGGCGGCGTTCTCCAGCGCCCTGAGGGTGACGATCTCGCGTGGCCGGATGTTTTTCGCCACCAGCTCCATGATCTTCTCGCCGGCGGCGAAATTGAAGCGGTCGCGCATCTCGTAGGGTGCCGGCGCCCCGCAGGAATAGGGCAGAGCCAGTCCCATCGCCTCGGCGACAGTGGCCATGGTGTTGGCGGTGAACTGGGCGCCGCAGGACCCTGCCGACGGGCAGGCGGACTGCTCGATCTCCAGCAGCTCGGCATCTCCGATGGCTCCGACGGAATACTGCCCGACCGCCTCGAACACGTCCTGCACGGTGATCTGGCGGCCGCGATAGCTGCCAGGCAGGATGGATCCGCCATAGATGAAGATTGAGGGCACGTTGAGGCGCACCATCGCCATCATCATGCCGGGCAGCGACTTGTCGCAGCCGGCAAGGCCGACCAGCGCATCGTAGCAATGGCCCCGCATCGTGAGCTCGACCGAGTCCGCGATCACCTCGCGCGACACCAGCGACGACTTCATGCCCTGATGGCCCATGGCGATGCCATCGGTGACGGTGATGGTACAGAATTCCCGCGGCGTGCCGTTGGCCGCAGCGACCCCTTTCTTGACCACCTGAGCCTGCCGCATCAGCGAGATGTTGCAGGGCGCCGCCTCGTTCCAGCAGCTGGCCACGCCGACCAGCGGCTGCGCGATTTCGGCCGCCGAAAGGCCCATGGCATAGAGGTATGAACGATGGGGCGCGCGCGCCGGGCCGTCCGTCACGTGCCGGCTGGGCAGCCTGCTCTTGTCGATCGCTCTCGCGTCCATCGCCATCCTTGCGGCCGAGCCGCCCTCCCTCGCCCGCCGGCCGCCCTCTCGGCCGCACGTCGCGGGGCACTTTTCCGGTGCGCCCGGTTTATGGCGGCATGGAGGCAGATTGGGGCACCCTCAGGCGCCCGTTCGGCGACGCGGTTCCGGTGTTGCGGAATCGTCACAAGATCGAGCGGGAGGCAGAGATGGAAAAAGGCCCGGCACTCGGCCGGGCCTTGCAGGGTCACGACCGCGAGCTCGCTACCATCTGACCTTGATCGAACCCGAGATGGCCGCCACGAGGTCGTCGTCGAAGGTGTAGGTCACGGCGCTCGCCAAATCGCCGCCCCCGAAGACCGAGGTACCGCTCTCCCACAGGCCGAGCGAGCCACCCAGTCTGACCTCGATGTTCTCAGTCGCCTTGTAGGCGGCGCCGGCCGCGAAGTTCCAAAGGTCGGTCTGGTAGCCGGAAACCGTCGAGGTGCCGCGATCCCATGTCAGCGACACCGCGCCGGAGAACTTGTCGGTGAAGGCGTGGCCGATGCCGCCCGACACCGTCCAGCCGTCGCGGTAGAGCGGGTCGAAGCTGGTGTTCGATGGAAGGCCGGTCAACGGGCTGCGCACGCCCCTGATCGGAATGACCCCGAGCTTGCTCCACTCTTGCCAGCGCACCGACCCGAAGGCCAGCCAGCCCGGGGCGATGCCCGTCTGGACCTTGAAATCGAGCGCCTGCGGGATTTCGGTCGCAGCGGTGACGTCGAAGACGCCGAGGAACCGGGTGCCGGCAGGACCCAGGCGTCCGCCGGCAAAGCCGGTCGTGTCTGCGGTGCCAGCCAGCCCGTCGAGATTATACTTGGCGCTGTACACCAGGCTCGCTCTCAAGGCGATCTCGGGAATCTCGTAGGAGCCGCCAAGCCGCCAGCTCCAGGCGTCGTCGGAGAGCTGGAAAGTCCCGAGCCCCTGATTGCCGAGGGCGAGCAGCGTCTGGCGCGATTGGAAGGCGTCGACGTCGAGATAGGAGACGCCACCGACGATCCGGGCGAACCCCTTGCCCAAGCCCCACTTGTAGGAGCAGGTCAGACCGTAGTCGTTTGTGTCGACCTTGAATTCCACCGAGGTCGGCGAGTAAGCGTTGTTGGTTCCATATTGCGCATCCGCGCCATAGGGCTGGGTGTAGGTCGCGAGGCAGTCGACCGGCTCGAAGACATTGGCTTTGAAGCCGACGCGAGGCACGGTGTAGTCGTCGTCCACATCGACCGACGGCGAGAACAAGGCGACAGGGAACGGCGGGCGATCCAGCCGTTGCACGTTGTTCAGCGTGCGCTGCGGGTTGACGAAGATCAGGCCGGCCTCGGCCGCGTAAGGGCTCTCGTCCCAGAGCAGGTCGATGTTGACGCCGCCGCGATCGAAGCCGCCCGCCGCGGCCGTCCCCGTCAGCGCCCCGACCGCGCACCCGGCGGCTAGCAGCGACTTCAAACGCGAACCGATCATCAAACCCTCCCCGGTACTCCTCGCCAGCTAGAGCGAATTCGCTCCAGACGTGCAACCGGCATTTTACTTCCAAGTGGTTTACGAGTGCCCAAGTCGGGCTATGCGCCGATCCAAATGGGGTCCAAGAGCGGGCGGAAATCCGCATCCAATGGCGCCAGGGGCTGCTCGAGCAGCCGTTACTCCCTTGAAAAACGGGCATTTGGAGCCCAAACGGCCCGGTTGTTACATTACGGCAACATTGCGGCATAAAATCCGCGGCACGTCTAGATGGCGCAAGGGAAGGCGGCGCCACGGGCCGACCGAGGTCTCGGCTGCCCGCGGCGGTTGAAGCGATTCCTCGCTCCGATTGGGGTCGGTCAGCTGTCTCGAACCCGGGCCAGCGCGGCCTGCAGCCGCTCCTGCGCCTCCTGGTACTCTGCGAGCTTCTGGCGCTCCGCCGCGACCACGTCCTCCTTCGCGTTGGCGACGAAACGCTCGTTGGAGAGCTTGGCCATGACGCGCGCCACCTCCTCGGTCACCCGGGCAACCTCTTTCGAAAGGCGCTGCCGCTCGGCGTCGAGGTCGATCAGCTCGCCCAACGGCAGGCAGACGGTCGCCTCGTCCACGACGATCTGGGCCGACGATTTGGGCGGCTCGACCGCATGCGAGACTTCGCCGACCCGAGCAAGCCTGGCGATCGCCGCATGATGGCGGACCAGCCTGTCGCTCGTGGTCCGGTTGGCCCCCACGACGACCAACGGCGCGATCGCTGCCGGCGGCACGTTCATTTCCGAACGCACCGAGCGAATGCCGGACACCAGCTCGATCAGCCAGTTGATCTCGCTCGCCGCCGCCGCATCCTCGAATTCGGGCGACGGCCAGGCCGCATGGCAAAGCAGCGTCGAACGCTCTCCCCCCTCGCCGGCCGTACGCGCCCAAAGTTCCTCGGTCATGAACGGCATGAAGGGATGCAGCAGCTTGTAGATCTCGTCGAGCACGAAGGCCGCCACGGCCTGGCTCTCCGCCTTCGCGGCAGCGTCTTCGTCCATGAAGACCGGCTTGAGCAGCTCCAGGTACCAGTCGCAGAAGAGGTTCCAGACGAAGCGATAGGCAGCCCCGGCGGCATCGTTGAACCGGAATGCGGCAATCGCTTCGGTGACCTCGCGCGTCGCCCGCGTCAGCTCGGTGAGAATCCAGCGGTTGATGGTGAGCTTGGCATCCCGCAGCCAGAAGGCGTCATTGCGCGCCACCCCGTTCATCTGGGCAAAGCGCGTGGCGTTCCAGAGCTTGGTCCCGAAATTGCGATAGCCTGCGACACGGGCTGGGTCGAGCTTCACGTCGCGGCCCTGGGCCGCCAGGATGGCGAGTGTGAAGCGCAGGGCGTCGGCGCCGTATTCCTCGATCAGCTCCAGCGGATCGATGACGTTTCCCTTGGACTTCGACATCTTCGCGCCGTTCTTGTCGCGAACCAGAGCATGCACGTAAACCGTGTGGAACGGTTCCTCGTCCATGAAATGAAGACCCATCATCATCATCCTGGCAACCCAGAAGAAAATGATATCGAAGCCCGTCACCAGGACGCTGGTCGGATAGTAAGTCTGGAGCTCGGGCGTGCGGTCGGGCCAGCCCAGCGTCGAGAACGGCCAGAGCGCCGATGAGAACCAGGTGTCGAGCACGTCCTCGTCGCGCGTCAGGATCTCGCCCGGCCGGAAGTTCTCCAGGAGGTCCTCCACCAGCGCCTTCATCGGACCTTCATGCGCGATGTAGTGCTGGATGGCGGCGTGCAGCGCATCCTCTTCCGTCTTTTCCACGAAGACGTGGCCGTCTGGCCCGTACCAGGCCGGGATTTGATGTCCCCACCAGAGCTGCCGCGAGACGCACCACGGCTGGATGTTCTCCATCCAGTCGAAATAGGTCTTCTCCCACGCCTTGGGGACGAACTTGGTTCGGCCTTCGCGAACCGCGGCGATCGCCGGGCGGGCGAGCTCGGCCGCGTTCACGTACCATTGGTCGGTCAGGAACGGCTCGATCGGCACGCCGCCGCGGTCTCCATGCGGCACCATGTGCTTGTGCGGCTCGACGGCGGCCAGGTAGCCGCCCTCCTCCATCAATTCGACGACGCGGCGGCGCGCCTCGAACCTGTCCAGACCTTCTAGCCCCGCTAGGCGGGACCGGACCTCAGGGGTCACGTCGAGCCCTTCCAGGAAGTCGTCATTCTCGGTCAACGTCAGCTTCGCCTCGGGCGTCATGACGCTGATGGCGCGCAGTTTGTGGCGCCGGCCGACCTCGAAATCGTTGAAATCGTGAGCCGGGGTGATCTTGACCGCCCCGGTCCCCTTCTCCGGGTCGGAATATTCGTCGGCCACGATCGGGATGAGCCGACCGACGATCGGGAGCACGACCTGCTTGCCGACCATCTTCCGGTAGCGGGCGTCGTCCGGATGGACGGCCACGGCGGTGTCGCCCAGCATCGTTTCCGGCCGCGTCGTCGCGACGGTGACGAAGGTCTTGTCGTCCTGCGGATCGAAGCGGACGCCCGCCAGGGGATAGCGGAAGTGCCAGAGCTGGCCGTTGACCTCCTGCTGTTCAACCTCGAGGTCCGAGATCGCCGTCAGCAGCTTCGGATCCCAGTTGACCAGGCGCTTGTCCTTATAGAGGAGCCCTTCCTTGAAGAGGGTGACGAACACCTCGACCACCGCGGTGGAGAGCCCTTCGTCCATCGTGAACCGCTCGCGCGACCAGTCGCAGGAGGCGCCGAGTCGCTTCAGCTGGTTGACGATGATGCCTCCAGACTGGGCCTTCCAGTCCCAGACGCGGTCGACGAACTCCTGCCGCTCGAGATCCCTCCTATGGACCTGCTGCTCCATGAGCTGGCGCTCGACCACCATTTGTGTGGCAATGCCGGCATGATCCATCCCGGGCTGCCACAGCACGTTTTTTCCCCGCATCCGCTCGAAGCGCACCAGGATGTCCTGCAGCGTGTTGTTGAGCGCATGGCCCATATGCAGGGAGCCGGTGACATTGGGCGGCGGAATGACGATGGCGAAGGCCTCGGCGCCTTCCGCGGCGCCCGCGCCTGCAGCGAAGGCGTCCGATTCCTCCCAGAGCCGAGCGATCTTCGGCTCGACGGCTTTGGCGTCGTAGGTCTTGTCAAGCATGGAACCGTCCGCGGTCTGGGAAGCGTCGGCCGCTGGTAAGCGCAAGGGGGGAAGCGAGTCAACTCCAGGCGACGCCGCCACCGGCATCCTCGCCTTTCCCTATTGGGTCTGTCCGACCCAGGAACAGCGTCTTTGACAGGCGCGTGGGAGCCTGACCCCAGAGGTCAGTCGCCGTCGGCCGGCCTTGTCCCGCTAGCGGACGCCGCGCGCCACCCGCTCGATCTCCTCCCGCACCAGCCTCTCAACCAGCGTCGGCAGGTTGTTGTCCAGCCATTCCTGCAGCATCGGCCGCATCATATCCTCGGCCAGCTCGTCGAACGACTTCTTGCGCGTCGAAGCGAAAGCCTCAGTGAGCTCGCCGAATGCCGCAGCCACCTGCCGCCCCGCGAAGTCCGAGAGGATCGGACCTCCGCCCCCGCGCGCCTCCAAAGGAGCCTCGGTTTGCGCCGCGGCGGGCGGCGGCGCCGAAGCCGCGGCGGGAGCAGCCTCCGGAGCGCGTTCCAGCTCCAGCGCGGACGCGCTGAGCTCCCGCTCGATGTCGAGCTCGAGCGCCATCTCGCCGGGCGCGGCCTCGACACGCGACGCAATGGGCGGCGGAACCGTCGCAATAGGCTCGTCTAAACTGATTGCCGCGAAGGCCGCGCCTTCCGTCAGCGCTTCCTCGGCCACCGCGGCCTGAACCTCGGCCAGCGTCCGAGGCACGGCAGGCGCCTCGGTGACGGGCGTTTCCACCGCCGACACACCCGCCGGATACTCCTCCGGGCGCGGCGCCTCCAGCTCGCGGTCCGCTGTGAGCTCGGGGCTCTCCGGCGTGCGTTCCGGGACGGAGCGGGCTTCGGCGCGGAACGCCTCCACCTCGACCACGCGGACAGACCGTTCCGGACGCTCCAGACTGCCCTTGTCGCGCTTGTCGCGCGCGGCCGTAGGGCTGTCCTCGTCCTCCTTGCGCTGAGTGTCGCTGTCTTCGATGATGCGCCGGATGGAGGCTAGGATCTCCTCCATCGACGGTTCGCGCTGCACGCTGCTTGCCTGTGCCATGGTCACATTCGCCGCCTTTGTGACGCGTTTGTCGACACCGTCCGAAAAACGGCTGCCGAATCAATGACAAGAGCGTAGCTCAGCGGCGCGCAGGATTGAATCCCCCGCAAGCGGGCATCAGCGCTTTCTCACAAGCTTCTGGAAAGGCTCAGCGGCCGTCAGGCGTGCGAAGGCCGTACCATTTGTCCTTGACGGCCTTGTAGTGCTCCTCGGGCCGGTATTCGGCGACCCTGAGCCCCAACGTGCGCGCCGAAAGGCGCCCGACCGCCGAGAGGATGGCGTAGCTTGCCACGACGGCGTCACGTTCCGAGGTGGCCAGGTTGCTCTGGGCGGTGATCACATCGGACTGGGCATTCAACACGTCGAGCGTGGTGCGCTGCCCGACATTGCGCTCTTCGATCACGCCATTCAGGGCGAGCTGCTGCGCCGAAACCTGCTCGCGGTTGGCAGACACCCCTTCGAGTGCGGACTTATACTGAGCCCACGCAGAGGTGACGGCTGCCCGCACCTGATCGCGGCTCACATCGACCTCGATGCGCGCCTGACCGAGCGATTCCTTCGATTGGCGCACGATGGCGGACGTGCGGCCGCCCTGGTAGATCGGCACCGTCAGCTGCAGGCCGACGCCGGCCGAAGTCGAGTTGAAGTCAGTCGAATCGAGAACATCGCCGCCACTTTCCTCGCGGAAGTTCTCAGAAATGCCGGCATTGGCCGAGAGCTGCGGAAGCAGCGCTCCCTCCGCCGACTTGACGGTGAAGCCGGCCGCGTCGACGAGGTGAAGCGTTGCCAGGATTGCCGGGTGCTGATCGCCCGCCATAAACTCGGCCTGCGACAGACTGCGCGGCAGCAGCTTGGCCACAGGCGAGGCGGGGCTCAACGCCCTTGGCTGCTCTCCTACCACCTGGAGGTAGATCGCCTCGCTCGACTCCGCTTGTGCCCGCGCCTGCGCAAGGTCGGCGACGGCGCTCGAGCGGCTGGCCTCTGCCTGGGCAACATCGGTCCGGGTGCCCTCACCGACCTCGAAGCGCGACCGCGCCGCCCTCACCTGCTCGGAGAGGAACTCCAGATTGCGCTCCTGCAGAACGGCAATCTGCCGGTCACGGATGACGTCCATATAGGCCGAGGCCGCGTTGAAAAGGATGTTCTGCTCCGAATTGCGCAAGCTCTGCTGGGAAGCACTTACCTGGGCGGCCGCTGCATTGACATTGTTGCGGGTCTGAAAGCCATCGAACAATGTCTGCTGGATCTGCACGCCGAAGGAACCGGTGGTGAGGTCGGTCGTTGCGTTGCCGAAATCGAAGTTGGTCCGGGTGCGCGAATAGTCGATATTGCCGCTGCCGGTCACGATGGGCCGATAGCCGGACTTGGCGATCGCCACGCCTTCGTCCGTCACGCGCACCCCGGCACGCGCCGAGTTGAGCTGCGAATTGAGATGGTAGGCCTTGGTGAGCGCGCCGCTGATCGTCTCGGCCGAGGCGCCGAGCGGCGCGAGCACCGTGCCCGACGCCAGCAGCGCCGCAAGGATATGGTTACGGAAATGGGACACGACGAACCCTCTCATTTGCTTCGGAGAATCCGGCCCTGCCACCCAACCTGCAGGTTCCCCGGACCACCCTGGCCCCCGACCGGGCGTCACCCTCCGCCCGGCTCATTTCACCCAGCAACCCGATCGTCATCTCGCGCAGAATGGTTGCTGATGTCATTCTGCGCAAGGCCCCTAGAACTCGAAAACCTCTGCCCGTTCGAAGCCCGGCAGCGGCTTGACCGCCGCATTGAATGCGCGACGCCCCGTTACGAAACCGTTGTCCTTGAGGTAAAGGCGGGCGACCCCGGCATTGCCGCGACCCTCCACCGCAACCAGGCGCCCGCCTTCGCGGAGCTGGTCGAAGAGCATCTCCGGCACCGCGTCGACGGCGCCTTCGATGAAGATCACGTCGAACGGCGCCCGTTCCGCCCAGCCGTCCTGCAGGCGCCCGCCGACCAGCAAGACCTCTGCCGTCCCGAGCTCCGCCAGCGCCGCGCGGGCCCGATCGGCCAGTTCGGCGTCGCATTCAAGGGCCACGACGAAGGCCGCGAGGCGGGCGATCACGGCGGCCGAGTAGCCGGTCCCGGCTCCGATCACCAGCACCTCGTCGCCTTGCCGGACGTCGGCGAGCTGCAGAAGCTTGGCGAAGGGCGACGGTTCCATGAGGAACCGGGGAGGCGACACGGCGGACGCTTCGGCGATCGGCAGATCCTCGTCGATATAGGCGAGACCTGCCAGATCATGCGCGACGAACGCCTCTCGAGGCACCGCCCCCATGGCCAAGAGGATGCCGGAGTGAGTGACGTCCGTCGTGCGGATCTGCCCGTCGATCATTTTCAGACGCATCTCGGAAAAATCGGCATTCATGGTCTCGTCGATCAATCGTCCCTCTTCACCGTCGATCGCTCCACTCCCTCTCCCTTCCTTCTCCTCCCTGGCCTCACGCCGTGGCGTGGAGGCCTCGCCCGGAATCGAACCGGGGTGCAAGGATTTGCAGTCCTCTGCGTAACCACTCCGCCACGAGGCCTCGCCGCACGGGCGCGCTCAATCCCGGCTTCATTAGGTGAGGGTCGGATTCGCGTCAAGCAGACCACCGCCCGCCTGCGGTCATTCCCGCCCAGAACGGTGGCCGGGGCGTCGGATTGCACTGCGAGTGTTGCAGAAAAGGATCAATCTGGCACGTCCAGAGAGCGCTTCCGGGACCGTCGCGACCGCGCCTAACGCTGCTCGCGCTGACGACGGCGCTTCTCCCACCAGACCTGGAAACGTCTGCGCAGCCTGCGCACGACATGAAATTCGTAAGACAGCACGAAAAGGCCGAGCGGCACCATCCAGAAGCCGAGGATCGGCAGGAAGCCGAAAACGCCCAGGATCACCAGCCCCACGCCGAGCGCGACGCGCATGCCCCGCGACCGCGGCATGGCGAATTCGCGGCCGAACAGCGCAATCTTCGGGGGCGGGCCGGTTTCCCGGGATGTGTCGCGTGGCGTCATGAGTTCGATCGTTGCTCCGGCTGGTGATCGGCGGACGAGAAGGCCCTATGCAGGGCGGTCCCGTCCATATGAGGCAGCCGAGCCGGGATTTCGAGGGGCAGTCTTGGCCGCAGCCATAAATTTGGCGGATGACGCTTTGCAAAGCGGGAACAGGTTGCTATAGGCACCCTCGTTCACGCGAGCGCTTTTGTTCCCCGGTAGCTCAGCGGTAGAGCAACCGGCTGTTAACCGGTTGGTCGCTGGTTCGAATCCGGCCCGGGGAGCCAAACAATCCAAGCAGGCTGCGGTTAGCCGATTTCCCATAATGGAGCCAGCTCGCCCCTGTTTTCATTCTTGACATCGTCTATCGGCAGTTACTGGACCGAAAGTCATGACCGATGAACAGCTCTGCGCCGAGTTAAACATTTCGCTGATGAAATTTGGCGCGGCCCTTGGCCTCAATTCCCCGAATACATCAATGACCAGTGACGAGACGGCTCGTGAAAGAGTTATTGCACCACTAGTTGTCGCATACGTCTATTGCCGGCATGAATAGCGGCACTGGCTTATGGCTCGGTCATCCACCACAGAGATCGATTTTATCCCATTGAGTCCGCTATTCGAGTTGATTGAAGATTTCGTAGAGATTCTTTTTTACATCGTCCCTGTTGTCAGTCGGCCTTCCAATAGAGAAGAGCTATTCCCACAGCTGGTCCCGGCAGAAGTATTCCCCGGTTGTAGAGTCGGACATTCGCGATCCTCAAAGCATTCTCGGTTGCCACGTGATCTACGATAGGTCTACGGGAAATCACTCCAAGTGGTCACACTGAATGGCGCACGCGACCTCGGATTGCGCAGCAGCAAAGTCTCGCTGCAAGCATGGCGTTGAGCGCAACCATATCCTTCTGACCGCCATTGTCGCGAATACGAAGTTCAAGTGGACGACGGGGTTGGTCGCCCCTACTTGGTTAACGGTTCCAAGACCCATGTATTCGCGGGCCGGACCCATTGTGTCTCCGGTTCGGCCGCCGCCCGCCTCCGCCCTAAGGAACGGCACGTCGGTAGGTGATGCGGCCTTCGCACAGGGTCGCCGCCACCTTTATCACTGCAATCTCCGCACCGGGCACGGCCTCGATGTCGCCCGTCAGCACCGCCACGTCGCCCATCGCGCCCGGTCTTAGCACTCCCTTGCGCCCCTCCTCGAAGGACGCATAGGCGCCATCGATCGTGAACGAGGTCAACGCGTCGGCAAGGCTCTGCCGCTGGCTGGGCGCCCCCTCCACGATCGGCAGCCGCGACACCGCAGTCGCGATGCCGAGCAGCGGGTCGAGCGAGGCGACCGGCCAATCGCCGGAGAACGCCATGCGCGCGCCGCTCTGCCGCAACGTCTGCCAGGCATAGGCCGTCAGCAGCCGCTCGTGACCGATGAGCGAGGCGATGGGCTCCATTGGATAGGCGCCGCCCGGCGCATGCGTCGGCTGCATGGATGCGATGAGGCCGAGTTCGGCGAACCGCGGCAGGTCCGCCGGGTCGAGCATCTCGATGTGCTCGACCCGATGCCGGCTGTCGCGGCGACCGTTTCTCCGTCGTGCCGCCTCGTAGCCGTTGAGCGTGCGGCGAACCGCAGCGTCGCCGATCGCGTGGACGGCGATCTGAAAGCCGAGGCGATCGGCTGCCACGGCCACCGCGGCGAACTCCTCCTCGCTGAAGAAGGCCGAGCCCCGGTGCCCCGGCATGCCGCAATAATCCTGGAGCAGGAAGGCGGTGGTCGACTCGATGACGCCATCCATGAAGATCTTGACGAAATCGGACTTCAGGCGGTCGGAGCTCCAATGGTCCCGCATCGCTACCGCCACCTCCAGCGCCTCCGGTTCCATGTCGGGCAGCAACCGGAACGGGACGCGGGCACGCACCGGAAGCGGCGCGACGCGGTCGATCTCGTCCAGGAGCTCGAGCTGGTACCGGTTGCCGTCCATGTTGTGGAAGCTGGTGATGCCGAGCGAGGCGCAGGCGGCCAGCCCGCGCTCCATGACGGCACGGTCGACGGCGCGCTGCGCCGCCGTCGGCGGCGTCGCCGGCTCGCGGCCGACCAGGCCCAGCATCTCCCGGCCCCCGGTGGGCGCCAGCGCAAACACCGGCGCGAAGCCCTCGAACTCGCGCAGCTCGCCGCTCGCCAAGCCGTCGCTGCCCATGACGACCTCGCTGCCCGGCGGCGTCGCCCGCCCTTGCAGCAGGCCGGCCGCCTGCAGTGCTGCCGTGTTCGCCCACATGGTGTGATGGTCGCTGGCAAACAGCGCCAGCGGGCGGCCGGGGAGGATCCGGTCGAGCAGCTGCCGGGAGATCGGCTCGGCCCCGCCGAACATCGAATAGGCCGCCTGCTCCACCAGCAGCAGCTGGACCTCCGGCTCCTGGTCGGCGCGTTCGCGGATCGCCGCCGCGATGCGGTCGAAGCCCGTCAGGCCGGCGAGCGACAGGCTGTCGAGCTGCGCACCGCCGGCGAACAGGTGGATATGGCTTTCAATGAAGCCGGGCAGCACCGTGCCGCCGCGGGCGTCGATGCGTTCCGTGCCGAGACCGGCATGCGCTTCGACGGCCGCCCGGGTGCCCACCGCCAGGATGCGACCCTCGGCGAGCGCCACGGCCTCGGCACGCGGCTGCGCCCCGTCCATGGTCAGAACGCGCCCATTCTCGATGATGATCTCTGCTGGAGGTGTCATGGATTACCTTCGCGTTGGTCTTAGGCCATTCATAGCGACCCGCCTTGCCGGACGCCATGTCGTCAAATACGCTTGGCCCGAAAGTCGGCGCGCCTGGGACGAGGGACCGCAGGCGACGCCGGCAAGAAGAAGACGAAGAGTGGGGCAAGGCATGCCGGGACCTCATGGCGCCGGGGAGAGGCGCATCGCGGTCGAAGCCCGCGAGGTGACGAAGGTCTTCGGCCAGGAGCCGGCAGGGCTTCGCGCGCTCGACAACGTGTCCATCGCCATACGCGAGAACGAGTTCTTCACGCTGCTGGGCCCGTCCGGCTGCGGCAAGACCACGCTGCTCCGGCTGATCGCCGGCTTCGAATATCCCACCGACGGCGCGATCCTGCTCTACGGCGAGGACATCGCCCGCCTGCCGCCCTATCGCCGGCCCGTCAACACGGTGTTTCAGAGCTATGCGCTGTTCCCCCATCTGACAGTCTCCCAGAACATCGCCTTCGGCCTCGAGATGCTCGGCCGACCCAAAGCCGAGATCGCCGCGCGGGTCGTCGCTATGCTGCAGCTGGTTCGCATGGAGGAACTGGCCGGCCGCCGCACCGACCAGATTTCCGGTGGCCAGGCCCAGCGGGTGGCGCTGGCGCGTGCCCTTGCGCCGAGCCCGAAAGTCCTGCTTCTCGACGAGCCCCTGTCGGCCCTCGACTACAAGCTGCGCAAGGACATGCAGATCGAGCTCAAGCGCATGCAGCACGACACCGGCATCACCTTCGTGTTTGTCACTCACGACCAGGAGGAGGCGCTGACGATGTCGGACCGCATCGCCGTCATGTCGAGCGGGCGCATCCTGCAGGTCGGCGCGCCGCGCGACATCTACGAGCATCCTGCCGACCGCTTCGTCGCCAACTTCATCGGCGAGACCAACTTCCTGGACGCCGAGGTGGCCTCGGTGGCGGGCGACAGTGCCGAGGTGCGGCTGAACGGCGGCGGCACGCTCGCCGCCCACGTCGCGGCAGGCCGCATGCCCGCCGGCAAGGTGACGGTGGTCGTCCGGCCAGAGCATGCGACGATCGGCGCTGCCGGCAACGGAGCCGACCTCTCCGGCACGCTGGATGCCATCGTCTATTCCGGCGTCGACACCCAGTTCCGCGTGCGCCTGCCCTCCGGCGGGCTCTTCCTCGTCCGCGCGCAGAACCGCCGTGGCGACCGGCACGGCTTCGAGGTCGGCCAGGACGTCGGCGTCCGCATCCAGAGCGGCGCCGCCCAGGTGCTGAGAGACTGATGGCCGGGCGCGCGGGTCTTGTCGCCGATGCCGCGGCCCGACGCGGGATTGTCGACCGTTGGCTGTTGTCAGCGCCGGCGCTGCTCATCATCTTCTGTGCGGCGATCGGCCCGCTCTTCGTCATGCTGGCCTATTCTTTCATGGCCAAGGCCGATTATGGCGACGTGAAGCTCGGCACGTATTCGCTCGACGGCTGGTTCTCGGTGTTCTTCCAGCGCGATATCTTCGACGACACGCTGACCTTCGCCGACGCCCATCTGTCGATCTTCTGGCGCTCGGTGAAGCTGTCGCTGGTCACCACGGTAGCGACCCTGCTGCTCGGCTTCCCCACCGCCTATTTCATCGCCACCCGGCCGCGCCAGACCCGCGAGGTATGGGTCTTCCTGGTCACCCTACCGTTCTGGACCAACCTTTTGATCCGCACCTTCGCCATGCAGCAGGTGATCCGCAACGAAGGCGTCCTCAACACGCTGCTTCTCTGGCTCGGCGTCATCGACCGGCCAATCCAGATCATGTTCACCGACTGGGCGATCCTCTTCGGCATGGTCTACGTCTACCTGCCGCTGATGGTGCTGCCGCTTTATGCCAGCCTCGAAAAGCTCGATTTCCGGCTGGTCGAGGCCGGCTACGACCTCTATGCCAGCCGCCTGCAGGTGCTGCGCCGGGTGGTCGTCCCGCTGGTCATGCCGGGCATCGTCGCCGGCTCCATCCTGGTCTTCATCCCATCCCTCGGTGCCTATGTCATTCCGCGCGTGCTCGGCGGCGGCAAGAACATGATGCTCGGCAACCTGATCGAGCTGCAGTTCGGCGCCGGGCGCAACTGGCCGCTCGGCGCCGCCCTGTCGATCACGCTGATGGGGATCGTCATGGTGGCGCTGCTGGTCTATGTCCGCAATGCCTCGCGTTCGAGCGACCGGCATGGCTAGCGCCCGGCACTTCGATGTCCGCCGCCAGCCCGGCTTCGCGCTGGTGGCGATGTTCACCTTCGCGCTGCTCTATTTGCCGATGGTCGTGCTCGTCGTCTTCGCCTTCAACGCCGACGATTCCGTCGCCGTCTGGACCGGCCTGTCGCTGCGCTGGTTCCAGGCCGCAGCCGCCAATGCGAGCGTCCGGGACGCCGCCCTGCGCTCGCTGGTCATCGCGGTGGTGGCGTCTTCGGTGGCGACCGTCGCCGCTACGATGGCGGCGCTGGCCACCACCCGCACGCCGCCCTATCGCGGCTTGACCTTCAAATACGCCTTCATCAACCAGCCGCTGATGGTGCCCGAGATCGTCACCGCGGTGGCTCTGCTGATCGTCTTTTCGCGCGTCAAGGTATGGAGCGGCTATTCAGGCCTGGGCTACCTGATCGCCGCCCACTCGGCCTTCTGCATCCCCTTCGCCTATCTGCCGATCAGGGCGCGGCTGGAAAGCATGGATCTCACCCTCGAGCGCGCCGCCGCCGACCTTTACGCGACGCCCTGGATGGCGTTCCGCCGGGTAACGCTGCCGCTGCTGAGGCCCGGCATCATCGCCGGCTTCATGCTGGCCTTCGTCATCTCGCTGGACGACGTCGTCATCACCGAATTCGTCAAGTCGGGCGGCCAGGACACGCTCCCGACCTACATGCTGGGGCAGCTGCGGCGCGCCGTGACGCCGGAGGTCAACGCCATCGCCACCGTTTTCCTCGCGCTGTCGGTGGTCATCGTCACGGCGTTTTTCCTGCTCAACCGGCGAAGAATCTGAAACCCGAAACGCCACAACCACGGAGACGGACCATGAAATGGAAATTGACGACGGCCGCTGCGGCATTCCTCGCCTCGGCCGGAGCGGCCTTCGCCGAGGGCGAGCTCAACATCTACAACTGGGGCGACTACACCAGCCCCGAGCTGATCAAGAAGTTCGAGGAGGCCCACAAAGTCAAGGTGACGGTCACCGACTACGATTCCAACGACACCGCGCTCGCCAAGGTGCGCGCCGGCGGCCACGGCTTCGACATCGTCGTGCCGTCGGCCAACTTCGTGCCCATCTGGGTCAAGGAGGGGCTGCTGTTGGAGGCGCGTCCCGACCAGATGGAAAACTTCAAGAACCTCGACCCGCGCTGGGTCGACGTGCCCTGGGATCCGGGCCGCCATTACACCGTGCCGTGGCAGTGGGGTCTCAGCGGCATCGGTGTCAACAGCAAGGTCTATGGCGGCGACATCAACACCTCGGCGATCTTCCTCGATCCGCCCGAGGAGCTGGTCGGCAAGATCAACGTCGAGCCGGAGATGACCGACGTGATGTTCGCGACGATCAAGTATCTCGGCGGCGATTGGTGCACCGACGACAAGGAACTCCTGAAGAAGGTCCGCGACAAGCTGGTCGAGGCCAAGGCCAAATGGCTGTCGATGGACTACAGCGTCACCGAGAAGCTTCCAAACGGCGACTATTCCGCTGTCTACTACTGGAACGGTGCGGTCATGCGCTCGCGTCTCGCCAACCCCGACATCCGCTTCGGCTATCCCAAGGAAGGCTACCCCATCTTCATGGACAGCGTCGCCATCCTCAAAGACGCCAAGAATGTCGACAACGCCAAGCTGTTCATGAACTTCATCATGGAGCCGGAGAATGCGGCGCTGATCTCGGCTTTCGCGAAATATGCCAACGGCGTGAAGGGCTCGGACAAGTTCCTGCCCGAGGACATGAAGACGGCGCCCGAGCTGGTGGTACCCGCCGAGTTCGAGAAGGCCGGCGAGTTCCTGACGCCGTGCCCGCCCGAGGTCAACGATCTCTACACCAAGATCTGGACCTCGGTGACCAAGTGACGCGGGATACGGAGCGGCCCACCGCTCCGCACGCGCCATGAGCGAGCTCACCGACCTCGACGCGCTCGACCTGTCGGCGGCGATGGCCGCCGGCCGGATCTCGGCGGTCGAGGTGATGGCGGCCTATCTCGACCACATCGAGCGGCTCAATCCGAGCCTCAACGCGATTGTCTCGCTCCGGCCGCGCGGAGCGCTGGAGGCCGAGGCCAGGGCCGCCGACGCGGCGCCGCGCCGTGGCTGGCTGCACGGCATGCCGTTTGCGGTCAAGGACCTGGTCGACACAGCCGGCCTGCGCACCACCTACGGCTCGCCGCTCTATGCCGACCACGTGCCCGAAAAGGACGAGCTGATCGCCGCGCGCATCCGCGCGGCCGGCGCCATCTTCATCGGCAAGACCAACACGCCGGAGTTCGGCCTCGGCTCGCACAGCTACAACCCGGTGCATGGTGTGACGCGCAACCCCTACGACCTGTCGCGCACCGCGGGCGGCTCGAGCGGCGGCGCAGCGGCAGGCTTGGCGGCGCGGTTGCTGCCCGTCGCCGACGGCTCCGACACCATGGGGTCGCTGCGCAACCCCGCTGCCTTCTGCAACGTCTACGGCTTCCGGCCGAGCTTCGGCCTCGTCCCCCGCGACGCCGTCGGCGATCTTTTCCTGCATCAGATTTCCACCGACGGCCCAATGGCGCGCAGTGTGCGCGACCTCGTCGCGCTGCTCGGCACGCTGGCCGGGCCTGACGCCCGGGACCCGCATGCCCTGCCGGCAATGCCAGGCGCCCTGGCCGCACTCGAACGCCCGCTCAGCGACGGCCTGAAGGTCGGCTGGATCGGCGCGTGGCAGGGCTACTACCCGCTGGAACCAGGCATCCTGGATCTCTGCGAGGCCGGGCTTGGGGTCCTGGAGAGCCTCGGCCTGCGGGTCGAGCCGCTGGCGCCGGCCTTCGACCCCGACCGCCTGTGGCGGGCCTGGCTCGTGCTGCGCAGCTTCGCAAACGCGGCCGGCAAGCGCGACCTCTACGACGACCCGGAAAAGCGCAGTCATCTAAAACCGGAGCTGCTGTACGAGGTCGAGAGCGCCAGCCGGCTCGGTGCCCTCGACATCCACGCGGCGAGCGTCGTGCGTACGGAGTGGTTTGCGTTCCTCGCGAACCTCTTCGAACGCTACGACGTGTTGGCTATGCCGAGCGCCCAGCTGTTCCCCTTCGATGCCAAGCTCGATTGGCCGAAGGCGGTCGCGGGCCGGCCAATGGACACCTACCACCGGTGGATGGAGGTGGTGGTGCCCGCTTCGCTGGCTGGCCTGCCGGTGCTGGGCGTGCCGGTCGGCTTCTCGGACGACGGGCTACCGATGGGCATGCAGCTGATGGGGCGGCGTGGCGGCGACCAGGACGTGCTGAGGATCGGTGAGGCCTATCATCGGCAGACCGACTGGCCCGGCCGCCGGCCGCCGCCGCTTCTATGAGGCGTGAAGGCAAAAGGCGCCCTCCCGGTCCTCGCTGAACCATTTAGGGTTTGCCCGGAACCCTTGCTTGCCCCGCTGGACATTCGGGCAGCCGCATCGGCTTGGCGCGCTTTCGCCAGTGCTTCGGGTTTTCCCCAGGAGAGCTCAATCCACGGCAGTCTCCGCCAGGATCGCCTCACCCGCCAGTTTTGCCGCTCAAGGGCGCCTCGCGCGACATGGACAATCCGGCGTAGACGATCGGCTTCTTCATCGGCGCGGCTCGCTCGATGGTGCATTTCGAACAGCGCCGCCCCCAACTTGTGAGTGTATTCTTCTGACACAGGTTTCGCGTTCTGGTCGCGCATCGTTCACGGAACCGTCCAAAATTACATTAGTCGTAAGAGGTAGATGTTCTGTGTGTGTTCAGGGGCGTCGTCAAGCATTTCGGGCTGCTCTGGGCGCGCACTGCGGCTATAATAGTTCCTGCATGGCGAAATGGTTTACGATCCAGATCACGCAGGCCATCAGCGAACTTGCTGAACGGGGGCCGACTGTAGAGGCTTTCATCGGCCCCCGAGATTGCAAGCGAATGATCGGGGCTCTCGCGCAACTGGACACTGGAGCTTCCGGGACCGGGATTAGCCCCCGCCTCGCCGACATGTTGAACTTGCCATCCCTTGGATCGACCAGCATCCGTGAGGCGGGCCGCGAAGTAATTGCGAGCCAGTTTTATGAGGTTCGCCTTATTCTGCCCCGACTTGACCTTGAGTTGAAAGTAGCCGGTCTGCCGTCGCTTGCTCCGCCACACGACATTCGTATAGGCCGCGACGTACTTGCGGGATGTAAACTCGTGGTAGACTTCACTACGGGCGTCACGGTGTTAGGTGTGCCGCCACCAGCAGAGAAAGGGAGCTAGTCGCCTCCAAGACTCCGACCGACGGAATGGGCTCGGCTCTCTCACATCTGAGTTCTTTCATGGACACCTCCTACCTCAGCCGCGAGAAGCTCATCCTAACGCGGGCGACAGGCGGCAAGGTGCGTCCTATTTGATCTCCCAAGCGATCTTGTGATTGACGATCCGGGCGGCCCTGCCTCCCGCAGTCGTGTGCAACTCGGTCACAGTGTAGGGCGCCTTCGAGAAGCCAGGCCTTGCCTGACACTAGCGGTCCAGGATCGCACGCACCTTCTTTGCGAGGTCTTCGACCGTATACGGCTTTGAAAGAAGATCCGTCCCGAAATCCAGGACCATTGTGAACAATAGCGTTGCGTGTGTAGCCGGTGGTATAGAGGACCTTGAGAGCAGGCTGCAGTGCCTTGACTCTATCTGCCAATTCGCGACCGGACATTTCCGGCATGACAACATCCGTGAACAGCAGTGACGGTATTCGTCCGGTTCTTATGGCTTCCAGCGCCTCAACGGGTCCGCGCATCTCAATAACCGAGTAGCCAAGGTCTCGAAGCGTCTCGACGGCCATCGCGCGCACGCGGTCTTCATCCTCAACCACCATCACGATTTCAGTCGGGTTCCCAACGTGAGTGGCACTCACTTGTTCGTTGACATCGTCAGTCTCACCCACGTGGGAGCGTGGCAGGTAAACCTTGATCGTGGTGCCGACGTCAACTTCCGAATAGATCTTTACGCTGCCGCCCGACTGCCGGACAAAGCCATAGACCTGACTGAGACCCAAACCCGTCCCTTTGCCGACTCCCTTCGTCGTAAAAAACGGGTCGAAGGCCTTCGCGATAACCTCAGGCTTCATGCCGGTGCCGGTATCGGTGATGGCAATCAGAACGTACTGGCCCTCGGAGATCGCGTATTCCCGGCCATAGGTGCGATCGACATGAGCGTTTGACGTCTCGATCGTTAGCTTGCCTCCGGCAGGCATTGCATCACGCGCATTGACAGAAAGATTGAGGAGCGTGCTCTCAAGTTGTGCAGGATCGACTTCCACATGCCACAACCCCGCACCAAGCACGGTTTCTACCTGGATGGTTTCGCCGAGAGTCCGGCTCAGGAGCTCGCTCATCCGGCCCACTAGCCTATTGAGATTCAGGCGCTTTGGGGAGAGCGGCTGCTGGCGCGAGAATGCCAGCAGCCGCTTCGTCAGCTCGGCGGCACGCTGGGCACCGTCAACCGCTCCTTCGATGAAGCGTTGAACGTCGGTCTCACCCTTCGCCAGCTTGCGCTGCACCAGGTTCAGGCCCCCGATTATGACGGCGAGCATGTTGTTGAAGTCGTGGGCGATCCCACCGGTTAGCTGGCCCACGGCTTCCATTTTTTGCACCTGTCGCAAGTGCTCCTCAGCCTTTGTGCGCTCCGCGACTTCGTCGGCGATCCGTTGCTCCAAGGTGGCATTGAGAGTCTGGAGCGCTTCTTCCGCTCGGCGACGCTCGACGATCTCGGTCTGAGCCGCCTTGAAAAGACGTGAGTTGTCGATCGCAGTCGCCGCGTGCCCCGCCAGTCCAAGGAGGGCGGCCTCGTGCTCGGGCCGAAAGATACCAATCGCCGAATGGCCAAAGAACAGCCCGCCCAACACGTCCCCGGACCGGGAGACGACGGGAACGGCAAGATATGACCTCACGGGAAGATGACCTTTGGGCATGCCTTTTCGGGGGGCGTTCCGACCGTAGCGCGGATCACGCAGTATATCGTCGGAACGTACGACACCGGTTCCCTTGAAGGTAGGTTCGAACACTGCCGTTGCGCGCGGCATAGGGTAGCCCTCGAAAGCCGAACGCTGCGCTCCTGAGAGTGCGTAGAGCATGTAGCTGCCGCCTTGGTCGTCGAGCACGTTGTAGAAAAAAGCGCCAAACTGCGCACCTGAGAGCTCGACGCCTGCATCGGTCACCGTCTGCACGATCCGTTCGAGGTCCAGTTCCGCAGCGACGGCGGCGCCGGTGTCGTTCATGATCTTTAGATGACGTTCGACCTGCTTTCGCGCAGAAACGTCGATCACCGTTCCGATGAAGCGCTTTGCACGGCCGCCCTCAAAGATGGCGTCACCTGTCGCAGCAATCCATCGCTCCACACCGTCACTGAGACCGATCGTCCGGTATTCAATGTCGTATCGCGCAGCAGCTTGGGGCGCGAGCGCCCGCTGCACTGCCTCATGGGCGCGATCCCGATCCTCCGGATGGAGGCCGGCCAAGAAGGAGCCTTCGTAGGTGATTTCCGCACTTGGCGGCAAACCGAACAGCGCCTTGCACTTGTCGTCCCAACGAAGATCACCGGTAGTGGGATCGTAGTCCCAGGTGCCGATCTCGGCCGCCTTGGTTGCCAGTCTAAGCCGTTCGTCACTTGCTCTGGCCGCTTGTTCGGAGCGGACGCGCTCGATATGGGCCCAACAGCGCTCAGTGACTTCGGCCAGCAGTGCCTTTTCGCGATCTGTCCACCTGCGAGGTTGCTTGTCGTGGACGGCCATCAATGCAGTTAGTCGCCCCTGCTTTACCAGCGGCATACAAATGGTGGCCGCAATTCCGATGTCCAGAAAGGTCTGCGCTTCATGGGGATCAAGCTCCACCCGGTTGTCGTTGACGACAAGCGGCAAGCCGGCGCTGAGGTTTGAGACGGCAAGACGGCCGAAGTCCGCCAGGCTGTAATGACCTACGATGCTCGGCGACCCGGCGGCGCTCCAGTCTCCTCTTATGGTGAAGTGACCTGATCCGGCTCCATGTCTGCATAGGCACAGGTCGAAACCTGCAGATGCTCTCCAACGAGGCGTGTTGCGATCCGCATGAGGGAATCCGCATCCGAAGCGGACCCCGTTTCCTTGCCGAGCACATCGAGAAACGATAGCCGTTCAGCACTTTCCCTTAGAGCACGTTCCGCGCGTAAGCGTTCGACCGCCGTGCGCGTGCGCTCGGCGACTTCCGAGATCAACGCTATCTCTTCGTCCATCCATCTCCGGGGCGTCGCATTGTTGAGATACAGGAGAGCTACCACTCCCCCATGCTCGATGATCGGCATGTTGACGATCGCTTGGGCGCTGATTGCTTTGAGAGCTTGCGCGTTTGCTGCCGAACGGCCGTCGAGCTCGGCATCTTCGATGATGACGGTCTCGCCGCGCTTGAGGTCTTCGATGTAGGAACCGTAGTCGCGAAATTGCAGCGTCCCTGCGAGGCTTATTATTCCTGGAGCGTTCCAATCGCGCGCTATCGTGATCGTCTCGCGCCCCGTATCAATCGTTCCGTAGCCCGCACGGCTGACTTCCAGTTGACGGCCCAACAACTCGGCCGCCGCGTAGGCCAGCTTCTCAGGATCCTGGGTTTCCCGGATGCGATCCCCTAGCTCAAACAGGATATCGGAACGTCGCAGCTCTGTTTTGCGATCGATTCCTAAACCGAGGCTCATCCTGCCCCCCAACGAATGCGCCGATCGAGAAGAATGCGGAAACTTGGTCAAAGTTCCTCAACTTGGACCGTGCAGTTGTCGGCAACCGTGACCTGCTGAGGCCGGCTTTGTGCGGGCTGGTCGTGCGATGAAGGTCGGGTGGGCCGGGGGTTGCCGGACCCCTCTCTGCTACCGCCTCTCTCCGCTCGGCCGTGTGCCCTAGCCGTCTAAGACCTTTGACTAAATACCTCGTTGGGCGTAGCGGCCGACCTCCGCCTCATCGCCGGTGTAAGATCCCGCAAGATCTGGATCCTCGGTTGACGCTTGCGTGATCCATTTGCCTTGGTGTTCTCAGATGCTCCTGCGCAGTCTTTTTGCCTTGACGATTGGCATCAGCCTGCTGGTGCCGCCGGCGACACTGCTCGAAGCCCGCGCAAAACCCGGTTCCAATCACTCCGACAAAGGCTCTGATGGAAGTTCCGCCGGGAGCAATGGCAAGGGCGGAAGCGCCAAAGGAAAGTCAGACGCGACCAAGAGCAAAGGTGGGGACACCAAGGGCAAGGGAAACGTGGGGGACGCGAACGGGGGATCAAAGTCTAGCAATAGCGGTTCAAACGCGACTAACGGCGCGTCCGCAGGGAAGCGCGGCAGCAGTCCCGCTTCTCAGCAAGCGGCGGGAGCAGCCGGCGCAGACGCCGCTCGCTCATCCGCCGCGTCGATCGGGTCAGCGAACGTGAGAGCGGTGGCAAAGGGTAGAGCGCGCCGCAACGTCGCCCAGGGAACGTCGCTCGCTTTGCCGAATCGCCTTGCCCCTGGCCGCGGAGGCGCGACGCGGGCGCCGGCCGGCGTCATCAGCGCGATGCAAATTCAGGGGACGTTTTCAATGCATCCTTCCGTTCCTCAGTTCCTCTTGATGGCCTGCCGGCAGGCCATCGTAAGAGCAGCGCGCCCTTATGGCGCTGTTCGCGTTAGCGCGGCCAACGCAGGTCTGCCTCGCGTCAGACAGCGCGGCGCACTCGCCGTGCCGATCGATGCCCGCATCCAGTATAGAAGGCAGGGTGGCATAGAGATCCGGCGAGCAACTATCAGCTGCGTGACCTCAAAGGTCGGAGTAGTGCTCGGCCTGCACTAGGGCTGGGTCCTGAGGGCCTTACTCAAGGCGGCCGACGCCCCTTGACACTCCACACGACTCTCGAAACTGGAACAGGCGTGAAGCTGCTGGCGAACTCTCACCATGGCGGCGGCCGTGGCGGCGACCTGGCTTTAATCCTCGCTCCAAATGCAAATCGGGAGTATTGTAGTAGGATCGCCGGTGGAGAGATCGCACGGACTGGCGACTGAGAGCGTAAGACTCCCGTATTGGACTGGGCGCCCTGCTCAATGCGCTCACGAGACTATTTGCTTCTGCCGGAACTTCTCTTTCTTGGTTCTGACCGCGATCTGTTTGCAGCTTGTGGCAGCGGAGCTTCTCAATGCAGACAATCCAGACTCGTCGCCACTTCATGGCTGGCCTCGCTGCGGCTGGGGCTGCGGGATTTTCAAAACCTCGATCAGCCAGTGCCGGCGAGATACCGCCTGAAACAACCACGGTCCGTTTGCCGAGGTGGATCGGGGGCGCTTACTGCTGGGCAGGAGTGTATGTCGCCGGAGAACTGCTCCGCGCCGAGGGTCTTACTGATGTCCGTTACGTTCAAGGCGACGGAAAGGTCGACCAATCAGAGTGGATTGCGCGCGGTGAGACCGACTTCTCGGTGAACTTTCCCCCCAAGCAGATCGCATCTATCGACGCCGGTGTGCCGGTCAAGGTGTTGACCGGGTTGCACGCGGGATGTCTCGAGCTGATCGCTAAGGAAAGTATTCGCAGCGTCTCGGATCTGCGGGGCAAAAGGGTAGGGATGGATGGTTTCAACAACTCGCGACACGTCTGGCTGAGTCTTATGGCAGCCTATGTCGGTCTCGATCCCGCCAAGGACATAGACTGGGTCGTGGTTGAAGGCGCCACCCCAACGGAACTTTTCATCCAAGGAAAAATCGATGCCTTCCTCGGCACGCCGCCTCAGCCGCAGGAATTGCGGGCGAAGAAGATCGGCCATTCCATACTCAACAATTCCATAGACCGCCCTTGGTCACAGTATTTTTGCTGCATGATTTCAGCCCGGAGTGACTATGTGAGCAAATACCCCGTGGCGACGAAGCGTGTCCTTCGAGCCATCCTTAAGTCAGCCGACCTGTGCGTGTCGGATCCACGAAGAGTGGCGAAGCAAATGGTGGATCGTGGTTTCGTCAACTCATATGAATACGCTCTCCAAACTCTCAGCGATATTCAGTACAACCGTTGGCGGGACTTCGATCCTGAAGACTCACTTCGGTTCTATTCCCTGCGCATGCAGGAGCTGGACATGATCAAATCGAGCCCCCAGGAGATCATCGCCAACGGAGCGGACTGGAGCTTCCTCAACGAGCTAAAGCGCGAGCTGAAAACGTGAGCAGCTGGTAAGTATATGGCCTGGAACTCCCATCCTGGCATGGCGTGACGCTTGGGCTTGTGCACAACACGGCATCCACTGGTCAGCGTTTTCGGTGTCGCACTGGCCAGCATTTGGAAGGGAGGTTCCCATGCATACCCTCTACCCTGGACGGTTCAACCGACGGAGGTTCCTGCGCGGGATAACGCTGGCGGGGACAGCGGGGCTGCTGGGCTGGCACCCCGGCCGAGCCGCCGCCGCAGAGCCACCGCCCGAGACAACGCGGATTCGGCTCGTCAGGATTCCCAGCATCTGTCAGGCCCCCCAGTATGTAAGCGAAGAACTGCTGCGCAGCGAGGGGTTCACCGAGGTGCAGTACCTCCAGAAAGTGGGGACCGCAGACATCGCCCCTGCCCTCGCCTCTGGTGAAGCCGACATCAGCGCGCATTTCGCCGCCCCGCTGCTACTCCACCTGGAGGCGGGGGACCCCATCGTCATCCTGGCAGGGCTCCATGTCGGCTGCTTTGAGCTGTTCGGGAACGATAGCGTCCAGGCGATCCGCGACCTCAAGGGCAAGACCGTGGCCGTGCCGACGTTAGATTCCAGCCGATACGTCTTTCTCGCTGCGATGACAGCGTATGTAGGCCTGGACCTCCGTACGGACATAAACTTCGTGACGCATCCGGGACCCGAGTCTGTCCGGCTCCTAAGTGAGGGAAAGATCGATGCCTACCTAGGCTTTCCCCCCGAGCCGCAAGAAATGCGGGAGCAGCAGATTGGCCATGTGGTGATCAGCAGCACGGTGGACCGACCCTGGTCGCAATACTTCTGCTGCATGCTGGCCGGGAATCGGGATTTTGTCGGCAAATATCCGGTGGCCACCAAACGGGCACTCCGCGCCATCTTGAAAGCTGCGGATTTCTGCGCCAGCGAGCCGGAGCAGTCCGCGCAGTTCTTGGTGCAGCAGGGCTATACCAAGCGCTATGACCATGCTCTCCAGGTCATGCAGCAGATCCCCTACGGTTGGCGTGAGTATAACGCTGAGGACACCCTGCGCTTCTATGCCCTGCGCCTCCACGAGGTCGGGATGCTCAAGAGCACTCCCCAGAAGCTCCTGGCGGAGGGCACCGATTGGCGTTTCCTTGACGAGCTGAAGAACGAGTTGAAAATCTGAAGGGCGAAGAGTTGGTGTGCGCAGCCGAAGTCCGAAGGCAGCGCAAGAGGATCTTTGGCTTAGCTGCCGAACATCTATCGTCGACAGACCATTTATCCTCGCTCCAGCCCCAAATCGGGAGTATATTGGATAATCGCTGGTTGGGACATCCTAAAGGCCAGCGACTGAGAGCGAAAGACTCCCGCATTGGACTAGGCGTGGTCTGAGAGCAGCTCGACACGCTCATCGGACTTTTTGCTTCTGCCGGAACCCCTCTTTCTTGGTTCCGACCCCAATCTGTTTGGCTTGTGGGAGGAGCATTCCATGTCGATTGTCCAGAGTCGTCGCCATTTCCTGGTTGGCCTCTCCGCGGCCAGCGCTGCGGGCGCAGGATTGTTCAAGGTCCAACCAGCCAGTGCAGGCGACCTGCCGCCTGAAACAACGACTGTTCGCTTGGGGAAGTGGGGCGCCTACTGCTGGGCATCTGTTTTCCTGGCCGGCGAGTTGCTGCGTGCCGACGGCATCACCGATGTCCAGTACGTGACGGGTGACACGACCGTCGATAACTCACAGTGGCTCGCGCGAGGCGACACCGATTTCGACATGAACATGCCGTCGATGCACATCACCTCCCTGGAGGCCGGCGTGCCGATCAAGATCCTGGGCGGAGTGCACTTCGGATGCTTCGAATTGATGGCCAACGACGCTGTTCGTAGCGTCACGGATCTGCGCGGCAAGCGAGTGGGCATCTGGGTCCGGGATTCGCATCCCCACAAGCTGACGAGCCTGATCGCGGACTACGTCGGGCTCGATCCAAACAACGACATCGAGTGGGTCGAGGCCGGCCAAACACCCGCCTACCAACTGTTTATCGACGGAAAGGTCGATGCATTCCTGGCTGCAACGCCAGAACCGCAGATCCTGCGCGCCCAGAAGGACTTTCCCGGCCATACGGTCGTGGACATCGGAAAGGACAATCCCTGGTCTCAGTACTTCTGCTGCATGGTTGCAGCCAACGCCGACTATGTGAAGAACAACCCGGTCACAACCAAGCGGGTCCTCCGTGCAATCCTCAAGTCAGCAGATTTCTGTGCGTCGAACCCGGAAGGAGCGGCTCAAGCATTGGTCGATCGCGGATTTCTTCCCAACTACGATTATGCCCTCGCAACGCTTAGAGAGGCGCCGCATGACAAGTGGCGTGAATACGACGCTGAAGACACCGTGCGCTTCTATGCCCTGAGGATGCGGGAGACGGGCATGGTTCAATCCAGTCCGCAAGAGATCATCGCCAACGGAACCGAGTTCCGTTTCCTCAACGAACTGAAGCAGGAGCTGAAGGCTTGAGCAGCTCGTCTACAAGCAATCGCCCATGAGGGAGAACCAGCTCATGCACGTCCTCCAGGATCGCCGTCGTTTCATGGCCGGCGTTGCATCGGTCAGTGCCGCGGGCCTGCTGGGCACAGCCTCGCACGCCTCGGCCGATGCGCCGTTGGAGACGACCTCGGTCCGACTGCCTCGATGGATCGATGGCGCCTATTGTTGGGCGGGTCTCTATCTGGCCGGGGAGCTGCTGCGCGCCGATGGCTTCAGCGATGTCCGCTACGTGCAAGGTGACCCTAAGCTGGACCAGTGGTGGTGGATCGCCAACGGTCAGACAGACTTCAGCGTGAACTATGTGCCAGTCCACCTCAGATCGATAGATACTGGCATTCCCATCAAAGTGCTCGCTGGGCTTCATGTCGGATGCATGGAGCTTGTCGCCAACGAGCATGTGAAGGACATCACCGACCTGCGGGGCAAACGGGTCGGCACCCCCGATCTCGACTCGCTGCACTATGTTTTGGTCGCACTGATGACCGCTTACGTCGGGATCGACCCGACGCGCGAGATCGACTGGGTCATCTGGCAAGGCAAGCCGGCGCAAGGCTTCGCCGAAGGGAAATTCGATGCGTTCCTTTTTACCCCGCCTGCGACGCAGCAATTGCGCGCCAAGAAGATTGGCCACACGATCCTCAACAATACCCTCGACCGCCCCTGGTCGCAGCACTTCTGCTGCATGGTCTCTGCCACCTCCGACTACACGAGCAAATATCCGGTGGCGACCAAGCGCGTTTTGAGAGCCATCGTGAGGGGGGCGGACCTCTGCGCTTCCGATCCAAAATGGAGCGCAGGGAAGCTGGTCGAGCGAGGTTTCCTCCCGAACTACGAGTTCGCCCTGCAAACGCTGAAGGACACTCGCTACGACGCCTGGCGAGACTACGATCCTGAAGCGTCGGTGCGCTTCTACGCACTGAGGATGCAAGAAACGGGGATGATCAAGTCCAGTCCGCAACAGATCCTCGCGGATGGGACCGATTTCCGGTTCATCAGCGAGTTGAAGCGGGAACTGAAAGCATAGAGGAGCGGTGCCAATCCGTTAGTGGGAGGAAGAACCTTGCACCGATCTACATAGCTAGTGAATTGTTGCGAGACGAAGGTTCGAAGAGATCGCGTTGGTTTCTTCCGGCAGAAACGAGTTAATATAGACGTACTGAACAGCAACCTCGATGCCAGGTGCACGGATTGGAGTTTTCTCAGAGGACTGAACAGCGAGCTGAAGGCGTGGTCACTTGGCTGACACGCGCTCTGCTGCTGGCGCTGCTTATCACAGCACCGGCGCATGGGCATGATGCACCCCATAACCAGCGCCTACCGGTCATCGGACCTGCACCCGACTTTGCCCTCATTTCCCAGGATCGTGCACGCGTTTCGCTTCGCGACCTTCGCGGCAAGGTCGTGGCAGTCGCGTTCATCTTTGCTTCGTGCACAGACGTGTGCCCGATCCTGACCGACAACATGGTGCGCGTACAAAAGTCACTTGGCGATGCGTTCGGGCCCAAAATTGCTTTTGTCTCGATCACCGTCGATCCAGAGCATGACACGCCCGAGGTGTTGAAGCAGTATGCGGAAAGCTTCGACGCCAATCGGAAGGGATGGTGGTTCTTGACGGGTGACCCAGCGATTGTCCATGAAGTAGGCATGAAATATGGCGTTGTGGCGATGAAAAGCGCGAATGGCGACGTCGACCACACGCTGTTGACCTCAATCATCGACCCGAACGGAATTTTGCGCGTGCAGTATATGGGTGCTGGGTTTGACCTGGAGGAGTTCCGGGGTGACCTCGTCGACCTCCTGGATGAAGACAGGTAACCTCACCAATCGGCTGGTGGCCTGGGTTGCGCGCCTGCCGGCGCGTGTCCAGACCAAGCTGTTGATCGCCTTTTTGTCGATCGTCGGACTGCTCATCGTGCTGGGGTCCGTCGGACTGCAAGTGTTGAGCGGAGTCAACGACCAGACGAACGCGCTGATCACCCTCGAACGCAGGATCGCTGCCTATCGCCAGGTTCAACACGACACGACCACGCAGCTCTACAGCATCTCGACTGCGCTCCTGCTACAGGACGAGCGCCTGCTGGACACGGCACTGAGACAGCTCAACCAATTCGGCTACGATCTCGACCGGATGGAGTTCGTCGCCGAAAGCGAAGCCGAGGTGCTCCGGGAGGTCCGCCAAGAATATGACCGGCTCGCGGCCGGCGTGACGCACGTCGCAACGCTGATCCGCGCCGGTCGCACCGACGAAGCACGGAAGGTCCAGCTCAACGAGATCATGCCGTCCGCCGACCGCTTGGAGCGACTGACAAACCAACTCGTCAACATGGCCGAAGCCGATATGGTAACCGCAATCGAGGCCACTGAGGGCGCTTATGAAACGTCGCGACTGATCGTAGTCTCCTTTTCGCTCGCCAGCATCCTGCTGGCGCTCGGCCTCGGATACGTCATATCCTGGTCGATCGTGGAGCCGGTCAGAAAGATCGAGACGCGTCTCAGCGAGATAGCAGCTGGCGATTTTGCCCGGCGTGTTTCGGTTTCCAACAAGGATGAACTCGGCGTGCTCGCCGCCAACGTCAATCAGACGTCCGAGCGGCTGGGTTATCTTTATCAGGAGGTTCAGGCCCGCACGGCTGAACTCGCACGCTCGGTCGGCGAACTCGAGGCATTGGGTGAGGTTAGCCAGGCAGTCAATTCGACGCTCGATCTCGACACGGTGTTGCGCACCATCGTGGCCAAGGCGGTGCAATTGTCGGACACGGACGCCGGAAGCATCTATGTCTTCAGCAGCACCGGCCAGCGGTTCCGCCTTCGTGCGACCTACGGCATGAGCGACGAACTCATCGGCGCTCTCTCGACCGTGTCGATCGGCCTGGACGACCCTACCGTCGGCGAATCCGTGCGGCGCCGATCGCCTTTGCAGATCGAAGACATCAGCCAAGGGACGCTGCCGCCAGCTCTGAAGGCCGTTCTCGACGCTGGATATCGGAGCGTGGTGATCGTCCCACTTCTTAGGCCCAACAAGGTTGTGGGCATGCTTGTGGTTAGACGGCGTCAGCCCGGGAAATTGGATGATCGGGTAGTCGACCTTCTGGAAACCTTTGCGGCTCAGTCCGTGTTGGCAATTCAAAACGCCAAACTGTTCAGCGAGATTGAGGAGAAGGGCCGCGAGCTGGAAGCGGCCAGCCGACACAAATCGCAGTTCCTCGCAAACATGAGCCACGAGCTGAGGACGCCACTCAACTCGGTCCTGGGTTTCACAGAACTTCTGGTTGACGGGATTTACGGCGAGCTCCCGGAGAAGGCGAAGGCGACGGTCGGGCGCGTGCAGGCAAACGGTCGTCACTTGCTTGGGCTTATCAACGACGTGCTCGATCTTTCCAAGATCGAGGCTGGCCAGCTAACTCTGTCGCTTGATGACTATTCGGTCGGCCAGATCGTGCGGTCGACAGTCACAGCCATCGAGCCTCTGGCACGCGCGAAAGGACTGTCCTTGACCACGAGCGTGACGGACAACCTACCGATTGGCCGCGGCGACGAACGGCGCCTGACGCAAGTGCTGCTCAACCTCGCAGGGAATGCAGTCAAATTCACCGAAGTCGGTGCGGTCGACATCCTAGCTGGTGCGGTCGACGGCCAATTTGAGATCGCGGTCAAGGATACTGGACCTGGCATTGCGGGCAACGACCAGGCACTCATTTTCGAGGAGTTCCAACAGGTCGACAGCAGCAGCACTAGGCAAAAAGGTGGGACAGGGCTTGGACTCGCGATCTCCAAGCGCATCATCGAGATGCATGGCGGGACGCTAGAGGTCGAGTCCATGCTTGGTTCAGGGTCTACATTTCGGGTGAAAGTGCCAATCCGGGTCGGAGAAGGGGCACAAGCGGCATGACCAAACGGATTTTGATGGTGGAAGACACCGAAGACAACCGCCAGATTGTGCGCGATCTCATCGCAATCACAGACTATGAGTTGATCGAGGCGGCAGATGGGGCCGCCGGCGTCGCGGCCGCTCTGGCCGAGAAGCCGGACCTGATTCTCATGGATATCCAGCTGCCGGTAATGGACGGCTACGAAGCGGCGCGCCGAATCAAGGCCGACCCGACGCTCCGACACATCCCAATCATCGCCGTGACTTCCTACGCGTTGTCTGGAGATGAGGCCAAGGCGCTCGCCGCGGGATGTGACGGCTACTTCGCCAAGCCATTCAGCCCGCGCCAGCTGCTCGCAAAGATCCACGAGTTCCTCGCCTGATGAGGCAATCACCTTGCACGATCCACCACTCATCCTCGCGGTCGACGATACGCCGGAAAATCTCGAAATCCTCCGGATGCGACTGGAGGCGAACGGCTATCACATTGAAACCGCGGCAGACGGCGAAGAGGGTCTTGCCAAGGCGCATGAACTAAAGCCGGATCTTATCTTGCTCGACGTTATGATGCCGAAGCTCGACGGCATCAGCGCGGTGCGCCTGCTCAAGCAGGACGACTCTCTGCGGTCCATCCCCGTCATTCTGGTCACCGCCAAGGCCGATACGCGAGACGTCGTCGATGGGCTGAATGCGGGCGGCGACGACTACCTCACGAAGCCATTCGAGCACAGCGCGTTGGTCGCGCGCGTGCGCTCGATGCTGCGGCAGAAGGCCCTTCACGACACCGTGGCGACTCAAGCACAGCGACTGCAGGAACAAGCCGAGCAGCTGATCAATTGGAACCGCACACTCGAAAACAAGGTGGGCCAGCAGGTCACGGAAATAGAGCGTATGGCCAGACTGAGGCGGTTCTTACCCGAGCAGGTAGCTGATCTTATCATCGCCACAGGCGAAGGAGACGGGTTGCTTCAAAGCCACCGTCGCGAGGTCACGGTCGTTTTCTGCGATCTGCGCGGCTTTACAGGTTTCGCCGAGATCGCTGAGCCCGAGGAGGTTATGACCGTCCTTAGCGAATATCATTCCTGCCTCGGCGAGCAGATTACCCATTATGGCGGAACATTAGAACGGTTCGTCGGCGACGGAATGGTCGTGGTTTTCAACGACCCGCTGCCCACTGAAAATCACACCGAGAAGGCAGTCGCCATGGGTGTGGCGATGCGGGATGCCATCGATGAGCATTCTGAGCAATGGTTCAAACGAGGTCACCACCTTGGCTTCGGGATCGGCATTGCCCGTGGCCATGCAACCATTGGACGGATCGGCTTCGACCAACGGTCCGACTATGCGGTTATCGGTACCGTGCCCAATCATGCGGCCCGCCTGTGCGAGGAGGCAAAGCCGCGACAGATCCTCGTCAGCCAAAAGGTTCTTTCCGCTGTCGAACACCTGGTCGAATCCATCCCTGTCGGAGAAATGGCGTTGAAGGGCTTTCATCGCCCCATGCCGGCCTACGAGATCGTTCGCATGCTTGCTTCGTCTCGCTAGCCAGCGTGGTTGCAACGTCGCCGGCGCCGCGTGGTACGCCGGCGCGTCTGTGGCGACTGGCTTGGCGGTGGGTGCCGCAGCAGCCTGGCCGGGCTGCAGGGCGAGCGTCGGCTATCCTTACAGCCAGTACGACATTCGTTCGCGATAGCGGACGACGGGGCGCCTCCTCAGCCAGGCGACGCGACGAGCAGCCTGTCAGCCCGGCAATCCGCCGCTCGTCATGCTTGTACGGGCTGTTCCGTCGCTGGTATACTCTTCGGCACGATGGTGGATTTGGAGACCCTAACCCTGACCGACGCGATCCGGCTTCAGGCAAAGCTGTCCACCTTCATTGAAAAGAAATTCCAGCGCCACGCCACGCTGGTCTTTTCCGACATCGTGGGCTCGACGCCGTATTTCGCCCGCTTCGGCAACGAGGCCGGGCGTAGCCTGCAGCAGCGTCACATCGACCAGTTGCAAGGCGTTCTCGCCGATCGCGGCGGCCGCATCGTTGATACGGCCGGCGACGGTGCCTTCCTGTGTTTCGACGAGGTCGAGCCCGCCTGTACCGCGATGACCGAGATGAACCAGCGCATCTCGGCCGACAATTTCAAGCGACCGCGCGAACACCAGATGGCGCTCCGCATCGGCATTCACTGGGGCAGCGTGCTGACGGATTCGGTGGTCGTGACCGGGGATGCGGTCAACCTGAGCTCGCGGGTCGCCAGCTCGGCGCGGCCGGGCGAAATTCGCATCACGCGTCCGGTGTTCTTCGAGCTGCCGAGCGCGCTGCGCATGCAATGCAAGCCCCTTGAGCCGGTGAAACTCGAAGGAATCGACCAGAAAGTGGCTCTGATGGAGCTCATCTGGTGGGATCCGTCGCGGTTTCCGGAGTATGTATGCATCGAAAACAGCGGCGAGAAGCTGCCGCTGCCGGCCCTCGACACGATCAGTTTCGGGCGCATCGCCGAGCTCGATGGAGCGAAGGCCAACGATATCGTGATCAAGCTCGCCGAAGAGCAGTTGAGCAACATGGTGAGCCGTTGGCATTTCGAGCTGCGGCGCCGTCCCGAAGGGTTCGTGCTGCGCTCGGTGTCGTCCCAGCTCACCGAAGTCGATGGGCGGACGTTGAAAAAGGGCGAAGAAGCCGACGTTCGCGCCGGCACCAGCGTCGTGCTGGCCAAGACCATCGTCCTGAAGTTCCTGTCCCAGCACAAGGATGTCCCCGATCCCCAACACACGGCGGTGATCGTTTGAGTGCCGCCCCGGCAAGGCGCTAGGCTTTGCTCCGGCCCCGGATCGCGGCTATGATGAATTGGTGTGCCAGCACCCTTGGCCGGCCCGAAGGACGGGGGGATGGAGCGCAGGCTGTCTGCAATTCTCGCAGCCGACGTCGTCGGCTACAGTCGCCTCATGGAGCGCGATGAGGCGGGGACGTTCGAACGCCTGCTCGCCTACCGCAAGGCTCTGTTCGAACCCGAGATCGCCGCTCATCACGGCCGCATCTTCAAATTGACAGGCGACGGCCTTTTGGCCGAGTTCGTCAGCGTGGTCGATGCCGTCGAATGCGCCGTCCTGCTGCAGCGCGAAATGGCGGAGCGCAACGACGGCCTGCCGGCCGATCGTCGGATCGACATCCGCATGGGGCTTCATGTCGGCGACGTCATCGTCGAGGGCGAAGATCGTCACGGCGACACGATCAACATCGCCTCGCGGCTGGAACAGATCGCCGACGCGGGCGGGGTCTGCATATCCAAGGCGGTTCTCGGCCATGTCAGGCAGAAGGTGCCTCTTCGCTTCGAGCCCCGCGGCGAAATCCATCTCAAGAACATCGCCAAGCCGGTGGCCGTCTACAACGTGGCCATCGCCCAGGATCAGGCTCGGAAACCCGTCAGTCCATGGGCAAGAAGGAAATGGGTGGCCCTCGCGGCGCTTGTCTTGCTCGTTGCGGCCGGGGTCGCCTATGGCGTCGTCAGGATGGACCTCTGGCCGGTCGCCTCGACTCCTTCTGTGGCGGCGAGCGAGCCCGAGCAGACCGCGCCGCCCGTCGAAAAGGCAGCAGACCCGACGCCGGCCCTTCCTGTGTCCAGCGCGGTGGCATCGGGAAACCAGGGCGTTCCCGTGATCATCGTCTTGCCCTTTCAGGATCTGACCGGCGATGCCTCGCTCGGCGATCTGGGCAAGGGCATTGCGGAGGCGTTCATATCCGATCTCGCCAGCTTCCCGGATTTCGAAGTCGTCTCCAGCACCTCCTCCTTCGCCTATGCGGGCAGGCCCGTGCCGGAGATCGTCAAGGAAACCGGTGCCTTGTTCGTCGTCGAGGGCAGCGTGAGGCGCAGCGGCGGAAAGGCTGCCGTGACGATGCAGCTCATCCGAGGCGACACCGACCGGCACCTGAAAATCCTGCAGATCGAGGAGCCGCTGGGCGACCCCGTGGAACTCCAGACCAAGGTCGCGAGCAGGCTCCGCAACGAGCTCGGCGGAATGACCGGCATCCTTCGCCAGGAATACGATCGCATCGCCGGCTCCAAGCCCGATGCCGAGCGGACCGAATACGACTATTACGCGCTTGGCCACGTGGAGATGCTTCAGGGGAGGGCCGAACCCGCGCGTGACATCTGGAAGGCGGGGTTGGCGCGCTTCCCGCAGTCGGCACTGCTCCACTACAAGGTGATGATCTACGAGCTTGACCGCCACCAAGCTTCCGACGAAGCCGAGAAACTCTGGGCCGCCGCCGAGCAACTGCCAAGGCGATCGCGCCTCGACGACTGGTATCGGCACTGGCTGAGCGCGTTGCTTCACAGCTCCCGACGCGAACACGACACTGCTGTTGCCGAGGCAAGAGCCACGATCGCCATGGCGCCTTACGACACCGTTTCGCACGCCGGTTTGAGCCGGGTGATGCGCGAAGCTGGCCATACCGAGGAGGCTCTCGAATGGGCCATCTTCGCCGCGACCCATGACCCTCATATGTACAACAGAAGCAATTTCCGGACGCTCAAAGACGCCTTCGAGGGAGCTGGAAAGTGGCCCGAAGCGGTTGAGCTGGCGGAAGCTCAGGTCGTCAATGATCCGCTTCACGCCAAGTGGTGGTACGAGTTTCTCGACCACGCCCACTCGGCCCTGGGGCAGTACGACAAGGCCAAGGCGGCGTGGAAAAAAGGCATCGCTCTGCCCGAGCCGCCGGAGCTATGACGCAGGCCCAGCCGATCAGTAGACGGCGCGACATTTCCTGACCGGGCGCGCCGGCCGGTCCGCGGTCGGAACGCTGGCGTAGATGGCGATCTCTCGTGAATCGCAGAAGCCCGTCAGAGACATAGCGGCTGTACCGAGGCAGGGCACTGCCCACAGGCGCTGCTTCGGGCGACGCCCCCGGGGCCTCAACGGGCAATTTTTTGGCACCCCGGAGCAAGATGCCGCGAGACGGATTACCTACCTGTGGGTCGACTCCAGGAGGTTCCGATGGGCCTGTTCTCTCGTCGCTTGACCAATGCCGAGCGCGCCGAGATCCGAAACGAGCTGGTCGAGCTCAGATTGGAGGCACGGCATGCGCGCCAGAACTTCGAGCGCTGTGTCGAGCAGCGCAACGCCGGCGGCGCCGAGGCGTGGGCATCCCGCATGTTTCATTGCGCGAATGCCGGCGCGATGCTCGAAACGCTCCTCAAGGAGGAAAACCGGGAGCTGCTCGACCGTTTCCGCGCAACGATCCGCCGGACGACGCTCGAAGCCCTCACCTGACGACTGGATGACGGGAGATCACGACTAGGGGCTTCCCGACGACCCTGGTCGGGCCTGATTTCCTGCTTGTCTCAGCCGAGCCGCCGTGTACGCTAAGCTTGGCCGGGGTGGCGAGCCCGGCTCACTCCGGTGCTGTCCGGGCCGGAGCAAGGCCTTCGGGCCCGATGGGCGCCTTGGGGCATGCACCGGGGGGAAGTCACACGTCGAATCCGGCCAGCCATCGCTATCGCGCGCGCACCTACCTGCTCGGGCTGATCGCCGTCGCGGTCGTCCCCGTCTGGGCCTTCGCCGCCTATCTGCTGATGTCTTTCGCCATGGCCAAGCAGGAGGACTACCGCGAGGCCGCGGTTCAGCTCGCCCGGCAGGCTGCCGCGGTGGTCGACGGCGAGCTGAACCAGGTGATCACCCGGCTGGATGGCCTTGCTCGCTCCTCGGAGCTTGCCGAGGCGAATTTCGCCAAGCTGCACGCCGAAGCGCGCCGGCTGGTGGCCGGCACCGACCAGATCGTCCTCCTTCGCAAGTTCGGCGAGGAGCAGGTTCTCAACACGCAATTCGACTTCGGCACCGCCCTGCCGGCCGCGATCACCCTGACCCCGGAGGAGGTCGCCGATTTCCACTCCAAGCGCATCCGGATTTCGGGGGTCTATGCCAGCCCGATCGGCGGCGAGCCGCGCATTGCCGTGGCGCGCCCGGTCACCCTGGCCCCCGGCGATACCCTTGTGATGGCCATCACCGTGCCGACCAGCGCCATTCATGCGGCACTGGTGCGACACGTGCCGGCGGGCTGGGTCGTCGGCATCGGCGACCGGACGGGCGTCTATGTCACCCGGTCAGAACGCCATGAGCAGGTGACCGGCAAGCCGGGACTGCCCGACTACCTGGAGAAGGCGGCCGGCCAGTCCGGCACCTTCGTCGCCACCAACCAGTTCGGCGAGGTGCTCTTGGCCGGCTATGTCCGCTCCGCGCTGTCGGGCTGGCTGTTCGGTGCCAACGTCCCTTTGGCGGTCGTGGAGGCGCCGCTTTGGCAATCCTTCTGGGGCGTCCTGGGCATGGGCGCCCTCGCCATGCTGCTTTCGGCCGTCCTTGCCTACCTCGTCGGCAAGAGCCTCACCCGCGAGACCGCCGCGCTGGCAAGCCGCGCCATGTCGCTGGGCGAAGGCAGGCCGGTGCCGCCGCTGAAAACCCGCCTCGCCGAGTTCGCGCTGGTCAGCGACGCCTTTCAGGCGGCCCAGTCGATGCTGCGCAAGCGCACCAGCGAGCTGGAGACGGTGCTGGAGACGGTGCCGGCTGCGGTCTGGTTCACCTACGACCCGGAGGCCCGACAGGTCATCCGCAACCGCTACGCGGCCGAGCTCATGGGTCTGTCGCTCGAGGAGCACGGCACCTTCGGAGCCCCCGACATGGTTATCGACACCGTCGCCATGAAGGACGGGCGGTCGGTGCCGAGGGAGGATCGTCCGCTGACCCGTGCCATGCGCGGCGAGCACACCGACCATGAGGAGTTCGCCTACTACCTGCCCGACGGCACGGAACGCATCCTCCTCAGCAGCGCGCGGCCGATTTACGACGCGGCCGGCCGCACCGTGGTGGGCGCGGTCCAGATCAGCCTCGACATCAGCGAGCGCAAGCGCGCCGAGGAGCAGCGCCAGCTGCTGACCAAGGAGCTCGACCACCGGGTCAAGAACAATCTGGCGATCGTTCAGGCGCTGGCTCAGCAGACGTTGCGCAATTCGTCCAGCCTGAGCGAGGCGACAACGGTGCTCGGCGCCCGGCTGGCCGCACTGAGCCGAGCCCAGGATGTGCTAACCCGCAATTCCTGGGCGGAAGGTGACCTGCGCGAGGTGATCGATGCATCCGTCCTCGTCCAGGCACCGCACGGCCGCATCGAGATCGCCGGGCCGGTCGTCAAGCTCAGCCCCAGGCAGGTCATGGCCGTCACCCTCGCCATGCATGAGCTGACCACCAACGCCGTCAAATACGGTGCGCTCGGCGAGCGCGGCGGCCGGGTTCGCATCGACTGGCAGATCGTGAAAGAGAGGCCCCGGCATGTGCTCAGGCTGACCTGGCTGGAAAGCGGGGGGCCGCCCGTCGCCGGGGAACCTGAGAAGAAGGGTTTCGGATCCCGCCTCCTGGAGCAGGTCGCGGCAGGCGAAGGAGGCAGGGCCGAGATGCGCTTCACCGACGACGGCCTGCGATGCACGCTGGTTCTGCCAATGCAGACGACGATCGTCGCAGACGAGGCGCCAGCGCTGGGATGAGCCCCAGTCTCACCGCTCGTGAAAGGCCTCGTCCGTCATTTCAAGCAGCGGGTCCAGAAGAAACTCGATCACCCTGCGCTCCCCGGTTTTGACCTCGGCGGTGACCGACATGCCCGAAGCGAGCTCGACGGGCACGCCCTCGGCAACGATCTCCTGGCCGGCAAGCCCGATCCGCACTGGGAACACAAGCGGCCCGGCCGCCTCCTGGGCCTCGGCGTCGCCGCCCCGCGGCGTTGCGGCCGCCGGAACGGCGTTGTTGGAAACCTTCAGCACAATGCCTTGAAGGGTGCCGTAGCGGGTAAATGGGAAGGCATCGAGCTTGACCCGCACCGGCTGCCCCTCCCGCACGAATCCTTTGTCCTTGTTGAGAAGGATCGCTTCGACCTCCAGCGGCATCGCCTCCGGAACGATGACCATGAGCTGCTCTCCCGAGCCGACCACCTCGCCTCTCGTGTTCACTGCGATCTGCTCGACGCGGCCAGCGATCGGCGCCGTGATCCGGCTGGCCCGCTCCAGCAGCTCGGCCTTGGCGAGATCCTGCTTGACGGCGTCGATCGTCCGGTCGGCTTCGCTGAATTCGGTCGCCAAACGGTCGAGATAGGCGGCCCGGCGCTCGCCCTTCTGTGCTTCGAGCGAGGCGATCGCCGCATCGATCTCCTTCAGCTGGCCGGCCTCGGAAGCGGCGGCAAGCTTTTCGCCCCGCTCGCTTTGCCTCGCTCCGATGGTGTCGGTTCGCACGCCGACGCCCCGTTTCTCCAGCGTCTCGAAGATTTCCAGCCGCTCGGTCGAAAGGGCGAGCAGGCCGCGCCGTTCTTCCAGCGTTGCGGCCACGCGGGCGCGTTCGGCGCGGCGCTCGAGGATCTGCGCGTCGAGGCGTGCCTGCTCGGCCCAAAACGCACCCAGCGACTGGCGCATCTGCTGCCGTTGTGCGAGCACCATGCCCGCCGAGGCATCGGGTGGCGGCAGGAAGTTGGCGCCATCCTCCTGCGCGCCTCGTGCGACGGCGGCCAGCGTCGCCTTCAGCCGGGCAGCCGATGTCTCGGCGGCGGCAAGGCCGCCTGCGAGCTTGGTTCGTTCGGCCACGTGCTCTTCCGGGTCCAGCTCGACCAGCAGGTCGCCCGCCGCAACCTTGTCGCCGGGCTGAACGTGGATGGCCCGGATTGTCCCTGCCATCAGCGGCTCCGCCACCTGAACCTTGCCGGCCGGGATGATGCGGCCCCTGAGCTCGGCATGCGTGTCGAGACGGCCGTACCAGGACCAGATCAGCGCCCCGGCGGCCGAGGCCACGATGAACGCGATCAGCCAGCGGGCGCTCGGCGAGGCCGGCGTCTCCATGATCTCGATCGCCGCGGCCTGGAAGGCGCGCTCGTCGCGGTTCAGGCGCGACCGCCTTGCGGTTGCTTCTGTCATGCTAGGCCGCCCCGCTCGGGCCGCGGGCGCTCTGCAGCCTGTGGAGCGCAGCGTACCGGCCGTTACGCTGCATCAACTCCTGATGCGTTCCCTCCTCCGTCAATCGTCCGCCCTCGATGGTGAGGATGCGCGTCGCGTCGCGCAGCGCCGCCAGCCGGTGGGCGATGATGAACACCGTGCGGCCGGCGGCGATGGCTCGCATGTTGGCCTGGATGACCTCCTCCGACTCGTAGTCCAGCGCGCTGGTCGCCTCGTCGAAGATCAGCAGGCGGGGCTGGGTGACCAGCGCCCGGGCGATCGCCAGGCGCTGCCGCTGGCCGCCCGACAGGTTGGCGCCGCGCTCCTCCAGGATGGTGTCGTAGCCCGACGGCAGCGTCACCACGAACTCGTGAGCCCCCGCCAACTTGGCCGCCTCGACCACCCTCTCGAGTGGCAGCGCCGGATCGGCAAGCGCGATGTTGTCACGCACGCTGCGATGGAAGAGGATGTTCTCCTGGAGCACGACGCCGATCTGGCGGCGCAGGCTACGCGGATCGATCAGCGCCAGGTCGACGCCGTCGACGAGCACGCGACCCCGCTCCGGAACGTAGAGCCGCTGCAGAAGCTTCGCCACGGTGCTCTTGCCGGACCCTGACGGTCCGACGATGCCGATCACTTCCCCCGGCTGGACGCTGAAGGACACGTCGGACAGAATCTCGCGGCCGCCGGGCTGGTAGCGGAACGTGACGCGGTCGAACGCGGCCGCGCCGACGATCCGACTCAACGAACCCTGCCCGCTACCTGCCACCGGTTCGGCCGGCGCGTTGAGGATGTCGCCCAGGCGGTCGACCGAGATGCGGACCTGCTGGAATTCCTGCCACAAGGCGGCGAGACGAAGCACCGGCTGGGAGACCCTGCCGGCCAGCAGGTTGAACGCGACGAGCTGGCCGACGCTCATGTCCCCCGCCAGCACCGCCTTGGCGCCAAACCAGAGCGTCGCCACAGTGACGATCTTGGAAATCGCTTGCGCGGCATTGGAACCGAAATTGGAGAGATTGGCCGTACGAAAGCTCGCCGTCACGTAGCCCGCCAGCTGATCTTCCCAGCGCCGCTGCATCTGCGCTTCGACGGCCATCGCCTTCAGCGTTTCGATGCCGACGATAGATTCGACCAGAAAGGTCTGGTTCTGGGCGCCGCGGTTGAAGCGCTCCTCGATGCGACGCCGGAAAGCCGGCGTGACGAACGCCGACAGTGCGGCATAGGCGGGGATGGACGCGATCACGATGAGGGTCAGAAAGGGGCTGTAGAGGGCCATCACCGCCAGGAAGACGAACAGGAAGGCGAGGTCGAGCACGACGGTGAGGGCCGAGCCCGTGAGAAAGGATCGGATCGTCTCGAGCTCGTGCACCCGCGCCACCGTCTGCCCGGTCTGGCGAGCTTCGAAGTAGGCGATCGGCAGCGCCAGCAGGTGGTGGAAGAGCTTGGCGCCGAGCGCCACGTCGATACGGCTGGTCGTGTGGGTGGTCGTGTAGCTGCGCAATGCCGACAGAAGCACCTCGCCGACCGACACCGCCGACAGGCCGATGATGAGCACCTCCAGCGTTGTCAGGCCGTTGTGGACGAGAACCTTGTCGATGACCAGCTGGAAGAAGATCGGCGAAACCAGCCCCAGCAGCTGGACGAAGAAGGAGGCGACGAGCACCTCGGCAAAGATCGCGCGGTATCGAAGGATCTCCGGGACGAACCAAGAGAAATCGAAGCGTTTCAGGACCCCTTGCGCGAAGGCGCGGCTGGTGACCAGGATCAGCCGGCCGCTCCACCCCGCCTCGAACTCGTCCCGCGCCAGGTCCTGCACGCCGTCATGCGGATCCTGAACCAGCACGCGGTCGTCGCGGCAGGCTGCCAGCAGCGCGAAGCCGCCGCCCGCCTTCTCGGCGATCGCCGGAAGCGGGAGCCGATCGAGGCGTGAGGGATGGGGGCGGATGAGGCGCGCCTTGAGTCCGAGCCGCTTGGCCGCACGCAGGAGGTCGTCAGGGCCGGCAACGTGGGTTGTCAGGCCGAGATCGTGCCGGATGGCATCGGCGTCAGCCGCTCGCCTCAGGAAGTGACAGAGAGCAACGAGACACAGAATACCGCTGTCGGCAGGTTCCGACGGCGCATCGACAGAACTCAACGCGTCCCACCCCTTGAAAGACGGCCGCGCCGGGACATCCCGGAGCCTGCCGAGCCGACTGCACCCCAATGCGGCCAGCAGTCCGATGCTTGATCGGTGCAGCGCCCTTGTCACTTGCCCGAGACGACAAAACGCTCGCCGCGACTGCCAATTCCGGGACGTTCCTCCTCATCGCAAAAGGCCCCTGCCCGCGAAGACGGCATGTGCGCTTGGAACAGGCTCCGATCGGGCTGCGACCAATGGGAAGACCGCGCGAAATTCTCTCCTGCCTACACGCAAAAATTGTCACTAAGGCCTTGGTTTGGCACGTTCGGTAAGAATATTGGCACCTTCGGCTAGTGTCCGGCTGAAAGACCCATGGGACGCTGAGGGGTGGAAGGTGGCGTTGCGGAAAGAACCCAGGCCGTCTTGCTGCCCCAAACGCTCGCAAGCGCCAGGCTTCGAGACCGTCGCCGAAACGCCACACGCGCGGGCTGCGCGCGAGACCGGCAGACCTGACCGGCATTGGGGAGCCCGGACGTCGCCCCGCACCCTGAACCCTAGGAGGACGAAATGGCTGAGTTCGAAAAGCGTCTGGCTTGCGTGATCAACGCGGACGGGACCGTCGCCCGCGGCTATATGATCGACCACTGCGAGTTCGACGGGGTCAACGCCTATGTCATCAAGTGGAAGGTTCCTTTGCAGGGCGAGGCCAAAACGAACTTTGCCGCTACGATCGGCAGCGGCATGACCGAGGCGGTCTCGCCCGGGCTCATCACGGTGGGGCTCCACCAGGACCCCTACAAGATGCAGGTCCACACCTACGACCCCACGGGCAAGCGGGAACGTCGCTCGTTCCACATCGCCTGCTTCCGCGATCAGTGATGGCGGCTCACGGCTCCGCGCCGGGCGAAGCTCTGCGGGGCTTCCTCGGCGCAGCGGGCTTGCGGCCGGTCCCGACCGCGCCGCCGATGAGCACGCGACGCGCCTCGCCGATTCTTTCGAAGAGGTAGTGTGAGCCGCCGCGATCCGGCCGCAGCTTCTCGGAGAGCCGCTTGTGCGCGCGTTCGACCTCGGTATGCGTCGCTCTTCGGTCGAGCCCCAGAATTGCGAGTGCATCCTCTCGACTCATGCGCTCGACGGGCTCGGCCACGACGTGGGCACCGTTCTGATGGGCGCCTTGAGCACGCTTGCGCCGACCGCTCCGCGATGGCGCTGCGGGCTGCGGGCTCGGCAAAGCGAGCGGCAGGTTGGGCCCCACCCGGGTCCCGTTTACCGAGCGCAGGTACTCCTCGAGGACGCCGGCAGCCCGCCATGCAAGCTCTTCCGTCGATGACGCGCTGCGGCCCGCGGATTGAGCGCGCGACGGCTTGCTCGTATCGAGAAGCACGCTCACCGACGTCACGCGCCGGAGGAAGCGTCGTCCGAACAGCGAGAAGGAAAACAGCATGAGCGCTCCGAGCCCCATCGCCGCCTCCCATCTCTGGTTCAGAAGAAGCGTGACGAGCAGCGGGATCGACACGATCGCCAGCAGGGCGACCGTCCACCGGCTGGCCCGCGCGATCGAGCGCGAGTCGCTGTGCAGGAACCAGTCCATGAGACGCGCAGCGGTCGCGACGAACGACAGCGCCAAGGCGATTGCGGCGACATAGAAGGGGTCTGTCAGCATGAGCTCATCCCAATTGCGCCTGGCGGTTCAGTATGAACTATAACATTGACGTTTCAATGCTTTTATCGATCACAAATGGACTAATTTTCAACACTTATTAGGTAATTGCATCCATATTTATCGTATATTCCAATTCACTAAAGTAACAGTTGCTCCCCAAGCGGCATATTGACTTCCATAGTCTCAGATGGCAAGAGACTTTGTCTGTGAAATCGAAGATTGATTCACGAGATTATGGGGGATTCACATGCCTAAGCCCAGAAAAACCCCTCTGAAGGATCGGCCTTCGTCCACTCCCCGGATGCGAGAGCCCGTCGAGGACACGCGTCAGCACGCCGAGGTTTCCCGCTACCTGAAGCGGCGCGGCGAGGTGGTCGAGAAGGACCACGCCGAATTTCAGGTCTACCTGAACGAGAAGGCCGTTCGCAACGCCCGCACCGCGCCCGCCGACCAGGGCTCGCCGCCGCTCACCAGGGCCGACATCAGCCGGCGCAACATGTTGAAGGTGGTCGCTGGGACCGCCGCCGTGGGCGAGGCTGCGCTGCTCGGATATTCGTGGGTCAAAGGAGGCTCCGTCTCCGAGCAGGGACTGAAGCATGCCGGCGACCGCTACACGGCGGCGCAGACCCACGACATCGCGCGGGAGCTCGCCGACCCGCGGGCCGACATCGGCGGTCGCGGCCTCGGCAAGTGGGTGATCCTCCTGCCGACCAAGCTGGGCGGCGGGACCTATGCGCTCGACCTCAACTCCAACCGCGTCCTGGCCTCGATCTGGTATTGGAACTATGGGGACTTCAACCCCATCTCGCACCATCTCTGCGCCTTCCCGAGCGCCGACCCCTACCACGGCTTCGAGTTCGTCAACAGCACGCAGGGCGGCGCGAACTGCCTCATCTATGGCATCCCGACCGACATCAAGGACCCCGGGCCGGGCTTCAACATCTATCGCGTCCGCTATGACGGGTCTCAGATGGAGCTGCTGGAGAATGTATCGCGGACCACGGGCATGGGCCTCGGCGTTCATGTGACCATCAATCCCGGTGATGCGCAGTCCTACTTCGTGACGGACGGCCAGAAGGATATCGCCGCCCTCTTCGACCGCACCACCTCGAAGGTCATCGCCGCGCTGCGCTTCGACTGGAGCTCGGCCAATCCGCCGCCGCCCGACGCCCCCGCCAAGCTGACCGACTGCTGGCAGAAGGGGGGAACGCTGAAGATCGCGAAAATCTACCCCGACAAGAAGACCGGCAAGTACGACTACGAGGGCACCAAGGGGCAGAAGATCGATTGGGAGATGGTGCCCATGGGCGAGCTCTTCGTCGAGGAAGGCACGATCCCCGGCACCTCTCCGCAGACGCTGTGCGGCGCCGACGGAACCGTGTGGCATCCCACCGGACGCTGGGCCGCGACCGTCATCCGGCTATGTGGCGGCATCACGGTCCTCGATGCCGAGAATGGCTTCGAACCCGTCGCCTTCGTGCAGTTCAATAAGGATTCGCCCGACCAGTACCCGGTCAAGAAGATCGACAAGGATCACTGGGAGATAACTTTCGACAAGATCTTCTCTCCCGGCCACGAAATCGGCTTCTCGCCCGACGGCAACTTCCTGTGCATGATGAACAATCTGCGTGAGAACAATTGCGGGGTCTTCGACACCAGCGATCCCGACCCGCGCAAATGGAGGAAGGTGGCCCACATCGAGGACCCGCTCTGGCGCGGAAAATACCCGAACCCGTTCCATATGGTGTTCTCCATCGACGGCTCGAAGCTCTATCTGTCGGTGCTCCATCCCTCGCCGGCGGCCAGCGGAATCATGGTCGTCGACACGGCCACCTGGACCATCCGCAAGGAGATCCAGGGCATCGGACCCGACTTGCAGACGCTCGCAGCCACGTATGACGGCAAGTACATCCTGGCGCCGTTCAGCGGTTTCCAGCGGCTGTCGAGCGGCATCGCGGTGATCGACGCTGAGACCGACGAGCTCGTCGGCATCCTGCCAAGCACCGGCGGCCATCACGACAGCGTCATCATCCCGACCGACCTGGAGCACATGAAGCACACGCGTTCATGCACGCTCTAGAGGCGCCGCGCATGCCGCAGGGGCAGCGCATCCGAGGTGCCCGGGCGGGACGGCGTCCGCCCGGAGCCGGTCGATGACAACGGACCCGCCTCGGGCTGGACGATCCGCGGCCGGGCTGCTCCTGGCTCGCCTCGCCCTTCAGAATTTAGGCCGGCGCAAGGGCCGGACCCTGTTGCTGTGTGCAGCGGTGGCGGTCTGCACGGGCGCCATCTTCACTGGCGCAGTGCTGATGAGAAGCATCGAGGACAGCATGGATCTCGGCTTCACCCGGATGGGCGCCGACATGCTGGTGGTGCCGGCCGGTGCGCTCACCAATATCACCGCCGCGCTGCTCACGGCCGAGCCGTCGGAGCTGTCTTTCGACGGTGACACGGTCTCCGCGCTCGAGAGGTTGAAGGGGGTGGCGCGGGTGGCGCCGCAGCGTGTCTTCCGCACCCATCAGTCCGGAATCGGCCAGGGACACGAGCTCGTCGACCTCGTCGCCTTCGATCCTCGGCGCGACATCACCGTTCAGCCCTGGCTCCAGGAGCATCTCAACCGCCCCTTTGCCGATGGCGACGTCATTGTGGGGGCCCGTCGCGACGAGCCGGTCGGCTCGGAGCTCCTCGTCTTCGGCCGGCCGGTGACCGTTTATGGACGGCTGGGAAAGACCGCCGTCGGCATCCACGAGCGCGGCCTTTTCCTCTCCTTCGCGACGATGGACGGAATGAGCGGCGTCATCCAGAAGAGCGTCGGCGACGCGCCGCCGGCCAGGCCGAAAGCCGTGTCCGGGGCGTTGATCGAGCTGACCCCGGATGCCACTGAGCAGCAGGTCCGGTTCGCGATCCTGGCCAACGTCAAGAACGTCAAGGTGGTCTCCGGCGAGTCGATCCTGACCTCGGTCAGACGAGGCCTGAGCGCGCTGCTCGATTCCGTCCTCGTCCTGATGGTCATCATGTTCCTGAGCACCGCCGCGATGGCGGGGTTCGTGTTCTCAGCCGTGATCGCCGAGCGTCGACGCGAGCTTGGCCTGCTGCAGGCGATCGGCGCCCGCCGCGGCCAGATCGTTGGCATGCTGCTCAGCGAGGCCGCGATCGCCACGGCGGTGGGGGGCTTGATGGGCTGCGCGGCCGGTCTTCTCCTGATGCGCCTTTACGAACGCTCGCTTGTCTATTCGCTCGACAGCATTGGCGTACCCTTCGTCTGGGTCGACACGAACACCGTCTTCGCCATCGCCGGCGTGTGCGTTTTGGCTTCCACCCTCATCGGCGCCGCCGGCGCGTTCCTGCCGGCCTGGCGGGCGACGACGCGCGAGCCCTACGACCTCGTCCGCTCGGAGGGCTGACCGGCCATGCTGGCATGCGCAGGCCTGACCAAGACCTACCCGACCGAACGCGGCGAGATCGAGGCGATCCGCGACATCGACCTCGTCATCCCGGCCGGCGAGTTTGCGGCCGTTGTCGGCCGGTCGGGATCCGGCAAGTCATCGCTGATGGCGGCCATCGGCGGCCTGAGCCGCCCGTCCAGCGGAACCGTCGAGCTGGACGATGTCGACGTCTGGGGTCTTCCGAACCGGGAGATCGCCCGCTTTCGCAACCGCCGAATCGGCTTCGTGTTCCAGTTCGCCAGCCTTCTTCCTGCCTTGCGAATCGTCGACAACGTAGCGCTTCCGGGCCTTCTGAGGGGCCATCTCGCGCCCCGCGACGCGTATCAGGCCGCCTGGGACCTGCTGGTCGGCTTCGGGCTCGGCCATTGCCTCGATGCCTACCCCCAGGAGGTCTCGGCCGGGGAGCAGCGTCGGGCCGCCATTGCCAGGGCGCTCGTCAACGCCCCGCCCCTGCTGCTGGCGGACGAGCCGACCTCGGACCTGGACGAGCAGACGGAGATCGAGATCATCGACGAGCTCCGCCGCCTGAACCGGACGCGCCGCATGACCGTGGTCATGGTGACCCACAACCTCCGCCTCGCCGAGGTCGCAGACCGCGTGATCCACATCGCCGGCGGACGGCTCGTGCGATGAACTCCGAGGCCCCCGACCGCCTGCCCGACATTGGCACGCTGGACGAGCTTGGCAAGGAGCGGCTGATCGAGACGCTCTGGCAACGCCTGTGGGACGAGCGGGCCAGGTCGCAGCGGCTCGCCGAGCGGCTGCGCGACCTGGAAGGCAAGCGCGACGACAGCCGAAGTGCAGAGGCGCTGCTCTCCGAGCTCCGGCAGGCCAATGCCGGCATCGCCAAAGCGGATCCCCCGAGCCTCAGGGTTAGGCTGGGCAAGCTCGACTTTCTCGGCTCGCGCGCGGCGCTGGCGGTCGTCGGCCTGGTCGGTCTGTTCATCGCGCTCGACTACGGAGCCGGCTGGTATCAGGGCCGCGCTCTGGCCTTGAAGCGGGCAGCGGAGCTGGGGCTGGAGCAGGCGGCGTATTCGACCCTGATCCTCGAGCTGATCAACGTGGCGTATGAGCCCGACGAAAAGTCCTACCGGCTGACCATGTCGATGGAAAACTCCGATCCCGACCAGCCGCTCTACGTGATGGCGAGCCCCGTCAGGGTCTTCGAGCAGGCAGGGCTGAGCTGGAAGGAGGTCCCCTCCAAGGCCCCCGGCGAGCAGGAGGCCGGCGTCGTAGAGCTGACGGGGCGCCGCACCTTCGAGACCGTCTTCGAGCCGAACCTGGAGGACTGGACGGAACTCCTCCCCGGCTACATGCATATTCGCTTCGACACCAATCTGATGGTGAGCCCGCGCAGCGAACCCGAGGAAGACATCGTGGAACGCAGCGATCCCTACTACGTCTACCTCAGGCCGCATCCCGCCACCACCAAGACCGGCGACGATGCGCTGAGCGCGCTCGACACGCCGCCGATCTTCATCCCGATGCCGCCGCACTGACGGAGGCGCCGAACGCTCGTCGCTATGGACGAAGCAGAATCCAGGCCGCCGCGAGCGCCATCGAGCCGAGGCTCACCGGCACGCCTGCCCGCATGAATTCGCGCGGCGAGATGACGATCCCGCGCTTCCTGGCCTCTTCCGTGACGATGATGCCGGCAAGGCTGCCGAAGACGACCACGTTGCTGGAAAAGGCCGATCCCAGGGTCAGCGCGGCGGCGGTACCTTCGACCCCGGTCTGCCGGACATAGGGCAGCACCATCATGACCGCCGGGCTGTTGCCGACGATGTCGCTGATGAGCGATATCGCGACGAACAACGGCAGCGGAGCCCTGATATCGAGCCCCGCATGCCGAAGCTCCTCGACCAGGAGCGTGGGAACGCCCGTCTCGGCCAGGGCGCGGTTGATGATGAAGAGTCCGAAGAACAGCAGCAGCAGGCTGCCGTCGATCCGCCCGAGAATGTCCGACGAGGCGATGCGACGGCTGGTCAGCATGGCCCCGGCGGCGACCAGCGCCACGACCGGATGCGGCCAATCGGTGAACAGGAACGCTGCAAGCAGGACCAAGGTCACGACAAGTGCCTTGACGGTTTCCGGCCGATCCAGCGGCACCGCCGGTTCGGCCGCCGGGCGCGCTTTGTCGGCCGGCAGCGTCCATCGCCGGCGGTAGAGCAGCGCCATCACGAGCCAGATAAAACCCAGCGAGAGGATGGCCGGCAGGGCGTTGATCTGCAGAAAGGCTGGAAAGGTCAGGTCGAGACCATTACCGATGAGCATGTTCTGGGGGCTTCCGATCAGCGTTGCGGCCGAGCCGTTGTTGGCCGCGAAGCAGAAGGCAAGCAGGAACGGCACCGGATTCAATCCGCGCGACAGCGTGATCTCGATGAGCAGCGGCGTCATGGCAAGGACCACGACGTCGTTGGTGAACACGGCCGACAGGACGGCCGCCGTCAGGATGAACGCTGCGAGCAAGGCCGCGGGCTTGGTCTTGAGCGAAGCGACGCTCTTGGCCACATGCATGTAGAACCCGGTCGCGCCGAACGTCGCGGACACGACCATCAGGGCGAACAGCAGGGCCATCGTGGCGAAGCTGACCGATTGCCAAGCGGCGTCCATCGAAATGCCGCCGGTGGCGATGAGCGCGATCGCGCCGACCAGCGCCACTCCCGTGCGATCCAGGCGGAAGCCTGGGAGCGAGCCGAGGGCGATGGCCGCATAGCTGACGACGAATATGACGAGGGTGATTGCCACGGCGAATCATGTCTCCTCAAAACATTTATATAGTAGATTTTGCTAAATTAGTGCAACCTAATTTACAATATCGACGTCATCCCGTGCCCATACTCGATAGGCCTGAAGCATCAGGGAGCACAGGCGGCCGCAGACATCAATAGATGAGCCGTTCGCCTACCCGAAATGTCACAATTGTTGGCAAAGATTGTGTTCCTGATCTTTCAGAGTGGTGGTCGTTGAGGTATTATTGTCTTGCCAGGAGCGTATTTTGAAGCGTCCTGGTCGGATCGAGCGACGTCTGCCGATCCAGTTTTGGAACACGAGGAGCATGGGGGCTTCTCGGTCGATTTTGATCAAGCACTGTTTTTCTGAGGTCAGAAGATGACGGACATTGCAAGGACCAGGGAGCCCATAGGGCTCATCGGCGCTCTTTCCATCGGTGTCGGCGGGATTGTCGGCGGAGGCTTCTTCGCCACGTTCGGGCTGACCATCGAGGGAGCGCGCGGCGGAACGCCGGTCGCGTTCCTGATTGCGGGAGGCATCGCCCTGGCGACCGCCTACTCCTATATCGGGCTCACTTTGCGCTATCCCGGCCCCGGCGGAACCGTCGGCTTCCTGACGACGGCGTATGGCAGGGGCCTCGTTCCGGCCTCGCTTAGCGTGCTCCTTGTGTTCAGCTATGTCGCCATCATGTCGGTCTATGCATCGGCCATGGCGTCCTACGCGGTCGCCTACTTCCCCGAGCACATGCGGCCGGTGGCCCACACGATCATCGCCTCCGTCGCCATCGTCTTTTTGGGCTTCATCAATTTTGCAGGCGCCAAGCTGATGGAGCGCATGGAGACGGCCTTCAACATCGGCAAGCTCGGCGTGCTCGCCCTCTTCATCGTCGCTGGGCTGATTGCCGGGCATCTGGACTGGAGCCGGCTCGAGCCGACGAGCTGGGCGCCGGTGTCGACTGTCGTCGCCACCGGAATGCTCGGCTTCCTGGCCTATGAAGGGTTCGAGCTGATCTCCAACGCTTCGGCCGATATCGAGAACCCGAAGCGCACGCTGCCGATCGCGCTGCTGGGCAGCGTCGCCATCGCGATCGTCGTCTACGTGCTCGCCTTCGTGGTCGCCATCGGTCATATGAGCTTCGAGGCCGTCACGACCTCTCGCGATTTCGCTGTCTCGGCTGCCGCCAGCACCTTCCTGGGCCCGGTCGGCTTCGGCATCATGGCCTTCGGGGCGGTCCTGGCATCGGCTTCGGCCATCAATGCCGACTACTTCGGCGCCGCCAAGCTGCCGGTGATGCTGTCCAGGCAAGAAGAGCTGCCCTCAGCCTTCCAAAGGCAGCTTCGCGGCCAGTCGGTGGTGAGTCTCGTCGTCATCGGTGTCCTGGCGCTGCTCGCCGTGAACTTTCTGAGCATCCACAACCTCTCGGCCGCGACCAGCGGCGGCTTTCTCGTCGTCTATGCCGCCGTCAACGTCGCAGCGATCAGGCTGCGCAAGGAAACGGGCACCGCACCATGGATGCCCGCCCTCGCCTTCCTGCTGTGCGTCGCCGCCCTTGTCATCATGGTCAGCGAGTTTCTCTCTTCACCGGCGACGGTGCCTTCGGCAGTCGCGGTGCTGGCGATCGTGGTGATTTCGGTGGTTGTCGAGCTGCTCTTCCGAATGATCCATTGGGAAAGGCTCCGAACGGCCTAGCGAGCGCCCAGGCCTTGATCAGCCCGGCAGAGGCGAGCCTCGACCCTTGAGCCTGGCCTTGTCCAGGCTTCCCGTCAGCCTGCGGGTGATCGGATCCTCCACGAATGCATGCACGAGGAGCGCAGCCACCGTGACCGCCACCGGAACAGCGACGATCAGGACGCCGGCAAGCCACGGGCTTCCGCTGTCCCTCACGAGCTTCACGGCCGTGGCGTCGGCAAACCAGTGGATGAGATAGATCCCGTAGGTTGCCTTGGCGATCCATTCGACGAAGGGACGCCGCCTGCCGGTGTCCAGGGAGATGACGCCCCAGACGAGACCGCCAACGGGAAGCGAAAGCGCGATGAATCTCGGCACGTCCGGAAAATCCCATGGACGAACGATGATCAGCACGAAACCGACGCAGATCGCCGCAAACGCTGAGACCGGTCGCCCCCTCGGCAGCCTGAAGATCAGGACGCCGAGCGCGAAATCGAGGAAGGCGGGATCGGCGTAGAAGGCCAGGAACGGACTTGCCGGGTGGTAGTACAGGCCCGCAAGCACCATCCCGACGATGACCGCGGCTGCCAGCTCCACAGGGTGGCGCGAGACGAGCAGACACCCCGCCAGCACCAGGGAGCACGCCATGATCAGTTCGAGTGTCCAGGTCTGATAGAGGATGGGCGAGACCCCATAGGGTATGAAGGAAAGATCGAGGGGGATCTGCCACCACTCGACCGGGTGGTTGTGCATCAGATAGTGCTGGCAGACGAAGCCCAGCAGCGTGAAGATGGCGTAGAGCGGCCAGATCCTGATCAGGCGCCCGACAAGGTAGCTGCCGGAGCTTCGCCGTCCACCGGAAAGCAGGTGCGCGGAAAGAAAGCCGGCGACGATGACGAACAGGTCCGTCCCGAAACGGAGCACGTTCACCACCCGCGTCGGATCGCCGAAGATCCTGAACATCGCCTCGAGGTGAACGAACAGAATGGCAAATGCGGAAATGACCCGCAGGATCTGGATGTTGCCGAAGAAGGCGCGGTCCGCAGCGGGGCCGGCGGAAGCCTCTGGAAGGATTGCCGGGTGCGGCGCTGGCAAGCCGTAGGAAGCCCGGGTCGGCCTGTTCCGCGGCCACGCACCCAATACGCCTGCTTGCAACTGCCGAACGAGATGACCCAACGCGACACGCCTTGAACTTGTCGCGGAGAGGGAAGCACCATCGATCCGCGAACGACAATCGTAATCGCCTCACCTGATCGATGTGACCTGGCATCGTTGAAAGGCGAACCCCCAGGCCAAAAGTCGCCGAAAGAGGTATTCGGCCACTCCAAGAGCGATGTTTTATCGCCTTGCTGATGCCACGATCCCCTCGGCGAGGCACTGCGCATCTCAAGCCTCTATGGGGACGACCTCACCGGCTCGACCGACCTAATGGAGGCGCGGTCGCTCGGCGGGGTCGACACGGTGCTGTTCCTGCGCATTCCGCCCAGCCGTCGACCATCGCCTTCTCGCCCGGCTCCGCCTTGCCGCGGTCGCGGATGCCCTGGGCCATCGCCTCGACGGCGGCAATGAGGTCTTCGTCGGTGAGCGTCGTCAGCCTGGCACCACCACGACCTTGACTTCGCCCGGCGCCGGGGGCTGTGCGATCGTCTCGGCGGCAGCCTCGAGCGGGATGGTGCGCGAAATCAGCGCCGCCACCGCGACCTTGCCGGTGCTGATGAGGGCCGCCGCGCGCGCCTGGGTGAAGGGGTTGATGAAGGCGAAGTGCAGTTGGATTTCGCGGAACAGGAGATCGAAGGGCTCGATTGGCACCGTCAAGCCCTGTGGCAACACGCCGAGAACGACGATCCTGCCGCCCTTGCACGAAAGACGCGGCGCTTCGACGACCGTCTCCGGCACGCCGGCGCATTCGAGGGTGAGGTCGGCGCCTTGCGGCCAGATGCGGGCCGCCTCGCCCGGCGTCGCGGCCGTCTCGGCAGCGCCGAGCGTTTTCGCCAGCGCCCGCTTGGCGGGATGGCGGGTCAAGAGCATCGTCTCCGCACCCGCAAGGCTCGCCAGCTGCACCGCCAGCAGGCCGATCACCCCGCCGCCGATGACGAGGACGCGCTCGCCGGGCTGCGGCGCGCCGATGTCGACGCCGTGGAGCGTGCAGGCGAGCGGCTCGCAAAAGGCGCCGTGCAGCGGGTCGAGGTCGGCCGGCAGCGAGACGGCCTTGTGCGCCGGGAAGACGGCATACTCGGCAAAGCCGCCGTCGCGCTGGATGCCCGTCGCGACATTCCGTTCGCACAGGTTGACTCGCCCCCGCAGGCACGCTGCGCAGCGGCCGCACCAATCGTTGGGGTCGCAGGTGACGCGCGCGCCCTCGGGAACATCGACGCCTTCGCCTCTGTCGACCACGATGCCCGAGAACTCGTGGCCCAACGTCACCGGGGGCGTGCACGGAAACTCTCCCCGGAAGAGATGGCGGTCTGTCCCGCAGATGCCTGCCGCTTCGATCCGGACCAGCACTTCGCCTCGCGCCGGCTTGGGCATCGGGACGTCGGCGGTGCGGATGTCGTTGGTCGCCAAGAGGCGGGTGGCACGCATGGACTTCTTTCCCTTTCAGACCTGCCGGCTTCTCGGTCAGGGCGGCAGCCCCGCCATCAGCAAGCCGTCGAGAAGGTGCTGCTCGTCTTCCGCGAGCTTGAACACTTCCTTGCCGACGAACCAGCTCGACGAAAAACCCGGAACCTGCCCCATGAGTTGCCTGCCGTGAGCTCGTGCCGGGTCCAGTCTGCCCAGGCGGGCATAGCAGGCTGCCAGGTAGGCGTTGACCCAGTAGGCGACGCTGGTCGTCCTGAGGAGTGCCGCAAGGGATTCCTCGTACCGGCGCTCGTGGTGGAGGACGCAGCCGACCATTGGCCAGTACCATTGCGGCTCGAAATAAGGATCGATGTTCCGCGCCTCCTGATAGGCGGCGAGCGCCTCTTGCCGCTTTCCCACCGCGAAGAGGAAAGCCGCAAGTCCGCTGTAGGGCGTCGGCTGGTTGGGTGACAGCTCCAAGGCCTTGCGCATGTGATGCTCGGCCAGATCGTACGACCGTCGCAGCAGGTAGACCCAGCCGAGCGCCTGTTGGCCGGCGGAATCGCGACTGTCGAGATCGACCGATTTCCTGGCCAGCCGGAGGGCCGTTTCGAGCAGGTCCTCGCCATTGCCCGTGTCCTGCGACCAGCGGACGCCGCACAGGTTGGCGAAAAGGGCATAGGCCCGCGCGTAGGTCGGATCGAGCTCGATGGCCCGCTCGAAAAGCCGGTGGGCCTCTTCGGCCCGGTCCGGATCGTCGAACGGCAGGTCGTCCGCCTTCAGAACGCACTCATAGGCCTCGAGGCTGGCTGGCGGCTTGCGCAGCGCCGTCTCGATCACCGCTGCCTTGATGCGACCGAGCACCGTTGCGGCGATCGTGCGGACCACCTGGTCCTGGATCCTGAAGACGTCTTTCGTCTCGCGATCGAAGCGTTCCGCCCATACGTTGTGGCCCGAACCGGCATCGATCAGCTGCGCCGAAATGCGCAGGCTGTCGCCGATGATGCGCATGCTCCCCTCGACGACGAATTGGACGCCGAGCTCACGGCCCGCCTGCACGAGGTCGGCCTTGCCGTCGCGAAGCCGGAAGGAGGCGTCTCGGGCGACGACCCGGAGCTGGCGATACCGGGAGAGTTCCGTGACGATGTCCTCGGTCAGCCCGTCGGCCAGATGCTGGCCCGACCCTTCAGCGCTCAGATTGGCGAAAGGGAGGATGGCGATGCACGGGCGCGTGCTGGACCTCGCCGAGGGCGCGGCGACCGCCTTCGCCGGCGGCTGATCGCTCTTTGCCACATGGAAAACGCGAACCGGAGCGGCCATATTCTTGAGCATCTGCTCGCCCCGATCCGTGAAGCGGCATGCGACCCGGCCCTGCACCTCGTCGCGGACCTTCCCCGAAACGCAGATCTCGCCGGGGGCGGCCAGCGTCTCCAGGCGCGCGGCGATATTGACGCTTTCACCATAGACGTCGTCGCCCTCGCCGAGAACCTCGCCGAGGTTGACGCCGACCCGCAGCACGATGCCGCGCCCCTCCTGCGCCGCCTCGCTTGCGGCCGACGTCCCGCTTTGAAGCGCCAATGCGGCGGACACGGCGTTCACCGCGCTGGCGAATTCGACCAGCACGCCGTCACCGACGAGCTTGACGATGCGGCCGCCATGGGAGGCCACGGCGGGCATGAGGATGGCATCCTGCCATTGCCTCAGGGCGGCGAGAGTGCCTGCCTCGTCCGCCTCCATGAGACGGCTGTAGCCGACCACATCGGCCATCAGCAGGGCGGCCAGGCGACGCTCCACGCGCAAACCCTCGAATTGCATGGAGACTATACGCAGCGCGCCAAGGCGCGGCAATCATCGCGCCGCAGCCCCCGATCGGCTATTGAACTGCCTGCTTCAAGGTCTGGCCAACCTCCCTGGCCAGGACCTCGACAAGCTCCGCCCATTGCGCACGACGCACGTCCCGTTGAGCGGCCGGCGCCGTGAGGTCCACTCTCGCCAGGGCCGCTTCCGCCTCGGCGAGCTCTTCGCACATCTCCCGAAACGCCTCGCTTTCCTTCATCAGCTTGCGGATGGCGAGTTCCTGCCGCGGAAAGCGGTTGCGAGCTGCAAAGAACCCGGCGCGTTGTCCGGGACCACGTCCGTACTGCATCGGTCCGTTGCCACCTCCGACAATAAACTTAGGCGTCTGCGATTGCGAAACGCGAGCCGGAGGATGTAACTTACGTAGTACTACGGTATCGGTGGAAAAATTCACAACACGAGCACGGAATGGTCGACCGACTACCGTCGACGGAAGAGTTGCCGGAACCATCGCAAGACGAGGCCAGGGCACAACTCGACCGGATCCTCACGAGCGTCGAGTTCGATGCGACTCCGCGCGAGCAGAGCTTTCTGAAGTACGTGGTGGGCGAGACGCTGGACGGCCGCGCGTCCCGCATCAAGGCCTACACCATCGCCGTGGAGGTCTTCGGGCGCAGCGGGTCCTTCGATTCCCAGAACGATCCGATCGTCAGGATCGAGGCGAGCCATCTCCGCCGTTCACTCGAGCGCTACTATCTGACGGCCGGGCGCTCGGACCCCATCGTGATCTCGATCCCGAAAGGCGGCTACGTTCCCATTTTCGCGCGACGTCAGGTGGGGGTGCCAGATCCCGCCCCGCCGGTGATGCCCGTCGCTCCGGCGAGCCCGTCCAGAGATCGGCGTTTTTTCTCGATTGCCGCCGCCGCTGTGGTTCTGGCAGCGATGGCGGTTGCCGCTGCTTGGGTCGTAAGCCGGCCCACAGCCGCCTCGGCCGGTATCCCGCAGCTCCTGGTCGAGCCTTTCGAGGGCTCCGACCGTGTGGGCTCCGCCGTCATCGCCGCCGGCCTTACCCAGGAGATCCTTGGCGAGCTGTCCAAGTTCACCGACCTCGAGGTGATCGAGGCGGGGCAGTCTGCCCCGCTTTCGCGTGAGACGGACGGCATTCCCCGCTATGTGCTGAACGGCAATGTCGACGTATCCAAGGATGCGTTTCGTCTCCGCGCCCGTGTCCTGAACCGTGAGACCGGCGAAGTGCTGTGGGGCGACAACTATAGCGGCGCGGTCGACGTCGACGGCATACTGCGAGCGGAAGCCGACATTGCCAGCAACGTCGCGACCGCCCTCGCCCAGGTCTACGGCGTGATCTTCCAGGCGGAGGCGAGAAGGCAGGCCGAGAACCCTCCCGACGACTGGACCGCCTATGCCTGCACCCTCGCCTACTATTCTTACCGTGCGAAGCTTGACCGCGAGACCCATCCGAGCGTCCGGCGGTGCCTCGAGGAGACGGTCGAGCGGTTTCCTTCCTATGCCACGGCCTGGGGACTTCTCTCGCAGACCTATGTCGACGAGTATCGGTTTCGGTATCCGACCGAGACCGACGCAACGCTGACGTCCATCGATCGGGCGCTGGCCGCCGCGAGACGGGCCGTAGAGCTCGATCCCTTCAACGTGCGGGGCCTGCAGGCCCTGATGTTTGCCCTCTACTTCAACAATGAGATGGACGCTGCGATGAAGGTCGGGGCGCAGGCCTATGCGCTGAACCCGAACGACACCGAGCTCATGGGAGAATACGGCTACCGGTTGGCCATGTCGGGCCGATGGGATCAAGGCTGTCCCCTCGTCGAAGACGCCCGGGCCCGCAATCCCGGACCGCTTCCCTACTATGAGGTCGCCCTCGCGCTCTGCAGCTATATCGCTGGGGACAACCGCGCCGCCGTGACGTGGCTTCAGAAGACGGCCAAGCCTGACAACCCCAACTTCCATTGGGCTGCAGCGGCCATCTATGCAGAAGCCGGACTGGAGGCGGATGCGAAGCGGGAAGCGGAATGGCTCGTTCGCAACGCGCCGGAGCTGGTCGACAAGATGCGGCATGAGCTGGAGGTGCGGTTCGGCCGCCCCGCCGACGTCGAAAAAGCGCTCGCATCCTTGCGAAAGGCCGGCCTCGACGTGGGCGAATAGGAGCTGAGCCGGCAACACGAAGGCAGTCAAGCCCGCTCGCTTCCGCTATGAATGCAGAGCGTCCATCACCGTCGCGTCTGGATGCGCCTCGCAGGCTTTGTCGAGCGCGGCGATCATTCCTCTCTCGTCGAGCGCGCCGAGCTTGGCATCGTCGGTCAGAGCGTTGTGCATAGCCGCGCCGATGTCCATCATCCCCTGATGGGTGTTGGTGTTGTAGTCCTTGCAGGTCACCGTGGCCGGGTCGACCGTGCCGGCGGAGAAGGCAGGCAGCGAGAGCGTGGCAACCAGCAAAGATAGGGCCAGAATACGTCGCATGGTTCCCTCCCATGCAGAAAGACCCCGCCGGCGATGACTATAGCACCGACCACGAAATTTCGCGCCTAGGGTCGGCCGGAGGACGCTAGGCATGGAAGTTCGGGAAATGGGCGAGACGGTGACGCCGAAAAGCTAGCGATGACAGTGGAGACTGACGAAAGCTGAGGCCACGTGGTGGCGGTTCTGAAATCCGCTAAGGCATTGAATTCAAAGGATGGTAGCGGAGGAGGGATTCGAACCCCCGACACAAGGATTATGATTCCTCTGCTCTAACCAACTGAGCTACTCCGCCAGGGCGGCAAGCGTGACGGCTCGGCGACGTGCCGGCCTCGACTTGAAGCCGGGCGGATATAAGGGTCGCGCAACTGGCCTGTCAAGCGCGCCACGACCCGGCCGGGACGGGCTTCCCGCTCGGTCTTTGCCCCTGCATGCAGCGGGGTTGAGTTCGGAACGGCTGATCGCTATGTGTCCGCACATTCGCTCGGTCGTTCCTGGGATTGATGAAACCGCGTATCGCCGTCCTCGGTTGCGGCTATTGGGGCAGCAACCACATTCGCACGCTCAAGTCGCTCGACGCGCTTTATGCGGTTTCGGACGCCAATCTCGCGCGCGCAGAGGGCTTCGCCAGCGAGCAGGAATGCCTCGCGATCGATCCGGACGAGCTGCATCTGAGACCCGACGTCGATGCCATCGTCATGGCGTTGCCGCCGCAGTTCCACGCCGAGCTCGCCATCCGTGCTGCCCAGAGCGGCAAGGACCTGCTGGTCGAGAAGCCGATCGCGCTCACCGTCGGCGACGCCGAGCGGGCGGTCGCGGTCGCCCACGCCGAGGGTCGGATCTTCATGGTCGGCCACGTGCTGCGGTTTCATCCCGCCTTCGAGACGCTCAAGGCCCTGATTGATGCCGGCGAGCTCGGCGAGGTGCGCTACATTCATTCGCACCGGCTGGGCCTCGGCAAGTTCCACACCGAGAACGACGCCCTGTGGGACCTCGCCCCGCACGACATTTCGATGATCCTGGCGATCACCGGGACCGAGCCTTCGGAGATCCGCGGCGAAGGTGCCGCCCTGCTCGACCATCTGAGCGATTTCGCCCATCTCCACATGCGCTTCCCGAACGGCCTGCGGAGCCACCTCTTCGCGTCCCGCCTCAACCCCTATCGAGAGCGTCGCCTGACGGTGGTCGGCGACAAGGCGATGGCGGTCTTCGACGATATCGAGCCGTGGGAGCGCAAGCTGGCGGTCTACCGCCATGCCATCTGGCAGGACAGCGGCCAGTGGGCCTTCACGCAAAACGAACCGTCCTACGTCCCGGTCGAGGCGGGGATGCCCCTCACCCGCGAGCTGCAGCACTTCATCGAATGCGTGGAGGAGCGCAAGGAGCCGCTGACGGGCGGCGAAGAAGCGATCCAGGTCCTGAAGGTGCTGACCGCCGGCTCAATCAGGCACGACTGAGCGGCGGCTAGCGCACCACCTCGTAGCCGGCGGCGTCCATCACGCGCAGCAACTCGGCATGGCCGATTTCGGCCATCTTGAGGGGCGGATTCTTGACCGGATCCTGCTCGGCCTCGACCACGAACCACCCTTCATAGCCATAGCCGGCCAGGCGCTTGACGATCGCTTCGAAGTCGAGCGAGCCGTCGCCGGGCACGGTGAAGGCGCCCTTGATGACTGCGTCGAGAAAGCTCTCGCGGGAGCGGTCGATCCTGTCGACCACCGCCTTGCGGACGTCCTTGGTGTGAACATGGCTGATGCGGGCGTGATGATTGTCGATGACCCGCAGCACGTCGCCGCCGGCAAACGCCATGTGCCCTGCATCGTAGAGCAGCGGCAGCCCCTCCCCCGAATGGTTCATCAGAAGATCGACGTCCCTCTCGCTCTCGATCGGCGCCGCCATGTGGTGGTGATACGAGATCGGCATGCCCTGTTCGGCACACCACTCGCCGAATTCCGTCATCTTCCGCCCATAGGCGCGGATCTGGTCCTCGTCGAGCCTCGGCCGTCCCGCCAATGGCGCATGACGGTCCCCCTGGATCGTCCCTGCGGTCTCGCCATAAACGATGCAAGGCGCGTTAACGGCCTTGAACAGCGCCATCTGCGGGCCGACGCGGTCCTTCTCTTCCTCGATGTCGCCCTGGAGCAGGCGACCGGAGAACCAGCCGCCGCAAACCTGCATTCCATGCGCGTCGAGGATGGGTATCAGGACCTTCGGGTCCATCGGAAACCGTCGCCCTGTTTCCATCCCGGTGAAGCCAGCCTGCCGGGCCTCGTCGAGGCAGCCCTCGAGCGAGATGTCGCCGCTAAGCTCGGCAAGATCGTCGTTCCACCAGGCGATCGGCGCAATCCCGAGCCTTGCCTTCATCAACGCCTCCCCTGCCGGTCGCCTCGTCGCCGATGGCACTACCTACAGCCTGGACGACCAGTTGAGAAGACGGCCTCCGCGAGGCGTCGCGCCCCGCGGCTAGCGCCGCGCCATCAATGCAACCGCCAGCCCGACCACGACCAGACCGACCAGGGCCGCCGTCGTCACCGGGTTGTCGCGCGCGGTGCGCTCGAGCTGATGCGCTTGCTTGCGGATCACCGGCAGGGCGTCGGAAAGGCCCGAACGGAGATCCTCGTAAAGGTCGGCAGTTGTGTTCCAGCCATCGTCCCATGCTGCGCTGCCCCGCGAGGACATGGTCTTGCGCAGCGCCGAGACTTCCTTGCTGAGGGCAGCGATCTGCCCTTGCAGGTCGTCGTCCAGCGTGTCGCGAAGCCTTGAGAGCGTCGATGCCATCCGTCGAATCCCTTTTGTCGCATGAATGTGGGCAAACGGCGCCGTGGCCGATTGGTTCCGCTGCGCCAGCCTGGCGGCTATCCACATGAGCGATTTCTAATATTACTGTTTGCTCGGAAAGCTGGAGAGCGCCTCGCATGACCGATCGGAAGCGCGATGTCGAAAAGCCGGTCCTGGTGGTGTTCCGCCACGATCTGCGGGTGGCCGACAACCGTGCGCTCAGCGCCGCCGCCGCAACCGGAAAGCCGGTCGTTGCCGCCTTTGTGCTGGAAATCGACGGCGGCGCCCGTCCGCCAGGCGCCGCCCGGCGGTGGTGGCTGCATCATTCTCTCGCCGCCCTGGCCAAGGCGGTCGCGCGCCTGGGCGGCGCGCCGCTGATCCTGCGGCGCGGCGCTATGGGCGAAACGGTCGCCGCGCTCGCCCGCGAGGCGGGCGCCGATCTCGTCCACTGGAACCGCCGTTTCGAGCCCGCCGCTGTGGTTGCCGATGCCGACATGGCGGCCCGGCTGTTTGCCGACGGCATCCGCACCGAGCGCTTCGAAGGGCACCTGCTGCACGATCCGGCGAGAGTGCGGACCGGTTCCGGACGGGCCTATCGCGTTTTTGCGCCATTCTGGCGGGCCTTGTCGTCCGAGACCGAGCCTCGCGACCCGGTCGACCCGCCTCATTCCCTCAGGGCCCCGGCAAGCCTTCCACCTTCTGAACGGCTGGATGATTGGGCTCTGCTGCCCGAGGGACCGGATTGGGCCGAGGGCTTGCGTGCCTGCTGGACTCCCGGCGAAGAGGGCGCCCGTACGCGCCTTGCGGCTTTCCTGGAGGAGTCGGTCACCGATTATGCGGTGGAGCGCGAACGGCCCGCATCCTTCGGCACGTCCCGGTTGTCGCCGCATCTTACTCATGGCGAGATCACGCCAGCCCAGCTGCTCACCGCCTTGAAAAGAAGGCGCGGGCGCGGCGTCGACACCTTCCGTAAGGAGTTGGCGTGGCGCGAGTTCGCCTATCACTTGATGTGCAGCCATCCGCACCTTGCCACCGACAATGTCGACGCCCGCTTCGACGAGTTCCCCTGGCGGCAGAGCGCAGCCGATCTCAGGCGCTGGCAGCAGGGCCGCACCGGCTATCCTCTCGTGGACGCCGGCATGCGCGAGCTCTGGCGCACCGGCTTCATGCACAACCGCGTCCGCATGGTCGTCGCCTCGTTCCTGGTCAAGCATCTCCTGATCGATTGGCGCTCCGGCGAAGCCTGGTTCTGGGATACGCTGGTCGACGCCGACCCGGCGAACAATCCTATGAACTGGCAATGGGTCGCCGGCTCCGGCGCCGACGCCGCGCCCTACTTCCGCATCTTCAATCCCGTCCTGCAAGGTGAGCGGTTCGACCCCGGTGGCGAGTATGTACGGCGCTTCGTCCCAGAACTTGCCAGGCTGGGCGACAAATGGATCCATAAGCCTTGGGCGGCACCCGGCAAGGCGCTTTCCGATGCGGGCCTGGACCTCGAAGCCGCCTATTCCCTGCCTCTCGTCGATCACCAGACGGCGCGCCGGCGCGCGCTCTCGGCCTTCGACGGGATCAGGAGCACGGCGAATGACCGCCCCTGACGCGGCTCTGAGCTCCGGCCGCTGCCCGACGACAAGGCCCCCGAGGCCTCCCCCACCAGCCCGCTTGCCACGTGCCTCTTGAAGATTCCCCTCATGACGTGGAAAATTGCATCTGCAATTCACTCGGACGGTCTGAGGCTTCCTCTGAAGGGGCCGGGAGATGAGGACTGGATTCCGGTGGATAGCGCGGCTGAGGGACGGCGGCCGCCGGGAGAGGGTCGAGGTGCGGAAATGATGGAGAGGTCCGAGGGGGCCGCGAATGCTCAGGCGATGCGCCTGACGGCTGAAAATTTCAGGCAGGTCACACGTGGCCTCCCCGGTCGAGCGCGCATGGTGCTCTCGACGGCCATGCATCTCGCCAAGGGGTCGTTGACGATACGCACGCCGGAGGGCCGCCTTCTGAGGGTCGGCGGTCATGCGCCCGGCCCGGTCGCCGAGTTGATCCTGCGAAATTGGAACCTGCCCCGCCGCGCATTTACCGGCGGAACGATCGGCGTCGCCGAATCTTACATGGACGGCGACTGGGAAAGCCCGGACGTCACCAGCCTGCTGGAGCTTTTCGTCGTCAATGTCGAGGCGGGCGAGCAGGTGGCGGGCGGAGCGAGCCGGCTGCTCACCCTCGTCCACCGCATCCGCCATTGGCTCAACGACAATTCGCCCAAGGGGTCGCGGCGCAACATCTCGGCCCACTACGATCTCGGCAACCAGTTCTATCGCCATTGGCTCGACCCCACGATGACCTACTCCTCGGCGCTGTTTTCGACGGGAGCCAAGGATCTTGAGAGCGCCCAGCGCGCCAAGTACCGCGCCTTGGCGCGCGACGCCGCCATCGGACCCGACGATCGCGTCCTGGAGATCGGCTGCGGCTGGGGCGGCTTCGCCGAGTTTGCGGCACGCGAGATCGGCTGCCGGGTCACCGGCCTCACCATCTCCAGGGAGCAGCACGACTTTGCCAGCGCGCGCATCGCCGCCGCCGGCCTGTCGGACAAGGTCGACATCCAGCTCCGCGACTATCGCGAGGAAACCGGCTGCTATGACCGGATAGCCTCGATCGAGATGTTCGAGGCCGTCGGCGAGAAGTACTGGCCGGTTTTCTTCGGCAAGGTGAAGGAATGTCTGAAGGCGGGCGGCACCGCCGGCATGCAGATCATCACCATCAACGAGGCCGCCTATGCGACCTACCGCAAGCGGCCGGATTTCATCCAGCGCTACGTCTTCCCGGGCGGCATGCTGCCGACCCCGGCGATCCTGAAAGCGTTGGGCGCCGAGCAGGGCCTCTCCTTCCTGCGCGAGCGCGTCTTCGCCGAGGACTATGCGCGCACGCTGGCCGAGTGGCGCACCCGCTTCTGGGCGTCCTGGGAGAAGATCGTGCCGCTGGGCTTCGACGAACGGTTCAAGAAGCTATGGGAGTTCTACCTCCACTATTGCGAGGCGGGCTTCCGAGCCGAGTATATCGACGTCCGCCAGGTGATCTACAAGGCATGATACGCCTCACCAGCTGATCCGGTACCGTGCGAACCCATTCGCGCCACCCTCCCCGACCGGCTCGATCGTCAACCCCTGGACATCGGCCAGGAACGTCTCGGCCTTCGGCCCCGTGTCGAAAAGGACGCTGGTTCCTTCCAACGGGACGAAAGACCAGTTGGCGTCGGCCGACGGGTTGATCGTCCCTTCCTCCATGATGTAGCGCACGATCACGTCGCGGTTGGTGTCCGGTGCCTGCAGGATGACCTTCGACGCATCGATCCCGGGGAAGTTTCCGCCGCCGCCGGCCCGGTAGTTGTTGGACGCCACGACGAATCGCTGCGCCGGGTCGACCGGCGCGCCTTCGAACATCAGGTCGACGATGCGGATTGCCGACTGCACGAGCAGGGCGCCGTCCGGGTCGTATTTCGGCGGTTGGGACAGGTCGATCCGGTAGGTCACGCCGTCGATCACGTCGAAGTTGTAGGAGGGGAAATCCGGGTTGATCAGCAGCTGGTCCCGCTTGCCCACCTCGACCTGGTTGAAGATGCAGGCCGACATCTCCAGCCATTCCTTGACTTGCGCCCCGGTGATGGCGAGCGCCTGGACCGTATTGGGATAGAGATAGAGGTCGGCCACGTTCTTGATGGCGATGTCGCCAGCCGGCACGTCCGTGTAATAGTCCGGGCCGCCGCGCCCGCCCGACTTGAAGGGGGCGGCGGCGGAAAGCACCGGCAGGTCCTTCCATTCGCTGTCCTTCAGCAGCTCCTTGACGTACCAGGCCTGCGCCTGGCTGACGATCTGCACGGACGGATCGTCCGCGACGAGCGCGAAATAGGAGTAGAG
>JBEVJK010000084.1:0-2863 GCA_040510195.1 Mesorhizobium sp. | reverse complement strand
AAGAATTTCGGCAGCCAGATCGCGATCGACGATTTCGGCGCCGGCTACACTTCATTTCGAAACTTGCGCAAGCTCGGCGTCGACATCGTGAAGATCGACGGTGCCTTCGTGCAGAACATCGCACGCTCGGCGGACGATCGTGCCTTCGTGCAGACGCTGATCGACCTGGCGCGGCGGCTGCAGATCAAGACGGTGGCGGAATGGGTGCAGGACGAGGAAGCCGCCGTGATGCTGCGCGAGTGGGGCTGCGATTATATCCAGGGCCGCCTGATCGGGCTGGCCTCGCCGGAACGGCCGTGGACGGTGGGGGGTGAGACCGTGCTGCCGGCGGCGGGGTGATCACTGGCAACCCGCGACGCGATCGGACGTACGTCAGGCGGGGGCGTGGCCCTCGGCCGCAGCAGGCGCATCCTTCTGCACCTGGCCGTCAACCACATGAATGCGGCGATGCATCTGCGCGGCGAGATTGAGGTCGTGAGTGACCGCGACCACGGTCTTGCCGTCGAGCGCCACCAGGTCGCGGAGAATGCCGAACACCTGCGCGGTCGAAACGGAATCGAGGCTCCCGGTCGGTTCGTCCGCGAGAATGACCGGCGGATCGTTGGCGAGCGCTCTGGCGACCGCGACCCGTTGGCGCTGACCGCCGGATAATTGATCCGGCGTCTTGTGGCGATGGTCGCCCAGCCCGAGCGAGTCCAGCAATTCCCCGGCGCGCGCCAGGATACCCCGCTGCGACAGGCGACCCAACGCGCGCATCGGCAGCGCGACATTCTCGGTGATGCTGAACTCCGGAAGCAGAAAGTGGAATTGAAATACGAAGCCAAGCCGCGCGAGCCGCACCTTGGCCCGTTCGGTCTCCGTCATGGTGGTGGTAGAGCGCCCGTCGATCAGAACGTCGCCATCGGTCGGCAGGTCGAGCAGTCCAAGCAAGTACAGCAGTGAAGACTTTCCAGAGCCGGATGGACCTGTGATGGCAATAAACTCCCGCGGCATGATGGTGAGGTTGATGTCCCGGACCAGCGTTACCGGCACCACGCCGCTGAGGATCTTGGTTACGCGCCGGGCTTCGATCAGAGGTGTGCTCATGTCGCGCCCCTGATGATGTCGACCGGATGAACGCGCGCCGCGGCGCGTGCCGGGAAGTAGCCAGCAACGAAACTCGACGCCAGGGCCACCGCGGTGGCGAGCAGGTAATGCTTTGTCGAATAGAGTACTGGCAGATGATTGTTGTCGGAAAACGGCGTTATGAACTCAAGTGAGGCGATGCCTCGGGTAAGGAGATAACCGAAGATCCACCCGAGCGCCGCGCCGACGAGTCCGACCAGCAGCGCCTCGAGGATGAATATCATCCGGATGGTCCGGTCCGGGAAGCCGAGCGATTTCAGGATGGCGATGTCGCGCGTCTTCTCATGGGTGATGGTGGAGATGATGTTATAGGTTCCGAAGCTCGCCACCAGAAGGATGGCACCGACGATGGTGTACATCAGCACGTTCCGTACCGTGATGGCCGAGAGCAGATCCTCCTGGGCCTCCTGCCAGGAGATCGACCGATACCCGGTTTGTTCGCCGATACGTTCCCCGATCAGGCGCGCCTCCATCGGGTCGCGCGTGCGGACGCGGATTTCGTTGACGACGCCGGTCTGCTTTTCCAGAACCTGCGCGGTCTTCAGTAGGACATAGCCCGTGGTTTCGTCCGTCATGCGGAATCCGGAATGGAACGTGCCGACCACGGTGGCGCTCATGTTGGCGCCCTCAGCGGAGACAAGCGTGACGCTGGAATTGACGCGCGCGCCGATCTTGTTCGCCAGCCGGTCGCCGAGCAGGATCGCGTTGGACGCCCGATACAGCGAATGCAGCGATCCCTGCCGCATGTGAGCCGTCAGATTGGAGACGTCCGCCTCGGTGCGGGGATCGATGCCGATGATCGAGATGGTGAGGTTCCGGCCGGCGAAACGCAGCACGGCCTTTGACTGTACCGAAGGCGTCAGCGCGCCGGGCACCCAGGTCTGCAGCGAGGCGATCGTGGCCATCGGGTTCTTGATGCCCGGGCGGCGCACCTCCGGTGTCAGGCCGTGGAATTCGGCCGCCGCGTAACGGATGTCGGCCGGTTGCCGGTTTGGCTCGCGCAGTTCGTCCGTCACAGAAATATGAGGCAGGGCGTTGACCAGAGTCCGGATGAAATCATCCTGCGAGCCTTCCATCAGGGCCGCCATCATGATGGAGAAACCGACCCCGGTCATGACGCCAGCGATCGCTACCAGCGTCTGGCGGGCGCGGTGACGGACGTGGGTCCAGGCAATGGTCAGGATCAAGTTCACGACGGCGGCAACTCCTTCGGCGTCACGCGGACCCGGGAGCCATTCTTGATGTTGGTGGTCGCCGGCGCGGCGACCCATTCGCCCTCACTCACGCCCTGCAGGATTTCAACGAAACCGGTGCCGCGGATGCCGATCTCGACCTTGCGCAGCCGCGCGTGGCCGTCTTCGATCGTGAACAGGCTGTTGTTGACCACGGCATTGGCCGGAACGAGAACGGCGTCAAGCTTTTCGCGGCTGATGATGTTGGCTTCGACGCTCATGCCGACCCGCAGCGGCGTATCGTCGGGCAGGCCGATTCTGACGCGAAACGTCTTCGATATGGGGTCGCCGGCCGGCGTGATCTGCCTGACGTTGCCCGGCAGTATGTGACCCGCGAACGCGTCGGTACGCAGCAGCACCTTTTGGTCGACCTTGACCCGGGGAATGTCCTCCTCGTTGACGTCGGCGACGACCCATAGCGGCCGTTCCAGCCCGACGCGGTAAAGGATCGTGCCGGGCTCCACCATGTCTCCGACTTCACCGTCCTCCTTGAGAACGATCCCGTC
>JBEVJK010000083.1:0-4826 GCA_040510195.1 Mesorhizobium sp. | reverse complement strand
GGGCAGTGCCGTGTTCCTGTCCTCCGGCGGCTACCACCACCATGTCGGCGTCAATTCCTGGCAGAGCCGCGGCGCCGGACCGCGCGACCCCGGCCGCAGCGGGCTGGCCTGGCTCGAACTCCAGGGAACGGAGCTCGCGCCAGGCACCTTCAGTGATCCATGGGGAACGGAAGTCCGCGCAGCGGCCAGGAACTAGGGCGCCAGACGCTTATTGGCGCGGAATGGTGATGTGTCCCGCCTCGGGCTTTGCCACGGCGCGGGAATCCCCGAGGTAGCCGCCGACGAACAGAAAGCCGAAAATCAAGGTAGCCGCCGCTACGGCGCCGGCGCCGAACCAGCCCGACCGGCTGGGTGATTTCGGGGCCGCATTATCGGTCGCGAACATGGTTAACCCTCCGCAAAGGCTATTTGAGGGATTCAACGATGCTCGGGCAACGAAGGTTCCGGCTCGCTGTCGCCGAACACCCGGGCAAAGATCGTGTCGACATGCTTGAGATGGTAGCCGAGATCGAATTGCTCGCGGATTTGATCTTCCGGCAGCGCCTGGCGCACCTCTTTGTCGGCCAGCAATTCCATCAGAAAATCCGCGTCTTGCTCCCAAACCTTCATGGCGTTTCTCTGCACCAGGCGATAGGCGTTTTCGCGCGACAGCCCCGCCTGGGTCAGCGCAAGCAGCACCCGCTGCGAGTGGATCAGCCCGCGGAAACGCTCGAGATTGGCGCGCATCCGCTCCGGGTAGACGATCAGTTTGTCGACGACGCCGGCCAGCCGCGCCAGAGCGAAATCCAGCGTGACGGTAGCGTCGGGCGCGATCATCCGCTCGACTGCGGAGTGCGAGATGTCCCGTTCGTGCCAGAGTGCGACGTCTTCCATCGCCGGCAGCGCGTAGGCGCGGACCAGGCGCGCCAGCCCGGTCAGGTTTTCGGTCAGCACCGGGTTGCGCTTGTGCGGCATCGCCGAGGAGCCCTTCTGGCCGGGCGCAAAATACTCCTCGGCCTCCAGCACCTCGGTCCGCTGCAGGTGGCGGATCTCCGTTGCCAGCCGCTCGACCGACGAGGCGATCACCGCCAGCGTGGCGAAGTACATGGCATGGCGGTCGCGCGGGATCACCTGGGTCGACACCGGCTCCGGGCTAAGGCCCATCTTGGCAGCGACATGCGCCTCGACGCGCGGGTCGATGTTGGCGAAGGTGCCGACCGCGCCAGAGATCGCGCAGGTGGCGATATCGCTTTTGGCATGGACGAGGCGCTGCCGGCAGCGCTCGAACTCGGCATGCGCCAGCGCCAGCTTGACGCCGAACGTGGTCGGCTCGGCATGGACGCCGTGGCTGCGGCCGATGGTCACGGTATCCTTGTGCTCGAAGGCGCGCCGCCTGAGCGCGGCAAGCACCGCGTCGATGTCGGCAAGCAGGATGTCGGAGGCGCGCGACAGCTGCACCGCAAGGCAGGTGTCGAGCACGTCGGACGAGGTCATCCCCTGGTGCACGAAGCGCGCCTCCGGCCCCACGATCTCGGCCAGATGGGTGAGGAAGGCGATGACGTCGTGCCGGGTCTCCCGCTCGATGTCGTCGATGCGGGCGACGTCGAAGACGGCGTTCCTGCCTTTTTCCCAGATCGTCCTGGCGGCGCTCTCCGGAATGACGCCGAGCTCGGCCATGGCGTCCGCCGCATGCGCCTCGATCTCGAACCAGATGCGGAACCTGGTCTCCGGCGACCAGATGGCGACCATCTCGGGTCGCGAGTAGCGAGGGATCATGGCCGCTTCCTGTGTGAGAGCCTGGCGCGTCCTAACAGAGCCGGCGCCAATGCTCAACGCGGCAGGCGGGCGAACCACACGCCCGCCGCGATGAGCGCGGCGAGCCCGAAGGGCAGCAGCAGCCTGAGGCCGAGCACGGCGAACTGGTAGAGCGCGCCGAGCGTCGTGAACACCAGCTGCAGCGTCCAGGTCAACGAGCCGGGCACGTCGTGCCATTCGGCATAGTAGCTGCGGTAGTCGACGGCGAAAGCGAGCCCCGTCGTCACCACGGTGACGGCCGCCAGCGAGACCAGCGCCGCCGCGAAAGCCGTCTCCGCCGAGCGGCCGAGCGACAGGAAGCGCGCCGCCGTGAAGGCGATGGGGAAGGCTAGCGCGCCGCCCACGGCATAGAGCTTGGCGACGGCGCTCACCTTTTCCCAGGTCGCCCATTCTCTGAGCGCGATGCCGAAGCCCGCCGAGGCGGTCATCGCCGCACCCCACAACACGGCGCCGACCACGGCTTGCCGAAGCGTGGGCAGCGCCGATCTGAGCCGCCGGGCCGCCGCGGCCACCGCCCGGCCGGCGGCGCGCCGGGGTGCCGGGGCGGAAGCGGTCATGGCCTCAGCGCCCGGCCGGTTGGCCGCCGCCGAAGCGCTCCGACCAGGTCGGGAAATAGTCCTCTTCTGCCGGACGCGCCGCATGGACCGCCCGCGCGATGGCCCGCGCCACGGTGGCTCCGGCCGCCGCACAGAGATCGATCGCCGCATCCGGCTCCGGCACGATGCCGCTCGATCCCGTGGCCAGCGCGAACACCAGGTCGCCGTCGGCCGGCGTATGCGTCGGCCAGATGGCCCGCGTGAAGCCGTCATGGGCGGCGATCGCCAGGCGCTTGGCATCGGCAGCCGTCAAAAGGGCGTCGGTGGCGACGATGGCCAGCGTGGTGTTGCCGCCGGAGGCCGCGTCGCGGGGATATTTGAGGGTTCGCCGCTGCGCCGCCGCCGGGAAAGGGTGCGGCAGGCCGAGCCCGCCGAACTCCGCGCCGATCTCGAAAGGCGCCGCCCAGAAATGCGGCGTGTCGGCGACCGTCACGCTGCCCGTCGGGTTGGCGGCGACCAGCGCTCCGACCGTGATGCCGCCTTCGAGCGAGGTCGAGGCCGAGCCGAGCCCGCCCTTGAGCCCGGCCGCCAACGCCCCGGCGCCTGCCCCCTCGGACCCGATCGCGAACTGCCGCGACGCTGCCTGGACGGCCGCATAGCCGAGCTCCCGATAGGGCGGGTAGCGTCCCCAGTCCTTGTCGCCCCCGTTGATCAGGTCGAACAGGATGGCCGCCGGAACGATCGGCACCCGCACGCCGCCGAACCCGAAGCCGACGCCGCGCTCGCGCAACGCCGCCTGCACTCCGGACGCCGCATCGAGCCCGAACGCGGAGCCCCCCGAGAGCACCAGCGCATCGACCGTGTCGACGGCGTTGTGGGGCTCCAGGAGATCGGTCTCGCGCGTGCCCGGCGCGCCGCCGAGCACCTGCACGGCGGCGATCGACGGCGCCTCGCAAAGCACGACGGTCACGCCCGACTTGAGCCGCGCGTCGGCCGCATTGCCGACCGTCAGGCCCGCCACGTCGGTCAACAGGTTGAGCGGCCCGCTGCGATAGCTCATGGCTCCCCGACCTCCTCGAACTTTCGGCCATCGTAGCGGAACATGCGGAACGGGTTGTCGGAAAGGTCGCCCTTGGCGTCGAAGCGGATGCTGCCCAGAGCCGTCTCGAACGGGTCCTTGCCGAGCGCGTCTGCCACGCTGCCGCCGGCCGCCGCCTTGGCCAGTGCCTGACGCGCGACCTCCACCCCTGCATAGGCTGGCAGCACGTAGCCGTCGGGCACCGTGCCCCGCGCCTTGAGCGCCGCCAGCGCTTCCGGTTTGGCGATCTCGGCAGGGTCGGGAAGACCGACCATCAGCGTGCCCGGCAGCAGGGCCACGGCACCCGGCGCTGCGCGCAACGCCTCGCCGCCGGCGAGCGTCAGCGTCATGCCGATGCCGGCCGCGTCCCGGCCGATGATGGCCACGTCGTCGAGGTCGCCGCCGACGAAGGCATGGGTAGCGCCGGCGCGTCGCAGCCGCCCCACCAGCCCCACCTGGTTGTCCAGCTCGGGCCGGTAGGTGTCGACGAAGACCGGCTTCAGCGCCTCTTGCTCCGCACCTGCCCTGACGCTCTCGGCGAGCTCGCGGCCGTAGATGGTGCCGTCGTCGATGATGGCGAAGAGCTCGTTGCGCCACAGTTCGATCAGCATCGAGGAGACCGCGATCCCTTCGGCGTCGGAGCGTGGCGCCAGCCGGAACACCGGCCAGCCTGTCTTGTACTTGCGATCGGTCAAGCTGTTGGTACGAACGCCGACCGTGATCACTGGGAGACCGGCTCCTTTGAGGATCGGCATCGCCGCCTCGATCGATTCCGTGCAGAGGAATCCGACCACGACATTCACCTTGGCCGCGACGAAATCGTTGGCCGCGGCGGTGCCCCCGTCGGCCGAGCACTGATCGTCGACGATGTCGAGCGTGGCCTGCGGGCTGGTCGCGCTTGCCCCTGCCTCCGCGCCGGCGCGGTTCTGTGCGCCGAGGCGCGCCGACGGGCCGGTAATTGGTGCGGCGACGCCGATGAGCAGGCCGTCGGCTTGGGCGGCCGTGGCGGCCAGCGCCACAACAGCCGTAGCCGCGGCGTGCGCAAGGCTTCGCGTCAGACGCGACATAACAGGTGCGGGAGCGTGGCGGGCGGGCAAATCATGGCACGGCAGAGGTAAAGGCTGCCGATTGCGTAGGCAACATGCGATTTGGTTCGTTTCACTGGCGCATGTCGCCCTGCCGCCTTGGCTTGTGGCGCGCCGGCCTTGTCCCATATAAGGCTCGGCAAGGTTTTCGGGATTGTTGCACGTGTTGAAGAAGCAGGAAGTCGAGCCGCTGCACTACCGCGATGCGATGGCGCGCTTCGCGGGGGCCGTGCACGTGCTGACGACGGACGGCCCTGCCGGCAAGCGCGGCACCACGGTCATTGCGGCCTGCTCGGTGTCGGACAACCCGCCGACCGTGCTGGTCTGCATCAA